>NZ_ACQL01000068.1 GCF_000175195.1 Actinobacillus minor NM305 | reverse complement strand
TCAGGGCGAAAAATATTTCGCCCCTACATCTTTACACTCGGGTAAATTTCAGCAACATTGCAGAAGCAGGATCAATTAACGGTAAGCCTAATCCGACTTTGGCTAACCATTGGCTGTTAATGATAACTTTTTCGCCCTCTAAGGCTTTTACCATCCATTGTGGTAATTTTTTCATCAAATGCCCGAATTTTCCTTCGGCAAAATTACGAGGTAAATCGAGTATTTCTACTTGATAATCGCCTTCAGCTAAATACGGTAAACGTAACGCTTCTTGCCCTAAGTAATCCAACATTGCAAGTTGGCTGATTAAAACAACCGCTTGCGAGCCTTCTTTATTAACCACGCCATTCACAAGTGAGGCCGGATCTTTACGGTCTAGTCGGAACGATACGCCATTGTGCAATAACGGGCGTAAAGACTTATGCAACGCAATGTATTTTGCAAAGTTTTGGCGCTCTTCTTCGCCCTCTTTAACCGGATCAAGTTCTACGCCCATATGTCCGAACAGTGCCGTTAAGCCACGGAAATTTGCATCTAATTTTCGGTAAGTCGTATGACAGTGATAGCCTCCGATATGCGCTCCCATCACTTCCGGCGGATAGAAATAGCTAAAGCCACGTTGAATAGTTTGGCGCTCAAGAGCATCATTATCGTCCGAAGTCCAGAAACGTTGTGAGCGTTTTAAAATTTCATAATCGATACGTCCACCACCGGAAGAACACGCCTCAAACTCCACATTCGGATATTTTTCGCAAAGCACATCACATAAGCGATACAGTGCTTCAGTTTGTTTGGTAACAGCGGCTTTGCCTTCGTGTGCGCCTTGTACAATACGGCGGTTCATATCCCATTTCACATAGTCAATGTCGTGATTGCCTAACAACCAATCCATACGTTCGACTAAATAATTAAACACATCAGGATTGCAGAGATCCAACACATACTGATTACGCTCTGCAGGTTGATCGTAGCCTTTTACTTCCAATAACCAATCTGGGTGTTGTTGATAGAGTTTTGTCGGTTTATTAATCATCTCTAACTCTACCCAAATCCCGAATTGCATACCAAGCTCTTTCACTTGCTGAATAATCGGTGTTAAACCGTTTGGATATTTACGTTCATCTAAATACCAATCGCCTAATCCGCCAAAATCATCATCACGTCCGATAAACCAACCATCATCAATAATAAAACGTTCTACGCCCATTTCTGCCGCCGCTTTTGCCATAGCGATAATATGATCCGGTTTATGGTCAAAATAAACGCCTTCCCAAATATTTAAATGCACAGGACGTGTTTTTTCTTTCGGGAAGCGGACAATATGCTCACGGACATATTGATGGAATTGTTGGCTCATGCCGTTTAATCCTTCCGCTGAGAAGGTGCTATAAACCCAAGGCGTGGCAACTTCTTCATTTTGCTCTAGGCTAATTTCGCCGGCAAAATATAATGCTTCAAGCTGAACAGTACGGCGACCACGAATATCAATATCGGCACGAATACGATGGTTGCCACTCCAAGCTAAATGAAAGCCCCAAACTTGACCACTTTGCTCTTTAAAGCCATTTTCGCCGACCATTACAATAGGCGGATATTCGTGTGAAGTTCTACCCACTCGATTTTCTTGAATGAAACCACCATGTTTTAAAGTTTGGCGATTAAGCTGGAACTCTCTTACCCATCTGCCGTAGAAATTGCAAACTTCATCAGCAAATTCCGGTAATGGTAACGTTACCGCAAGGCGATCAACCGTATAGCGTCCTGCTTTTAAATTACGTAGTTTGTTACGGGTTTTTAGTACGGACGTTTTTTCATCTAGTACAAATTCGCTGATAAATTCTAATCCGGCGATGTCATCGATTTGGCGTAAGATCAAGCGGTCATTTTCTTGCTCAATTTTACTTAATTTGAATACCGGCATTGAGTCTAGACCATTGCGATGTCCTTCTAAACTACTGCTTTCAAAATAGCCTCGTCCGTTCTCTGAAATGAGTGATACAGGTACATCAATATCTAAGCCTCCATTGGTTACGCCTGCTTGTGAAAGCCAAGCACTTTCAGGGCTAAATGTGGAAAGTTTTTCTCCCCAATAAAGGATGCGAGGGTTATCTGATGCCTCAATAATAAGATCGTTTTTTTGACTAGAAAGACGGATAATGTTGCTCATATTATAAACTCCAATTCGATTAAATTCTTTGGCTTGTTTACGGGCGGGGATAACCCTCGCCCATACAAAATATTCCCTATATTTATGCCCCTACCGCATTACGGCGATGAAGCTGATAGCGCTCTTGCATATTCATTTTGCCTGTTAAGGTAAAGACGGAAAGTAAGGTAAAGCCAAGCGCAATACAGCCTAAAATAAAGTAGGTTTCTTGATAGCCAAATTTGTCATACCAGCTTCCCACCACTGATGACGCTAACATATTGCCCACTTGTTTAATGAATTGGCACGCCACCATATAAATCGTTGCTGAAAAATGAACTTCAAACACATTGCCGATATATTTGAATAAACCGACTAAATAGAATGGCACTTCAAACATATGTAAGGTTTTTAACACGACTACGTGCCACGCCTCCGAAGCGTAAGAAGAACCGATAATACGAATGGTCATAATAAAACCGGCGGTTAAAAGCGCATTTTTTGCTCCCATACGGTTAATTAAAAGTGGGACAAAGAACATAATGGCTGCATTTAAAAACTCGCCCATCGTGGTCACATAACCAAACATTTCAATCCCTTCTTCTTTGGAGTCAAAGAAGGTATTAAAGAAATTACCGAACTGTTGGTCAAAAATATCGTAAGTACACGCCACGCCCACCACATAAGCTAACAATGCCCAGAAGCGAGGAAGTTTGAATAATTTAATGGCTTGTGCAAGGCTGACCGGATTTTTATTTGCACCAAGTTGCGCCATCACAGAAGCGGTAGAATTTTGCTCTGGTTTTGCAAGTGCGACCAAAATCAGTAACACCACCGCACCGGCTGAACCTAACCAGAACACAGAATTAGGATCGCGGCTATATAAAATACCGGCAATCGATGCGCAAATCCCCCAACCGATCATTCCAAACATTCTTGCTCGTCCATATTCAAAATGACTTTGACGGCTAACACGTTCTACATAAGCTTCTGAAGCGCCTGCGCCCCCTGAGAAAACAAAGCCCATATAAACACCGCCTGTAATAGCCCCTAACCAGATGTTACTTTTTAATAACGGCGCAAAAATATAAATAAAGAAAGGTGCGTAGAAAACAAGTGCAACAGCAACCGCCCACAGTAAATGTTTTTTCACACCTAATTTATCGGTGACATAACCAAAAATCGGCTGGAAACAGAGCGCAAAAAATGACATTGCTGCAAAAACAATGCCTCGCTCTTCGCCACTCAAACCATTAATATCGCCCAACCAAATCCCTAAAAACGGATAACAGGTTGCCATAATAAAGAAGTAGGTAAAGAAATAACCGCTAAATACAAAGTAGTTACGGTTGCCCCAATAATAGGCTTTATTGGATGTACTTGTTTGCATATTGCACCTCATTAGGTTAATTTGATAGCAAAATGATAACGTTACCATTTTATCTTTCAAAGCAATTTTTGTTGAAAATGTGAAGAAGATCACACTTTTTAACGTTATCATTTCAATTTTGTGAACAAGATCACATTTTTATGCTTGTCAAAATAGCGTAGAAAATGCGAAAGTATCGTTAAATTTTAAAACCTTAACATTGTTGCCAAAGAGGACTATATGGCTTCATTGAAAGACGTAGCAAAACTGGCAGGCGTATCGCTGATGACCGTTTCTCGAGCGATCAACAACCCTGAACAACTCTCCGAAAAAACGCTCACTCGTGTTAAACAAGCCATTGAACAGCTTGGCTATGTGCCAAATATTGCCGCTCAAAAAATTCGTGGCGTAAGTAACAATACCATTGGTGTACTCTCTTTTAGCACTGCAACTACGCCTTTTTCTGTCGAAATTTTATTAGCCATTGAGCAAACTGTGCGAAAATACGGCTGGAACAGTTTCGTGATCAACGCTTTTGAAGATAATCCGCAAGATGTCGAACAAGCGGTGGACTTACTTCTCTCACACCGCCCAACCGCTATTATTATTACTCGACACGGCTTAAAAGAAATTAACGTGCCAAAACGCCTTGCAGCTTATCCTATGGTGTTAGCTAATTGTGTTACTCGAGATATTGAGGTGGCAAGCTATATTCCCGATGATTTTCAAGGTCAAGCAGACGTAATGAGTTTATTAGTGGAAAAAGGATATAAAAAACCACTTTGTCTTTATATTCCTCACAATGCCATTGCTGCCCAAAAACGGCAAGAGGGCTTACACACCGTCTGGTTTGCACAAAAAAAAGCTCATCCACTAACTGAGTTTTTCATGGACGAAAGCGATGACTATCTACACGGTGCAGATGAACTGAAAAAGTTGTTAGAGCAAGGGATTGAGGATTTTGATTATGATGTGATTGTTTGCGGAAATGACCGTATCGCTTTGCTTGCCTACCAAATGTTGCTCGCCAAAGGATTACGTATTCCCCAAGATGTTGCCGTTGTGGGGTACGATAATATGGTCGGTGTGGCACACTTATTTCTTCCACCGCTGACAACCGTCCAGCTTCCTCATTACGAAATGGGAAAACAAGCCGCATTGCATTTGATTGAAGGTAGAAAAGGAAATAATACCTATCCGATTGAATGTCCGTTAATTGTAAGAGAATCGTGTTAAAAAAGGCTGAAAAAAAGAAACCCCATAGAACACCTACGGGGTAAATTCTTTTGTTCTAATTCTGGAGGTACGAATCAACTGTTTTATAAAAGGAGACAAATAAAACAAGAACAAAAGTAAAAAACTAAAGGAAATTAGTTGGCTCCTCCTGCGGGACTCGAACCTGCGACATATGGATTAACAGTCCACCGTTCTACCGACTGAACTAAGGAGGAACAAAACAGGCGCTATGATAATCGAAATTTGTATAGCTGTCAAACTCCAAATGGAGAAATTTTAAATCTTTTCATTCTTTACAATTAAGATTGACATACGGCACAACTCGGCA
Source organism: Actinobacillus minor NM305 (assembly GCF_000175195.1). Taxonomy (GTDB): domain Bacteria; phylum Pseudomonadota; class Gammaproteobacteria; order Enterobacterales; family Pasteurellaceae; genus Haemophilus_A; species Haemophilus_A minor. Next base: position 133,571 of record NZ_ACQL01000068.1, on the reverse strand, counting down.
TTTTGGCTAGGTTCATCTCTCTGACTGAAAAATGCAAAGCATCAATGATAAATAATTTACCAGATAAATTTTTACCAATATTGAGTAAGATTTTAATCGCCTCCATTGCTTGCAAACTGCCAATTACCCCGACAATCGGCGCCATCACACCTGCTTCGACACAACTTAATGTTCCTTCGCCAAATAATTGGCTTAGGCATTGGTAGCAAGGCTCGTCTTTCTGATAAGTAAAAACAGAAATTTGCCCTTCAAATCGAATGGCTGAACCGGAAACAAGCGGTCGTTTTTGCTGAAAACAATGCAAATTAAGCTGATTACGCACTTCAACATTATCTGTACAATCCAAGACCACATCGACTTGAGCAATGAGTTCTGCCCACTCATCTTGTGCAAATTTTTTATGAATGGCTTGAATGGCAATATTCGGATTGATCGCCTGTAAACGCTTTTTAGCTACTTCGACTTTAGCTAAACCAATATCCGCATCGGTATATAGAATTTGACGTTGCAAATTGGATAAAGAAATTTCATCAAAATCAACCAAAATCAGCTTGCCAACACCAGCCGATGCCAGATATTGCGAAGCTGAGCAACCTAAACCACCCAGACCAACAATCAATGCACTGCTTGTTTTTAATTTCTCTTGTCCGTCAAAATCAACCGCCTTCAAACTAATTTGACGGTTGTAACGTAACATTTCATGATCATTAAGTTCCATACTATTTAAGTAAACTGTTGAAAGGTTGAATGGTAACTTTCTCGCCGGCTTGAACAGCGCCACGTTCTGCTTCTAACACAATGAAACAGTTGCTCTCATAAAATGCGCTGAAAATATGTGAGCCTTGTGTGCCAACAGGTTTCACTTCTAATTCACCACGCTCATTAGCATAATAAAAACCACGTTGGAAATCTTGGCGTCCCACTGTTTTTTTCAATGGTACCGCTGTACAAGCGGTTAAATTTGAGGTTAATTTTGCAATACTTTGCTCATTCATACCGGATAAATGCGCTAAAGCAGGCTGAACAAGTTGGTAGAAGGTTACCAAAGCAGAAACCGGATTACCAGGTAAACCAAAGAAAATGATTTGTTTGGTATTCTCTTGTCCCAATTTACCAAAAGCAAAAGGTTTGCCTGGCTTCATCGCAATTTTCCAAAACGCAATTTTGCCTAATTTTTCCAATACATCTTTGGTAAAATCGGCTTCCCCCACGGAAACACCGCCACTGGTAATTAAAATATCCGCCTCTTGTTGCGCTTGCATAAATTTCGCTTCAAAGATTTGTGGATCATCAGGCAAAATACCGTAATCAATGATTTCACAATTTAGTTTTTCTAACATCAAACGTACGGCAAAACGGTTAGTATCATAAATTTTACCTTCCGTTAATGGCTCGCCTACGCTTGTTAGTTCATCGCCCGTTGAAAGAATAGCTACCTTTAGACGAGGGAAAACCGGCACTTGTGCAATCCCCAAAGAGGCTAATAAAGGTAAAGTTGTTACATTGAGTAAACTTCCTTTCGCTAAAACTAATTCTCCTTGTTTTACATCCTCCCCCACTCGGCGAATGTTTTGCCCAAGTTTAGGCATTTTGCAAAAAATAATCTGATTATCACCGCTTGTTTCGGTTTCTTCTTGCATCACAACCGCATCACAACCTTGTGGGATCATCGCTCCCGTCATAATGCGAACACACTCGCCTTGCTTTAACTCGCCATTAAAGGGATTGCCAGCAAAAGATTTACCGATTTGCGTGAGTTGATTTCCTTGTGCTAAATCGCTTACACGAACCGCATAGCCGTCCATTGCGGAATTATCAAAACTTGGAACATTAATTGGCGAGAAAATATCTTCTGCCAGAATACGGTTTGCACACGCATTTAAGGCTAAAGTTTCGGTTACTTTAGGTAAAGGTAGCTGCTGCAACATCTGTTGTAACGCTTCTGCTAAGGGTAAAAGTGCCATAATCCATCCTCTTTGTCATAAAGAAAAGGGCGTATTAACGCCCTTAATTTCTTTTAGTTTACCCGATTTTCATAAAAATTCGAATGATCTTCGAAAGATTTTATGAACTGATATTGTGAATTTCTAAATTCGTTGCTTGCGTTGCCGCCTTGCTTTTGGCTTTATCATTACGTGCTTGTGCAATCGCTTCTAAATAATCTTGACCGACATCGCCCGTAATATATTCGCCCGTGAAAACTGAAGCATCAAAATTTTTGATGTTTGGATTTTCTGTTTGTACCGCCTTAAATAAAGAAGAAAGATCTTGGAAAATCAGTTTATCAACACCAATGATTTCAGCCACTTCTTCCACACTACGTCCATAAGCCACAAGCTCTTGGCTGGTTGGCATATCAATTCCATAAACATTAGGGTAACGGATCTCAGGTGCAGCAGAAGCGAAATACACTTTTTTAGCACCTGCGGCACGAGCCATTTCAACAATTTGCTCAGATGTTGTACCACGTACAATTGAGTCATCCACTAAAAGGACATTTTTCCCTTTAAATTCAGACGCTATTGCATTCAATTTACGGCGAACCGAACTTTTACGTTGCGCTTGCCCCGGCATGATAAAGGTTCGAGCAACATAGCGATTTTTTACAAAGCCTTGGCGATAAGGTTTATAAAGGACGTTCGCAATACGTACCGCAATATCATTTGAGGTTTCAGGGATTGGGATAACCACATCAATTTCATCCACTAAGCGTCCCCATTCACGTTTGATTTTTTCGCCCAACAGCTCGCCCATATGGACACGTGCGCCATATACCGAAACACCATCAATCACAGAATCCGGGCGGGCAAAATAGACGTATTCGAAAATACATGGGTTAAGTGTCGGGTTTTCTGCACAAATGGCAGAATGTACTTGCCCGTCAAAGGTAATGTAGATTGCTTCGCCAGGTAATACATCTCGCTCAAACTCAAAGCCCACGATATCTAGCGCCACGCTTTCAGAGGCAAACATGTATTCTGTTTTGCCATCCAATACACGTTTTCCTAAAACAAGCGGGCGAATACCAAACGGATCACGAAATGCGACCATACCATGCCCAATGATCATAGCGATACAAGCATAAGCCCCTTTGATCACTTCATTCGTTTTACGAACAGTTTCAAAAATGTTTTCTGGTGTGAGATGTGCGGTAGGATATTGATCAAGATAGTGAGCAAAAATGTTAAGTAGCGCTTCAGAGTCTGAGTTAGTATTGACGTGGCGGCGAGCTTCGTTAAAAAGACGCTCTTTTAGTTCTGCGCTGTTGGTTAAATTGCCGTTATGAACCAAGGTTAAACCGAATGGAGAGTTTACATAGAAAGGTTGTGCTTCCGATACACTTGAGCTACCTGCGGTTGGGTAACGTACATGACCAATACCAGCATTCCCTTGCAAACGTAACATATGTTCTTGGCGGAACACATCGCTTACCAGCCCATTTGCTTTTCGTAAGCGGAATCGATTTTCTTCATCGATAGTGACAATACCGGCGGCATCTTGTCCACGGTGTTGAAGTAATGTTAATCCATCATAAATCGCCTGATTCACAGGCGATCCCCCAATAATGCCGACAATGCCGCACATAAAATAACCTCTTATTTTGTGGAATTTAAGAAACTGGAATTAGCTTGCATCTGATCAAAGAACCATTTCACAATAAAATCAAAATGCGGAATCAGTTGAGATTCTTTCCATAATTCACTTTGACTTACTGATGTAAAGGTATCTAAGAAAAATAATGCTGCGGCAACAATAAGAATACCTCGTAAAGCACCAAATGCACCGCCTAAAATACGATCGGTGGTTGATAAAATACCTGTTGTATCAATAATTTTGCTTAAAAGTGCGTTGATCACACCGCAAATTATCAATACCACAATAAATAATCCCCCAGCAGCGACACCGTTACGCAAGTATTCTGAATTTTGAAGGTAGATAGAATTAACTTGTGTGAGATAACCGCTTAAATAAGGATAAAACGAACTTGCGACCCAAAAGGCAATTACCCAGCCAGCCAATGAAAGTGCTTCACTCACAAAGCCTCGCCAAAGGCTAACTAAAATAGAAAATGCAATAAGTCCGATAATAATGATATCAACCATAAAAACCTCAATGGGTCAAAACGACCGCTATTTTACAAAAAAAGAAAACGTTTGCGTAGTGCAAACAAGCTAAAAAATGGCAATTTTTGCCAAAAAATTTAACAAACGATTATTTTTATAAATTTTAATAAAAATCTGACCGCTTGTATTATTCAGCATTATACCCAATATCTTCCAAAGTGGGATTATTTGCCCCAGCCTTTGCCAGTTCATCACAAATTTCATTTTCACGATGTCCGGCATGACCTTTAACCCAATGCCATTCCATTTTATGATGCTGGATTTCCATATCTAGAGCAATCCATAAATCTTGATTTTTAACCGCTTTACCGTTCGCTGTTTTCCAATTATTACGCTTCCAATTAAAAATCCATTTTGTAATGCCGTCTTTCATATACTGGCTATCTGAATGTAAATGCACTTGGCAAGGTTCCTTTAACATCGCAAGGGCTTCAATAACTGCGCGAAGTTCCATGCGGTTATTGGTCGTTTGGAAATAACCTTGGCTAACCGTTTTTTCATGCTGATTATATCGGAGCAATATGCCTATTCCCCCTTTGCCCGGATTACCTAAGCAAGAACCATCTGTAAAAATTTCGACTTGTTTCATTTGATTTATCGATACTAACAAAAGTGCATCAGTATATAACTTAATTATAAAAAAAGAAAATCGCCCCAAATTAACCTTTGAGGCGATTTTGCTCTTAATTTTAAATAAAAAGATTATTTTTGACCTAATTGTGGCACAACTTGGTTATTCGCAGAAATTAAACCTGTTTCGGTATAAATCGCTAATTTACCACGTGTATCCACGATATCTAAGTTACGCATTGTTAATTGACCGATACGATCTGACGGTGTAAATGGCGCATCTTCTACTTTTTCCATACTTAAACGTTCTGCTTCATAAGTTAAGTTTGGCGATTCAGTATTAAGAATCGTGAAGTCGTTACCACGGCGTAATTCTAAAGTTACAGTACCGGTAATTGCTTTTGCTACCCAACGTTGTGCTGTTTCACGAAGCATTAATGCTTGTGGGTCGAACCAACGACCTTGGTATAATAAGCGACCTAAACGTAAGCCGTTAATACGGTATTGTTCAATCGTATCTTCATTGTGAATACCGGTTACTAAACGCTCGTAAGCAATGTGTAATAATGCCATTCCCGGTGCTTCATAAATACCACGAGATTTTGCTTCAATGATACGGTTTTCGATTTGATCTGACATCCCTAAACCGTGGCGACCACCAATACGGTTTGCTTCAAGAATTAACTCAACAGCATCTTCGATACGTTTGCCGTTTAATGCAACCGGCACACCTTCTTCAAAGGTAACAGAAACTGTTTCAGGTTTGATTTCAACCGATTCGTCCCAGAACGCTACTCCCATAATTGGTTTCACAATTTTCATTCCAGTACTTAATTCTTCTAAATCTTTCGCTTCGTGCGTTGCACCTAGCATATTTGAGTCGGTTGAGTAAGCTTTTTCAACAGACATTTTGTAGTCAAAACCGTTAGCAATTAAGAATTGCGACATCTCAAAACGACCACCAAGTTCATCAATAAAGAGGTTGTCTAACCAAGGTTTATAGATTTTTAATTTTGGATTGGTTAATAAACCATAACGGTAGAAACGCTCGATGTCATTGCCCTTAAAGGTTGAGCCATCGCCCCAGATGTTTACATCATCTTCTTTCATTGCAGCAACAAGCATTGTACCGGTTACCGCACGACCAAGTGGCGTGGTATTGAAATAAGGGATACCGCCCGTTGAAATATGGAATGCACCACATTGAATAGCTGCAATACCTTCGTGTGCTAATTGCGCACGGCAGTCAATTAAACGTGCATTTTCTGCACCGTATTCCATCGCTTTTTTCGGAATTGCGTTGTAATCATCTTCATCAGGCTGACCTAAGTTTGCTGTATATGCGTAAGGCACTGCACCTTTTTTACGCATCCAAAGTAATGCTGCTGAAGTATCTAAACCGCCTGAAAATGCGATACCTACTTTTTGACCTAACGGGAGAGATTCTAAAATTGTTGCTGACATACGAATTCCTATAAATTTTGAAAGTAAAAAATAATTAAACGCAAACGCTTGCGCATGCATTCAAGGAAAATATTCTAGCTGAAAAGCGTTAAAACTTCATCTAAAATTTACTGACCCGACTTGCAAAGTTTTTCCGAAATTTAACCACTTGATTTAAGGCTTGACCTCAATTTCTGCTTGGTGTACCACTGCGAAAAAAAGTTCATCTATCTCCTCATTTGTTATAGCAATACAACCGTGTGTCCAATCTTTTAACAAATGTCCTCCCCGATATTATGGACAATCAAAGGCGTGCCGTCTGCGGGTTTTTATCCGATACAATACCGATATAAGATAAATTTTCGGCAATTACCAAGCCATAATATCCCTAGCTTGGAAAGTAGAAGATAAGGCAAAGACAGTGTTTGTCAAATTATCAATTATTTTTTAATAACTTTCCGATAAATCGCTTCATATTCTCTCGCCATTCTCTGTGCGGAAAAATCTTTTTTTGCCAGATAAGCGGTAATATTTTGGCGTAATTCTGCAAAACAGGTAGGTTCGGCAAGTAGACGATCTAAAATAGCCTGATACTGCTCAATTTGATTTGGGCTTACTAAGAAGCCTGTTTTCTCTTGTTCAATGATCTCAGGAATACCACCTGTTGCGTGAGCAATACTTGGGACTTGGTATTGATAACCTTCTAAAATTACCATACCCAAACCTTCCGAATGAGATGGAACAATCAGTAAATCCACATTTTTTAACACACTACCGATGTATGGTGTAAAAGGAATAAAGTAGATATTATTGAATCCTTTTGATTGAATTTTTAGCTCATTTTCTAACTCGCCTGCACCTACCAAGTAAAAGTATACATCAGGATTTTGTTTAGCAAGCTCAATCGTTAGTGGGAAATTTTTTACAGTTTGGAAATTACCAATATGGGCAATTTTAAGTGAATGTGGTGGGTTAGCAAAAAATTGTTGTTCAAATTCTTTGTTTTCTTGTAATGGCTTTAAACAGCCGTAAACTGTCTGAGCATTTGGGTTTAATTTTGCCAAATTTTGCGTTATAGATTGGCTCACACCAACCAGCATATCCGCATTTTCATAGGCTTTTTGTGAAGATTTACGTTTAAACGCAAAATTAACTTGGCGAGTAATCACGCTTATAGTTTTAAAAAAACGTTTAAAGATTCCGGCAAAATGAGCCCCTCGACCATCTAAAGCATGAACAATCAGATTTTTCTCTGATAAAGCGAGCTTAATGGCACTCCAAAGACTGATAACTTTTACTTCCGGTAAATTTTGTTGGATACAAGCGGTAAGTTTTCCTGATTTTTTTCCTAAAAAATAACACTGATATCCCTCTAAATTCTTGATTAGTTGCTCGGTATAAAACTCACCGCCACCGAATCCCTTTGCCATATTGATAAATAAAACCGCCTGTTTTTGCGACATATTATTTCCCCTGTCCTCTTACCCACAGATCTGCGTATTTATTAAAGACTGATTGTGCCGAAAGTACTGCCAGCAGCAAACCTTGTTTACCGTCTAAAAACCCTTTTTTCAGAAGATACATTTTCACAAAACTGCTTAACGCGTGGCTAAATGCACTAAAGAGGGACACTTTTTTCCCTTGTTTGACTCGTTGTGTTGCCCATTCTGAGCCATAATGTGCTGATTTAGTCAGATAGTGGGTAATATTTTTATAAGTAAAATGCAATAAATTACCTTGTAATTTTTCAACTTTGGTTGCTGAATCAAAGACGACCTTTTCGTGAACAAGCGAATCGTTGTAACGAGCAATCGTTGTCGGATACAGACGCACTACATAATCCGGATACCAGCCGGAATGACGAATTTGACGACCAAATACCTCACTTAATCGACCAATTTTATAAACGGTATTTTGTTCATCATTTTTGACCGCTTGTAAAATACTATGCTTTAACTCCGGTGTTACTCTTTCATCAGCATCAAGCCACAGAACATAATCACTGGTCACATATTGTTGAGCTAACTGGCGCTGTTTACCAAATCCTTGCCAATCAGCATTGATATAAAATTTTGCATCATATTGCTCTGCAATTTGTGCTGTTTCATCTGTACTTCCACTGTCTAAAATCACAATTTCATCAACCCAGCCTTTTACCGTATCAAGGCAAGCAGCTAGATCTTGAGCTTCATTTTTGATAATCATTGCAACACTTAATGTTGGCATACTTTTTTTCCTACTTTATCAATTTATTGTCGCTATTGTACTTCATCTAAAATAAAACCCCAAAGATTTCTCTTTGGGGTTTACTGTTACTTAAACATCAGATTATTTTGATGCTTTTAACTCTTGGTAGTATTTTTCATAAAGTTCAATTGCATCGCCAACTTCATCTTGCCATTGAGAAGATTTTAACACTTCTGCTGTTGGATAGATTGCAGGATCTTCTGTGATCTCTTTTGGTAATACTTTTAATGCTTCAACGTTAGAAGTTGGATAACCAATCGCTAATGTTAATTTTTCTGATGCTTTTGCACCTAATAAGTAGTTAATTAACTTATGAGCGTTTTCTTTGTTTTTAGCATTCGCTGGGATTGCTAATGTATCCACCCATAATACCGGTCCTTCTTTCGGGAAGACCATATTGATTGGCGCTTGCTCTTTCTTCGCAATACGTACAGAACCATTCCATAATTGACCTACTGAAACTTCACCTGAAATAAATGAGTTTGCAGGGTTATCTGATGTGAATGAAAGTACGTTTGGACGTAATTTTTTCAACTCTTCATAAGCGGCTTTAATTTCTTCCGGATCGCGAGTATTTGGATTTTTGCCTAATTTTAATAACGCAATGTTAAATACTTCACGAGCATCGTCTAATAATTGTACTTTGTTCGCAAATTCAGGTTTCCATAAATCACCCCAAGAAGTGAACTCTGTACCGTTATAGTCGTTTGTATTAAATGCGATACCCGGAGCACCTAATAATTGAGGTAATGAGTATTTGTTACCTAAATCATAAGGCTTATTTAACCAATCTTGGTTTAATTCTTTAATAACAGGAAGTTGAGCGTGATCTAATTCCGCTAACATACCTTCTTTAGCCATTTTTGATACGAAGTAGTTAGATGGTGCGATAACATCATAACCGCCATCTTTACCTTGTAATTTTAACTTCGCATACATTGTTTCGTTTGATTCAAGGCTAGAAACTTCAACTTTGATACCAGTTTCTTTTGTGAATTCGTCTAATAAACCTTCAGGAACGTACTCCGTCCAAGTATATAAATGAACGGTACCTGCGTTAGCTGGTGCTGCTTTAGACTCTGCTGCCGGAGCAGCTTCTGTTGTTTTTGGTTTTTCTTCATTACATGCTGTTAATGCAAATGAAGCCACGCCTGCAGCTAATAAACCTGCTAATTTTTTCATTTAAGTTTTCTCCGTTAAGAAAAAAAAGATAAAAGCGGTCGGATTTCTCCGAAAATTTACGAACCTTTCACGCCGAAATTGTCAATGAAAGTTAGGGGCGATTTTAAGGCAAGCCCTACATTTTGCAAGCACTTTCTTACCTAAAATAAAATTATTTTTGCCTTTTCCTTGAATTTCAGTAATTTATCGCTATATTAAGGCAAAATTTGTCTTTTATATAAGAGGATTAAGTATGACAAATCAAACTGAAACCACACAACAAGAAGAAATGAACACTATTCAAGAAGGAACCCAAACAGAACAAACTCAAGAAGAACAAATCGTTGAAGTGAATCCGCTTGAAGCGGCAGAAGCTCGCATCGCAGAATTAGAAAGCTATATTTCTGAAGCCGATGCACGTGAAAAAGACATTCAACTTCGCGCTCAAGCAGAAATTCAAAACATTCGCCGCCGTGCAGAACAAGATGTTGAGAAAGCGCACAAATTCGCTTTAGAGAAATTCTCTAAAGAACTTTTAACCGTTGTTGATAATTTAGAACGTGGTTTGGCAGCTTTAGATAATGCGGTAACGGATGAGAAAACCCAAGCACTAGTCGATGGCGTAGAAATGACCCATAAAGAATTCATTTCAACCTTAGCAAAATTTGGCGTTGAAGCGGTTGGTGCAGTAGGCGAAGCATTTAATCCGGAATTACACCAAGCGATTTCAATGCAACCGGCTGAAGGCGTTGATGCAAATCATATCAGCACTGTATTACAAAAAGGTTACACCTTGCAAGGACGTGTACTCCGTCCTGCAATGGTTATTGTTGCAGCATAATACCTACGGGCGGATTTTCCGCCCTCATTTTTTATTAAGATCATGAACTTATCATTTAATCCTATCGCCCTTTTTCTTGTTGCCCTTATCTTGCTTGGCGTATTGGGAAATAATAATTCCATTACCATTTCCGCTACCGTCTTACTCTTAATGCAACAAACAGTTCTAAATAAATATATTCCTCATTTAGAAAAATATGGGCTTACTATCGGCATTATTATTTTAACCATTGGCGTTCTTAGCCCCATTGTTTCAGGTAAAATTGCGCTACCAAATTTGGCGACATTACTAAATTGGAAAATGCTACTGGCAATTCTTGCCGGGATCTCGGTAGCTTGGCTTGGTGGGCGAGGCATCAACCTAATGGGTAATCAACCTGTCCTCGTAACAGGATTACTAATTGGCACGATTATCGGCGTCGCCTTCTTAAAAGGTGTACCTGTCGGTCCGTTAATTGCGGCAGGGATTTTGTCGCTGGTTGTAGGAAAATCATAATTTAACATTGAAATATGCAAAAAAATCATAAAAAACAACCGCTTGATGATGCTCAGAAAGCATTGTTAGCCCAATTAAAAGATATAACCAATTTAGATTATCGCCGTTTGCGTTCTCGTATTCACGGCATTTCAAATATCAAAAATGAAAATGCCAAACAAGCCATTATTGCAGAAATTGAAACGGATCTGACCGCTTGTAAAAGCCGTTATTTCACCCGTAAACAGCAAGCTGAACAACTAAAAATTGAGTATCCTGATCTGCCTGTTTCTGCTCGTCGTGAAGAGATTTTAAAACTGATTGCCGAACATCAAGTAGTGGTGATTGCAGGGGAAACAGGATCGGGTAAAACCACGCAGTTGCCGAAAATGTGCTTGGAGCTTGGACGTGGAGTAAAAGGGCTAATCGGGCATACGCAACCTAGACGTATCGCAGCTCGCTCGGTGGCGACACGCATTGCCGAAGAGCTGAAATCGGAACTTGGTTCGACTATTGGTTATAAAGTCCGCTTTAACGATCAGATTAGTGATAACACCCTCGTCAAATTGATGACGGACGGTATTCTGCTTGCCGAAATCCAAAACGACCGCTATCTCAATCAATACGATACGCTGATTATTGACGAAGCCCACGAACGCTCGCTTAACAACGATTTTATTCTCGGTTATCTCAAACAAATTTTGGCAAAACGCCCTGATTTGAAGGTAATCATCACATCGGCAACCATTGATGTGGAACGTTTTTCTAAACATTTCAACAATGCACCGATCATCGAAGTGTCGGGTAGAACTTATCCTGTGGAAGTGCGTTATCGCCCGATTGTGGAAGAAGAGGATCAAGACCAACTACAAGGCATTCTCAATGCGGTGGACGAACTGCAAGCGGAAGGTCGGGGCGATATTTTGATTTTTATGAACGGTGAGCGAGAAATCCGTGATACCGCCGAAGCCTTGCAGAAGCAGGAGCTTCGCCATACGGAAATTTTGCCGTTATATGCCCGTTTATCTGCTGCAGAACAACAACGTATTTTTAATCCAAGCAACCTGAACCGCATTATTTTGGCGACCAACGTGGCGGAAACCTCGCTGACAATCCCGAATATCAAGTATGTGATTGATACGGGAACGGCTCGCATTTCACGTTATAGCTATCGTACCAAAGTTCAGCGTTTGCCGATTGAGCCGATTTCTCAAGCGTCCGCCAACCAGCGTAAAGGGCGTTGTGGACGTATTTCGGAAGGGATATGTATCCGCTTGTATTCGGAAGAGGATTTTAACGCCCGTCCGCAGTTTACTGATCCTGAAATTTTGCGGACAAATCTCGCTTCGGTAATCTTGCAGATGACTGCGTTGGGTTTGACGGATATTGCTTCGTTTCCGTTTGTCGATGCACCGGATCAGCGGCATATTCAAGATGGTATTCGTTTATTAGAAGAATTACAGGCATTTGAATTCAAAAAAACAAAAAATGGTGAAATACGTGAATTGACCCAAATCGGTCGCCAACTCGCCCAACTGCCTATCGATCCCCGTTTGGGTCGTATGGTGATCGAAGCAGCGAAGAATGGCAGTTTACACGAAGTGATGATGATCGTATCGGCGTTGTCTATTCAAGATCCCCGTGAGCGTCCGCAGGAAAAACAGCAATCGGCAGATGATAAACATCGCCGTTTTGCCGATAAAGAGAGCGATTTTTTAGCCTTTGTGAACCTGTGGCATTTTATTCAAGAGCAACAAAAGGAACTCACCAAAAATCAGTTCCGTAAGCTTTGCCAAAAAGATTATCTCAACTATCTGCGAGTGCGTGAGTGGCAGGATATTTATCATCAGCTTCGCCTTGCGGTGCGTGAAATGGGCTTGCCGATTAACAGTGAACCTGCAAATTATCAGCAAATTCACACCGCTTTATTATCGGGCTTATTGTCTCATATCGGCTTGAAAGATAACGAGAAGATGCACTATTTAGGGGCAAGAAATGCACATTTTTATCTGTTCCCTAATTCCGTGCTTTTCAAAAAACAGCCGAAATGGGTAATGGCGGCAGAATTGGTTGAAACTACTAAATTGTGGGGACGAATGGTGGCACGAATTGAGCCTGAATGGGTTGAACCGCTTGCCAAACACTTAACCAAATCCAGTTACAGCGAACCACGTTGGGCGAAATCAAAAGGGGCGGTGGTTGCCGATGAAAAAGTCTCGCTCTACGGTATTCCGATTGTTACCAGCCGTCCTGTGATGTATGGAGCAATCGATCCTATTGTCAGCCGTGAAATTTTTATCCGCTCGGCGTTGGTGGAAGGCGAATGGCACAATAATTACAAATTTTTCAAAGAAAATAACCGCTTGATCAAAGAGATCGAAGAGTTGGAGCATAAATCTCGCCGTCGAGATATTTTGGTAGACGAGCAAGTGCTGTTTGAATTTTACGATCAGCGGATCGGCACAGATGTCGTTTCCAGCAAACATTTTGACAGCTGGTGGAAAAAAGCGTCCCAGAAAGATCCTGAACTGCTGAACTTTGAAAAATCGTTCTTGATGAATGATAATGCAAACAAAGTCAGCGAATTAGACTTCCCAAATTTCTGGTATCAAGGTTCGCTCAAATTGAAGTTAAGCTATCAGTTTGAAATCGGGCAAGATCACGATGGCGTAACGGTACATATTCCATTGCCGTTACTTAATCAAATTGAGCTAGAAGGCTTTGATTGGCAAATCCCAGGGTTGCGCCACGAGTTGGTTGTCAGTCTCATTAAATCGTTACCTAAAGCCATGCGCCGCAATTTTGTGCCTGCGCCTAATTATGCCGAGGCATTTCTAGGAAAAGCAGAACCTTTTGCTAAACCGTTGCTTGAAAGTTTGACTTATGAACTGCGTAGAATGACGGGGGTAACTGTCGATCCTGAACTTTGGGATTTAACACAATTACCACCGCATTTACGCATGACATTCCGTGTTATTGATGAAAAAGGGAAAAAAATTGCTGAGAGTGAAAATCTTGATGAATTAAAATTCCAACTTAAAGATCAAGTACAAAATACGCTTTCGAACATTGCCGATGATGGGATTGAGCAAAGCGGTGTGCATTTGTGGAATTTTGCGGATTTACCCCAATTTTACGAACAGAAAAAACAACATTTTAGCGTAAAAGCCTACCCTGCGATTGTCGATGAAAAAGAGTCGGTGGGCATCAAATTGTTCGAAACAGAATTTGAGCAAGCACGAGCAATGCAAGCGGGGTTACGCCGATTGTTATTGCTAAACGTGCCATCGCCGATTAAATATCTGCACGAAAAACTGCCGAATAAAGCTAAACTCGGTTTATATTTTGCCCCGTTCGGCAAGGTGCTAGAGTTGATTGACGACTGTATCGCCTGTGCAGTAGATAAATTGATTGAAGAGTTTGGAGGCTTTGTGTGGTCGGAAGAAAAATTTAATGAACTACACGAGCATGTTAGAGCCAATTTAAACGATACCACCGCAGAAATTGCTTTACAGGTAGAAAAATGCCTTACTCTTGCTTTTGAATTAAATAAGCGAATGAAAGGTAAAATGGATTTCACAATGGCATTTGCAATGTCGGATATCAAGGCGCAATTAGCAGGCTTAATTTATCCGGAATTTGTGACCAAAACCGGACATCAACGCCTTGCAGATTTGCATCGATATTTAACCGCTATTGATAAACGGCTTGATAAATTATTAGTCGATACCAATGCGGATCGTGCGAAAATGCTACGTGTTGAACAAGTACAAGAAGCTTATAAGCAATTATTGGCTAAATTGCCGAAATCTAAAGCGATACCGGATGAGGTTTTAGAAATTCGTTATATGATTGAAGAATTGCGTGTCAGCCTGTTCGCTCAACAGCTAGGCACCAAATATCCAATTTCGGATAAGCGGATTTTGAATACCATCCAAGAAATCAAATAATCTAACAAAAGAAGATAACAATGAACAACCAAGTAATTAAAACTGTTGCCGTGATTACTTCAACGATTGGCAGATCTGATCTTGAACGAGCCATTTTAAGTGTTAAGAATCAAACTTATCCTTGTAAACATTATGTATTTGTTGATGGAGAACAATTTGCTGAAAAAGCCAAAACAATTTTAGATAAATACCCTGATGTTATTGCGACCTATTTACCTATGAATACGGGGGCAAACGGTTGGACTAATAGCAGTATCAATGCTATCGCTCCGTTTTTGGTTAAAGAAGATGCCATTTGTTATTTAGATGATGACAACTGGTATGAGCCGACTCATATTGAAAATGGAATAAAAACCCTAAATGAATCAAGTGCAGATTATGCTTATTCGCTCCGTAATTTTTATACGCATGATGAGCAATTTATTTGCCAAGATACTTTGGAATCGATCGGCTTTTATGAAAATAGATTAGATAACCCTTATGTATTCCAAATTACTGTCGAAAATCAAACGGTTGGAATGACAACAACATCGCATAAAAGACATCATATTGACACCAATTGCTACATGATGCGAAAGGCTCTTGCTGTGCAAACTTCTCGCTTTTGGTATAGCGGTATCCATAATGACACTAATGTGTTTAATGCACTTATGCAACTCAATGCCACTCACTGTTGCACAAAAGCCTTTACGGTTAATTACCAATATGATCTCGAAAAATATGATATGGGGTTTATCCTCTCCGTGGAAAAGGCATTCCCACACCTTACCCGTGATGAAATAAAACGAATCAATTATCAAGTAACAGCTCAAAAACAATTACAGAACCTTGAACGACATGGCGGTGTTTATCCTTGGAATAAATAGCGCAAAATAACCTAGCACAAGCCGTGCTAGGTTCGTCTAGAAGCCTAAAGTTGGTGTACCACCTTCAAGATTTTTAATCTCCTAGGCATTTAATGGCAATTGCCAGTGAATCTCTGGAATCCCCTTTTCTCGTAAATAAGTATTTGCTTTAGAAAAATGCTTACACCCGAAAAAGCCCCGATGCGCTGATAATGGAGAAGGATGTGGCGCCGTTAAAACACAATGACGGCTTCTATCAATAAATTGTCCTTTCTTTTGAGCATGACTCCCCCAAAGTAAAAAGACGATATTTTCACGATGTTCATTAAGCTGTGCAATAACTTTATCTGTAAAGGTTTCCCACCCCAATTTGGCATGAGAATGCGCCATTCCTTGCTGAACAGTTAAAACCGTATTAAGCAATAATACACCTTGCTTTGCCCAATCAACTAAATAGCCATGCTGAGGAATTTGAAATCCCTCAATATCTTGCGAAAGCTCCTTATACATATTCACTAATGAAGGCGGTGGAGCAACCGGAGGCTTAACCGAAAAGGCTAAACCATGCGCTTGATTAGGACCGTGATAAGGATCCTGGCCCAATATAACCACTTTTACATCACAAAACTCAGTAAGAGAAAAAGCACTAAATACTTCATTTTGAGGCGGATAAACAATTTTACCGCTCATTCTCTCATGATGCACTTGTTGCAAAATATGTTGAAAGTAAGGTTGTTGTTTCTCTTCCCCTAGCGCTTCTTTCCATGTTTTCATATATCTACCTATAGTTATAAATTTAGCAAACCATTAAACTGACCATTATTTAACCAAATAAATACTTCCGTATCAAAAATGTTTAAATTTTTATCGTAATTCTCATCAAGAGGAGTATAATGAGCCTATCAAATTTTTTTGAAATTTTAAAATTTTTTAATAATCAATCATCTCATCTATTTAGGAGTTCAAAATGATTAAAGGTGTACAAATTACCGAATCAACAAACAGCAACTTATTAAATTCTTTCTGGTTATTAGACGAAGCAAAAAACGAAGCTCGTTGCATTGCTTCTAAAGGTAACGTTTACAAAGAAGACGAAGTTGTTGCAATCAGCGATTTAGGTCAAATTTCATACCGTGAAGTACCAGTTAATGTTGCTCCAACAATCAAAGTTGAAGGTGGGCAGCACTTAAACGTAAACGTATTACGCCGTGAAACATTAGAAGATGCAGTTAAAAACCCAGAAAAATATCCACAATTAACTATTCGTGTTTCTGGTTATGCAGTACGTTTTAACTCATTAACTCCAGAACAACAACGCGATGTAATTACTCGTACTTTCACAGAAAGCTTATAATATCAGCTTTTCCATCAAGAAAGCACCTCTTAGAGGTGCTTTTTTTATAAGGCATTTACCACCGGATAAAACGGTTTGCCCCAATCAATTTCAGAATGATTTTCCATCATAATTTGAAGCATTGCTGGAATTAGTAAAGATAAAATATTACAACCATCTTTAAGCTGCTCACGGTTTACCCGACTATCAAATGTCGCCCCACCGTGCAAAATTTGATTTCGTAACGTATATAAACGGCTAAACATTACATCTAAGATCCGCTCTGTTTTTTGCTGCTCCAATGCTGACAAAAAACGCTCACGCTCTTTCATTTCTGCCATCAAGTAATCTTTTTCTGAAATTTTATCGTTATGAAAATCCCAAAATGGCTGAAAGACATATTTATTGTCTAATAACAAGCGGATAGATTGAGAGAATTTTTTCCAAACTAAGTTATAAATAACCTGCTCTTTGTCAAAGGCACAGATTCTAAGTAAAAACTCATTAAAGGTTGCGCGATCTTTACCTGTATTGTCTTCTAATTCCCTTGCATAAGCCGCATTAAAGGCAATCCATAAACAGATAAATTTCATATCTAACTCTTTAGATATGTCTAATTTTTCTGCTTTGCCTAACCAACTTAAAGCACGATGAATACGCAAACGGAAATTATCAGGGAAATTTTGAATATCACGTTGTTCACGGAAGTAGGTTCGAAGTTGTTCAGTATTTGATAGATTGTTCATAATTTTATGCTCGGTATAAGTGATGGTTAGCAATGAATTTTACTTGCTAGAACAAGTTCCAACAATACAACTGCTCCAATTAATTTACAATCGTTTTAACGCCGTTTCATAAACTTCATTATCCGCTCTTTTACCCACGGTTAGTAAAAGAATATAGATTTCATCATCATTAACTTGATAAACCAAACGAATACCTGATCGTTTGAGTTTGATCTTATAACAATTATGCAATCCGCCTGCAAGTCGGTTCTTTGGAATATGCGGATTTTCAACCACTTTGTCGAGTTTTTTACGCAACTGTGTTTTAATTGCCGTATCAAGTTTATTCAACTCTTCAACAAAATCATCGTGAACCTTAATTGAATAGACCATACAACAACCTACGAGAATAATTCATCAAGGGTTGTATTTTTGATTTTTTCAGGTTCATTCAAACGCTTTTTAACAAGCTCATACAATTCCACATCTTCGTCAGATACGATAATTTGTTTGATTGGCATTCTACCTGTTTCCGCTACATACGCTAAGAATGATCGTATGGCATCTGACGGGCTGATCCCTAAGTTATCAAAAGCTTCAAATGCTTGTTGTTTTACCACTTCATCAATACGAATATTTAAGTTTGACATTGTTCCCCCTATGTTTAAGCATAGTGTAAAACAAATGTAAAACACAAACAAGCGGTTATTTTTTACCATTGGGGGAAATCACTTTATAGTGAAAGGTGGATTCAAAGGTATTTTAAGCACTTTATCAATATATCTTTGAATCGTTCTAATTGAACAATGATATTTAACGGAAAGTTATTGATGGGTTTGTTTACCCTATGTACATCAGTCCAAATCTTAATTTGTATCTAATTTATTTTTTAAGATAAATATTTTATGACATTCACTACAAAAATAACGTTGAGTATTATTTTGCATACCATATTTCTTTGTTTTCAGGCTTTGGCAAAGTAGTCTATTTTTTATTCATATTTCAAAAATAGGGTTTAACGTTCTGTGCTTATAAGGCTTTAAGCCATTTTTTTAGCGACTATTTTGCTATTACACCGTTCTAAAGTTATGTTCAGCTTTCATCTTTTCCAAGAGCTGTTCACTATTTCTGAGTGTTTGTTCAATATCTCTAAGTTTTTTATCATATTCTTCAAACATTCTATCCATTTCATCAAAATCAAACTTTTGAAGCGCCTTGAACGTTTCCCATTTTTGTTCTTCACTCATGCGAGCAACGACTTCTTTAACAAGTTGTTCTTCGAAGTTCATTTGTTAATCCTTATTCTTTATATTTTAAATAAAAAGGGATATTTAACCTTAAATATCCCTTCATTATAAAAATACTAGTATGTATTTTTACGATAATCTGCAATGAATTTATCTGCTGTTTGCTGAATTTCTCTCATTGGACTCTTTTTAGAAAGTTGGATCATATTATGTCCACACAACTTTAAGGTTTGCTGAATAATATCTTCACTATTATGGTTTACCCTGCTTAATACAGAATCTACACCATACCTTTGATGTCGATAATAAATAGCTAAAATAGCTGTACAATCTAAATTTGTTATTCTTTCTTTAGAATTGAGATATGATGCAATTCTATCTTCATCAGAGTTTTTAAGTCGTTGCCATAGATCAATGATCTTATCCTCCATAGCTGATTGCATTGAATCATTGATACTTTTACCAACTTTTCCTAAAAAATCGAAAAATCCCATTTTAAACTACCTCATTTTTTATTACATACTTAATGCAACTTTCTTAATATCATTAATATTAGAGCTTGCATCACCTAATAATTCGCCTTTTTCATTAAGAATCGGCGTATCAATTACTGCTTTTAATAATTGGACTAATTTCAAGCTTCTTAACACAACTTCTTTATCTGATTGTTCATATTGTTGATAATCAAATCCTTTTTCTAAAGTAATATTCTCTAATGCTTTAGTACTTCTGCGAGAAGCCTTACGCAATAGAGATAATACCTCGATAGAATTAACTGCAATTTCTGCAATACCATCTGTAAAAGTTACTGTAGTGCGAGAATCTTCCTCATATTTCAATGCCAACTCTTTATTTGATTTAGCATCATTTAATTGTTTAGCGGCTTGATTTCCCATATACCAACCAGCAATAGCTAAAGCTGGTGCAATAGTAATCACATTTAATATCATTGCACCACCTGCCATACCGAATCCACCACTAGCAATCGTACCTCCCCCCAACCAAGCTAATGTCGCATTTGTTGCTGCTGCTCCACTTAATGTACTAATAGCTGTTCCTGTACCTGCCGCTGCAAAAGCCATTGTTCCACTATAAGCCCCAAATGCAGCCATAGCACCAGCAGCAGAACCACCGAGAACACCGAGAGAAGAACTCGTGAAAAAAGAAATTTCCTTCTTCAACTCTTCTAATACTTCATTGCTAAATTCAGCAATTTTTAGTTCTTCTAAACTTTGATCTTGAGATAACTCAACATTTTTAATTCGACCAAATACATTAATAAATGAATGAATATTCTTTGTTAGAGCATCATATTTTTTCTGCCCTAATTCTTCTAATGCTTGTTCACAAATTTCTCTAGAAGCTTCTAAAGATTTATTTGCAGAATTAATAATTTCTTGAGCAGAAGCATTAATATCTTTTGCTTCACTATTATCTTTTACTGCTTTTCCACCCTTATATACTCCCCAAAGAGCAGAGACGCCCATACCGATTGCAATTGGAATTACTGGTAATACCATTTTAATTACTCCTATATAATAGATTAGATTTATTGATTGCTAAAAACTTATTCTTCAATTAACTCTCTTATATTTTCATTGATTGAATTTAGCTTATTTCTAGCAAAACAATACTCTTTCGCCATATCTTTAAACTCATCAACATATTCAAAATCAATAGAGAATAAATTACATAACTTCCTTAAAATAAAAATAATAGACTCATAATTTCCATATAATAAAGCTAAGTAAATTAGCTCAAATAAGAATATTTTCTTATCTTTTCCTGATAACTTAAGATTTCTTTTATCTAAAATGCCTTGTAAAGCCATATATAAGATTTCTTCTTTTATCATAGGTATGTAACTCATACATTTATTAATAGCAGCAGTACTAGCATTAATAATACTTATATCTAATTTTTCCATTAACTTTAGAGTTTCTTTCTGAATGTTTCTATCATCTCTATATTTAGAAAAAACAATATCAACCGCTCTAGTTATAGATTGAGATAAATTATTATCATAAGAATTTAGTATCTTATCTAAATTTTTCCTTTCAATATCCAACTCTTCTAAATATAAGTTTAAGACATTTCTCTTATTTGCATTAAAATAATGATCAAAATATAATTTTGTCCCATTATTTGAATAATAATTCAATTCATTGTCTGCTATGGATATCAGTACAGCTAGTTCAAGAGCAAGCTCTTTTTCACTGCGACTATGTTTTTGTAATAGGCTCATCTAAAACTCCCTATCTATTTATTCTGAAATCAGTTGATTAGCTTCTCTGAAACACGAAGAAATTCCAGATACAACATCAATAAATTCTGGAATGTATTCCATATCTAGCTGTAAATTCATCGCAATACTCTCAATTAACTCTTTTTTAAATGAGTTAAAATTTCCATTTACATAAGCTATAAATATCAATTCAAATAAAATAATTTTCTTATCTCTTTCATTAATCTCAATAGGGGTATGTTTTATAAATGGAGATATTCCCACAGCTAGGTGTGCTCTTGCCATAAAAGGATGTTCGCCACTTTTTTTCATATATATCAATCTTACAGCTGTTTTTTTAATAATTTCCTCTTTTACTGACGGAATATTAGCTATTTCTAATAATAGAGCATCTTTTTCTAACTCAAATATATTCAATCCTTTTTCAGATATTCTACTTAAGAGTTCTTTTTCGATTCCTTTATCATTCTTTTTATCTTGATATACTTCTGATAAAACATCAGAAAGACAACGAGAGAAATCTGTACTTACAGGGAACTTAACCTCTTCAGTTTTTTTAGTTTTACTTACAGCAGCGGCTGCAGCTAAACCTAATAAACCAGTAGCAGCAACAATTGGAGCTACACCTCCAAGTTTAGAAGGAACCTCAACAGTACGTGATAAATAGGTTTTCTCATCATTTAATAATCCAAGCAAATAATCTTTTTTACCCATTTCTTCAGCATACTGAAATAGTAAGTCAATTTCATAATCGCTTAAATAATTAGAAAACATAAGTTTATAACCATTATCTTTTCTATTTACTTTTTCATTTTCAGAGATTGCAACTAAAACAGCCAATTCTAAAAATAACTCTTTAACTCCATTATTACTTAATTTATTTAAAAACATAGAATGCTCCTATCAAATTTTTAACGTACTATCAGATAACATAAAATCATTAAACTCATCAATATTATTGAATGGTAGTTTTTTACCAAGAACATCAGCAAATTGATTGATGTTTTGACAAAATTCATCAATATTAGTATTTTGATTTTCTAATGAATTAAATAGTTTCTCTGATTCTATTCTTAACTCAGAAAGTTTATTAGCAAATAAATTATCTAAGTAATACCTATATCCACGCATTGTAGCTCTTGCCCTTAAACAACACATTTCTATATAGTGATACCGTTCTTCAGAAGCTTTTACTTCATCAAGCGAATCTAAAAAACTATGATAAAAATTATTTGTTAATGTATAACCAACCATTCCCCCAATTAAACTGCCTAACACAGGAATAGGTATTGCAATTTGCCCAATCATTGAAAAAGTCGCTATAGATAGTGTGTTATTTACAACACCTCCAATCTCTCTAAATAATTCTGTTTCATTAATTTCTCCTTTAGCATATCGTTTAATTGATTTTCCTGTAGAAATACAAGTTGAAACAATCATTGCAGGAAGTCCTGTTTTTGATAAATTGCGTATAGCCGCCTTTGATGACTGCTGCATTACACCTTTGATTGCTGATCCAGCAAATGCAGTCCCATAACCAACGCCTGCCGATTTCAGTGTATCTTTTGTTGTATCAAAAAGAGCATCAGCAAATTCTTTATTGCCAGACCTCACTGCAATCATATTAGTAATTAGAGAAATACTTCCCCCAATCGCTGCACCAAATTTCGCTCCTTCAATACCTGCTCTATGGCTTACTTTTGCAATATCTTTTGCTGTTTCCCATTTTGGATTAAGTCGATATTTAATTGCTTCTTCTGTTGAAATCCCTGAATCACTAATTTTTGTGGATAATTTTTCATAATTATCAGCTGCTTTGTTTAACTTTTCAGCAACATCTGTTTTCCCTGCTTTAGCAGCTGCTTCTGCATTTTTTCGTAATTCATTGGCTCTTCTACGGCAATATTCTTTTGCTTTTTCAACTTGCTCAGTAGGTAAATCAAGTCGGTCAACATTCATATAACGGGATAAATCATTTTTTCCTCCCCCATTACCCTCTGCTATTTTCCTAAGTAATGATTCAGGATCAGTTACAAATTTCATCTGAGATGTAATCTGTTCTCCAGAGGCAGTAATTTCCACAATATCAACTACATTATGATTTTTCCCAAATTCAGCTATGTCCTCACTGCGAGAAAATGTTGAACCTGTTTTATTAATAATTGCTTCCGCATTCTTTCTAGAAACGTGAGCGACTTCCGCAGAAAAACCTGCTTGTTGTTTAACAGTCTTTTCAACATCATTAGGATTAATTTTGTAGTTACCAATATCCGTCAAACTACGGTCAAATTTAATCCCTGTTTCATAATCAATACCCCTAAGCCCTTTTAGAAACTCAGCACCAGCACTTCCATAACGGCTCACAAGTTCCTGTGAACCTGCAGCCACCATATATTCTTTAAAATCGTCTTTTTTCATTTTTTACTCCATTTCTTCCAAACCACCCCAACCCTTTTATTTGCAAGATCCCGATAGATTTCACAGTCTGGGTTTAAGGTCAGTAAATTATGTGCCGCAATCGCTGCAAGGGATAAAATGCCCCAACGGGGATTTAATACCGCAGATAAGCCTGTGGCTAAGCGGTTTTTGGTGTAAAGGCGGCATTTCAAATTTAAACTTTCGATATATTTTTCAAGTTCTTGACTAAAGGCGAATAAATTACCTGTTTCAATGCCACAGATTTCAAAACTTTGACGTTCATTAATTAATTCTTTAATGGTCGAAAATGGCGCGCTAATATCAATTTTTTTCATATTTCCCCCTAATCATTCGCAATATATTGTCTTAACTTCTCCACCATTTTTTCCTGCAACCCATCAGGGCTGATGATGGTTAAATGGGGAATCCAATACTGCACAAGCGGTACGATGTCGAGTTCGTTTACGTTTTCGCTTGCTAAAATAAGTTCGCCGTTTTCCGATTTATGCACCAGTTTTTGATTAGGCAGTAAATTTCGGCGAAGGAAGTAAGGGGCGGCAAAGCTGGAGACTTTGACCAATACTTCACTAAGCTGATTGCCAAAAGAAATGCTGTCATTACTTTTGATCTCTTCTTGTAGCTGTTGGTTTGGCTCGAAGGTTTCTTCTAGCTTGGTTGCCATTGAAATTTGAGTAAAACAGAAGGTTTTTTGTTTGTCTGCGTCTGTGCCAATTAAGTACCAAATGCCATTTTTGTTGATTAGGCTGTAAGGGGCAATTTTGTAAAATTTTCCGTCATTTTGACCGCTTTTTTTATACAGAAAGCTCACAAATTGGCGCTCTTCTATCGCTTGTTTCAGTAAGCGGAATTCGTTTTCAAGATGGCGGATATCTTCATATTGAAAGCCTTTAACTTTCACACTTTCGGTTAATTTTTCTTGATAAAAGGTTTGATCCACTTTAGGGAATAAATCCGCTACGCTGGCAAAACGAGCAAAGCGTTCAATATCTTCTTTATCTAAAAAGCCTAGCTTTTGGGTGTTTAATTTGTAATAGCGAGGCCCGAATTCTTCCCAGTCGAGATAAGCAAAGCGATCTCGAATATCGCGTTGAATGGTGCGAAGGTTTACTTCAAATTCTTCAGCTAATTGATGGGTATCAAGGCGTTTACCTTGATTTAGGAGAACTAAAATCTCACTTAAGCGCTGGGCTAATATATTACTTTTTCTCATGATGAATATCCTATCTCATTTGTTGGTATGAAGTTTAGCAATGTTGTGCGACAGGTCGTGTCATGATAATAGAAAAAGTAAAATATTTTTTCATTTTGGTTGTTTAATACTAGAAAAACGCCTAAAAAGTGAATTTTAGTATGTTATTTGTTTTTATTAGGCTTTTCAAGTCTAGATTGGATGTCATTTGCTATTTATCAAAGAATGTTAGCGCCTATCATTTCCTTACATCATAAAAGGGGGATTGGGTGTCGGACAAAACAGAACAATTAGTACAAAGCATTGGGCGAGCGATTTCAAAATATCGACAAGCCGTTGGGCTAACACAAGCACAATTAGCCGAAATTTTAGGCATTAGTAATGATGCGGTTTCTCGTATGGAAAGAGGCAAAAGCGTGCCGTCTGTGTTGAGGCTGTTAGAGCTTTCTGAAATTTTTGGTTGTGAGGTGGCGGATTTATTAACGGAGAGTAGTAACCGTTCAATCGATCAGGCTCGTAAATTAGAATTATTATTTCATCATTTGGAAGATGGTGAGCGCAGTGAGTTGGTTGCTTTAATTGAGAGAATTGTGAAGTGGAAACAGGGGAGGTAAGTTTTCCCTCCCTCTGCTATTGGTACCTCCCTCCGTAAATAGAGGGAGGAAAAATAAAAACATATGCCAGATTGCTGATAAAGGTTATATTTGAGCAATAACCTAGCACGAGCCGTGCTAGGTTCATTAAGCCCAGCCCCGCTGGGGCTGAAAGGAAGAGCCGCAGAGCGGCTCAGATTAAGTAACCCTATACGGCTCGTATAGGGTTTCAACGGTCTGATATGCTTTTCTATTTTTTTACCACATTTCCCGTGCGTGTTTCGGTACTTACCGATGTCCCTTTCGTTTTTTTGAAGGTGTAATCCGCTTTACTAAATTCGCCATGCTGATTTTCTAAAAAGAAATCACGATATTCATTAATCCACATAGCTGTTGCGCCACACACTGCAACCGGCATTACCACTAAATTTACAAAAGGTATCATGGTAAACAAACTCACTAATGAACCAAAGGTGTAATTCATCACTTTGTTTTGTTCCAGCGCATTACGCATTCGCTGAAAGCTAATTTTGTGGTTATCAAAAGGATAGTCGCAGTATTGAATCGCAATCATCCACGCACTAAAAATAAAAGCAATGACTGGCACGATGGTTTGCCCTAATACCGGAACAAATCCTAATAAGAAAATAGCGATAAGGCGTGGAACGCTATACATCATTTTTTGCCATTCACGTTTTAACATTCTCGGTACGTCTTTTAGCATACCGGTAAATGAGGTGGCGCCAAGTGGTTGATTGGTCAGTTGTAATTCTACTTTTTCGGCTAATAATGCATTAAAGGGGGCGGCGACAAAGTTTGCTAATGTGGTAAAGGCAAAATAAAAACCCACAAGCAGTAAAAGAAATATAAGTGGAATTAAAACAAAAGAGAGCCATTCCAACCAAGAGGGAAGAAGCATATCGAGCCAACCTGTAATATTGGCAAAAAATGCCCAAACTAAACCAATCATTAACACTGTGTTAATGATGATAGGAAAAATCACAAAGGGCATAAATTGACGTTGTAATAATAAACGCCAGCCGTAAATAAAATAATGGAAGCCTAATCCCATTTGATTTTGGGGTTCTGAAAAGGGAGATGACATAAAGATCCTTAAACACTCAAAATTTCACAAGAAATATGGTAAGCTATGCAAACCATTTTCGCAAATAGCGAACATTAAATTTTGTAGATAATTGCAAGCCAAGAGGACACCATGGAGATTAATATTCTTTTTTATATTCTAGCAGGATTGCTTATTGCCGCAATGGTCGGTTTTAGTATTTGGTCACATCGCCGTGAGAAATCACGTGTTTTCACAAATACTTTTTCAACGCGCCCTCCTTCAACGCCAATTCAATCGGCTGCTCAAACTGAAGTGCCTAAAACGCTTGATCCACAAAGTTATCACGATCAAAATTATGTTTCACAGCCTGATGTGGAAGTGAATACATCTGCTGAGATTCAACAAGATGTCGAAAGTTCATTGAATAATATTAAAATCAAACTCCCAGGCGAAGAAACGGCGCAATTAGAACCTCAGGTGTCGCCTTATCAAGAACAAGTACAATCTTCTACATCTGTTTATAGTCAGCAAAATACGCCTGCATTTGTTGAAACTACGCAACCACCAGAGTCAATGAATGTGAGAACGGAAGAACCGGCTGCTCAACCAGCAGTAGAAACACCAGCAAATATGATGATGCTTTATGTTGTTGCCGCAGAAGGGCAAGTGTTCTATGGCAACTATTTAGCGCAATGTTTGGAAGGATTAGGTTTCCAATATGGCGAATATCAAATTTTCCACCGCCATCAACATATTGGTAATAACACCACGCCGGTTATTTTTAGTGTAGCAAATATGATGCAACCGGGCGTATTCGACTTAGAAAAAATGGATCGTTTTTCGACTATCGGTTTAGTGATGTTTATGCATTTACCATCAGAAGGAAATGATGTGGCAAATCTGAAATTGATGTTGCAAAGTGCAGAACGTTTGGCACAATCTTTAGGTGGGTTTGTGTTAAATGATCGCCGTGAAATTTTTGATGAAAATTCACGTTTAGAGTATTTAAATCGCCTTCGTTAATTTGCAAAAAACAAACCAAAATTGACCGCTTGTAAGCGGTCTTTTTTATCGAGAATTTTACTATGCCGCTATTTTCCCAAACTGATACAACAATATCTCTTTCAGAGATTGAAACATTACGCAATAAACTCCGAGAATACGAATATCATTACCACGTGCTGGATAATCCCCTCGTGCCGGATGCGGAATACGACCGCTTGATGAATGAGCTGAAAAATTTAGAATGGCAACACCCAGAGTTGATTACACCGGATTCGCCTACGCAACGAGTCGGGGCAAAACCATTAGATGGCTTTAGCCAAGTGACTCACGAATTGCCGATGCTGTCGTTAGATAATGCCTTTTCAGATGAAGATCTCGATGGATTTTTGCGCCGAATGGAAAGCTATATTAGCGTTACACCAAGCTCATTAGATTTTTGTTGTGAACCGAAATTAGACGGTTTGGCGGTCAGTATTTTATATGTAAACGGGGTTTTAACGCAGGCAGCGACTCGAGGCGATGGCACAACAGGCGAAGATATTACCGCCAATATTCGAACCATTCGCAACATTCCGCTAAGACTAAAAACAGATAACCCACCACTTCGTTTAGAGGTACGTGGCGAAGTCTTTATGCCACAAAAAGGTTTTGAGGCGTTAAACCAAAAAGCGTTAGAAAAAGGCGAGAAAACCTTTGCGAATCCTCGTAATGCGGCGGCAGGTTCGCTACGTCAGTTAGATCCGAAAATTACGGCACAACGCCCGTTGATGTTAAATGCGTATAGTATTGGCATTTATGATTCTGATGATGAATTACCAAATACTCATTTTGAACGCCTGCAATGGTTGAAGTCGTTAGGCATTCCGGTAAACAATGAAATTCGCTTAGAGAAAGGGCGAGAAAATTTGTTGAAATTCTATGCGGATATTCAGACCAAACGTCCAACGTTGGGCTATGACATTGATGGCACGGTATTGAAAGTCAATGATATTGCTTTACAAGAACAGCTCGGCTTTATTTCTCGTTCTCCACGTTGGGCAATTGCTTACAAATTCCCAGCTCAAGAAGAGATGACTGTTTTAAATGATGTTGAATTCCAAGTGGGGCGAACAGGAGCAATTACGCCTGTCGCAAAATTAGAGCCGGTATTTGTGGCTGGAGTTACGGTAAGTAATGCGACTTTGCATAATGGCGATGAAATCGAACGTTTAGGGATTGCGATTGGCGATACCGTGATTATTCGCCGTGCCGGTGATGTTATTCCACAAATTATTGGCATTGTGGCAGAGCGCCGTCCGGAAAATGCAAAAAAAATTACTTTTCCGACCGCTTGCCCTATCTGTGGTTCTGCGGTAGTACGGGTTGAAGGCGAAGCTGTCGCACGTTGTACCGGTGGCTTATTTTGCGAAGCTCAACGTAAAGAGGCATTAAAGCACTTTGTTTCTCGCAAAGCGATGGATATTGACGGCGTGGGAGAAAAACTGATTGAACAGCTGATGGAGCGTGAACTAGTTCATACCCCTGCGGATCTGTTTAAACTTGATCAAGTCACTTTAATGCGCTTAGAGCGCATGGGGGAGAAATCAGCACAAAATGCGTTAAACAGCATCGAAAAAGCGAAAAATACCACGCTTCCTCGTTTTTTATTTGCGCTTGGTATTCGTGATGTGGGAGAAGCAACAGCCCTAAACTTAGCAAACCATTTTGGTTCATTAGAAGCCATCCGCACAGCAACTTTTGAACAGTTGCAAGAGGTTCAAGATGTGGGAGAGGTGGTCGCAAATCGTATCGTTCGCTTCTGGCAAGAACCGCACAATGTTGAGGTAGTCGAAGATCTCATTCAACAAGGGGTAGTTTGGCAGAACATTGAGCAAGTGGAGATTGCTGATAACCCGCTAAAAGATAAAAATGTGGTTTTAACCGGTACATTAAGCGTGCTAACCCGAGATCAGGCAAAAGCACTATTGCAAGGGCTAGGTTGTAAAGTCTCCGGCTCGGTTTCGAGTAAAACAGATTATTTGATTGCCGGCGAGAAGGCAGGCTCAAAACTAGCTAAGGCGCAAGAACTTGGCGTTAAGGTGCTTTCTGAACAAGATTTTTTAGAGATTGTTGGGCATTAGTGCTATTTTTTCTGCAAAAGAAATAGTAGGGACGCCAGCGTGGCGTCTCTACTATGCTGTTTTATTAAATTAAAGGTTTGTTACATAATATAAAAAAGATAACCTAATTACCTAAGCTGCTTGGCGGTGATAAAAGCGCAGATGATGTTCTTTTTGGCGTGCTGAGCTAAACGAAGAAACCCGTTTTAAATAGCCAATAACGCGCGTACCATAATCAATATCTTGCGAGCCACATTTAGCGCAATGGCAAAGCGTGCGTTTATCAATATGGTTACACTGATTACAGATAGTAATTTTGACGTTAATACAAAAATAATTACAACCCGTTTTTGCCGCAATATCTAAAAGTGAGCGGTAGCCAGTCTGGCTTAATGCTTCATCTAAATTCAGATGTAGCGCCGAGCCACCATCTAGCCATTCAATAAGCGTTTTGCCGTGTAGTAAGAATTTGTCTAGCGTATTCGTTTTTTCGTCTTCAACCAGATAAAAGTAAGAGTTGTAGCACTCCCGTGGGACGAAATAGCCATCTTCTTTATCCCATTTGGCGTTTTTTACCCCCAAATTTTCTGCCGGTACAAACTCGGTATTAAATTTAATGCCGTATTTTTTTGAGGCTTGCTGATTTAGTTCAAAAATCACTTTTAAACGGCTTTGGACAAACTCAATATAATCCGGATTATAACCAACCGTTAAACCTTGCGACTCCGCCGCTTCTGCCATACCGTTAATACCAATGGTTAAAAATTGTTTATCCAATGAGATAAAGCCAGCGTCATAAACCGGCAACATACCTGCAGCGAGATACTCTTCCATCAATTTACGATAAGCATATTGATATTGATGAATTTTGCTTACTTCTGCGGCTAAATCACGTTTATCTTGCACTAAACGGTTCATATTAAGGGTGATGACATTAATTGAACCCGTTGCCACACCGCCAGCCCCTAAAGAGTAAGAAAAGGTGTGATCGGAAATTTCGTTACGTAATCGGCAACAAGAAGCTAAAGAGTCCGGATTATCGGATTGATAAATGAAAAAAGCATTACCTTGCGAAAGTTCTTCCGCCATTTGATCGGCAAATTCACTATCTTTACATTGCCCGTTTTCAGTCAGCATTGCGGCAGTAACCACGGGGAATGTGAGAATGGCTTTAGTTCGTTCTTGATTAAACCATTTCATAAAAAAGCGCTGGAGTTTTGCGGTCGTTTCCCAATTTGGGCGTTCAAAATCAGGGAACATAAAATTACCAAACATCGCTTCAAAGTAGTGCTTATCATATACCGAGATATTCCAAAACACGCTTTGATAACCACGAGCGGCCGCTGGCTGGTTAATCGAGTACACTACTTGTTGTAGATGATTTTCGATTTCGAAGCGGTGCGTTTCTAAATAATTTTCGCCAAAATCTTTACGGGCAAAGTAGTCAAAATAGGTTAAGAATTCAACGGTAGCAACCGCGCCGGCAAATTGCGAGCTAATCGCAAACACTAAATTCACAAAAGAACCACAAAAAGAAGCGAGATGTTTCGGCGCTTTGGATTCTCCGCCAAGTTTTGTTAAACCATCACGTAAAAATGGGTAGAGCGTTACCGAAACACAATAAGGTTTAAGACTGGTTTCATCGTGAACATAAATTTCGTGTGCTTCAATTTGGCGGAGATACTCTGTTGCCAGCTCATCGCCGAATAAATCTCGGATTTTTTGACTGACTTTGGCACGGTTAATTTGCACAAAAAAGTCTTTCATCAACTCATTTTCCATAGTGGCAATGTTTTTTTGGGTAACATTGGCATTAGCATCCATTTTTGAGCCATCCGCCGCATTTTGAGCTTGAATATAATGCTCAATAAAAGCAAGTTTATCCGCAACTTGTTGAGGTTGAAGTCTAATCATGTGTCAAGATCCTTTTATAAACAAATGGTTAAGATTTTCGCCGGTGCGTAAATCAATAAAACGT
Organism: Actinobacillus minor NM305; assembly: GCF_000175195.1. GTDB lineage: Bacteria > Pseudomonadota > Gammaproteobacteria > Enterobacterales > Pasteurellaceae > Haemophilus_A > Haemophilus_A minor. The sequence continues at coordinate 101,997 of NZ_ACQL01000068.1, read as the reverse complement.
TGGTTGGTCGTGAGGCTGTTTAATCCGCCTCTTTCTGCGATCCAGCGCCCTGTTTTGATATAGGTTAGTTCACCCAGTAAATTCGTTGGCACTTCATCATACTCTAGCCCCGTATAAAGGCAGGTATTCAGGCGTTCTGCTTTTGCACATTTAAGTAAAGCCAGTAATTGATCAGCGTGCCATTCTCCTCCCATAAATAAGACACAGCTGAGCAAACCTTGATATTGTTTGAGTTTATGAATGAGGTAATTTTCTGTCAAAATTTGACCGCTTGTTGCTTTCCAGCTTTCTGCACTATGGCAACCTTTACATTTTAATGGGCAGCCACAGATGAGAAAGGCAAGCGATGTTTCGTTGGGAACCTCTTGCCAAACGACTTGTTCTGAAAAAAAACGAATTTGATCCATATCAAAACAAACACAATATGTTGTGCTTTTTAAAATTTTAAACACTAGATGTTGATATGTTACGTTTTTCTTTCCAAAAATAAAATAGAAAAAATGCATGAAAAAGGGTTGCAATTTTTTTAGATAAGGAAAATCAAGGCGATAGAGAATTGTAAATTTTTGAATAAAAAATAAACTCAAATGTTAATTTGCAATAACTCTTTGAATGTATTTGATTTTTTATTTTTAGCTGTTTTTCTTATTGTCCCATTCGCCAAAAAACGGGATAATACGCACTATTTTAGTTTAGTATTTTGAATTTCGGTGTGGGAAATGGTTGATTATATTCTGCTTATCATTAGCACAGCACTCATCAATAACTTCGTGCTTGTGAAGTTTTTAGGGCTTTGCCCATTTATGGGGGTGTCGAAAAAAGTAGAAACGGCGATTGGTATGGGAATGGCAACAACATTTGTTTTAACAGTCGCTTCTCTTGCGGCATATTTGGTTGAAACCTTTGTATTAGTACCGTTAGATGCGCAATTTCTCCGAACATTGGTTTTTATTCTCGTGATTGCCGTTATCGTTCAATTAACCGAAATGATTATTCACAAAACCAGCCCAACGCTGTATCGTTTACTCGGGATTTATTTGCCATTGATTACCACCAACTGCGCTGTATTAGGGGTTGCATTATTAAATGTAAACCTTGCCAATAATCTGATTGAATCAGTGTTATATGGTTTTGGTGCAGCAGTAGGCTTTTCCTTAGTATTAGTATTATTTGCCGCCTTGCGTGAACGTTTAGCGGCAGCAGATGTGCCTCGTCCATTCCAAGGTGCTTCAATTGCCTTAATTACGGCTGGTTTAATGTCTCTTGCCTTTATGGGCTTCACAGGACTTGTAAAAATCTAATGTTAGACTTACCTATTATTGTTTATATTTTAATTGTTATTGCACTTATCGCCTTAGTTTTTGGGGCGATATTGGGCTATTCTTCGGTTAAATTAAAGGTCGAAGCCGATCCTATCGTGGATCAAATTGATGCATTATTACCTCAAAGTCAATGCGGACAATGTGGCTACCCTGGTTGTCGCCCTTATGCAGAAGCTATCGCAAATGGCGATCAGATCACGAAATGCGTTCCCGGTGGGCAACCGCTTGTGGTTAAAATCGCAGATTTAATGGGTGTTGATGTACCCACAATGGAAGGAGAAGAAGCACCTGAAACTAAGGTCGCATTTATTCACGAGGATATGTGCATTGGCTGTACAAAATGCATTCAGGCTTGCCCTGTGGATGCTATTATCGGCACGAATAAAGCAATGCACACGGTCATTGCAGACCTTTGCACCGGTTGTGAGCTTTGCATAGCGCCTTGTCCAACAAATTGTATTGAAATGATTAAACCAAAAACATCAGCACAAAATTGGAATTGGAAATTCGATCAAAACTTGGTTATTCCGATTGTAAATACCACAGAATTACAGAAAAAAATGATTGTTGGCGGAGGGAAAAGTGAGTAATCCAAACGAAGTATTGGAGCGGATCCGCCAGAATAAAGAAACGGGTAAATTATGGAAATATCCCGGCGGTATTCATCCGGCAGAAAATAAAAAGCAATCTAACCAAAAGGCTATTCGCCAATTAAATTTACCTAAATTTTTCTATGTGCCTGTCGTACAACATTCAGGTTGGGCCGGCGATCTTATTGTAAAAGTGGGTGATGAAGTCTTAAAAGGGCAAGCTTTGACCAAAGGCGAAAATTATCGCCAATTACCTGTTCACGCTCCAACATCGGGTAGAATTCTGGCAATTGAACCGCACGTTTCTTCACATCCATCCGGATTACCGGAAATGACCGTGATTATTGAAACAGACGGTAAAGATCAATGGTTTGAACGCCAACCGATTGAGGACTTTTTACAACTGACAAGCGGTGAAATTGTTGAAAAAGTTTACCGCTATGGCATTGCAGGCTTAGGCGGTGCGGTTTTCCCTACTGCCTCGAAATTACATTTTGCCGATAAACGCTGTAAAGTTTTAATTATCAATGGGGCTGAATGTGAGCCTTATATTACTTGTGATGACCGTTTAATGCAGGAATATGCCGATGAGCTTATTGAGGGTATCCGTATTTTACGTTACGTATTACGACCTGAAGAAGTGGTTATTGCTATTGAAGATAATAAACCGAAAGCGATACAAGCGGTCGAAAAAGCCTTAAAAGGTGCAAATGATATGTTTGTGCGAGCGATACCAACGCAATACCCCTCTGGGGCAAGTGATCAGCTCGTTCAAATTTTAACAGGCTTAGAAATCCCATACGGTAAAAGAACTATCGAAATGGGCATTGTGATGCATAACGTTGGGACGGCATTAGCTGTGAAACGTGCGATTATTGACGACGAGCCTTTAATTGAGCGTATTGTAACTTTAACCGGCGATAAAATTCGGAATAAAGGTAATGTATGGGCAAGGCTCGGTACGCCGATTATTCATTTACTTGAGCAAGTGGATTATCAAGCCGATAAACGCTTCCCTGTTTTCTTAGGTGGACCAATGACCGGCTTTATTCTGCCATCATTACAATCGCCGATAACGAAAACCGCCAACTGTATTATTGCCCCGGATCATTTTGAATATGCACCGCCCGAAGACGAACGAGCGTGTATCCGTTGTTCAAGCTGTTCAGATGCTTGTCCGGTAGGGCTATTACCACAACAGTTATATTGGTTTGCTCGTTCAGAAGATCACGAAAAATCAAAAGAATATCACTTAGATGCTTGTATTGAGTGCGGTGTTTGTGCTTATGTTTGCCCAAGCTATATCCCACTTATTCAATATTTCCGCCAAGAAAAAGCCAAAATAGCGGAAATTGATGAAAAAGCGAAAAAGGCGGAAGAGGCGAAACAGCGTTTTGAAGCCCGTGAAGCCCGTTTGAATAAGGAAAAAGAAGCAAGAACGGCTCGTATTAGTCAAGCAGCTGAGAAACGCCGTGAAGAAGTTGCAAACAGTAAGGGCGAAGATCCGGTTGCAGCAGCATTAGCTCGTTTAAAAGCGAAGAAAGCGGAAAATGCCGAACAAACTACGGTTCACGCTAAAGCCAATGGCGAACCGGATAATAGCGAGTTAATGGCACAACGTCGGGCGAGACGATTAGCCAAACAAGCAGAAGAACAGCAACAAGCGGTTGTTTCCGAGGAGCCGGTTGCAAAAACAGAAACGGCTGAAACGGATCCAAGAAAAGCGGCGGTTGCTGCAGCATTAGCAAGAGCGCAAGCGAAAAAAGCCGCACAACAAGCGGTTGTTTCTGAAGAACCTGTTGCAAAAGCAGAAGTAGCTGAAGTGGATCCAAGAAAAGCGGCGGTTGCCGCAGCATTGGCAAGAGCGCAAGCGAAGAAAGCCGCCCAACAAGCGGTCGTTTCTGAAGAGCCTGTTGCAAAAGCAAAAGTGGCTGAAACGGATCCAAGAAAAGCTGCGGTTGCTGCAGCATTAGCAAGAGCACAAGCGAAAAAAGCCGCACAACAAGCGGTTATTTCTGAAGAACCTGTTGCAAAAGTAGAAGTGGTTGAAACAGATCCAAGAAAAGCGGCGGTTGCTGCGGCATTAGCAAGAGCACAAGCGAAGAAAGCCGCACAACAGGCGGTTGTTTCTGAAGAACCGATTGCCAAAACAGAAACGGTTGAAACGGATCCAAGAAAAGCTGCAGTTGCAGCAGCATTAGCAAGAGCAAAAGCGAAGAAAGCCGCACAACAAGCGGTTGTTTCTGAAGAACCGATTGCAAAAACAGAAACAGTTGAAACGGATCCGAGAAAAGCAGCGGTTGCCGCAGCTATCGCTCGAGCAAAGGCAAAAAAAGAAGCAACGAAAGCCCAAAACGAGAATTTAGCGAATTAGACGATAAAGGAACATTTGATGTTTAAAATGATCAGTTCTCCTCATACCCATTCCAATAACCTCACAGCAAATTTTATGCTTTGGGTCATCGGTGCCATGTTGCCAGCACTAGTGGTGCAATGGTATTACTTCGGTTATGGGGTGTTAATTCAAGCCGGTATTGCAGTAGGTTTGGCTATTATCATTGAAATTGTTGTTGCAAAATTACGCCGTAAATCGACCGCTTTTTATCTTGAAGATTTGTCGGGAATTTTGACCGCATTGATTTTGGCGATGGCTATTCCGCCCTATGCACCTTATTGGGTAATTGTGATTGGTGTGATCGTGGCGTTGTTGCTGGCAAAGCACGTTTATGGCGGTTTAGGGCAGAATTTATTTAACCCTGCGATGATTGGCTATGCGTTGCTGTTGGTGTCATTCCCTGTACAGATGACCGCTTGGTTGCCACCTTTAGCGTTATTGAACGAACCTCCTACATTAGCGGATAGTTTTTCGCTGATTTTTGCGAATGTCACCACGGACGGTTTTAGCGTTCATCAGCTTATTCAAAGTGTCGATGGTATATCGTCTGCCACAGTGTTAGATGGCTCAAAACAGGCTGTGAATACGATCAAAGATAATGTTATGTTGGGTATTCAACTGGAAAAATTGTTTGCAAATGTGCTGGTCGGCGGTTGGGGGCAAGTGAATTTAGCCTTTTTGCTTGGAGGTTTGTTATTGATTTATAAACGCATTATTCATTGGCAAATTCCTATGGCAATGTTGGGGACTTTTGCCTTATTAAGCTTTACAACAGATTTGGTTTCAGAAACGGCTCATTGGACAGCTCAAGCCCAACTCTTTAGTGGGGCGATGATGTTCGGTGCGTTTTTTATTGCGACCGATCCTGTCACCGCTTCAATCACGCCAAAAGGTAAACTGATTTTCGGGGCGTTGGTCGGCTTGTTGGTTTATTTAATTCGTTATTATGGCAACTACCCAGACGGCGTGGCGTTTGCAGTCTTGCTGGCAAACATCTGTGTGCCGTTAATTGACCACTATACACAACCAAGATTATATGGAATGAAAAAATAATGAGTGTTTCCAAAATTACGCTAAAATATGCGCTATTGCTCGGTGTTGTTGCGCTAATTTGCACCGCCGTATCTACAGCTGTTTATCTGCTGACAAAGGGGCGGATCGAGGCGGTTGTCGCAGCGCAACAACGCCAATTATTGCAAGAAGTTATTCCCGCCAACTATTTTGACAACGATTTGTTGGCAAGTTGTAAGAAAATTGATTTGCCCAATGCCGGTTATTTAAACCGCATTTATTTAGCAAAAAAATCAGAAAATATAACCGCTTACGCCATTCAAACCACGGCTCCGGACGGCTATTCCGGCGATATTGTTTTGTTAATCGGCATTCAACCGGACGGGCGCATTTTAGGGGTTCGAACCCTTGAGCATAAAGAGACTCCCGGTTTAGGTGATAAAATTGAAACTCGGATTTCCGACTGGATTTTCTCTTTTACTGGCAAGAAATTTGCCTTAGATAATGAAACTTTATGGGCGGTAAAAAAAGACGGCGGTCAATTTGACCAATTTACCGGTGCAACCATTACGCCAAGAGCAGTGGTGAATAATGTGCGTCAAAGTGCAAAGTGGGTTTTAACGGAATTAGCCCAAAAACCGGAGATGGTTGAACAGTTTGAGGTTTGTCGATAATGCAAAGTGAATATCAAAAAATGATCAGTGGGCAGCTTTATGATTCAGCAGACCCGAAATTAAAGGAAGATCGAAGCATTGCACGAGATTTATGCTTTGAATTAGCGCAATTACGCCCTTCTAAAAAAGCGGAAAAACAAGATTTATTTCAACAACTCTTTCGTTGTGAACAAGCCGATTTTCATATTGAATTACCTTTCCGATGTGATTATGGCTATAACATTGCGCTGGGTAAAAATTTCTATTCAAATTATAACTGTACGATGTTGGATTGTGCCAAGATTACCATAGGCGATAATGTGATGTTTGCGCCTAATGTCTCATTATTCACAGCAGCTCATCCGATTGATGCGGAAAAACGCAATAGCGGTATTGAATTTGCGATGCCGATTAGCATTGGAAATAATGTTTGGATTGGCGGTAATTCGGTCGTTATGCCAAATGTGACTATTGGGAATAATGTGGTAATTGGTGCTGGTAGTGTCGTTACGAAAGATATTCCGGATAACTGCATTGCAGTCGGAAATCCGTGCCGTGTATTACGTGAAATTACAGAGCAGGATAAAATTTTTTATTTTAAAGAAAAACGGTTTGAGTAAAAATGACAACAGAAAATCAAATTCCCGTTGTACAAGTCGAAACAACAACGCCAGAGCCTCATATTTGGAAGTCGTTGCTGACAGATGGATTATGGAAAAATAATGGAACCTTAGTTCAATTATTAGGGTTATGCCCTCTTTTAGCGGTTTCGAATAGTGTAACAAATGCGCTGGGATTAGGTTTAGCGACCTTATTTGTGTTAATTTGTACAAATACGACAATTTCGCTATTTCGTAAAATCACGCCGCACGATATTCGTATCCCGATTTATGTGATGGTCATCGCAACAGTGGTTACCGCCGTGCAATTACTGATGAATGCGTTTGCTTATCCGGTTTATCAATCGCTAGGAATTTTCATTCCGTTGATTGTGACTAACTGTATTGTGATTGGACGAGCGGAGGCTTTTGCTTCTAAAAACAGTATTGCTCATTCTGCTTTTGATGGCTTTGCTATGGGGCTAGGTATGACATTTAGCCTTGTTTTACTTGGTGCAATTCGTGAAATTATCGGCAATGGTACGCTATTTGATGGTTTGGACTTATTATTGGGTAGTTGGGCAAAAGCCGTTAAAATAGATGTGCTACATTTAGATTCCGGTTTACTTCTAGCTATTTTACCGCCAGGAGCATTTATTGGTCTGGGGATTATCTTAGCGATAAAGAATTTACTGGATAATAAGAAAAAATAAACATTGAGGAATATATGTTAGAGCTTTTTAGTGATTCTTCCATTTGGCTTGGTTTAATCACTTTAATTATTCTTGAGATCATTTTAGGAATAGATAATTTAGTGTTTATTGCTATTTTAGCGAATAAACTCCCTCCATCACAACGTGCAAAAGCTCGCCGGGTCGGCTTAACCCTCGCACTTATTATGCGATTAGGGTTATTATCTGTGATGTCTTGGCTCGTGACTTTAACGACACCAGTGATTAGTAATACACTTTTTTCACTCTCAATTCGAGATATTATTTTAATTGTTGGGGGATTGTTTTTACTTTTTAAAGCGACTATTGAATTACATGAGCGTTTAGAAGGTAAACCTGAAACAACGGGAGAGAATATTGTTTATGCAAGTTTATATGCCGTTGTGGTACAAATTGTTGTATTAGATGCCGTGTTCTCTTTTGATGCTGTCATTACCGCTGTGGGGATGGTAAAACAGCTTGAAGTCATGATGATTGCGGTTGTGATTGCTATGGGGCTTATGCTTATTGCTTCAAAAGCGCTCACAGAATTTGTTGGCAAACATCCTACGGTTGTTATTTTATGCTTAAGTTTCTTGTTGATGATTGGTTTTAGCCTTATTGCAGAAGGCTTTGGATTACATATTCCAAAAGGCTACCTCTATGCGGCAATTGGCTTCTCAATTTTAATTGAGGGCTTTAATCAATTTGCTCATCGTAATCAAACTAAGTATGAAAACCAGCAGCCACTAAGAGATCGTACGGCTGAGGCGATTTTACGTTTAATGGGTGGCAAAACAGCAAAAGAAGTGGGCGATACCGCAACAACAGAAGAAAAAGCGGAAGTTGAACAAGTTTTACCTTTTGCGCAAGAAGAGCGTTATATGATCAGCGGTGTATTAGCGTTAGGCGAGCGTAATGTTCAAACGATTATGACACCAAGAAATGAAATTTCGTGGGTAGATATTGAAACAACAGAAGAGGAAATCAGACAGCAGCTTTTAGATACGCCACATAATTTATTCCCGGTTTGTCGTGGAAGCATTGATGAAATTTTAGGTGTGGTGAGAGCGAAGGATATTTTAGCGGTATTAGATAATCATCAAGATATCTTTATAGCGTTAAAACCGTTATTAGCTAAACAGCAGCCTGTTATCGTACCTGATACCGTAGATAACTTAAAATTGTTGAATATGTTGAAAAATGCTAAAGGTAATTTAGCGATTGTTATCGATGAATATGGGCAAGTGGCAGGCTTAGTTACACCATTAGACTTATTAGAAGCGATTGCCGGTGAATTCCCTGATGAAGATGAAACATTAGAAATTGTTGCACGAGAAGATTACTGGATTGTGCAGGGTACGGCAACGCTAGAACAGCTCAAATTAGAGTTAAATGAGCCTGATATGTTTGAAAATGCCGAACAATTTACATTAGGTGGTTTTTTACTCTCTCAATTTGATACGATCCCGAAAGTCAATGATCAAATTACACTTGACGGATATGTCTTTACGATATTAAAAGCACACTCTGCACGTATTTTAGTCATTCGAATTGAGAAGCTTAGTAACAAGGACTAATATGGAACGAGAAACATATCGAGTAGGTTATCAGCATCAATTTCAAAAAGCCTTTTTACACCCTAAATACTGGGGAATTTGGCTAGGTATTTTCGTGCTTGTGATTTTAGCTTATGTGCCGTTTAGAATCCGCGATAAGATAGCGGCTAAACTGGCTAAAATCGTTGTAAAAAAGCTGAAAGGGAAAAAACAATATCATCGAGCAGAGACAAATTTACGTTACTGTTTTCCAGATTGGTCGGAAGAAAAACGTGCAGATGTTATTGAAAAAATGTTTATTACCGTTGCGCAAACGATGTTAGGGATTGGCGAAATCGCTTTACGTTCGGTAGAGCATATCCGAAAGCGTAGTGAATTTTCAGGGTTAGACATTGTACGAGAAGCGAGAGCATCAGGTAAAAATGTGATTTTACTCGTTCCTCACACTTGGTCGATTGATGCCTCGGGCATTATTATGCATACGTATGGTATGCCAATGGTTTCTATGTATAATCCTCATCACAATCCTCTTGTGGATTGGCTATGGAACCGTACACGGGAACGTTTCGGCGGTAAAATGCATACCCGTCAAAACGGTATTAAGCCTTTTTTAAATGATGTGCGTAAAGGAAATCTTGGCTATTTCCTCCCTGATGAAGATTTTGGCGAAAAGGCAAGTGTTTATGTTCCTTTTTTTGCCACAGAAAAGGCAACATTACCGGGTTTGGCAAAAATGGCTCGAGTAGCTAATGCTGTCGTGATCCCGATGTTTCCGATTTATAATGCAGAAAAAGGCGTATATCAAATTGAGATCTTACCGCCTCTTGAATTTGCAGGCGATGAGTTACAATCCGCTCGCCAAATGAATGAAGTGATTGAATACTTCGTGCCTAAAAATCCTGAACAGTATGTTTGGATTTTACGTATCTTAAAAACACGCCGTGATGGGCAAGATATTTATCGAAAAGATTAAGAAAATGGAAGAACAAACTGTACAAGTTGCAAAAATTAGACCACCTCGTAAAATTTCTCCGTTTTGGTTACTGCCGATAGTCGCATTTGCTATTGGCTGTTTACTTTTCTTTCAAATTTTAAAAGAACAAGGGGAAACAATTACTATCCGATTTAATGAAGGAGATGGCATTACCGCAGGCAAAACGGCTATTCGCTATCAAGGCCTGCAAATTGGTTTAGTGAAAAAAGTCTATTTTGTTGATAACTTGAAAAAGGTTGAAGTAGAGGCGGAAATCAACCCAGAAGCTAAATCGGTGCTGAAAGAAGGGACTATTTTCTGGGTAGTTAAGCCAACAGCTTCGCTCGCAGGAGTTTCAGGATTAGATACATTGGTTTCGGGGAATTATATTACCTTAAAACCAAGTGCTGATCCGAATGCAAAAGCCGAAGATGAATTTATCGCTGAAGAGGAAGCACCTGTTGCTATTGCAACCGATGGTGCTTTATTAGTACGTTTGATTTCTGATGATTTAGGTTCAATTACTGCTGGAGCACAAATTTATTATCGTAAAGCGCCGGTTGGACAAGTTGCTGATTATCGTTTTAGTGCCGACCATAAAAAAGTCGAAATTGATGTGCTAATTAACAAGAAATATGCTTCTTTAGTGAAAAAAGATAGCCGTTTTTGGAATATTAGCGGTATTGATGTAAAAGCAGGGTTATCAGGGGTAGATATTTCTGTGGACAGTTTAGCTTCTGTGGTTGTAGGGGCTGTGTCTTTTGATTCTCCGGATAATTCTGAAGCCGCAGAACAAGGGCAAGCGTTTTCTTTATATAAAGATCAGAAATCTGCGTTAAGAGGCGTAGAGGTAAAAGTTGCTGTCCCAATGGCAGATAATTTGAAGGTAAATGAAACGCCTGTTTTTTATAAAAATGTACAAATCGGTGTTCTTTCTAATTTAGATATGCCTAGTGATGATGACAATGAATTTTTTAAAGGCATTGGTCGTAAAGGTATGTTAAAAGGGACGCTCTTGATTGATCCAAATTATAGCGATTTGCTAAAAAATGGAACGACAATCTTATTACGTGAGCCAAAATTTAGCTTAAATAAAGAGCAAATCAGTAAAATTGGCGAGTTATTTAGAGGGATTTATTTTGATATTTTAGCCGGACAAGGCGAAGAAAAATTAAGTTTTACCGTGCAAAAAGAAGCGGACTTCTTACTTTCGCTTCCGAATATTCTCGCTTTAACCTTTACCGCACCAGAATCTTACGGTGTTGAAGAAGGGCAAGGCATTTATTATAACGATATTCAAATTGGTGAAGTATTAAAACGACAATTAACCATTGATAATGTTTCTTTCCAAGCACTGGTTTATCCACCTTATCGAGCGTTGATTTCAGAAAATAGTAAATTCGTTGCTATTTCTCATTTAGATATTAGTGTTGGTTTGGATGGGCTTCGTGTACAAGCAGGCGCGCCAAATGATTGGATTAAAGGCGGAGTGCGTTTAATTACTGATAAGAAACAAAATGGAAAGGCGAAAAGTAGCTACCCGCTTTATAAAGATCTTGATTCAGCACAAGCAGGAATAACCTCAAGTGAGAAAAAAGCGACTGTTGTTTTATCAGCCAAAACATTGGAAGGGATTGATAAAGGATCAGTTGTTCTTTATCGAGATTTTCAAGTGGGAGAGATTTTAAAAGTTCACCCACAGAAAAATGGTTTTGATGTTGAGCTTTATATTGAGCCTGCTTATCGCCATTTAATGAGTGAAAAAAGTCGCTTCTGGATTGAACCTGCGATTGCCGCAGAGCTTTCCTTAAAAGGCTTAACCGTTCAGTCTTCTCCTTTAATGAGAACGTTAAAAGGTGCGATCAGTTTTGATAACGAAGGAAAAGGAAGCAAAACGTTATATGCAAGTAAAGAACAAGCAACTGTTGGTTATACTTACATTACGCTTATTGCTAAAGATGCTTCAAAACTCTTTAAAGGTATGGATATTCGCTATATGGGCTTAACTGTCGGTAAAGTGGAAAAGCTTGAATTACAAAATGCAAAAAAACAGATAAAAGTCACCGCTTACCTCGATGGACAGTATTATTCATTACTTGCCAAAACAGGGAGTAAATTCAGTGCGATATCGCCTGAAATTACGACTAGCGGAATAAAAAACATTGATGCAATGTTACAAACCTATATCAATGTTGAAGCTGGAACCGGAAAAGCTCAAACACTCTTTAATTTATCCGACACAGCAACGAACCAAACAACTTATGCCAATGGTTACCCTATTATTGTGGAAACTAGCGATGCGCGAGGTATTGAGCCTGACGCTCCCGTTTTATATCGAGGAATGCAGGTTGGAATCGTGAAAAAATTGAATTTGAGTGAATTAGGCGATCGAGTGCTGATCCACCTAAGTATTGAAAATAAATATCAGCATTTAGTGAGAAATAATACAGAGTTCTGGGCAGCTTCAGGCTATACAATGGATGTAAGCTTGCAAGGGGTAAGTATGAATTCTGGTACAATGTCTCAATTACTGAAAGGTGGCATTGAGTTTTCAACCCCTTCGGGACGAGTGGTTCAGCCGCAAGCAAAACCTAATCGTCATTTCTTATTACAACGTAAAATTCCGCAAGATGCCCCTGCTTGGGATCAAGGCATTTCGGAATAGATTTAACCATTTTATGAGGAGAGCAAAATGCCTTTATTAGATAGTTTTAAAGTTGATCATACAAGAATGAATGCGCCGGCAGTGCGTGTCGCAAAAACAATGACAACCCCAAAAGGAGATACTATTACTGTGTTTGATTTACGTTTTTGCCGTCCAAACATTGATATTTTACCTGTACGTGGTATTCATACAATGGAGCATTTATTTGCCGGTTTTATGCGTGATCACCTTAATAGTGAAACGGTTGAAATCATTGATATCTCGCCAATGGGCTGCCGTACCGGTTTTTATATGTCATTAATTGGCACACCTTCTGAACAAGAGGTGGTAAAAGCGTGGACAGCTTCAATGGAAGATGCTTTAAATAAAGTGCCGGATGTGTCAAAAATTCCGGAATTGAATGAATACCAATGCGGCTCGTATAAAGAACATTCTTTAGAAGAAGCACATCAAATTGCACGTAATGTACTTGCAAAAGGAATTGGTGTTAATCGTAACGAAGATTTAGCCTTAGATGAAAAATTATTAAATCCATAATTTATGGCTCAACAAGCGGTTAAATTTTTGATTTATTTTTCAAATGATGTAGTTGTTTTACACATTTTGTAGGGGAAATATAATTTTCCTCTACGATATTCCTAAAACGATACTCAAACTCTCTCCCCTTGTGGGAGAGAGACAGCCGAAGAGTGCGTTCAGCAATCTTCGGCAGAGAGAGGGGAAAAGCCAACGGCTTTCAAAATACGATTTCCCCCTCTCCCTGATTTTGCTTCTAAACGAAGCAAAATCTGTCCCTCTCCCACAAGGGGCGAGGGTTGTATATATCGATCGCCACGATGAGGTGATTGAACATAGTTGCTACACCCAACGGACACACGCAGTGTGTCCCTACAGCCTTTATAATTTAAACAATAATTGTAACGGACGCACGCCAGCGTCCTTATTTTTTAGGATAGAGAAATGTTTAATAAAATTTTTACTTGGTTTGAAAACCGAGTTGAAACATATCCGGAAGAAGCTCCCCAAACACCCAAATCAGGCATTATTCCTTTTATTTTTGAAGCAACAAAAGGAATGAGAGGTTACTTAACGATTTTAACCATTTTAGTTGCAGCCGTTGGGATTATTGAGGCGATCTTATTCCAATTTATGGGCGAATTAGTCGATTGGATCAATAAACTTAGCCCGGCTTCATTATGGCAAGAAAAAGGCAGTACAATTATTGGTATGTTCTTTGTCGCAATGTTGGGCGTGCTTTTTGTTTTCTTAGCCAGCAGCATTCGTTTCCAAAGTTTGCAAGGCGTCTTCCCGATGCGTTTACGCTGGAACTTCCACCGTTTAATGCTTGGGCAAAGCATGGGCTTTTACCAAGATGAATTTGCAGGGCGAGTTTCAGCTAAAGTGATGCAAACAGCATTAGCCGTACGAGATGTCGTGATGACTTGTGCAGATATGCTTATTTATGTTGCTGTTTATCTCACTACATCAAGCGTCATTTTATTACAATTTGATGGTTGGTTATTTTTCCCCTTCATTCTATGGGTTATTTCACTGGCAATTACTATCCGAGTATTTGTACCCAAATTAGCGGAAGCCGCTCAAGAGCAATCTGATGCTCGCAGTTTGATGACCGGACGTATTACTGATGCTTATTCTAATATCGCTACCGTCAAACTCTTTTCTCACGGCAATCGTGAGTCGGCTTATGCAAAAGAGTCGATGGAAGAGTTTATGACAACAGTGCATAAACAGATGCGTTTAGTGACCATCATTGAAACTTTAACCAACTTTACCAGTATTGCTTTGATTGTTTCAACAGCCGGAATTGGTTTATGGCTTTGGTCACAAGAAATTGTGAGTGCCGGTGCTATTGCTACTTCAACAGCATTAGCGTTACGTATTAAAGGTTTATCACAATGGATTATGTGGGAATTTGCTCGTTTATTTGAAAATCTAGGCACGGTTCAAGATGGTATGGCGACTCTTTCTAAACCACATACCGTTGTAGATAAGGCAGATGCGAAACCACTAACCGTAACACAAGGCGAAATTAAATTTGAGCATGTTGATTTTGCTTATGATCCGAAAAAGCCATTATTGAAAGATTTTGATCTCACGATTAAAGCGGGAGAAAAAGTCGGATTGGTCGGTCGAAGTGGCGCAGGAAAATCGACCCTAACGAATTTATTGCTTCGTTTTTATGATATTCAAAACGGTACAATTACCATTGATGGGCAAAATGTGCGTGATATTACCCAAGAAAGTTTACGCTCACAAATTGGCTTGGTTACTCAAGATACATCATTGCTACACCGTTCTGTCCGTGAAAATTTAATGTACGGCAGACCAAATGCGACAGAAGAAGAGATGTTACAAGCGATACAAAAAGCCGCAGCAAGCGAGTTTATCCCTAATTTACAAGATGCAAAAGGGCGCACCGGTTTAGATGCGCACGTAGGCGAACGAGGCGTTAAACTCTCCGGTGGACAGCGCCAACGTATTGCGATTGCGCGTGTTATGTTAAAAGATGCTCCAATTTTGTTACTTGATGAAGCAACAAGTGCCTTAGACTCCGAAGTTGAAGTGGCAATTCAAGAAAACCTCACTGACTTAATGGAAGGCAAAACGGTTGTAGCGATTGCGCATCGTTTATCAACCATTATGGCAATGGATCGTTTAATCGTGTTAGATAAAGGCGAAATCGTGGAACAAGGCACTCACGAAGAGCTGTTAGCACAAAATGGTGTTTATGCTAAATTATGGGCGCATCAAAGTGGTGGTTTTTTAGCAGACGATGACATTTAAATCGCTGTATTTTCTCTAAGAAATATAAAAAGAGTAAATAAAATATGAAAAAAATTGTTGTTTTAATTTCTGGGAATGGTTCAAATTTACAATCAATCATCGATGCGCAAGCAAGCGGTCGAATTTCTGGGAAAATTTGCGGAGTCATCTCAAATAAAAGCGAGGCTTTTGGTTTACAGCGTGCTAAAAAAGCCCAAATTCCGGCTTTTGTGTTTGAACGTAAAAACTTTTCTTCAAATCTCGATATGGATTTAGCCATTGCAGAGCAAATTGAGGCTCTAGAAGCTGATCTTATCGTGCTTGCCGGTTATATGAAAATTCTCTCAAATGAATTTGTTGAACGCTTTAGTGGGAAAATTCTCAATATTCACCCCTCGCTTTTACCTAAATATGCTGGTTTAAATACTTATCAAAGAGCAATGGACGCAGGCGATAGCGAACACGGTATGACTATTCATTTTGTTAATCAAGTGCTTGATGGTGGTGCTATTATTTTACAAGCAAAAGTTCCTATTTTTCCTGATGATGAAGTTGAAGACGTGGTAGAGCGAGTTCAAGAGCAGGAACATCGTTGCTATCCCCTTGTTATCGAATGGTTCTGCCAAAATCGCCTAATAGAGAAAGATGGAAAAGCGTATTTAGATGGGCTTTGCTTACCAGCGGAAGGATATAGCAATGATTAGTGAAAAATAAAACTTTTTTTCTTAAGGATTTTTTAAGATTTATCTGTTTTAATACAACTAAATCATATTTAATGGAGAAAAAAATGAAAAAATTAATTTTAACAACGGCTATTACTACGTTATTTCTCGTAGGCTGTTCTCAACCAGTAGCACAAAATCAAGTATTTGGAGACAAAAGCTCGACCAATATGACTATCTCTCAGGTAAAAAGCCAGTATGATGATGCTCTTGTTACCTTTACAGGAAAAATCATTAAACAATTAGATGGTGAAGATTATCTGGTTGCAGATTCAACAGATTCTATTCAAGTAGAGATCGATAACCATATTTGGCGAGGCTTAAATGTTACACCAAATGACACTATTCGCATTCACGGTAAAGTTGATAAAGAAACATTTTCAACTCAAGTCGATGCCTTTAGTGTTGAGAAAGTGAATTAATCATAACAAGCGGTCTTCTTTGTAAAGTTTTTTGCAAAAAAGACCGCTTACTTCATAAGGAAAAATAATGCGCATTTTACTCATTGAAGACGATAAGTTAATTGGTGAAGGAATTAAGTTAGGACTTACCAAACAAAATTTTGCTGTGGATTGGTTTACAGACGGTAAATTAGGTTTTGATGCCCTTTTTTCTGCAGAATATGATGCGGTTATTTTAGATCTCTCTTTACCCCGAATGGATGGTCTAGACATCCTTAAGCAGTGGCGAAAAGAAAATCAACATACCCCCGTTTTGATCCTTACCGCAAGAGATACGTTAGATGAACGTATTTTGGGCTTTAACGCAGGCGCAGATGATTATCTCTGCAAGCCTTTTGCTTTAATGGAAGTTGTTGTTCGTCTGCAGGCATTGATTCGCCGTAGTCATCAACAAGTCTCTTCAGAAATCGTAATTGGCGATTTAGTGATTGATAGCCATACTCGCAGTGTCTCCCTAGATGGGGAAGATATTGCACTGACTGCAAAGGAATTTCGCCTATTAGAGCTTTTTGCTCATCATAAAGATCGCGTGCTTCCTCGTACCTTAATCGAAGAAAAACTATATAGTTGGGATAATGAGGTAAGCAGTAATGCTCTAGAAGTTTACATCCATAATTTAAGAAAAAAACTTGGCAAATCATGGATAAAAACCGTTCATGGTATTGGCTATAAGTTGGGAACATCAAATGCTTAATTTGTTTGAAAAACAAAGCTTAAGGGCTCGTTTAATTATCTTTCTTTCGCTCATTACTCTCGTTGTTGCCATGATAACCACGCTCATGAGCTGGAAAACCCTACGTAAAGAGATCAATACACTTTTTGATACTCAGCAAATCTTTTTTGCTGAACGCTTGGCTTCTTCAAAGATAGCAGAGGGGTTTCATCAAATACAAGAAAACACCGATTTTTATTTTGCTGATGTTGATGATGATGCGCTTGCTTTTGCTATTTTCACTCAACGAGGTGAACAAATTATCAATGATGATAGAAACGGGCGTTTTATTAAATTTACGCCAACAGAAGGTTTTGATACCGTCGTTACTGATGAGTATGAAGATGATGAGATTGACAGAGATACTTGGCGCATCTATTGGTTAAAACATAATGATGTCTATATTGCAGTTGGGCAAGAATTAGAATACCGTGATGACTTAATCAATAAAGTGATTTTCTCTCAAATGGGAAGCTGGTTACCGGCCTTTCCTATTATAATTTTAGGTATATTTTGGATTGTGAGGCGCGAGTTTATTTCCCTCAAACGTTTAGAACAACAGCTTCAAGCACGTAAACCGGATGAGACCGAACTTATTGATGAAACTTACCTTCCTAAAGAAGTTTTGCCTTTGGTAAAAGGCCTAAACCGCTATTTTAAACGCACGCAAACCATGCTTAATCGTGAAAGACGCTTTACTTCAGATGCTGCTCACGAGCTACGTAGCCCATTGGCTGGATTGCGGGTTCAAACAGAATTAGCTCAAATGACAATGAACGATCCGGAAATACACGTTCAAGCGTTAAATAACCTAACTTTAGGCATAGATCGTATTTCGCAACTCATAGAACAGCTATTGGTGTTATCACGTCTAGAAAATATTGAACATCTCAATGATCTTGAAGAAATTTCATGGCGTTCCCTATTAGAGCAAAATGTCAGTGAACTCTATACGAAAGCCGAGAGAAAACAAACCGATATTCAAGTTGATATAAAAAGCGAACCCAAACAACAAGGCAAACCTTTATTACTTCACTTGATTTTGCGTAATTCGCTAGAGAATGCGATTAACTACACCCCAAATGGGAGTTTGATTAAATTAACTCTTTCAGAAGAAAAATTAGTGATAGAAGATAATGGCAATGGCGTTAGTGAAGCGGATTTACTGAAACTAGGGCAACCTTTTTTCCGTCCAACAGAGAGACCAAATAAAGGACAAGAAGAAAAAGGAAGTGGCTTGGGGCTTTCTATTATTAAACGGATTACTGAACTTCATGGATTTACCCTAGCCTTTAGCCAAAGTAGTCTAGGAGGTCTAAAAATTGAGATCGGGTTTGTACCAGTTTAGAATACTCAAAAGGTTTAGGAAATACAGACCTAAACCTTTTTATCTTATAAATTAAGCTACATATCTTCTTTCTTGAGAATGAGAAAAACGTTGTCTCATTTGATGTACAACATTGGTAATAACACCGGCTACATTGACCTCATCCAAATCTTTTAGACGTAAATTTTTTTCATGAATATCTAATGAAAAGAGTATGATTTCACCATCAACTTCATTAAAAAATTGATAGAATTTATAATCACCGCCTTTTTCAAGCACAAGCAAATCATTTTTATAGTATTGCTGCGCTTTTTCAACAATCACAAGATCATCAAACTCAATTCCCCAAGCAATTAAATTAGGATTTTTTACTAAAAGAAAAAATGTATCCCTAGGACGTTTAATGCAAAGTGAGTTTAAATCTAATTTAATGGATCGTCCATGATCGGGATTTATATCTCGATATAAAGGAATTGGCTGATAAGACGATGCTTTTTTGATAACTTTAAGACTTGCCATGTTATACCTCTATCTTAAATCTGGCGTTTTATACAGTAATAATTTTACTGATTAAACAACCAGTGTCAAGAGGTAATCATGATTTTTTTTACAGTATTTTGAAACTGCTATCTTAGAATTTTATAAGTACGATGATAGCTTTCTGAAAACTAGCCTTGATTCCATTATTCTTCATTTATTATTTCAGCTTTTAGTTTACCGATAAGACGCTCATTTGCTGGTGGAAACTGTCCTTCATCTAATTCTGCTTGTGCAATCCAAAAACCATCTTGCCCTTCTCGTCCAAAAGGTTCCCCAATCCATTCTTCAACTAGATAAAAGAAAAATTCGATCACTTTTGTCGGATATTCAAAACTAAAATGCTCATAAGGGAAGGCGCTTAATACTTGAATACCAATTTCTTCTTCTAATTCTCTTGCTACCGCTTCTTCTGGTGTTTCACCTGGATCGACCTTACCACCAGGGAATTCCAATGCTTGAGCAAAATCTTGCCCTTCAAGGCGTTGAGTGAGATAAATTTGCCCAAATTCATTGCGAACAATCCCTGCTGCAACTTGAACAATGGGTTTATTCATAATTATTCCTTTATACTCTGTGAATAAAATTACGGTTCGATTGCAAAAAATAAGGCAAATCGAACCGCTTGTTAGACTATGCTCTAAGCATATTTCGCTTTACTACCGTGGCAGTGCTTATATTTCTTACCAGAACCACAAGGGCAAGGATCGTTACGACCGATGTTTAAATTTGCCAATTGTTCTTCTGTTAAGTTTTCTAACTGCTCTTCTTCATTAGAAGTTGCGTAGTGAGAAGCCTCTACCTGTGCAGCTTCTGCTTGTTGGCGTTGTGCTTCTTCCACTTCTTCCTGTTTACGTATTTGGATACGGCTTAATACACTAATTACGTTCATTTTTAAGTGATCCAACATTTCAGTGAACATCGCGAAAGATTCTTTCTTGTATTCATTTTTCGGATCTTTTTGACCATAACTGCGTAAATGAATCCCTTTACGTAAGTAATCCATCGCTGAAAGATGTTCTTTCCAAAGCTCATCGAGGGTTTGTAATACGATACCTTTTTCAAAGTTTCGCATTACTTCTGCACCAACAATCGCTTCTTTCGCTTGATATTCTTCTTTCGCAAGATTAATAATACGTTCACGTAATGTTTCTTCGTGAAGATCATTTTCTTCTTCTAACCAATGTTTAACCGGTAATTTCATACCAAATTGGCGTTCTAAGCGTTGTTCTAAACCTTCGATATCCCACATTTCTTCAATAGATTGCGGTGGAATATATTGGTCAATCACACTATTGAATACATCATCACGGATTGTGTTGATCATAGATGAAACATCATCTGTTTCAAGCAAGTAGTTGCGTTGTTCGTAAATAACTTTACGCTGTTCATTAGCCACATCATCGTATTGAAGAAGATGTTTACGACCATCAAAGTTGTGCGCTTCCACTTTAGCTTGCGCAGATGCAATCACTTTCGTTAATAATTTTGACTCCATCGCTTCGCCTTCTTCTGTAAAGGCTTTACGCATCATATTGAGTTTACCTTCGTTGAGGTAAATACGCATTAACGCATCATCAAGCGAGAGGTAGAAACGTGATGAACCCGGGTCGCCTTGACGCCCTGAACGACCACGTAACTGGTTGTCAATACGGCGAGATTCGTGACGCTCTGTACCGATAATATGTAAACCACCGGCAGCCATTACGATATCATAACGCTCTTTCCAAGCTGCTTTAATCGCTTCAATTTGTTCTTCAGTCGGGTTCTCAAGCTTCGCAATTTCCGCTTTCCAGTTACCGCCTAAGACAATATCCGTACCACGACCAGCCATATTTGTAGCGATAGTTACCGCTCCTGGTAAGCCTGCATCAGCAACAATTTCTGCTTCTTGTGCGTGGAATTTTGCATTTAATACGTTATGAGCAATACCGGCTTTGGTTAATGCTTCAGAAAGTAATTCTGATTTTTCTACCGATGCCGTACCTACGAGTACCGGCTGATTACGTTCGATACATTCACGAATATCTTTAATGATAGCGGCAAATTTTTCCGGTTCGCTCTTAAACATTAAATCGGTATGGTCTTTACGTAACACGGGTTTATTCGTTGGAATAACCACTGTATTTAAACCATAAATTTGTTGGAATTCAAAGGCTTCCGTATCCGCCGTTCCCGTCATACCAGCTAATTTTTCATAAAGACGGAAATAGTTTTGGTAAGTGATTGAAGCGACTGTTTGGTTTTCGCCTTGAATGTTTACCCCTTCTTTTGCTTCAATAGCTTGATGTAAACCATCAGACCAACGGCGCCCCGCCATAGTACGACCGGTATGTTCATCAATAATCACCACTTCGCCATTTTGAATAATGTAATCAACATTTTTCTCAAATAATTTATGAGCACGAAGTGCTGCGTAAGTGTGGTGTAATAATGAAATACGAGCAGGTTGATATAAACTTTCCCCTTCTTGCATTAAGCCCATTTGAGTTAAGATTTTTTCAACCTTAACCATACCACGTTCGGTTAAATGCGCTTGCTTATTTTTAAGATCAAGGGTGTAGTCACCTTCGCCGGTATATTCATCACGGTCTTCTTTTTCTTGGAAAACTAAATGTGGAATAACCTGATCAATCGCTTGATAAATTTGTGTCGCATCTTCTGAAGGACCTGAAATGATCAGCGGTGTACGGGCTTCATCAATTAAGATAGAGTCCACTTCATCCACTAAGGCATAATGTAACTCGCGTTGGAAACGATCATTTTTATCATGCGCAAGGTTATCACGTAAATAATCGAAGCCTAATTCGCTGTTTGTTGAGTAAGTAATATCCGCACGGTATGCAGCACGTTTCTCTTCAGGCGCCATACCTGGCACGTTTACACCAACCGTTAAACCTAAAAATTCAAAGAGAGGGCGATTAGTTTCAGCATCACGGCGAGCAAGGTAATCATTTACCGTAACAACGTGAACACCTTTACCTGTTAAAGCATTTAAATAGCAAGGTAGCGTTGCAGTTAAAGTTTTACCTTCCCCTGTACGCATTTCTGCAATGTTACGCTCTGTTAGAACCATACCGCCAATTAACTGCACATCAAAATGGCGCATGCCCATAACACGCTTACTTGCTTCACGAACCGTTGCAAATGCTTCCGGTAACATAGCTGCAAGCGTTTCGCCATTTGCTAAACGCTGTTTAAATTCAGCTGTTTTTGCTTGTAATTCTGCATCTGCTAATTTTTCAAATTCTGGTTCTAATTTATTGATTTTATTAACTGTTTTTCTTAAACGTTTTAATGTGCGATCATTACTTGAACCGAAAATGGCCGTTAAAATTTTTGAAATCATTGAGTATCCTTTATAAATCTTAATAAATTATTTTGTTGTGGGTAGAACATTCTAATGCCCTACTCTTTTGGGATAATCCCATATTATGAATTAAGAAAATATCGGACCGGCACGAATAGGTTGATTAGGATTGCCATCAAAATAATAAGATTTTGCAAAAAATTCCGTAAAAACAACCGCTTGTTGTGGTAATACATGAATATCTTGCTTAAGTTCGGAAAGGAAAAAGATATGCTGTTCTTGCTCACTTTCTTTAACAGAATAAGCCGCAAGTGATTGATTGATAACGGTTGGTTCACATTCCACCGTTTGTGCCTGAATTTCAGGTAACGCAAAAATCGCAAGCATTCCGAGGAAAAATTGCGATAAAAATGGTTTACGATGAAAGTGCCTAAATAAGTTCATTATCAATGATTAAGAAAAATTTGCCGGTAATTATACGTGAAATTCACAATAATAGCCAAAATATTGCGGTCAAGTTATGTAAAATCAAGTGAAGATATGCTTATTTCGTCAATCCCTTTAAAATAGAGCAATCCGGACTATCATTGCCACAACAACTTTTACTCCAACTTTTTAGCAAAGAAAGCATATTCTGCAAATCTTGAATTTTTTGCTCCAACTCCACGATATGCTGTTCTGTGAGTTTCTTTACTTCTCGACTGGTTCGGCTCGGGTTATCATTTAAAGCTAATAAGAGCGTAATTTGCGCCAAAGAAAACCCAACTTTACGAGCGTTATAGATAAAGCGCAACTGTGCTAAATCTCTCTCCGAATAAATGCGATACCCTGCCTCAGAACGGTGCGCTTCAGGCAATAAACCAGCTTTTTCATAATCTCGAATTTGCTTAGCAGAAAGCCCCGTTTGTTTTGCCGCTTGACTAATATTCATTTTTTTACTTGACCTTAACCTAGAGTTAAGGTTTAGCATACATAACAAATATCAGTTTGTCATTTTTTATTATAAGGAGCTTACGATGACAGTAATATTAAAATTAGACGGTTTACATTGCAGTAATTGTGTTAAAAGCGTAGAAAAAGCATTATCCGCCATTGAAGGAGTGGAAAAAGTAAACGTAACGTTAGAACCACAACAAGCAATTATTGAAGGTAATGTTTCAGCACAAACCTTAATTGACGTGGTTGAAGATATTGGGTTTGAGGCAAGTGTTTAAATTTGAGAGATAACCTAGCACGAGCCGTGCTAGGTTCATTAAGCCCAGCCCCGCTGGGGCTGAAGGAAGAGCCGCAGAGCGGCTCAGATTAAGTAACCCTATACTGCTCGTATAGGGGGACTTACTACCATAAACTCACACTGTGGAGAAAATATGTCTCATTCTGAAACCCAACTTTTGATTGGCGGTATGCATTGTGCGGCTTGTGTTCGCCGAGTAGAAAAAGCGTTGCTGAAAATCGAAGGTGTCAGTTTTGCTTCCGTTAATCTTGCGGATCAAACCGCTTTTGTTGAGGGGAATGCATTGCCTCAAAATATGTTACAAGCGGTCGAAAAAATCGGATTTTCTGCAGAATTACTTGAGAGCGAAGAAGAACGCCGAATTAAACAACAAGTTCAAACACAAGCAACGCTTTCCCATAAAAAACAGCAATTTATTTTTGCATTAGTGGGCGGTTTTTCCATTATGGCGATAGGTATGCTGATTGGCATGAACATCAATGCCGATAATCATTTTTGGTGGTTTATCATTGCTTTTTTAAGCATAGCGATTATGTTTTTTAGCGGTAGAGATTTTTTTAAAGGCGCTTGGACAAGCCTTAAAAATCGTTCGGCAAATATGGATACCTTAGTTGCTCTAAGCACAGGTGTGGCGTGGCTTTACTCTTTCGGTTTGCTAGTTTTCCCTCAACCTTCTGCGCACGTCTATTTTGAAGCAAGTGTGATGATCATTGGCTTTATCAATTTAGGTAAATATCTAGAACTAAAAGCCAAACAACGCTCTTCTCTCGCTTTAGAAAAATTACTCGACTTAGCCCCAAAACAAGCGGTCATTTTTGAAGAAAATGTTGCCAAAACCATTCCGGTAAAAGGCATAAAACCTCAAATGCGCCTTCAAGCATTAGCAGGGGATCGCCTTGCCGTTGATGGCGTGTTGGAAAGTGGTAATCTTTGGGTTGATGAATCAATGCTCACAGGTGAAGCCTTACCAATTGAGAAAAAAGTGGGCGATAAAGTTAGAGCCGGCACGCTCATTCAAGATGGGGCGGGAATTTACATTGCCGAACAAGTTGGTTCTCAAACTGCATTAGCTCGAGTAATTAACGCTGTTCGCCATGCTCAAAGTAGTAAACCACCGTTGGCTCAGTTTGTCGATAAAATCGCTAGTATTTTTGTACCTGTTGTGGTCAGTATTGCGCTACTCAGTAGCCTAATTTGGTTAGCATTAGGACAAGATTTTGCCTTCGCACTTGCGATTTTTACAACAGTGCTTATCATTGCTTGCCCCTGCGCACTCGGCTTGGCCATTCCACTTTCTACCATTGCCGGTGTGGCTCGCTCAGCTGAATTTGGTGTGCTTGTTCGAAATATCGAAGCACTACAAGCAAGTAGTGAGATTGATACCCTTGTTTTTGATAAAACCGGCACGCTCACCACAGGAAAAATGCAAGTCACACAAATGCAAACCGTTGGAAATGTTCAAGAAGACGTTGTGCTTTCTCTAGCCAAAAGTTTAGAAAAACACGCGTCCCACCCGATAGCCAAAGCGATTGTTAATTACGCTGAACAGGCGGCAGATCTTGATATTGAACAGGTTCAAATTGTAAAAGGACTAGGCATTAGCGGATATTTTGATGATCATAAAGTCAAAATCGGTAATCTTAAATTTATGGAAAATGCCGCCTCTCAATTTGATGTTTCTCTTGAAGAACACAGCACGATTGTTTACATCAGTATCAATGAACAAGCTGCCGGTTATTTTGCGATTTCAGATCAACTACGAGAAGAAAGCAAATCAATGATCCAACAATTCCAAGCCAATGGCTATCAATGCTGGATGCTTACCGGTGATCGCAAATCTACTGCAGAATATTTTGCCCAACAATTAGGCTTAGATGGCGTGATTGCAGACGTTTTGCCAGAGCAAAAAGCGGAGAAAATTCAATCGCTCCAAGCTGAAGGAAAAAAAGTTGCAATGGTAGGCGATGGTATCAATGATGCACCGGCACTTGCGCAAGCAAATGTGGGGGTGGTTATGCAAAATGGTTCTGAAATTGCGATCGAAACCGCTGATTTATCACTTATGCAACAGGGACTAGCTCCTTTAGCTAAAATACTGCCATTCTCTAAACGTGTTTTGGCAAATATGAAGCAAAGTTTGCTTGGTGCATTTATGTACAATGTAATCGCAATCCCGATTGCAGCCGGCGCGCTTTATCCGTTTACAGGTACTCTGTTAAATCCAATGATTGCAGCGATTGCGATGACACTTTCGTCAATTACGGTGGTGTTAAATAGTCAAAGGTTATTGAGATATAAGCAATCCTGAATCTATAACAAAAAAGGGCTGTTCCTTACAGGATTCAGCCCTTAATCTATTACACTATTTTTCTATTGCATTTATTTCGCATAAACCGGTAAACGTTTACAAATTGCGAGTACTTTTTCTTTTGTATCAGCAATTACTTTCTCTTCATTTTCTGAGCCGATAGCATCAAGTACATCACACATCCAGCCGGCTAATTCAGTAACATCTGCTTCAGTAAAACCACGGCGTGTTACCGCTGGTGTACCGACACGAATACCTGAAGTAACAAATGGTTTTTGAGGATCGTTTGGTACAGAGTTTTTATTCACAGTAATGTTTGCGCGACCTAATGCCGCATCCGCTGCTTTACCTGTTAAACCTTGTTTAATGAAGCTTACTAAGAATAAATGGTTTTCCGTACCATTAGAAACCACATCGTAACCACGTTTTTTGAACACTTCTACCATCGCTTTGGCATTTTTCAATACATTTTGTTGGTAAACTTTGTATTCTGGCTCTAATGCTTCTTTAAAACACACCGCTTTCGCAGCAATAATATGAACTAATGGACCACCTTGATTTGCAGGGAATACCGATGATTGTAATTTCTTATAGATTTCTTCATCTTTGCAAGAAGATAAAATTAAACCACCACGAGGACCGCCCAATGTCTTATGTGTTGTTGTTGTCACTACGTGTGCGTATGGTAATGGGTTTGGATAGATACCTGCAGCCACTAAACCAGCAACGTGAGCCATATCAACAAATAAATAAGCACCAACTTCATCAGCAATTTCACGCATTTTTGCCCAATCAACTACTTGTGAATATGCGGAGAAACCAGCCACAATCATTTTTGGTTTGCACTCTAATGCTTTTTGACGGACATCTTCGTAATCAATTAAACCATCAGCGGTAATACCATAAAGTACAGAATTATAAATTTTACCTGAGAAACTGACTTTAGCACCGTGAGTTAAGTGACCACCGTGAGCTAAATCCATACCTAAAATCGTATCGCCGGCATTGATTAATGCACCATAAACGGCAGCATTAGCCTGTGAACCTGAATGTGGTTGAACGTTAGCATAATCAGCGCCAAAAAGTTCTTTGGCACGATCAATGGCTAATTGTTCAACGATATCAGCATACTCACAACCACCATAGTAGCGTTTACCCGGGTAGCCTTCTGCGTATTTGTTTGTGAATTGAGAACCTTGCGCTTCCATCACTCGTGGGCTTGCGTAGTTTTCTGAAGCAATTAATTCAATGTGTTCTTCTTGACGTGTATTTTCGTCTTGGATTGCTTTCCATAAAATCGGATCGTAATCTTTGATGTTCATATTTGCTGTAAACATTCAAGGTTCCTCTTAAGTTAATTAAAATAAAGAAACAACAAGCGCAAACGTTTGCGCTTGTATGATACGGTGCATTTTACACATTTTTAATGTTAGAAGGTAGCTTTTTTTAAAGAATTTATCTTGCTAAATTCTCATATTAAAATGAATTTATTTAATACAAAGATAGCCGAAAAATTAGAAGAGTTTACTCGACCACCCTAATTTAGAACCAAGCACGGTAAAATAGTTATAATCTTTGAGATGCAATAAACGAAGTTTATCCGGACTTTTGCGTACAATCACACGATCTTCAGGGGTAAAATGCAAATCAAATTGCCCATCACAGCTCACTTCTAAATTTGTTTGATTATATTGAGCAAAACGTAGTGAAATATGGCTATCGCCATCAACTACTAAAGGACGGGAAGAAAGTGTATGAGGATGCATAGGAACTAATGCAATCGCATTCATATTCGGTGTTAAAATCGGTCCGCCAGCTGAAAGCGAATAAGCGGTTGAACCCGTTGGGGTGGCAATAATCAATCCATCAGAACGTTGAGAAAAAGCAAATTTACCATCAATATAAACCTCAAACTCAATAATACGGGCGATTTGACTTGGGTGAATAACCACTTCATTCAAGGCATTGTTCGATAAAATTGTTTTCCCATTACGTTCAATATGCGCTTCCAATAAAAAGCGTTCTTCAATGATATATTCACCTTTCTCCAAACAATTATATAATTGTTCAAAAGCAGTTTGCGGAGCAATATCGGTTAAAAAACCCAAATTACCACGATTTATGCCAATAAGCGGTACTTGATATTTAGCAAGTTGGCGAGCCATTCCAAGCATATTACCATCGCCCCCAATCACAATAACTAAATCCGCAAACATACCGATTTCCGCTAATGTTTTACCTTGTGGGATCTGCAATTGCTCTGCAATTTTATGCTCTACCAAGACATCATAATGGCGATCTTTCAACCAATTATAGACCGCCAAATGCGTTTCTAATGCAATATCGTGTCGTGGTTTCCCCACAATCGCAATCTTTTGAAAGGCTCTTTTCATAGTTTAATCTCGTTTTTTGGTGAGTAACCACCAAACAATACTCAAACAAATCAAACTTGGTATTAATGCCCCGATAGAAACCGGTAACCAGGTGGCGATCAAGCTCATATTACCAAACACTATATTTGCAACATAGAACATAAACCCAGCAACAATCCCAATAACAATTTTTGCCCCCATCGTACTGCTACGAAGCGGTCCAAAAATAAAGGAAATTGCCAATAACATCATAACCGCCATAGAAATTGGCTGATAAACTTTTCGCCAGAAAGTAATTTCAAAACGTTTTGGATCTTGCCCTGTTTCTTTTAAAAAGCCAACGTAATCTGCCAATCCCGTAATCGACAGCGATTCTGGTTTTAAGGAGACAATACCTAGCTTACTTGGCGTGATACTAGTTTGCCAAGGTTGATCTTTTTCTTTGGACTGTTTAATGGAATTCCCTTCAATGGTTGATTTTTCAACCTTTTTTAAAATCCAACTATCATTTGTATATTTCGCCTCCGCGGCTTGAGTAATTGACTTTAATTCTTTTTTATCAAAATGGTAAATAGAAAGATTATTGAGCTGTGTTTCACTACCAATGCGGCGAATATAGACAAAATTTTCGCCATCTCTTGCCCAAAAACCACCGCTTGTAGAAAGCATTGAACCGCCACTTTGTGCAACCGAACGCATATCGCGAGCGTATTGTTCCGTTTGTGGCACCCCCCATTCACCAATGATCATCGTAAACAAGATCAGGGGTACAGCCGTTTTCATCACTGCAAGTCCAATTCGGAAGCGAGAAAAACCGGATGCCTGCATAACCACCAATTCACTACGACTGGCAAGATTACCTAAACCTAGCAATGAACCAAGTAGTGCTGCTATTGGGAAAAACGTTTCAACATCACGAGGGATTGTTAAAAAGGTATAGTATGCGGCTAATAATGCATCATAGCTACCCTTCCCAACGGCTTTAAATTCTTCAACGAATTTTATAATTGCACCTAGCCCAACCAATAAAAAGAGCGTTAAGAAAATCGCAGATAAAATCGTTTTGCCGATGTATCTTTCAAGAACATTCATACCGAAAAATCTCATTTATGCCACCGCCTTTTTAAAATTAAAACGATAACGTAACTTCGACATCCATTTGCTATCCCACGAATTCATAACAATGCCTAAAATTAAGAAAGCCACCGAAACAACCGGCATAAGAATTGTCGGATCAAGTTTGCCGGATGCTCCTGATGATTTAAGAGTACTTTGTAGTAAGAAATAAATTAAATAAAGCAACAACGCCGGTAATAATTTTGCAAAGCGCCCTTGTCTTGGATTTACACTACTCATTGGTACGGCAAGTAATGCCATAATTGGCGTTGCAAAAATCAAGGCAAAACGCCATTGCAATTCAGCTCGCGCCTCTGGAGATTTATCTGCAACTAATTTTGCCCAATCTGCTCGCTGAACAAGTTTTTCATCAGAATCTACGTCTTGGTGTCCCAAATATGCTGTATAGTTTTCAAAATGCGAAATACGAAAATCTGCAACTTTTGCAGTACCTTCATATCTTGTACTATTTTCTAACGTAAGAATCTGATCACCATTAGGTAAACCTTTCAATTCGCCACTATCGGCGACAATGACAGAGGGACGATTTTTCTTTTGCTGATCCGGTTGGAAAACGTAAATGTCATTTAACTTATTCTGGTCATAATTTATGTTATCAATAAACAACACATAGCCGCCCGCTGTCATAAATTGACCTGCTGACAATGCGCTAAATCGAGGGTTAGCCTTCGCCTCAGCTAATAATTCACTCTGTTTATTAATTGCCCATGGCGTTAGCCAAAAAACGTTATATACCGCTAATGCAGTCGTAAAAATGGAAAGAAATAATGCGACTTTTGCTAATAAACCTTGCCCAATACCACAAGCTCGCATTACCGTAATTTCACTTTCAGCATAAAAACGCCCTAAAGTAAGCAATAATGCAATAAAAAGCGATAATGGCAACATAAGTTGTGCCATGCTCGGCATGCCTAATCCCAATAGATTAACCACTAAATCAGCCGGAACTTTTCCACTGACAGCTGAACTCAATACTCGAACGAGTTGTTGGCAAAAGAAGATCAATAACAATATGAAAAGTATCGCAATTTGGCTCTTAAATATCTCTTTGGTTAAATATCGACTTAAAATCACACTAAAGCTCTCATTTATCAATTTATTACTTGCAATTTCTTTGCAAATCGGTAGGTTATGACCTATATTTTTTCGCTAGGTTCAAGCGGCTATGCGTTATTAAGCCTTTTTGCAAACTTTTTGTAAAATTAGCCCGCTTGTAAAAGCGATATCATACCTCTTTATCTCAAAAAAATCACGGGAGTATTTATGGAATTTAGCGTAAAAAACGGAAGTGTCGAAAAACAGCGTACAGGCTGCTTAGTTGTAGGTGTATATGAACCACGCCGTTTATCAAGTGCTGCGGAGCAATTAGATAAGCTAAGTGATGGCTATTTAAGCAATTTATTACGTAAAGGCGATCTGGAAGGCAAAGCAGGTCAAACCCTTTTATTACATAGCGTACCCAATGTGCCTGCCGATAGAATCCTTCTTGTCGGTTGCGGTAAAGAACGTGAGCTCACTGAACGCCAGTATAAACAAATTACCCAAAAATCAATTCAAGTGTTAAATGAGACCGGTACGACCGAAGCTGTATCATTTCTAACCGAGCTTCATGTCAAAGGACGCTCGGCTTATTGGAATGTCCGTTTTGCGATTGAAGCAATTCAAGAATCCCAATATAGCTATAATGAATTTAAAAGCATAAAACCGGAAACAAAACGCGAACTACGCCGTGTAATTTTTAACGTGGCGCATCGTAAAGATTTAACGGAAGCAGAACGAGCTTTAAAACAAGGTAGTGCAATCGCTTTAGGTGTAAGTGCAGCTAAAAATGTCGCAAATTGTCCGCCAAATGTCTGCAATCCGGCTTATCTCACAAAATTAGCAACGGAATTAGCTGAGCAATATGAGACGATTTCAACAACGATTGTCGATGAAAAACAAATGACTGAATTAGGCATGAATGCTTATTTAGCTGTTTCTCGTGGCTCAGAAAATCCGGCTTATCTTTCAGTAATTGAATATAAAAACCACCCAATCCCTGATACAAAGCCAATTGTACTCGTAGGAAAAGGCTTAACATTTGACTCTGGCGGCATTTCAATTAAACCGGCTGAAGCAATGGATGAAATGAAATATGATATGGGCGGCGCAGCATCTGTTTATGGCACAATGAAAGCCTTAGCCGAAATGAATCTGCCTTTAAACGTTATTGGTGTACTTGCCGGTTGTGAAAATATGCCTGATGGCAATGCCTATCGTCCGGGGGATATTTTAACCACCATGAATGGCTTAACCGTAGAAGTACTAAATACCGATGCGGAAGGGCGCTTAGTTTTATGTGATACGCTCACTTACGTTGAGCGATTCGATCCAGAAGTAGTCGTTGATGTTGCAACTCTAACCGGTGCTTGTATGATTGCTCTTGGTTCACATAATAGCGGTTTAATGTCCACGCATAATACGGTTGCCCATGATCTCCTTAATGCGGCAGAACAAGCTGATGATAAAGCTTGGAGACTACCGCTTGGCGAAGAATATCAAGAGCAATTAAAATCAAATTTTGCTGATCTTGCTAACATCGGCGGACGTTTAGGTGGCGCTATTACAGCTGGGCAATTCTTGTCTAACTTCACGAAAAAATATCCTTGGGCGCATTTAGATATTGCTGGGACGGCATGGAAATCAGGTGTGGCAAAAGGCGCAACAGGTCGTCCTGTACCTCTGCTTAGCCAATATCTCATTAACAAAGCATCCGTTTAGTCAATATACAAGCGGTTAAATTTGCAAAATAATAAACAAATTTAACCGCTTTACTTGGTATTATTATGCAAACGTCTTCCTTAACTCGCTTTTTCTTGGCAACGGCTGCTGTCGTTATCATTTTAGCCGGAGTGAAATTAGCCGGAGAAATTGTTATTCAATTTTTACTCTCCCTATTTATCGCCATTATTTGCTCTCCGGTTATTCGATTTATGACAAATCGGAAAATTCCCCTTGGGTTAGCTGTCGCCTTTTTATTTGTTTTGTTTATCATCGCTTTCTTTTTTCTTGCGAGCATGATTAACAATACCATTCGAGAATTTACAACGTCCATTCCGCTCTATAAAGAAACATTGGCAGTGAAACTCAATACTTTAGAAGGTTTTATTCAAAAGTGGAATATCCCAATATCTCTGCCCGAAATGAGTATTTTAGATAATTTTGATCCGAGCGTTGTCATGAGATTAGTGAGCCGATTGCTACTCAGTTTTTCGGATGTGGTTTCTAACATTTTTATGCTCTTACTTGTAGTGGTATTTATGTTATTTGAATCCCCTACGATTAAGCATAAATTAGCTATTGCTTTTAGCCATAACAACCTGAAAAGCATTAAACAAGAAGAAGATCATATCAATCGCGTAGTGGAAAGTATTATCCGATATTTAGGCGTCAAAACTGTCGTTAGTGCCTTAACTGGCTTTTGCATTTGGTTATTACTTGAATCTTTTGGTGTGCAATATGCGGTATTATGGGCCGTTTTAGCATTTTTGTTAAATTATATTCCCAACATAGGCTCTATATTGGCGGGTATTCCGATTGTGCTACAAGCACTAATCCTTAATGATTTCCCGATTGCGGCCGGTGTTACAATTGGTGTTGTGGCGATCAATATGATCGTTGGTAACATTCTAGAACCTAAGATGATGGGAAAAACATTAGGGTTATCTACCCTTGTCGTAACATTATCCTTACTATTTTGGGGCTGGCTACTTGGTACTGTTGGTATGCTACTTTCCGTGCCATTGACCATGGCGCTAAAAATTGCCCTTGAATCAAGCCCAAGAACCATTCAATACGCTGTTTTATTAGGCGATGTACCCGAATTAGAAAACACAGAAAAAACAAAATAATCCATTGAGGGCGAATTATTCGCCCTTTTTTACGAAAGGCATAACGCAATCAAAAATAGCGTTAAGGTAATAAATTCAAACATACCAACTTGCTTCACATTCCAGCCTAAATAAGGTACAAGAATACTTCGTGCTAACGCAAAAAGATAAAAGGTAAAAAGTATATCCTTTCCTAAAATAAGGTAAATCACAGCTAACAACATATGACTTAGTATATTCAACTCCAGATAGAGCGGATTCTTACGTTCCCTTACCATACTTTTCACATAAAATGTCGTTGCAATAAAAAAGAGCGTAGGATGAAGCAAAAAGCGAAAATCCAGTGAGGAAGTGGCTAAATAATAAGTTGCCATTCCCACTACACCGAAAACTAAAATACCGGCAATATCATTGATTAAATGGCGTTCATCTCGTTTTTTAGCATAAAAATACTGAATAATCCCCAAAGGAAACAGAGGCAAAATAAAAAACAATAGATATGGTTGAGTAACAAGCACAGGTAAAGCAAAGGCAAGACTGAAGGCAAAATAAATTATTGCCCAACGTTTATTTCGAGGCGTAATTTTTTTACTAAATAGTTGAAAAAACGGGTAAGAAAAGAGATAAAGAAAAAGCCAAGCAACACCAAACAAAATAAGCTCGTAGCGCCATTGTTTAGCGTCAATAAAAGCATATAAAAAGGGCAAGAGCGCCATAGCTAAAGCGCCATACTGATTTGAAATAACCGGTTTTTCTTTAAACATAGGACAGAAATCTTGACTAATTTAGTCAGAATTATCTGCAAAAAAAAGCGGTTTTTCAACCGCTTCTTTAAAAATGATTAGAATAATTTACGAGAAGTCTCAAATAATTCTTCTTTGAATGGACGACGCATATTATTGATCGCATCAATAATATCGTGGTGAACGAGTTTTTCATTTTGAATACCCACGCAGCGACCGCCAAAGCCTTGTAATAAAAGCTCTACAGCATATACGCCCATACGAGAAGCAAGAATTCGGTCAAATGCGCAAGGTGCACCACCACGTTGTGTATGTCCTAATACGGTTGCACGGGTTTCATGACCAAAACGAGCTTCGATCTCTTTTGCCAATTGGTGAACATCCGTCATCAACTCTGTGATTGCAATAATCGCGTGACGTTTACCTTTATTAAAACCGTCTTCAATGTTACGCATGAGCGACTCTTTATCTAAGCCTTTTTCTGGTACGATGATATATTCACAACCACCAGCAAGTGCAGCACTTAACGTTAAATCACCACAATGACGTCCCATAATTTCAACGATAGAAATACGTTGGTGTGATGTTGATGTATCACGTAAACGGTCAATTGCTTCTAATGCTGTTTCAAGTGCAGTTTGGAAACCGATCGTATAATCTGTACCTGCAACATCGTTATCAATGGTGCCAGGTAAACCGATACACGCAATACCGTGTTCTTCAGTTAATAATTTTGCGCCCATGTATGAGCCATCACCACCGATAACCACTAATCCATCGATTTCGTATTTTTTTAATGTTTCAACACATTTTGCACGCACAGCAGGATCTTTAAATTCAGGGAAGCGAGCAGAACCTAAGAATGTACCACCACGGTTGATCACTTCAGATACTGAACGGCGTTCAAGTTTAATCAAGCGGTCATGGAATAAACCATAATAACCATCTTGAACACCATAAACTTCTAATCCTTCACTTAATGCTGCGCGCACTACACCACGGATTGCAGCATTCATACCTGGTGCATCACCACCACTGGTTAAGACCGCTATACGTTTAATTTGTTTAGCCATTTTGACACCTTATATTTTAAAAATTAAAAAAATTTGAAATTGAAGTTAGCTTAAGCCATTTTATGGCATGATTCTACCACAAAATTACTATTTTTTGATCTAACCAGATAAAATCTCTAATGCAAAATCTAAAGCTTCAAAGAAGCGGTCGATATCTTCGGCATTATTGTAATGTGCAAGCGAGAGGCGTAATGTGCCTTGTTGAGCTAAATAGCGTATATAAGGTTTCGCACAATGCTCCCCTGCTCGAATAGCGACCTGACTTTCCGTTAAAAAAGCGGCAACATCCGCATGATGAACTCCTTGGATTGTAAAACTAATCGTTGAGCTAATGTGTGAGCCCAATATTTGCAAATGAGGATATTTTTCTAACCGCTTGTAAACATCATTAGCCAGTTGGTAAAGTTCGCTATTGAGTTGCTCAAAATCCCACTGTTCCAACCATTGTAAAACTTGCCCAAAACCAATAATACCAGCGATATTTGGTGTTCCGGCTTCTAAGCGATAGGGCAAATCGGCAAGTGTTAAATGCTGTTCGCTTACCTCTTTTAGCATTTTACCGCCATAAAAAAGCGGTCGTAATTTTGCCAAACTTTGCAAACGCCCCATCAGCACACCAACACCATTCGGACCATACATTTTATGAGCGGAAAATGTGTAGAAATCGGCATCGATTTCTTGAACATTCACTTTCTCAGAACAGACAGCTTGAGCAATATCAAGCAAAATATAAGCCTGACTATTTTGGCGAATAAGTGCCACCAATTTCTCTGCCGGCTGTCTCACACCAGTTACATTGGATACCAAATTAAACGCCACGATTTTGGTCTTTGGAGACAAAACATTTCTTAATTCATCTTCATCTATTTGATAATGCTCATTAACCGCTAGCACTTTTAATGTTGCTTTCGTTCTGCTAGCGAGTTGCTGCCAAGGGATAAAATTCGCATGGTGTTCCGCAACTGAAATGACAATTTCATCGCCTTCTTTCAGTAAATGCTCTAATCCATAAGCCACAAGATTGATAGCATGGGTTGTACCACTTGTCCAAATAACCGCTTCCCGATTTGCAACATTGAAACGCTTAGCCACCAAATCTCGCGCTAATTCATACTGCTGTGTTTGAGACAGATCGTATTGACTGCGGTGAACAGATCCTGCCGAAGCATAAAAAGCGGCGGTACTATCTATCAGAACTTGTGGCTTTAATGTTGTTGCCGCAGAATCTAAATAACACCAATCTGGAGAATGTTGAAAAAAAGGGAAATGCTGTCGAAATTGATTATTCATGACGTCTTTTCATTTTTCTATATAACGAGTTGCAAGGAATGCCATCGCCATTTCCATCCATTGTTTTTGAACCACACTGACGAAAATAACGGTTAGCCTCTTCAAAAGTTTTAAAATAAGCACAACTTAACTTTTGGCTACAATCATAAACGCTCATTTGAGGGAATGAGGGAGTTAATGCACTCGAATGATTTGAGGGATAGCCCGTTCCCTTAAGACGCCGCCATTCGGCAGGGTTAAGCGGATTTTTATCTTGCCATAAACCTAAATTTTGCTGTTTGGCTTGTTGCTGAGCCTGCTCATAAATGGGTTGTGTTTCTCGGTAAGCCCACGCCATTCCACGCTGAACTAAGGCTAAATTGATATTTTGCTCGCCTTCATAAACTACCGCCAATAATCGATGATATTTATCATAACCACTACTTCGTAGTATGACTTGCTTTTTAAAAACTAAATTAGCTAAAGCCTGTTTAGCTCGGTTGCCATAAGGTTGAGAAGATTCAGGCGCATCAATATGCTTAAGGCGAACCTTAATTGATGCTCGATCTTTTAAACATGTTAGTGTATCGCCATCGCTAATGCCAATGACTTTACATTGAAATTCACGCTCATTTGTAGCATAAACAAGCGGTGAAATTTGCATGAAAATAAACAAAAAGAGAAAAGAAAGTAATTTCATGAGATTATACTAAGTGGAGCCTACTTCTGTAGGCTCTCAATTACATACAAAAATGATGAATTAACTTCGTGAGAAGTTCTCTCGTGGGTTCAATGTATTTTGTTTCTAAAAATTCATCCGGCTGATGTGCCTGCTCAATAGACCCCGGACCTAAAACTAATGTCGGGCATAATTGCTGAATATAAGGTGCTTCCGTACAATAGTTAGCTGACTCACAACGTTCTCCCAACAATTTTTCAACCACCTGCACAATTTGTGCCGAATGTTCACATTCATAACCAGGAATACCATGATGAAGCGGACGAATTTCAATTAAATCTTGATATTTTTCTAACATTGGCGCCAAATGTTCCAACATGAGATGGTGTAAATCTTCCACTGGTAAATTTGGTAATGGACGCATATCAAGCTGTAATTCACAGCACGCACAAATACGATTAATTGCATCGCCACCGTGAATATTACCAAAATTCATTGTTGGGTAAGGCACTTTAAAAAATGGGTTATTGTAACGGTCTTTTAATTGATTGCGCATAATGGTTAAATGCCCTATTGCTTCATGCATAAGCTCAATTGCATTAATGCCTCGCTCAGGATCACTTGAATGTCCACTTTTGCCTGTAATGCGAATCGCCTCTCCCATATGCCCTTTATGTGCACGTATTGGTTTTAATGACGTAGGCTCGCCAATAATGGCACAATCCGGTCTAATATGGCTGTGTTGAGCAAAGGTTCTTGCGCCTAACATTGTAGTCTCTTCATCAGCTGTTGCCAAAATACGAATTGGCTTTTGTATTTTGGTTAAATCCAAACCGCTTACCACATCAACCACAAAGGCAAAAAAGCCCTTCATGTCAGCAGTACCTAAGCCGTAAAACTTGCCCTCTTTTTCCGTTAAATTAAACGGATTATATGTCCATTTTCCTTCATCAAAGGGAACAGTATCCGTATGACCAGCAAGTAATAAACCACCATCTCCCTCGCCATAAGTCGCTAAGAGATTATATTTATTTCGGCTATCTTCCACTGCTAAAATTTCGGTGTGAAAGCCTAGCTCATTTAACCAATTTGCTAATAATTCAATGAGTTGTTTATTTGATTGATCTTCCGAAGCTTCTAAACTTGATATAGTAGGAATAGCAATCAATTGACGATATCTTTCTACAAATTTCATCTATATTCTCCTAATTATACATGTTTCAAGGAGCGGCATTTTAATAACGCAAAGCCCGCTAAAATTTCCCAAATCATAATGGTATAAATACTGATACGCTCTAAAATTGGTGAGAAAACACTCGGAACAACCATCGTAAAAATTAAGCAGCCTAAGCCTATAAAGCCTAAAAGCAAACTGTAATACTTAAATTTAGCTAAATATGATTTAGGTATATCAAGTCCTGAAACAAGTAAAACCAGATTTCCAATAATAATGGTAATGCCCAACCCTAAATTATGTAAACCGCCTTCTGTATAGTGACCTGTTGTAATCCCTGAAACAAGTAAGCAACCAATCGCAAAACAAATCGCCAAAAAGCCACTGAGAATCCAATAATGTTTATTCGACATTCGGTAAACACCTAGAAAATAGAACGGTATAAACATATAAGCTTGATATTCAAATACCGCTCGCATTACCTGAGGCATCGTAGCAAGTACACTTTCCTTTCCATCAACCATCGCGCCTATCGGGAAAAAGAGTTCTAACGTAGAATGATGAACATAAGCCGTAATTGAACGCTCGCTAAATAAAATGGCAACATGCTCCCCAAATAAATAGAAAACGCCCCCAAAAGCAGATAATACAGCCACAAGTAACATTAGCCCCGTAAGGCTTTTTCTGACACAAGGGTGCATTAAATAAGGGTAAATGGCGATGCCAAACGAACCATTATTAAAATAATCTCTTACTTTATGTGAGACTGAAGCCACTTGACTAAGTAAGTTTTCAAGAAATTTAACCTTCATACAAATAAGCCTTTAAACCAAAGCATAAATGGCGCTAATAAACAGCACCGATGACATCAACAAAGCACATTTTTCAACACCTGAAAATAACAGCGATTTTTCTTTCTGATAACGAGTATAAAAAAATAGCACAACACCAGGCATATATAAAATAACAGAAAGCAATAAATAATCGATGCCTGCTGCATAAACCAGCCAGAAGCCATAAAGTGTTGCCATAAATCCTGTGAGTTTAATATACCAAGCACTTTTCATTTGAAAAGCCACTTTCAGCAAATAAACACCCACTAAAAAATAAGGAATCAAAATCATGGTAGTCGCTAATTGAATCAGAACATCGTATCCTTTGCTTGTAAAGAAAACCACAATAAGGATCAATTGTATAACAATATTTGTTAGCCATAGTGAGATGATTGGTGTTTCATTTTCTTTATTTAAAAATGCTGGAAATACGCTGGTTTTGGCAGCCTGGAACATAATTTCAGCGGAAAACATTGTCCAACTCATATACGAAGCCAGCACGGAAACAATTAAGCAAAACGTAATTAAAATCTTACCGCTTGTACCAATCATATGCTCCATCAAGCCTGTCATAGATGGATTTGCCATGTTTGCAATTTCTTCACGAGGTAAAATACCTAAAGAAAGTGAGGTAATCAGAATATAAAGCACTAATGCAATGACAATCCCTAAAATAGTTGCAATACCCACATCTTTTTTCTTTTTAGCGTGAGCAGATAAGACAGTTGCCCCTTCAACACCGACAAAAACCCATAGCGTAATAAGCATCGTATTTTTTATTTGATCAATTAACGGAGAATTGAGTGTTTCACCACTAAAATCGTACTTAAATTCATCAAAAGAGAAAAAATAGATTGCTACCAAAATAAAGATAATGAGAGGTAAAACCTTCACAATTGTTGCAATTAAATTGACATAAGCAGCTTCTTTTACCCCTTTAGCAATGAGAAGATGGATAAGCCATACAATGATTGAAGAACAAAGAATAGAAATAAAGGTTGTGCCGTGTCCGAATAGTGTAGTTTCCGGCGTATCAAAAAACATACCAAAACCACTGAAAGCCACTACAAGATATCCCACGCTTCCAATAGAAGTACATAGCCAATAGCCCCAAGCTGCCAGTCCTCCGATTAAATCGCCAAATCCTTCTCGAGCGTAAGTATAAATGCCACCATCTAATTCAGGCTTTAAGCGAGAAAGGAAGAAAAAGGATAAACCAAGAAAAATAATCCCAATTCCTGTAATTCCCCACCCAATCAATAAAGCTTCTGTTCCAGCAACAGCAGCCATATTTTGAGGCAAACTAAATATGCCCGAACCTATCATAGAGCTGAGCACTAATGCTGTAAGGGAAAAAAGCCCAACTTTACCTTGCGACATTGAAATAATCCAAACTACTTATTTTAAAAAAGCGCATAATTTATCATAAAAATAGAATAAGGCATAATACTTGCCCAAATTATATAAAGAGATAAAACATATACATTTGATACAAATAAAGCCCTGATAATCTCAGGGCTTTATTGTCAAGAAACTAATAAATTTAAAATTAGTATTCTAATACTGCACGACGGTTTTTCGCGTAATCAGCTTCTGTGTGACCTAACACAGCTGGTTTTTCTTCACCGTAAGATACAGTTGAAACATTTGTTGCACCTTGTTGTGCTAAGTAGTTTTGTACTGCGTTCGCACGACGTTGACCTAATGCGATGTTGTACTCTGGTGTACCACGCTCATCTGCGTGACCTGCAACAGTTACGTTCGCTTTAGTTGCGTTTAATAATTGTGCATGAGCATCTAATAATTGACGGTATTCACCTTCAATTGCATAGCTATCAAATGCAAAGTAAACAGTGTTATAACGAGTTTGTAAATCTTGAGCAGAGATACCACCGAAAGTTTGACTGTCTGCTGCAGCATTTGCGTTTGCATTTGCTGCTGCGTTATCTGTTGAGCTGCTGCACGCTGCTAATACGAAAGCCGGTGCTGCTACCATTAAAACTTTAGCTAGTTTTTTCATTTGTAACTCCTAAGAGAAAATTATTGTTTTGTTAAATAAGGTGACCAAGCAGGGAATTTATATTGTCCTCCCGTACCCGGCAGATTTGCTTTAAAGCGACCATCTGCAGACACCAATTGTAGCACTTTACCCGTACCTTTGGTAGAGCTATAAATAACCATTATGCCATTAGGTGAGATGCTTGGACTTTCATCCAAAAACGTAGAGCTTAATACTTCCGTGCTACCAGCAGCAAGATCCTGTTTTACAACTTTATCACCAGCAATCATGATTAAACTTTTGCCATCCGATGACATTTTAGCATTATAGGTTTTTCCACCACCTACAGCACTAACACCACCACCTGATGAACTCATTCTATATACTTGCGGAGAACCTGAACGGTCTGAAGTAAAGTAAATAGAACCACCATCTGGAGACCAGCTTGGTTCAGTATTATTCCCCGCATTTGCAGTTAATTTACTCGGTGTACCACCATTAGCACCGACAACATAAATATTTAACTCGCCATCTTGGTTTGATGCAAAAGCAATTTTTGAACCATCGGGAGAGAATGCCGGAGCACCATTATGTCCTTTTAAGGCTGCTACGACTCGACGCGCGCCAGAACGAAGGTCATGAACAACAACCTGTGGTTTCTTATTTTCAAAAGTGACATAAGCTAATTTTGAACCTTCAGGAGACCACTCCGGAGACATAAGAGGCTCTTTACTTTGAACAACGGTAAAAGCATTAAATCCATCATAATCAGAAACACGAAGTTCATATGATGATACACCTCTTTGCACTACATAGGCAATTTTTGTTCTAAATGCCCCTCGAATTTGTGTAATTTTCTCAAAAACTTGATCACTTACCGTATGTGCACCTTGACGAATTTGTGCAGCCGGCACTTTAAATGCCCCTTCAGTAAGAACAGCAGCGGGATTACTTAATACATCAACTAATTGATAAGCAACATTATAATATCCACCACCTGCTGGTGTAACTTGTCCAACAACAACCATATCGACCCCAATATCAGTCCATTGCTGGGAAACAACCTCCCCTGCTGAACCAGGTTGCGCTGGTAATTTTGAACGCTCTACCGGTGCAAATTTACCACTATTTCTTAAATCATCTGATACAATCTGTGCAACATCTGCCGAATCCCCTCCTTTGAAGGGAACGACTGCAATAGGTTGCGCCATGCTAACACCTTCATCAACAGAAATTACGACATCAGATTCAGCACGAACTACATTACTAAATAATAATGTCATAATCCCTAATATACTCGTAATACGAGATTTTAGATTCATATTTAAACCCCTAGGTTAATTATAAAACTTTCAGTCCAAATTTAATCACTGGCGACTGATATTTACTATACGTTTCATCATTTGGTGCACGTGGAACATCTCTCGCTCTTGTAATAGTGGCTACTGCTGCACGACAAATATCATCAGGGCCAGAA
Source organism: Actinobacillus minor NM305 (assembly GCF_000175195.1). Lineage (GTDB taxonomy): Bacteria > Pseudomonadota > Gammaproteobacteria > Enterobacterales > Pasteurellaceae > Haemophilus_A > Haemophilus_A minor. Next base: position 59,500 of record NZ_ACQL01000068.1, on the reverse strand, counting down.
ATCACTTGATGGCTAGAAATACGTCCATCACGCTCAATATTGATTTTAACGCGACATTCACGACCAGTGAAGCTCGGATCAACTTGATATGTACGGGCTAATTTTTTCTTAATTAGCTGTTCATAACCTCTGTCGGCAACACCTTTACCATCACCAATTCCTTTACCGTTTCCGTTTCCTTGTGAACCTGCAGAATTTTTATTCCCACCACCACTAGAACCTCCACCGATGTCGCCACCAGCAAGAAAGTCGTCTAATGCCTTATTATTTTTTGCTCTAGCAGCTGCAGCTTTTGCTTCTGCATCAGCTTTTGCTTTCGCCTCGGCCGCTGCCTTGGCTTTTGCTTCTTTTTCCGCTTTTAGCTTAGCTTCTTTTTCAGCTTTCTCTTTTGCTTCTTTTTCAGCTTTTAGCTTAGCCTCTTTTTCAGCTTTCTCTTTTGCTTCTTTCTCAGCTTTTAATTTAGCCTCTTTTTCCGCTTTCTCTTTCGCTTCTTTTTCTGCTTTTAATTTAGCTTCTTTTTCAGCTTTTTGCTGAGCTTCTTTTGCTTTTTTCTCTTCTTCTGCTTGTTTAGCAGCAGCTTCTAAACGTTTAGCTTCAGCATCAGCTTTCAAACGAGCTGCTTCAGCGGCTTTCTTCCGCGTTGCTTCTTCTTGCTTTTGCTTTTCAAGTTGCTCTTGTTTCAACTGTTCTTGCTTTAGTTGCTCTTGCTTAGCTATTTCTTGCTGACGCTGTTCTTCAGCTTTCTTACGAAGTTCTTCTTTTTGCTCTTGTTGCTTTTTCTGTTCTAACAGTTTTGCAACACGTTGCTGTTCTTCTAACGCTTTTTCCTTTTCCTGTTGTTGAGCAACTTCTTGTTCAGTAGGAGTGTCTTCCGTCTCCTCAACTTTTTCCGGAGTTTCTTCAACAACTTTAGGCGATGACGTTCCTTTTTTATCTGATTTTAAACGACCATATTCTGCAGCCACTTGCCCAGTATCAACCATGACAGCTTCGAATTCCTCTCCGCTACCACCATTTCCACCAGCTGCTTCAGGTAACGTCGTATCAGTAAACATTGAACCAAGTAAAAGCAATCCTATCAGTACAATATGTAGAAGAAAGGAGATGATTACTGCAAATTCAAGTCTATCGTTTCGAGATCTCACACATTATCCTTGAATAATTATTTACCTTGGGTCATTAAACCAGCTTTCTCAATACCGGCTTCTTTTAGTAATACAATACCTTTAATAATTTCTTCATAAGGTACAGTTGCATCACCGGCAACTAAAAACACGGTATTTTGATCTTTTTTAAATTCTTCACCAGCAAATGCAACAACTTCCACATCATTTAGATCTTCGCCATTTGCACCTGTGATAAAATTCCCATCAATTTTTAATTTATATAGTCCGACACCAGCTACTTGTAAAATAACAGGTGTTTTATCTTCATTTGTTACCGATTGACTATGTCTATCTTCTGGTAAATTTACTTCAACACTTTGGCTGATTACCGGTGCTGTTGCCATAAAAATAAGCAACAACACTAATAGAACATCTAGAAATGGCACAATGTTGATTTCAGATTTAATGTCATTACGTTTACGACGGCGGTAAGACATATATTCCTCTTTTTATCTTATTACGATTTGTCCAGGTAGGCGGTCAAATCTACTGACTTATTTACACATTTATTATTTTCTTGAGAATACTTGACGATGTAAAATCGTAGTAAATTCATCAATAAAGTTTGCGTAATTTTGCTCTAGTTTGTTTACTCGTAAATTTAAACGGTTATATGCCATTACTGCTGGAATTGCCGCAAACAAACCAATCGCCGTAGCAATCAATGCTTCTGCAATACCCGGCGCAACCGATTGTAAAGTAGCTTGTTTTACCGCACTAAGTCCCATGAAAGAATGCATAATCCCCCATACAGTACCAAATAAACCGATATATGGACTAATAGAGCCTACCGTACCTAAAAACGGAATATAGCTTTCTAAGCCCTCAACCTCACGGTTTAATGCAAGATTCATTGCACGGCTTGTTCCTTGAATAATCGCTTCAGGTGCTTCAGGGTTTGCATTTTGTAAACGTGAAAATTCTTTAAATCCCACATAAAAAATTTGTTCTGAACCATTTAAACCATCACGGCGATTTTCTAAACCTTCATGTAAACGATTTAAATCTTCACCAGACCAAAATTTATCTTCAAATGCTAAAGAATCTTTATTAGCTTTTGTAAGTGTACGGCTACGTTGAATAATAATCGCCCAAGATAATACCGAGAATGCAATAAGGATTAAGATAACAATCTTAACCACTATACTTGCTTGCGCAAATAAAGAAACAAGGTCAAATCCAGTTTCCATTTAAAACTCCGAATTAGTAAAAAATTAATACTTTTGAACCGCTTGTAAAGCATTCAAAATATGATTAGGAATCGCGATAGGCTTCATCTTCGTTAAATTAACGCTTGCTACTATAACAGTAGCTTCACTTAAACAAATATCGTCTTTCCACAATTGTTGATTAAAAACAATAGTTGCTTTCTTCACTTCTGTGATGATCGTTTTTATTGTTAATAAGTCATCTAAACGAGCAGGAGATTTATAATCAATAGAAAGCTTTTTTACGACAAACGCAATATCTTCTGCTAATAATTGTTGCTGAGAGAAACCACCTTGTCGCAAGAATTCTGTTCTTGCTCGCTCGAAAAAACAGATGTAATTAGCGTGATAAACTACGCCACCAGCATCTGTGTCTTCGTAATAAACCCGAATAGGAAAATCCAAAATACAATTCCTTAACAGACCAAACACAAAAAAACGCCTAACTTTTAGGCGAAATTGGGATGCTATTTTAGATATAGCTGTAAACTTGCGCAAGAGGTTTATATTAAAAAATTACATTTTGTTTTTATGTCATAAATAAATTTAAGAAATTCCCATAATCCTACTCATAGATAGTTTGATTTAAAAGTGAAATCTTATTGCACTTTTAGTACAATGATGAGCAATTTGGGGGATTATCTAATCCAAATATAAAAACTAAAGGAATATATTATGCAGCCTAAAGCTAAATTTAGAAAAGATTACCGTGCGCCTGATTTTACCATTACTGACATATCATTAGATATTCAATTAGATGCGGATCGCACTTTTGTAGCCTCAACATTAAAGGTTGAACGTAAAGTAGAAGGCTCTACCCATTTACGTTTAGATGGGCATAGTTTTGATTTTTTATCATTGAAACTCAATGGCGAGCCTTATTCAAACTTTGAAAAAGATGATGAATCTTTAACTATTGACGTTTCGGCTGTTGCAGATCAATTTGAATTACAAATTGAAACCGGCTTAAATCCCGCACAAAACACTTCCTTACAAGGTCTATACCAATCAGGGGATGCCATTTGTACTCAATGTGAGGCAGAAGGCTTCCGCCAAATTACTTATATGCTAGACCGTCCTGATGTTCTTGCAAAATATCGAACAAAAATTACCGCTAATAAAGCAAAATACCCATTCTTGCTTTCTAACGGCAACCGAATTGCACAAGGCGATTTAACAGATGGACGCCATTGGGTTGAATGGGAAGACCCTTTCTTTAAACCGAGCTATTTATTTGCATTAGTCGCTGGCGATTTTGACTTACTTACCGATTATTTTATTACCCGAAGTGGACGTAAAGTTGCATTAGAAATCTATGTAGATCGTGGTAATTTAGACCGTGCATCATGGGCAATGGAAAGTTTAAAACGCTCAATGAAATGGGATGAAGAGCGCTTCGGCTTAGAATACGACCTAGATATTTATATGATCGTTGCGGTGGATTTCTTTAATATGGGCGCGATGGAAAATAAAGGGTTAAACATTTTTAACTCTAAATTTGTCTTAGCTAAACCAGAAACTGCAACTGATACCGATTATTTAGATATTGAAAGTGTGATTGCACACGAATACTTCCACAACTGGACGGGAAATCGAGTAACTTGTCGTGATTGGTTCCAATTAAGTTTAAAAGAGGGTTTAACCGTCTTCCGTGATCAAGAATTTACTTCAGATTTATGGTCTCGTCCTGCTAAGCGTATCGAGGACGTTCGATTATTAAGAGCTGTTCAGTTTGCCGAAGATGCTAGCCCAATGGCTCATCCAATCCGCCCTGAAAAAGTGATTGAGATGAATAATTTTTATACGGTAACTGTCTATGAAAAAGGAGCCGAGGTTATCCGTATGTTACATACGATACTTGGCGAAGAAAAATTCCAACAAGGCATGCAGCTTTATATTCAAGAAAATGATGGAAAAGCCGCAACCTGTGAAGATTTTGTTGCAGCAATGGAACGTGCGTCAGGTATTGATTTAACACAATTCCGCCGTTGGTATAGCCAATCAGGGACACCTGAATTAACGATAAGCGATGAATATGATCCAGCGCGTCATATTTATCGATTACATGTAAAACAGCATACGCCTTCAACCGCAGATCAGTTGGAAAAACTAAATTTACATATTCCGTTAAAAATCGCATTAATTGGAGAAACAAGCGGTCAAAAAATTCCACTCATTTACCAAAATGAAAGTATTAATGAGATATTAAATGTTATTCAAGAACAGCAAACGTTTGAATTTCACCATGTAAATGAGCGCCCGGTTCCAGCATTATTGGGAGATTTTTCTGCGCCTGTACGTTTAAATGTTAATTATTCAGCAGAGCAACTTGTTGCATTATTAAAATTTGCAGATAATGATTTTATTCGCTGGGATGCTATTCAAACCCTATTTAATAATGAATTAAAAGAAAATTTAGTCCGCTTGCAACAGGGTGAATTACTCCAATTCTCAGAGAAGTTTGCCGATGCACTTGCAATGTTGCTCAATAACGTAGTCGATCCTCAATTAACGGCATTAATGCTGACTTTACCAAAAGAAACAGAGTTTGCAGAGCTATTCAAAAATATCGACCCTATTGGTATTGCTAAAGTGAGAGAATATTTACTTGAGTCCATTGCTGCTGCGCATTTTGAAGCTCATTTTGTTCAACTCTACCACGCTAATGAATGTGGTGCATACCAAGTCAATGCTGAAGATATGGCAAAACGCGCTTTAAGAAATGTATGCCTATCTTATTTAGCATTCACTGATCGAGGCGAAGAATTGGTTAAAGCACATTATGTTACTGCCGATAATATGACGGATACACTTGCAGCGCTCTCTGCTGCAACAAAAGCAGAGCTGGAATGTCGAGATGAATTATTAGCCGATTTCGAAGAAAAATGGCATCAAGATGGTTTAGTGATGGATAAATGGTTTGCACTCCAAGCAACAAGACCAGATGAAAATGTGCTTGAAATTGTACAAGGACTGCTTGAGCATCGTAGCTTTAACATCAATAACCCAAACCGTATTCGCTCGTTAATTGGATCCTTTGCAAGCCAAAATCCAAAAGCATTCCATAATGCTGATGGTTCTGGATATCGCTTCTTAGTGGATATGTTAATTAAATTAAACGAAAGCAACCCTCAAGTAGCGTCTCGTTTAATTGAACCGCTGATTAAACTTTCGCGCTATGATAATCAACGTCAAACGCTGATGAAACGTGGACTCGAACGCCTGAAAAATTTAGATAATCTTGCTCGAGATTTGTTTGAGAAAGTCGAAAAAGCATTACAATAGAAAAAAATAGAAAAAAAGAGGCTAAAGCAAAAATGTTTTAGCCTCTTTTTTTGATTTTACAAAATCTCTCTCAATAAAACAAAACAAGAATAAAACTCCAAAAATAAAAACAAAATCAGCATTACATATCAAAGAAAATTTAAAAACATTATAAAATAAACCTTTCCACAGATTAAAATTCTAAATTAAAGAAAAATAACACTATTTTTTTATTTCATTTTTGATTACAATCAATTTCACTCAAATAATTTTCTTATTTAAAGGAACTTTTCATGACTCAAGAAATTGAACAATCCTCAAGCTGGGCTTCTAAATTTAAAGCGATAGGGCCGGGAATTTTAATGGCTTCTGCGGCAGTTGGTGGTTCGCATATCGTAGCTTCAACACAAGCTGGAGCAATTTACGGTTGGCAATTAGCAATTATCATTATTTTAGCCAATCTTTTCAAATATCCTTTTTTCCGCTTTGGTGTGCAATATACACTAGGCTCAAATAAAACATTGTTAGAAGGCTATCAAGAAAAAGGGAACATCTATCTTGTTGTATTCTTTATCCTGAACGTGATTGCTGCCATGATCAATACCGCAGCAGTTGGTATCGTTACTGCGGCAATTTTAAAATTCATCATTTCTGCTCTAGGGTTAAATATCGATCTTAGTATTCCAACTGCAAGTACTATCATTATTGTCGTTACTTGGGGAATTTTATTACTCGGTCAATACAAATTCTTAGATAAACTTTCAAAGTGGATTATGATCGCATTAACTGTCTCTACTGTTTCTGCGGTTGTAATTGCAGCGATCAAAGGTGGTGTACAAATCGCACCAGACTTTGTTGAACCAAGCCCTTGGAATCTTGCATCTTTAGGTTTTATTGTTGCGTTAATGGGTTGGATGCCGGCTCCAATTGAAATTTCAGCAATCAACTCTATGTGGGTGGTGGCAAAACGTCGCTTAAGTAAAGTGAGTTTTGAAGATGGTATCTTCGACTTTAACGTAGGCTTTATCGGTACAGCTATTCTAGCCCTTGTATTCTTAGCTTTAGGTGCATTAGTTCAATATGGTTCAGGCGAAGTGGTTGAACAAGCCGGGGTAAAATATATTGCTCAATTAATTAAAATGTACGCTTTCGCAATCGGAGACTGGTCTAAACTACTTATCGCCTTAATCGCATTTATGTGTATGTTTGGCACGACAATTACTGTAATTGATGGCTATTCACGTGCGAATAATGAAGCACTACGTTTAATTCTACGTAGAAAAGAAAGCTCTGTGGCAAGTTTAAATATTTGGATGACCGTTACCGCAGCTATCGGCATTATCATTATTACCGCATTTATGAGTGATGTAGCGAAAATGCTTACATTTGCGATGATTTGTTCATTCGTTTCTACCCCGATTTTTGCATGGTTAAACTTCTCTCTTGTATTAAAAGGAGAACACCGTGTTAAAGGTGGTTTATTCTGGTTAGCCGTTGTTGGTTTGACTTATTTAACTGCCTTCACACTGCTTTTCGTGGTTTATGAATTAGGGTTAATTAGCTAATTCTCAGTGTTCTCTAGAAAATGAGCGAAAGGTATAACTAACCTCTCGCTCATTTTTTTATGTTACATTTTGCCTCATAAAATTTGTGATCTACTTCACAAAACTATCAGATCTCATTAGAGCTAATCATTATTCCCCTCTATAATAATTTAACAATTCTCTAACTTAACATAATAAAAGGAATGTACTATGAAAACACTAGGTGAATTTATTATTGAAAAACAAGCTGAATATCCCGAAGCAAAAGGAGAACTCAGTGGTATCCTCTCTTCTATCCGCCTTGCCGCAAAAATTATCCATCGAGAAATTAACCGTGCAGGTTTAAGCCAAGATATTTTGGGAGTAGCAGGTTCTGAAAATATTCAAGGCGAAGCCCAAATGAAATTAGATGTATTCGCTAACGAAACCATGAAAAAAGCACTCATTGCTCGTGAAGATGTGGCAGGTTTTGCATCTGAAGAAGACGATAATTTTGTTGCATTTGATAATGAACGCGGACGCAATGCTAAATATATTCTGATGACCGATCCCCTTGATGGATCTTCTAACATTGATGTTAATGTTTCCGTGGGAACCATTTTCTCTATTTATAAACGTGTTTCCCCCATTGGAACGCCTGTGACTATGGAAGATTTTTTACAAGAAGGGCGTAAACAAGTTGCTTCAGGCTATGTTACCTATGGCTCTTCTACGATGCTAGTTTATACGACAGGTAACGGTGTGAATGGCTTTACTTACGATCCATCTCTCGGTTTATTTATTCTCTCTCATCCAGATCTTAAAATGCCTGAAGAAGGAAAATATTATTCGATCAATGAAGGACAATATGTTACCTTCCCACAAGGTGTTAAACGTTTTATTAAATACTGCCAAGAAAGTGATAAAGAGACTAAACGTCCTTATTCTTCACGCTATATTGGTTCATTAGTGTCTGATTTCCATCGTAACTTATTAAAAGGTGGCATTTACATTTATCCAACTTCAACCGTTTATCCGAAAGGTAAACTCCGCTTATTATATGAAGGCAATCCAATCGCATTCTTAGCAGAGCAAGCTGGAGGTATGGCAACAGATGGCATAAATCCAATTTTAGATATTAAACCGACTGAACTACACCAACGAGTGCCTTTCTTTACTGGTTCAACATCTATGGTTAAACAAGCGGTTAAATTTATGCAAGAATTTACGGAATAATATGTTAAATGCCTTTCTTTAAAGGGTAACATAAAAAATGCGATAACATTCCTAATCATTTAGGAGCTATCGCATTTTTAATAAAGTTATTCTCTGTAATTTTGATGTACTGTTAGTTTAATGCTTTTGCTTCAATGAATTCAATACAACCAAACCTTTATCACAACTTTTTTGTTGAAGCTCAGATTCCATCTTGATTATTTGTTGTTTCGTAGCAAATAACTTACTTTTTAGCTTTGCCACTTGGGTATGTGTGCCCGGTTGTCTTTCCGCTTCGCTAATCAATGAATCAGCCATACTAAACATTTTTTTACATTGTTCTGGTAATTTAGTACCAGAAGCACTTAATGTCTGCTTTTTATTAGTTGCACTTACATTTAGACAAAACACCATAGATAAGCTAATAGAAAACAGCATAATGAAAGATTTTCTGAACATGTTTTTACCTTTTTCAGTTATAGTTAAAATCTATGATATGGTATAGTTTATTCTAATTAACTGAAAAAGATTAGCATGCTTTGCATATATTGTCAGCATTATAATGATAAAAAATCTTTTTTCTTTTTTGAGCTTGCTCAAAAAACAAATAGAAAAAAAACTTTTTGGAGTGTAATTTTAAAATCAAAATTTTTGTAAATAAAAAAAGTCAATAAAACTTTAACAATGACACCCAAAGGTTAAAGCAATGTTAAATTCTACTGTTTTTTATTTCTTCATTTAAAGGTAGAATAACAAAATGAAGCTTTACTTTATAATTTAATGAGAGCAACTCTTATTAGGTAAGCTTTGTGGGGGAATTATTCGGTAATTCGAATAATATAATTCATTCATATTATTAAGAAAGAGGTTTGAGATGTTAGACTTTGTAGAACTCTCACGTTTGCAGTTTGCTTTAACTGCACTCTATCACTTCTTATTTGTGCCGCTTACATTAGGTCTTTCTTTCGTACTTGTTGTGATGGAAACGCTTTATGTAGCCACAGGTAAAGAAGTGTATAAAGATATGACTAAATTCTGGGGTAAATTATTCGGTATTAACTTCGCATTAGGGGTTACTACTGGTATTACTATGGAATTCCAATTTGGTACGAACTGGTCATATTATTCTCATTATGTAGGGGATATCTTCGGTGCTCCATTAGCAATTGAAGGTTTAATGGCTTTCTTCTTAGAATCAACTTTTGTAGGTTTATTCTTCTTTGGTTGGGATCGCCTATCAAAAGGTAAACACTTATTAGCAACTTACTGTGTTGCATTTGGTTCTAACTTCTCAGCTTTATGGATTTTGGTGGCAAATGGTTGGATGCAAAACCCTGTGGGTTCAGAGTTCAACTTTGAAACTATGCGTATGGAAATGACAAGCTTCGCGGATCTTGTTCTCAATCCTGTTACTCAAACCAAATTCTTACATACTGTTACAGCTGGTTACACTTGTGGTGCGATTTTTGTTTTAAGTATTAGTGCTTACTATCTCTTAAAAGGCCGTGACTTAGGATTTGCAAAACGTTCATTCTCTGTGGGCGCAAGCTTTGGTCTATTTGCTATTCTGGCAGTAATGTTAATGGGCGACGAATCTGGCTATGAAATCGGTAAAGCGCAACCTGTAAAACTAGCAGCAATGGAAGCTGAATGGGAAACTCATCCTGCCCCAGCAGCATTCAATGCGATTGCAATTCCAAATTCAGAAGCGCGTACTAATGAATTTGCAATTCAAATTCCTTACTTAGGTGGTGTGATTGCTACACGTTCTTTTGATACAGAAATTAAAGGCTTAAACGATATTCGTAAAGAAAACGTAGATCGGGTTCGTAATGGTGCAACTGCTGTTGTATTATTAGAGAAATTACGTTCAGGAAACTATACGGAAGAAGACAAAGCAGCCTTTAAAGCAGTTCAAAAAGATTTAGGCTTTGGCTTGTTGTTAAAACAATATGTAAATGATGTTACAACAGCAACAGAGGAACAAATTATTAAAGCCGCGGATGCAACGATTCCAAATGTGGGACCTAACTTCTGGGCATTCCGTTTAATGATTGGTTCAGGCATGTTAATGTCAGTTATTATTGGATTAGCATTCTTCTTTAACTACCGTGGTACAGTGGGTAAAAATAAATTATTCCTTAAAGCGGCATTATGGTCAATGCCATTACCATGGATTGCTATTGAATCAGGTTGGTTCTTAGCTGAATATGCTCGTCAGCCTTGGGCTGTATATGAGATTTTACCAACAGGTATTTCAGCATCAAATTTAACAACGGGAGAATTATGGCTCTCAATCGGTTTACTCTGTGGTTTATATACGGTATTCCTTGTTGTTGAAATGTATTTAATGTTCAAATATGGTCGTCTTGGACCGAGTTCATTAAAAACTGGTAAATACTACTTTGAACAATCTGCGAAATAAGAGGGATAGACTATGTTAGATTATGAAGTTCTCCGCTTTATTTGGTGGATCTTAATTGCGGTATTGTTAATTGGTTTTGCGATTACTGATGGCTTTGATATGGGCGTTTTAAATCTTTTACCCGTAATTGGTAAAAGTAACACAGATCGCCGAATCATGATTAACTCTATCGCCCCTCACTGGGATGGTAACCAAGTATGGTTATTAACAGGCGGTGGTGCGATTTTCGCAGCATGGCCAACCGTATATGCAACTTCCTTCTCAAGCTTTTATCTTGCGATGGTACTTGTGCTTGCAGCGTTATTTTTCCGTCCAGTAGGTTTTGAATACCGCGCGAAAATTGATTCACCTAAATGGCGTAATGCTTGGGACTGGGCTTTATTTGTTGGTGGCTTCGTTCCGTCATTAATTTTTGGCGTGGCATTTGGTAACTTATTACAAGGTTTACCTTTTGAATTTAACCAAATCAATCAAGTTCAATACACTGGTACATTCTTTGGATTATTAAATCCATTTGCATTACTATGCGGTGTAGTAAGTTTAGCTATGCTTACAGCACAAGGGGCTACTTGGCTACAAATGAAAACAACTGCAGATTTACGTAATCGTGCAAGAGCATGGGCACAACTTTCTGCTGGCGTTGCACTTGTTGCATTTGTATTAGCAGGCGTATGGTTATATTTTAAAGATGGCTTTGTATTAACGAGTGCTTTAGATCATCATGCTCAATCACTATTAACCAATAAAACGGTAAGTGTTGAAAGCGGTGCATGGTTTAAAAATTATGCTGAAATGCCAGTGTTATGGGTAGTACCTGCAATTGCGGTATTAGGTGCTTTATTGACTATTTTAGCATCTAAAGCTAATCGCTCAGGTTTTGCTTTCTTTAGCTCATCATTGATGCAAATTGGTGTTATTGTCACAGCTGCTGTATCTATGTTCCCATTTGTAATGCCTTCTATTTCTCACCCAGAAATGAGTTTAACTATTTGGGATGCATCAGCAAGCGAAAATACCTTAACAGTGATGTTCTATGTAGCATGCTTCTTTGTTCCGATTGTATTGTTCTATACAATTTGGTCATATATTAAAATGTATGGTCGTCTTGATGCTAAATTCATTGAAGACAACAATAGCACAGCATACTAAGGAGTTATTATGTTTTATTTAACGTGGTTCTTCGGCATGTTCCTTGCTATCTATTTTGCTGTATTTATGACAGTAAAAATTGAGAAGACGGGTAAATTTGACGAATAGGTCGTAATAGAATGATTAACTCACTCTATTCATTAACAAGAAAGGGCTGGCTACAAGCCCTTTCTTTTATCCTAGCCTTAGGAATGTTTATTGCTATTTTGATGTATTCAAATCTTTTTGCGCACCATTTTGGCGGTAAGATTCCTTATTTAGCACTTTTTGTTTTTTATGGAATGGCTATTTTAATGATTCATGCAATAGGCTTTGATATCAAAAAAACAGTATGGCAATGTATTTTCATGCCTATATTAGGGTATCTTATTATTCTTTCTGCACTCATTGTGTTATTCTACTAAAAACATTTCAGATGTGTCATGATACAAGAAACCAATACTCTCAATAAAAGAAATTGAGAGTATTTTTAGATGATTTCTTCTCTCCACTTATTGGAAATCTCCCCTTCTCAGTCAATACTCCATGCATTTTTTTGCTTACTATATAAAATGAAAGACCCTCATTGAAAAATTATTCAATGAAGGCCTTAATAAGTTCTTTATCTTATACTAGAAACTAAAACCAGAATACATACCCTACTGTACCAATCGCTAAAACGCATATAATATTCAACCAAAAGCCTGCTTTAACCATGTCACTTTGTTTAATTGTCCCTGTACCAAAGACAATCGCATTTGGCGGAGTCGCAACAGGTAACATAAATGCACAAGATGCACCTAAACCAATAATTAACGCCAAACCTAATGCATTCATATTAAGAGCTTGAGCAATTGAAATGAAGATAGGAACGAGTAATGCTGCACTTGCCGTATTTGAGGTAAATTCTGTTAAGAAAATAATAAAGGCTGCAACAATCAAGCCGATAATATAATAATGCCCACCTTCAATAATCGATACTATACCGTCAGCCATGATTTTACTCGCACCGGTTTGACCCAATACGGCACTTAATGTTAAACCACCACCGAATAGGAATAAAACTCCCCATTCTGTACCATCTTGAATTTGTTGCCACGTTGTAATGCGTGTAATACATAATAATGCTGCGGCAAGAAGTGCTAAAATACTGTCAAAGCTACCAATGTTACCTTTTAAGCCTAAAACGCTAGAAATCAGTGGGTTTAAATAAGAACTAAATACCCACCCTAATGCAACGCAGATAAAAATCACTAACGTTAAAATACGCTCACGATTTAACTCAATTTGTTCAACAGATTGCTGTTCAAAGGTAACATTAAATTTTGGTTTAAATACCACATATAAAATTCCAACCATCAATGGCATGAGCATAAACATCATCGGTAAACCATATTTCATCCAATCAGCAAAAGAAAGATGAAGCTGTGATGCTACAATCGCATTTGGTGGACTACCAACTAATGTGCCCATTCCACCAATACTTGCGCTATAAGCAATTCCTAATAGCACAAAAACGTAAGTATTGTGGTTTTCTTGTCTATCTAATTTACTCAAGATCCCCATTGCAAGTGGTAACATCATGGCTGTTGTTGCTGTATTACTCATCCACATGGATAACCCAGCCGTTGTCACAAAAAGGTAAATCACTGCAACAGATAATTTCCCTTTTGACATTGCCATGATTTTATTTGCAATCATGCGATCTAATTGTTGCACATGCAATGCAGTGGCTAATGCAAATCCGCCAAAAAAGAGGAAGATTGTTGGATCAGCAAAAGCAACTAACGCTTCTTTTGATTTAACTAGACCTAACCCTATCGCCAAAATTGGGATTAGGAGTGCGGTTACAGTAACATGTAATACCTCTGTTAGCCAAAGCACCGCAACAAATACCAAAAGAGCCAACCCTTTTGTGGCTTCAGGCGCAAACGGTAAGGTATTAAGTAAAATAAAAAACAATACAACATTTGCAATAAAAATAACCATATTGCGTAGATTAGTTTGTTTTACAGAATGAACACTTGTGCCCATAAATCCCCCACAACAATTTAGTCTATAAAATTAATTGCAATATACACAAAAATAGAAATAAAAACATAAGAATGTAACAGAAGTGTGAATAAGATCACATTTTTATCACATAAAAAAGAAGCTAACCATTGGGCTAGCTTCATTCATTTATTTTTGTAAATTAATCTTCTTTTTTAACCGCTTCTTTCGGTAAAACGAGATTCATTATAATTGCGGCAATGGCACACAAGCTAATGCCTTTTAAAGAGAACTCACCAACATTGATTAGCATGCCACCAATACCGAAGGTCATCACAACAGAAACGATAACCAGATTACGAGCTTCTCCCATATCGACTTTCGCTTTAATCAGTGTACTCATTCCAACTGCTGCAATAGAGCCGAAAACTAACATCATTATACCGCCCATGACAACACCGGGAATCGTTTGTAAGAAAGCACCTACTTTGCCACAGAAAGAGATTGCAATCGCCCAATAAGCCGCCCATGTCATAATTTTAGGGTTGAAGTTTTTGGTCAGCATCACAGCACCGGTTACTTCCGCATAAGTTGTATTTGGTGGCCCCCCTAATAAAGAAGCTGCAGAGGTTGCCACGCCATCTCCAAGAAGCGTGCGGTTCAATCCTGGTTTTTTCAAGAAATTTTGTCCTGTTACAGAACTAATTGCCATAACGCCACCAACATGCTCAACAGCAGGTGCAATTGCAATCGGGAGTAAATAAAGGATAGCATCTAGGCGGAACTCTGGTGTTGTAATGGTTGGTAAACTGAACCACGCTGCATTAGTAATTGGCGTAAAATCAACAATACCAAGAAATATAGATAAAATATAGCCAACAACAATCCCAAACATAATCGGAACTAATTTAATCATACCTTTAGCAAATACAGCAACAATCACGGTAGTAATTAATGTCACCATGGAAACGAGCATTGCCATATCTTGTGAAATCGCCCCATTACTGGTTTTTCCTAATGCCATATCAACAGCAACAGGTGCTAAGCCAAGCCCAATAATGATAATGACAGGACCGACAACAACCGGCGGAAAAATTCTATCCATTATCTGAGCGCCTTTCCATTTTACGAGTAAACTTAACGCAAAATAAACTAAACCGGTACAAGCCAAGCCGCCCATGGTTACGGCAATGCCCCACTCTTGAACACCGTATTGAATCGGTGCAATAAAAGCAAATGAAGAGGCTAAGAAAATAGGAACTTGACGCTGTGTACAAAGTTGAAATAACAATGTACCGACACCAGCAGTAAGAAGTGCAGTATTTGGATCTAAGCCCGTAATTAAAGGAACAAGAACAAGTGCGCCAAAGGCAACAAATAACATTTGTAAACCTACAAACGCCTGTTTTGGTGTGCTAATTGTTTGATGAGTCATGTAGAAAATCTCAGTTGTGATCGTAAAAAAAGAATGGTTATCTTTCGACAACTGAAAGGTAATTATACGTGAATTCTCGCCATCTTTGAATGGAAAAAATGAAAAATCCCTTTAACATTTTCAGCTAAAGGGATTAAATATTTATTGTAATTCTGAACGATAAGCTTTATCCGCTAATTCAAATGTCTCCATCACCACTTGACTTGGCGAAGGGGTTACAAGGGAAACAATAACTATCGCAATCATCGCACTGATAAAGCCAGGGATCATGGAATACATTTCAGGAAGAGAAAGCGATAAAGTAATATCTTTCCAGAAATAAACAACTAGAGCCCCCACTAACATACCTGCAATCGCACCAAAACCATTCATTCTTTTCCAGAAAAGTGATAAAAGAACAACCGGACCAAATGCAGAACCAAAACCAGCCCATGCATCTTTTACCAATCCAAAGACTTGGCTATTTGGATCTTGTGCAATATAAATTGCTAATGCCGCAACAGCAAGAACCATTAAACGGCTCAACCATACTAACTCTTTATCACTTGCTTGTGGACGAAGAATACCTTTATAAAGATCCTCCGTAATTGCACTGGAACAAATAAGTAGTTGTGCTGAGAGCGTACTCATTACAGCAGCAAGAATAGCTGAAAGTAATACTCCGGCAATCCATGGGTTAAATAATAATTTTGCTAATTCAATAAAGATTTGTTCGTGATTTGCATTAACCACACTGGCTTGCTCTGGTCTGGCAAAGAAATAAGCCATACCAAAATAACCAATACCAATAGCACCAACTAAACAAATAACCATCCAAGTCATACTGATACGGCGGGCATTTTCTAACGATTTAACGCTTTCTGCTGCCATAAAACGTACAACGATATGAGGTTGTCCAAAATAGCCAAGCCCCCATGCAAGCAAGCTCAAAACACCAAGTACTGTTGTGCCGGTAAAAATATCATTATAATTTTTATTTGCGAGTATTTCGGCTTGTGTAATCGCTTCTTGCATTGCGTCAAAACCACCGATATTGATTAAAACAAAAACGGGGGTCAGAATTAGAGCAAAGACCATCAAAGTTGCTTGAATAGTATCGGTCCAACTTACAGCAAGAAAGCCACCAATAAAGGTATAAAGAATCGTAGCGATAGCGCCATACCAAATCGCATGCTCATAAGGCACTCCAAAGAGGTTCTCAAAAACACGAGCACCAGCTACCACACCAGAAGCACAATAAACCGCAAAGAATAATAAGAAAATGATTGCTGATAAAATTTTAATAATTCGTGTTTTATCATTAAAGCGGTTATGAAAATACTCCGGTAAGGTTAAAGCATCTCCGCAATGTTCTGTGTGCGAACGTAAACGTCCTGCGACCAATTTCCAGTTTAAATAAGCACCAATAGTTAAACCGATAGCCAACCAACCTTCAATCAATCCACCAGCATAAATTGCCCCAGGCAATCCCATTAAAAGCCAGCCAGACATATCCGATGCACCTGCAGATAACGCAGTGACAAAACTTCCTAAACGACGTCCACCTAAAATGTAGTCAGAAAGGTTATTCGTTACTCGATAGGCAATAAAGCCGATTAAAATCATTCCCAGAATATATACGAGGAAAGTTACTATGGTTGGTTCTAAGCCAAACATTCTCAGTCCTTAACAAAATCAATAAAGTAAAGAAGATTACCTAATTTTTCCAAAATATCAATAAAAACACGTTTTTTATCTCAATTTTTTCTTATTTTAACCCAGAATAATATGATCTAAAGGGATATCCCATGCTTCTAAGGGCAGATTATCTACATATTGGCAACGATGAGCTAAACCAATACTTTTTGCTTTTTTCGCTTGAATCAAGGTGCGATCATAAAACCCACCTCCATAGCCCAATCTACCATTGTTTTTATCACAAGCTACTAAAGGCGTAAAGATAATATCTAATTCCGTGAGAGGAATAAGTTTTCTGACATCTAATTTAGGTTGCAACATACCAAATCGATGTGTTTGCATAACCGTATCTTCGTCATATTTAAAGAATAATAAATTGCCCCGAGTGAAAGGATGAATAACCGGTAAATAAATAGACTTTCCTAGGCTTTTCAGTTTTTCCATCAAGACAAGCGGTGAAATTTCATGATTAAATGGCAAATAAAACGCAAGATGTTCGGCTTGATAATGTTCAATCCATTGTAATGCAGGTTGTATAATATGTTGTGAAGCGTTTTCTTGTTGTTGCTCAGAAAGTTGAGAACGTATATCTAAGATCTGTTTACGAATTTGTTGGCGTAACGCCTGATTTGAAGTTGATAGCATAAGCATGATGAAAGGTGTCCGAAGTGCCGTCATCAGTAATGGTCCTTGAACCTAACGGTTCAAGGGAGTCGAATGTATTTGCCTTTAGGCTTCTTACTCAAGGTAAGCCTGCTCACCGGCAACTGAATATCCAACTCAAAGTTTTAAATTATCGGCTCAGGGACGTAACTAACAACGCACACCCCAGACAAGTTAAATATAACGGAATTTTATGTTTTTTCCTAGCCTAAAACACAATAAATTTTGTGTTCGATCAGCTTTTATGCGACTACTCGACAGAAATTGTTCCGGTTGAGAGTAATTTAGTCAAAGAGCTATCTAATTGTTGAATACAATTTTCAAGCACCGCTTTATTATTTTCGTTTTTCTGTTTTTCGAGTTCTAATTCATAGTTAAGGTTTAGCGCAACAATGGCTAACACTTTTTCAAGTTGAATAATGCCAGATTGATCTTTCAATACCGCTACTCGCTCTTCTAAACGTTGTGCCGAAGCGAGTAAATTTTCCTGTTGTTCAGGCGGACAATGTAAACGCAAAACTTGTCCAAATATCTGTATCTCAATACTATTTGACGACATAGTCAAAAAATCCTTAATTAACTTATAAATTTTTTAAGTATTATGCCATTTTTTAGCCTGATCACCAATAGAAAATCAGCCAACACATCGTAAAGGCTAAGTTTTCTATTAGCATGCTCATAATTTAAGGATTTTTATCCCTAAGTTTAAGATTTTTTGTTATTATGCACCCACTTTTATTTGATGAAAAGAACATAAAATCACTATTCATGAAGACGTTAAACGAGTTTAAACAATTAATTACAGAATTACAGATCGACCTTACTCCTGCAGAATTTCACGGCTTTTTAAGTGGACTCATTGCAGGCGGAATCCAAGATGAATCGTGGAAAACATTAACCTATCAATTTACCAATGATGGGCATGCATTTTCACAAACACCTTTACAAGCATTGGAAAAATTTTACCAAAATCTAACCGCTTGTTACGCTGAAGCCAATACCCAGTTTAATTTATGGCTTCCTGAAAACGAAAATGATGGTTTTGCTTTAGCAGATGCGATTGCAGAATGGACAAGCCAATTTATTTTAGGATTAGGATTAGCGCAACCCAAATTCAATGAAGAAACCGATGAGGTCGGAGAAGCGATTGATGATTTAGAAGAAATCTCAAAACTAGGCTATCACGAAGATGATAAAAATGAAGAGCTTATTGAAGCGGGTGAAGAAGTTGTCGAATACCTAAGAGTATTAGCACTCTTTTTACATAGCCACTTTTCGCTTTCCACACAAACAACAGAAAAAAATAATTTACACTAAATTTAGTCGATAAGATCGAGAAAGGAAAACTTCATGACTCAATTAAAAAATGATCGCTATTTAAGAGCATTATTACGTGAACCCGTTGATATGACCCCAGTTTGGATGATGCGACAAGCTGGTCGTTATCTACCCGAATATAAAGCAACCCGTGCTGAAGCTGGGGATTTCATGTCTTTATGCCGTAATGCTGACTTAGCCTGTGAAGTCACGCTACAACCTTTACGTCGCTATGATTTAGATGCAGCTATTCTCTTTTCTGACATTCTCACTATTCCGGATGCCATGGGATTAGGGCTAAGTTTTGGTGCTGGCGAAGGTCCTAAATTTGCACGTCCTATTGAAAATCTTACACAAGTGCAAAATCTACCCATTCCGGATCCTGAAGGCGAGTTGCAATACGTCATGAATGCCGTTCGCACAATCCGCCGAGAGCTAAAAGGCGAAGTACCACTAATTGGATTTTCTGGTAGCCCATGGACATTAGCAACTTATATGGTTGAAGGCGGTTCAAGCAAAGCCTTTACTAAAATTAAGAAAATGATGTATGCCGAGCCACACATCTTACATGCGTTATTAGATAAATTGGCAGATAGCGTCATTTTATATCTAAACGCACAAATTAAAGCCGGTGCACAAGCGGTTATGATTTTCGATACTTGGGGCGGCGTATTAGCTCACCAAGATTACAAAACCTTCTCTCTACACTACATGCATAAAATTGTAGATGGCTTAATGCGTGAAAATGAAGGCAGAAAAGTTCCTGTCACTTTATTTACGAAAGGCGGTGGTTTATGGCTTGAAGCGATTGCAGCAACAGGCTGTGATGCCGTAGGTCTAGACTGGACGGTTGATATTGCTGATGCTCGTCGCCGAGTAGGACATAAAGTTGCCCTTCAAGGAAATATGGATCCAAGCGTGCTTTATGCAAATGCAGACAGAATTGAACAAGAAGTTTCACAAATTCTTGCTGGTTTTGGAAATGGCTCTGGACATGTATTTAACTTAGGTCACGGAATTCATCAAGATGTTCCGGTAGAAAGCCCAAAAATCTTTGTTGATGCTATCCATGAGCTTTCTAAAGCGTATCATAAATAAAAACAATGGCTTGTTATCCATAACAAGCCATATTCACTTAAAAAGGAGCTTATATGCGTAACCCTATCCATAAACGCATGGAACGTTTTGAACCTTGGCAACATTTAACTTTTATGGCTTGCCTGTGTGAAAGAATGTATCCAAATTATCAACTCTTTTGTCAAGTTACAGAACAAGATGAATTCGCCAAAACCTACCAAAATATATTAAATTTGGTTTGGGAACATTTAACCATCAAAGGGGCTAAAATTAATTTCGATAATCAGCTAGAGAAATTAGAAGCAATTATACCTGATGTCAATGACTATGAATTTTTTGGCGTACTTCCGGCTCAAGAGGCCTGTGAAGCGCTCTCTGAACTGTTACACAGTATTATTGCAGGCTCAACATTGGAACAAGCAATTTGTATCAGCCAAATATCGCTTTCAACAGTTGCAAGCTATTTAGAACTTCAAGTTGAACATGAACTCAACGAACAAGAACTGAAAAATTCCGCTGAAATTCAGGAAGAATTAGATATTCAATGGCAAATTTATCGATTACTCAATGAGTGTGAAGAACGTGATACACAGCTTATTCTTGATCTAAAAAATGAGATTAGAAGTACCGGCATTAGCAACATTGGTGTAAATTTTAATCAGTAAAGCAATTTTTTTGCATAAAAATAGCTTTTACCTCTTTGAGAAATACAAAGTTTGAATTAAGCTACACACCAGTTATTTCAACCATACTAACGCATGAAGCGTTATTATTTCAAAGACAACCCCTAGAGGATTTTAACTATGAATAAAAGTGAATTAATCGATGCTATCGCAGCAAAAGCAGAATTAAGCAAAAAAGATGCAAAAGCAGCTTTAGAAGCAACATTAGAAGCAGTATCTGAAAGCTTAAAAGCAGGCGATACCGTTCAATTAATTGGTTTTGGTACATTCAAAGTAAATGAGCGTGCAGCTCGTACTGGTCGTAACCCACGTACAGGTGAAGAAATCAAAATTGCTGCTGCAAAAATCCCAGCATTCGTTGCAGGTAAAGCATTAAAAGATTTAGTAAAATAATTCTTTTAGGAATGATAAAAGGTCTAGCTTGCTAGACCTTTTTGCTATCTCAACTACGGCATTCATTATGCCACATTAGTTCTGTTGCATCATTTGACGCGCCATTTGGATGCTTTGAATTACTGCTCGGCGGTCAATTGCTTCATTTTCACTATCCAGCACTTTCCGCCAATAATCAATTGCTTTTGCGTAATCTTTGTTGCGAAAAGCATCTGAGGCAAGTAACAATAAACTCGAGCTCTCTTTAGTATCTAAGGCTAGTGCCTTTTCAATCCACTGTTTGGTTTGCTCGGTTAGCGTTTGTTTATGCTGATAATAATCTGCCGTTGCCATAGCGCCTAAAATGGCTGCCTTTTCGCCTAAAACCTTCTGTGCATTGTCATAACAAATTAAGGCTGATGCAAAATCGTTATTTAGCACATAAGCTTGCCCTAGTTCATACCACAAGTTACCATCATTCGGATTTTGACGTAAACGATCTTGCAAATTTAGAATGTAGCGCTCATTTTTCTGCTCTTTTTGTTCTAAATCGAATTGAACTTGAAAGGCTTGGTGCATCTGTTCGCCTTTTTGTACAATCTGATAACGTCCCGATTGCCAGTAAATTGCGCTACTCATCACAACTAACATAGCAAACATCAATAACATCACAAGCGGTGATAATTTCTCTTTGTTTTGCGAAATAACCTCGTTGTGAGATTGCTCAAACTGATAACGCTCCGTTGCTTCGTTTAGATATTCAGTTTTAAGTTCTTCGGCAAAAGATTGTGCAAATTTAACCGCTTGTTGGTAAGTTTCTGTATTTAATTGCTCACGTGTTTTCATTTTTACCAGCCTGTTGGGAATGTTTTCGATGATAGGTTCGCCATAAAATCGCCCCCAAAAGCACAACCAATAATCCTATTGGAAATCCCCACAACAACCACGTTTGTGGATTAAACGGCGGTTGATAATTTACAAAATGCCCAAAACGCTGTGTCATTGTATCTATGATTTCTTGGTCTGATTTCCCTTGATTAACCATCTCATACACTTCTAAACGTAGCTTATAAGCCGTGGTTGCATTAGACTCCACGAGGTTTTGATTTTGGCATTGTGGGCAACGTAAAGATTTGGCTAAATTCACTGCACGAATACGATCGGCTTCATTATGAAATTGGAAAGTATCCACCATTTCGGCTTGCGCTACATTAAAAACAAGCGGTAGAAAAAAGAGTATTTTTTGCCAAAATTTCATCTATTATTCCTTTTTAAGGTGCTTTACGTAAGGTTTCTAACCGAGGTAGAAAATCTTTTTCAAAATCAGGATTGTAGCCTTTTTGCTGATAGCGAACGATCCCGTGTCTATCAATCAAATAACTGGAAGGTGCTGAAGACACTTTTAAGGTCTGAATTAAAAATCCTTTTTCATAATCATCAATGACAAGCGTAAATGGGTTTCCCCAACGGTTAAGTGCTTCTCGGGCATCATTTGGTTGATCGCTATAAGTTAAACCGACAATTGGTACACCTTGGGCTTTTAATTTCAATAAAATTGGAAATTCTTTAATACACCACGTACACCAACTTCCCCATACATTCAAAATGTAAGGCTCTTGTGGCAAGCTCAAATTCGTTATTTTGGCATTAGGATCGAGCAAATTTTTACCGACAAATTCTGGAAAAGGCTTATCTTGCCAATCTTCTGTGGGAGATAGCGCATCTTTATTCATTAAAGGTACTGTTAAAAAAGCAACAATACTGATCAAAAAAAACAGAGGCATAAACAATAATACTTTTTTCATTACTCTTCCTTTAAGGTTTTCGATAGCCTAAAAGCGCCAATAAAGCAGCAAAAATCATCATCACACCACCAAGCCATAATGCTCCTACATAAGGTTTATAATGTAAGCGGAAGGCATATTCTAAATTACCGAACTTATCTCCCATGACAATATAAATATCATTCAGCCCTTGATGATATAAGCCGACTTCAGCCATTGTCATTGTGCGAATATCGTAATAACGGCGCTCCGGTTTTACTTCAGCAAGCGTGCGATTATCTTTTGCAATGGTAAAAATGGCGCGTTCAGCAGTGTAATTATCGCCAATCACATCTTGATAATCTTGGTATTTAAACTCAAAGCCGGCTAACGTTGCCGTTTGTTGAGGTTTCAAACGAACGCCGATTTCATCGCCATAATAACTGTTCATCATAGCGCCGATAATACAAACAGCAAAGCCTATATGTGCTAAGCGCATCGCAAGCGGTTTTATTTTCCACATTCTTTGCGAATAAGGGATATGCGTTAAAATCAACCAAATCGCTAACGTGATAAACACGGCTGGTAAAACTTCAACTTGAAATACGTGATGTTGAGAAATGGTATGATAAATCAATCCTAATGCTAACAACATTGCCACAGGCAATAACCACAACTTTTTGACAATAGCCCGATTAGAAGCATTTTTCCAACGTAATACCGTAGCAATGCCCATCACACACATCAACAACAATGTAAGTGGCATAAAAAGCGTATTAAAATAAGGTGCGCCTACGGATATTGATCCCCATTGCATTGCGGTAAAGATCATAGGATAAAAAGTCCCTAATAAAACCACGCAAATTGCCACCGAAAATAAGCCGTTGAGCAGTAAAAACGCCGTTTCTTTTGAACATAAAAAGAAACGAACTTCCCCTTGCCAAAGCCTCGTTTTTAATGCAAAAAGTGCAAGAGCAATAAAACTGAGACTAAAAAACAAAATTAATAACGCCATACCACGATCAGGATCAACGGCAAAAGCATGAACGGAGGTTAAAACACCGGAACGTACTATAAAAGTGCCGAGCAAGCTCAAGGCAAAAGCAAAAATGGCAAGTAAAATCGTCCAATAATTAAAAATACCACGCTGTTCACTCACAATTAATGAGTGAATGAGTGCAGTACCTAAAAGCCACGGCATTAATGAAGCATTTTCAACGGGATCCCAAAACCACCAACCGCCCCAGCCGAGTTCATAATATGCCCACCAAGCACCTAAAATGATACCAGCAGTTAAAAAGCCCCATGAAATCATTGCCCAAGGGCGGAGCCAACGTGCGATTGCCGCATCAAAAATACCGGACAACAGTCCTGCCACCACCATTGCAAAACTGACGGCAAAGCCAACGTAGCCTAAATAAAGTAGCGGAGGGTGGAAGATTAATCCCACATCTTGCAACATAGGGTTCAGATCCCGTCCTTCCGGAGGTGGCGGAAAACTGCGTTCGAAAGGGTTAGACACTAACAGGATAAAGAGCATAAAACCAAGCGAGATCAGCGCTAGCATCGCTAATGCTCGATTAGCAAACAAGCGGTCAATTTTTCGTGAAAAAATGCAAAAAACACCAGACCATAACGTTAAAGCTGTAAGCCAAAAGAGCATTGAGCCTTCATGCCCCCCCCAACTTGCTGCAAACTTGAAAAAATCAGGTAATTGGCTATTAGAATGTTGAGCAACATAAATGACAGAAAAATCGTCAGTCAGAAAAGCATTTGCCAAGCAAGCAAAAGAAAGCCCGCAACCGACCGCTTGAAGCAAAGTGAAAAAGGGATTTAACGCTAAAAAAGAGGGAGACTTTCGGATCTCGCCCCATAGTGAAAAAAGGACTTGGCTTGTTGCAGTCATTGCTGCCAATAGAAGTGCAAAATAACCTAATTCGGGAAGCATTGATTATCCAATAACGCAAATAAAACTAGCGAAATTATGCCATAAATCCCAAAGATGAAGAAACGAAAAAACCTCATATACTCCAAGAGAGGTATATGAGGTTGAAAGATTTAAGTGAATAAATTAGAAGGTGTAATTCACATTTACACGGAAATCACGACCAGCACCAACTAGACTATTACCTCCAGCTCGTTGGCTATGGCTTTTATAGTTTTTGTTAAATGCGTTGTTTACTTCAAAATTAAGCTTCAAGTTTTTATTCGCATCCCAGCTAGCAAAGAAATCATTTACACCATATCCAGCTTGTTTAATTGGAGTGCTATTGGAACTAGAACCTCGACTCGGTGAGCCTGTTTCGCCTTCAACAAAGCGTCCTTTCCAACCAATTTCTAAACTCGGAGCTTCAAATTTGTAAGAAATTAATGTTGTCCATGTACGCCCTGTCGCTACTGCAAAAACAGCATTATCTAAACTAGCATCATTGAAGGTAAACGTTTCAGGTTTACTTTCTGCAACACCGACTCGGAATTTAAAGCCACCTAATGTATAAGCACCACTTAATTCATAGCCTTGGTTACGTAAAAGCGCAGAATTAACAATCATATTATCTTTAATTGCATGTGCATCTTTTACTTTTTGCCAGAAATAGCTTCCGTTAAAGGAGATATTTTCTGTTAAATCATAATTAAATCCAATTTCCGTATTGCGAGCTTTTTCTGCACGAAGATTATCTGCAACATCTCTTAAAGTATTACCAGCCAGCATAGCCTCAAACATTCGAGGGCTACGACTTGCATAATTTAAGTTTGTGTTGAAACTTAAGTTATCTAATGCTTGCCAGATTAAGCCAACACTTGGATTGAAATCCGCATGGCTAACATCTTTACCACTATTGGCTTTAAACTTAAAGTAATCATAACGAGCTCCTGTTGTGAGAGTAAGCGATCCCACACCCCAGATTCCTTCAAGATAAAAACCTAAGTCATCTTTTTCTTGGTTACGTTTTACACCTGTTGGAACCATTTTTCCAGAATTTCGATTTCTAGCAATCGCTTCAATCGCATTTGGTTTTGCTTCTTGATGGCGATAATTTACCCCATATTTGAGCCAATGATTTTGACCTATTTCAGAGTCTAAATCTAAATTGATACCGTGAGTTAATACTCGTGTTCTGCTATTTTCGGAAGGTTCTTTACGAGATGTTTCGATACGATAAGCATTAGCTTTTGCTTCTGTACCCCCCCCATATTTTTACCTTGCCATTCTAAATTTGTTGTATCTTGACTGGTAATACGGTAACGAGGTGAATTATTTTCATCATAAGGAATGAAGGCACCATTCGCATCTAAAATATAGTAAGTGTCATTGCCACGAGATTTTCCAGCAAAAACATTACTCAATGTTTGACCATTTTTAAGATCTTTTTTTGTTCCTGCTTTATAAGATTGAGAAAAGTCAAACTCCTCACGTAATGCACGTTCACCATGATAGTGTTCTTGGCGATGACTTAATACTACGCGCTGATTTTCGGTAAAATCAATACCAAATTTGGCTAATAAGCCACGTTGTGCCAATGCGCTATTTTTGACAGTATCTGAATTTTCTTTATTTAAATAACCTTTTCCCCCTTTATAATTTTCAAGGGTTTGCCAGTTACCACTTAAAACAGCATCAAAAGCACCAGATTTTCCATATACTGTTGCGCCTTGAGAATGACCTTTATTGCTGCTTACTCCTGCATTAAGTTTAAAGCCAAATTCCTGACCTTCTTTTAATAAATCTTTTGCATCGACTGTTGTTGCTTCAATTGAGCCACTTGTTGCCCCAATACCTGCACTTGCAGACCCTGCACCTTTACGCACATCAATACGTTTAATTAAACTCGGATCTAACATGAATCTACTTTGATGGTGGAAAATAGGCGTATCGCTTGAAGTATTATCAACTTTAAAATCAATTTGATCTTGCCCCATACCACGAATCGTTACCCATTGAGATGTACCGCCATTACCACCACCAAAGTTAATTGATGGTTCTTCTTTGAGTAAACTACGTAAATCAGAGGATGCTGATTTATTGAGATCTTTTAAGGTTACCGCATTTGTTTTAGCCTTTGCGCCACTATTTTCTGTGACAACATTAATTAAGCTAAGATTTACACTATCTTCTGCATAATGATAAATAAAAAAATAGACCTAAGGGAATTAGGTCTATTTGATGATTCAAAATGCTTCTATTTTGTATGATTTAGCATAAAATCAAGATGCTGCTTACTTTGATATGGCACGATTTCAACTCGATCATCAAAATTAAGTAGCTGATAAAACTGAGGATAATTAAAAATACCTTCATCTAAATTCGTCAGTGCATTTTCTGCATAAAAGCGATTAATTTCTTTTATTTTCTCGTCCTTTGTGCCCTGACAAGTTGAATAACTTTCCATGTTATTTCTTTCATCTAATACATAAACATTAAAACAATCATTATCGCTATCTTCAAAGAAAAACTGCAAGAAACCTTCACTGGCAAACTCATTGATCTCTTTTGGATAATGTGAAGATACGCTGCTCCCTTTTACATTTTGCTGATCATTTTCGACCGCTTGTTCTTGAATCGGCTTAATTTGTACATTTTGATCATTAAAAACAAATTGCCATGTTTTACCATCCACTTTTAACGTATTAAATACTTTGGTATAAACCGTTCCAGTTTGAACAGAAATGCTACGATGAACTAAATCTGCAATAATTTCTCGCAATTCACTCCGAAATAATTGACTATAACAAAATACATTTACCGATTGAGGTGGTGCGGAATCCCGATAAATTTTATTGGAAATCACTTTTAGCGCATTCAAAATTGCATTTTCACCTTCAAAATGGTGAGTTCTGATTTCATTCCACATATTTCGATAGATGATACTAATACTTCCCACTAAATTCTGCTCTGAAATGCCTAAATTAAACAGATCACTTTGATGGAAACTACGGCGATTATTTGAACCATGCTCCGTTGGATCATTTGTCAGGTTAATCGCTAAAATAAGACTACGAATTTCATTCGGATGAAGCAACTCTTCATTAGAAATCTGAGGTGCAGCAATTGGAAAAAAGAGTCTAAGATCCGTAATAAATTGGCGAAGTTTCACTAAATCTACATGATTGCTAACAATATGTAACTTCGTTTCTGCGGTAATCACGCCGTTAAAATAAGCCCACGCCACTAATTTTGTTAGATTTTTATTGTACTGAACAAAACGTTTCTCTGAATCATAATCACTTGCCGGTGTTTGATTTACAATATACCAACCCGGCTTAACATTCCCGTCTTCAATGACTTCAATAAACGAGATCGCTTTTTCTGATAAATTAGAAGCAATATTCGTATTGATTAAAGTTACTTTTCCCGGTAAAACTTCAAATACGGAATATAATCTACGCATTAACATATCTGTATCTGCGGTCATAATTGTAGGATCGATATGGAATTTTCGAGCAAAATTAATTAGATTCCGATAGCTTTGCAATAACTGTTCTACAAGCATTTTGTGTTGAGCCATTGCTTGCTTCATTTTCCAATGAGAACGATTATTTAAAATCTGAATATCCTCTTTTTGCCAATGCCATTGTTCTATCAATCCTTTAATCCAAGACTCACGCCAGTTATATAATGTTTTACCTTCATTTGCTTTAAGATAAAAACATTGACGTAAGCGGTCTAATCGTGAGTATTCATGACGACTTTCTAGATAGGCAGTCACCTGTTCCAACATCGCTAAGTAAGGATCAAAATGGTATTCTTCTTTTTCTTTAGCAAGTAATTTTTGTTTAAAAATTTTAGAAATTAGTGATGTTTCAGGATAAGTTTGCGCATAACTTTCTAATAACAAAATTTTAATCGCCGATTTATAAGGGCTTTCGATTCCCTTATAAAGTTGCCACAAACTCGCCCCAAAAAACTCTGCGGTAGAGAGTGAAGAAAAGTCACCAAAATCGATCCATTGGGATAAATCAAGAGAGGGATGATTTACCGCTTGTTTATAAAGTTCATCTGGTAAATGTAACCAAAGCAGCCTTTTCCCCGCCAAACGAATGGCTGAACGATAAAATTCATCTAATAAGAAAAAATGTTGTGCTGAGCCACTATGCTCTTCGGTCACATGGCTATTATGATGGTTTGTCTTAAAATGACGAGGATTCATCAAGTAAAAATTAACTTCCACACCTAAATTCTTAGCCCACTGTTTGAGTTTGGCTAATTTCGTTTCCATTAATTGATACTGTGCATTACTCATACTATCTGAATAGCACAACCATAAATCCAAATCAGATAATGTTGTTTGCGTAATAGAACCCGTACTACCCATTGAATATAAACCATCAAACATAGGCTGCTCAGACAGTTCTTCTTCATGATGATCACTTATTGTGTCAAAAAAACGTTGTTGATAGGCATTTAAATAAAAATGAGCGATTCCTTGGGGAGCATTCTCAACATACGCCGGAAATTCTGGAATATTGTAATGAATCAGTAATGGTAGAAGTAAAAAGACATGCTTAAAATGAGGGCTACCCGATGCTAATGCTCGGTGCATCCTTAACTGTTCTAGCGTATCAATCCGCTCTACTGCTTTGCCCATTTGGGTATTCAAATCTAAAACCAAAGCAGCTGTTTCCGCCTGATTTTTAATTTGACAAGGGTTGATTGATACCCAGTTTTTCACGCGAGATTCCTTCATGTAAAAATTTGAAATACACTCTATCAGTTTAGTTATAAAAGTAAAGCTAAAGCCAATAGAAGTTTGATATTTACCAACAACAGCTCGGATCACAATAAGAGAATTAAGAAAAGTTATTCAGGCAAAGCATAAAATTGTGTAGAATAGGCAAGTTTTCCAGCTTGCTCCATTTTAAATGTAAGCTGAAAAGTTTAAATTTTTCTAATCATAAGGATTAAACATGAAAAGAGTTGTCATCACAGGTATCGGCATTATTTCAAGTATTGGTAATAACAAAGAAGAAGTATTAGCTTCATTAAAAGAAGGTAAATCAGGCATTGAATTTGTACCTGAATTTGCTGAAGTGGGTATGCGTAGCCAAGTTGCAGGAACAATTAAATTAAACCCAGCGGAATTAATTGACCGTAAGATCTATCGTTTTATGGGCGATGCAGCAGCTTATGCTTACCTTTCAATGAAAGAAGCGATTGAAGATTCAGGTTTAACCGAAGAGCAAGTGTCTAACGACCGTACCGGTTTAGTTATCGGTGCAGGTACAGGCTCTGCTCACAGTCAATTAGTGGCTTGTGATGCAGTGCGTGGTCCTCGTGGCGTAAAAGCGGTTGGTCCTTATGCCGTAACTAAGACAATGGCTTCAAGTGTATCTGCTTGCTTAGCAACCCCTTATAAAATTCGTGGTGTAAACTACTCTATCAGCTCTGCTTGTGCAACCTCAGCACACTGTATCGGTCACGCAATGGAGTTAATCCAATTAGGCAAACAAGACGTGGTTTTCGCTGGCGGTGCAGAAGAGTTATCTTGGGAATGTGCAACCGAATTTGATGCAATGGGTGCGGTTTCAACTAAATACAACGAAACCCCAACTAAAGCATCTCGTGCTTACGATGCAAACCGTGACGGTTTCGTCATCGCAGGTGGTGGTGCTGTTGTTGTGGTTGAAGAGCTTGAACACGCCCTTGCTCGTGGTGCAAAAATTTATGCGGAAATCGTAGGCTATGGTGCAACATCAGACGGTTACGATATGGTTGCCCCAAGTGGTGAAGGTGCGGAACGTTGTATGAAACAAGCAATGGCAACAGTTAAAGGCGAAATCGAATACATCAACGTACACGGTACATCAACACCAGTGGGTGATGTGAAAGAATTAGGCGCAATCAAAAATGTCTTTGGCGATAAAACCCCAGCGATTTCATCAACTAAATCAATGACTGGTCACTCATTAGGTGCAGCAGGCGCTCACGAAGCGATCTACTCATTATTAATGTTAGATAACGATTTCATTGCACCAAGTATCAACATTGAAGAACTTGATGAACAAGCACAAGGTGTCAATATCGTTACAGAACGCCAAGACAAAGCATTAACAACCGTAATGTCTAACAGCTTCGGCTTTGGCGGTACAAACGCTTGCTTAGTCTTCCAAAAATATCAAGACTAATCCCTTAAATTTATAATAATCAGCCTGTATGTTTCTGCATACAGGCTATTTTTTCGTATTTGTATTTCGTTAAACCATTCCTTCTTTAATTCCCCCAAATTCTTCGCTAATTTTTTGGGTAAATAGTTTTAATTCTTCTGTCATCAGTAAGAAATCCGCATCAAAACGTTGGGCAATATCTTCTTTGAGGATATCATCATTTTTTTCTCGAATTTCATCAGCAAATTTCACTCGGCTTAAAGTACCATCTTCATTTAACACACAAGAGAAGTGATTTTCCCAATCAATTGCAAGTTTAGTAATAAATTTACCCGCTTGTAAATGTGGGGTGATTTCTTCACTTTCTAAATCTTGGCGTTTGCAGCGGATCACACTCTCTGTTTCAAATGATTTGAGTTCCGCCTCTTCTAATAACGTTACCCATGCCGGTGTATGCCCTTTGGCGATCCAGTTAGTCATCACTTCTGCCGGAGGTAGAATAAATGAAAGCGGCACAACAGGCAATGAGCCTAACGTTTTGCGGAGTAATGCTAGGGTATCTTCCGCTCGTTTTGCTGAAGCAGCATCAACATAAACCAACTGATTTTCTAAATCTAACCAAATTGCTGTAAATTGATGTTTGCTGAATGCGCGAGGCAATAAAACAGAGACAACCTGATCTTTTACAGCTTGCTTTTCCGTTTTTTTCAATTGTCGAGCTTCTTTCGCTTCCAACTCTTTAATTCTTGCTTCTGTTTCTTGTTTAACCACATTTGCCGGTAATAATTTTTCTTCTTTATGAGAAACGAGTAAAAACTGTTTACCTTGAGAAAAATAGTGTAAATCAGAGCCTGTAAGCGGTTGAGACCAGCCAAATTTTTGCATATCACTCTGCTGGCAAGGGGTAAATTTTGTTTGTTGTAATTGTGCTTCTAATTCACTCTCATTTAACGCAAGTTCGCTCGTTAAACGGTAGATCATAACGTTCTTAAACCACATTCCGCTTCCTTCTTAATAAATTTAAATAGATAAACTATTTTACTTGAATTTTGGGGAAAACACTTTGTTATTTTCAGCATTTCTTAATTTTGTTAATAAACTAAAGCAATAATCTTACGTATATAACAATAATAATTCTCACTAATGTAACACTTTGATTCTAATCAGTTTTTTATTCAATTTTTATATCAACAACTACTATTGAGTAACCAAAAGTGATTAAATATTCCTGACTTAATTCACTATGAGGGAATATTTATGGAAAATACTAATAATTCACTCTCCCTTTCTAGAAGAGGCTTTCTTAAAGGCTCTTCTTTAGGCGTTGCCGCATTAGCAACAGATATTGCATTACCTTTTAATGCAATGGCAAATACCTCATCTTCTACAAATACCTTAAACAGTGAGGAAAAAGTTATTTGGAGTGCTTGCACTGTAAACTGTGGTAGCCGATGCCCATTAAGAATGCATGTAAAAGATAATCAAATTATCTACGTTGAGACAGATAATACAGGAAGTGATACTTATAACGTGGATCACCAAGTAAGAGCATGCTTAAGAGGGCGTTCTATGCGTAAAAGGGTTTATAATCCCGATCGTTTAAAATACCCAATGAAACGTGTTGGAAAACGTGGTGAAGGGAAATTCAAACGAATCTCTTGGGATGAAGCCCTTACCGAAATTGCACAATCATTACAAAAAAATATCCAAAAATACGGTAATGAGAGCATCTATTTAAATTATGGTACGGGTACATTAGGTGGCACAATGACACGCTCTTGGCCGCCAGCATCAACAATGCTTGCTCGGTTAATGAATTGTATTGGTGGATACTTAAACCATTATGGAGATTACAGTACAGCACAAATTGCTGTTGCCTTAGATTACACTTACGGAGGCGGTTGGGCTTTAGGTAATGGTATGGCTGATATTGAAAATACAAAATTAGTTGTGTTATTTGGGAATAACCCTGCAGAAACCCGTATGAGTGGAGGCGGTTTAACTTACTGCATAGAACAAGCTAGAGCAAAATCTGGCGCTAAAATGATTATTATTGATCCTAGATATACCGATACAGGCGCCGGTCGTGAAGATGAGTGGATTCCTATTCGCCCGGGAACAGATGCAGCGCTCTGCTCTGCCCTTGCTTATGTCATGATCACAGAAAACTTAGTTGATCAGGCCTTCTTGGATAAATACTGTGTCGGTTACGATGAGAAAACTCTACCAGCTAGTGCGCCCCCAAATAGCCATTATAAAGCCTATATTTTAGGGCAAGGCGAAGATGGTATTGCAAAAACACCTGAATGGGCAGCAAAAATCACTGGAATTCCTGCAAGTCGAATTATTAAGCTCGCTCGTGAGATTGCTACAACAAAACCAGCATTTATTGCTCAAGGTTGGGGGCCTCAGCGCCGTAGTAATGGTGAACTTATCTCTCGAGCAATTGCTATGCTTCCAATTCTAACAGGAAATGTAGGGATTCATGGGGGTAATACTGGTGCAAGAGAAAGCGCATATTCAATGCCTTTTGTTCGAATGCCAACATTAGAAAACCCTGTTAAAGCAAGTATCCCAATGTTTCTTTGGACTGATGCAATTTTCAGAGCCCATGAAATGACTGCAATAACAGACGGTATTCGAGGCGTAGAAAAATTAACTTCACCAATTAAAGTTATTTGGAACTATGCAAGTAACTGTTTAATTAATCAGCATGCTGATATCAATAAAACACATGATATTTTACAAGATGAAACACAATGTGAACTCATTATTACTATTGATAATCACATGACTTCAACAGCAAAATATAGTGATATTTTACTCCCTGATTGTACAGCTTCTGAGCAAATGGATTTTGCACTAGATGCTTACATTGCCAATATGGATTACGTCATTTTTGCTGATCAAGTTATTAAACCATCTTTTGAGTGTAAAAATATTTACGATATGCTTTCAGAGCTTGCTGAAAAATTAGGTGTTAAAGAAAAATTTACAGAAGGAAGAACACAGGAAGAGTGGTTACGCCATATCTATGAGCAATCTCGGGAAAATATCCCAGAACTACCAACTTTCGATGAATTTAGAAAACAAGGAATTTTCAAAAAATTAGACCCTAATGGTTTCTATGTTGCTTATAAAGATTTTAGACAAGATCCAGAAAAAAATCCGTTAAATACCCCTTCGGGGAAAATTGAGATTTATTCTTCTCGATTAGCTGAAATTGCTAAAACTTGGAAATTAAAGGCTGACGAAGTTATCCATCCTCTTCCAATACATGTAGATAGCTTTGAACATTATGGCGATCCATTAATGGAGAAATATCCATTACAACTAACAGGATTCCATTATAAAGCAAGAACACACTCAACTTACGGGAATGTTGATGTAATTAAAGAAGCTAATCCTCAAGAAGTTTGGATTAACCCAATTGATGCGGAACCTAGACAGATTAAAAATGGTGATATTATCCGTATTTTTAATGATCGTGGGGAAGTTAGAATAAATGCAAAAGTAACGCCAAGAATTATTCCTGGTGTCATCGCATTAAGTGAAGGAGCTTGGCATTCCCCTGATGCTAATCGGGTAGATCATGCTGGTTGTGTTAATGTTTTAACAACCCAGCGTCCTTCACCATTGGCAAAAGGTAATCCGCAACACTCTAACTTAGTTCAAATCGAGAAAGCGTAAGGGGTAAATGATGAAACAATATGGATTTTATTTTGATGCCGAACGTTGTACCGGTTGTAAAACTTGCGAATTAGCTTGTAAAGACTATAAAGATTTAGGCACTGATGTAAACTTCCGCCGTATTTATGAATATGCCGGCGGCGATTGGGTTCAACAAGCTGACGGTTGTTGGAACCAAGATGTATTTGCTTATTATTTGTCGATTTCTTGTAACCATTGTAGCGACCCGGCTTGTACCAAAGTTTGTCCGACTGGGGCAATGCACAAAAACGAAGACGGCTTTGTGATTGTGAACGAAGAAATTTGTATCGGTTGCCGTTATTGCCATATGGCATGTCCGTATGATGCGCCACAATATGATGCTAAAAAAGGACATATGACCAAATGCGATGGTTGCTACTCTCGCATAAAAGAAGGTCATAAACCAATTTGTGTAGAGGCTTGTCCATTGCGTGCGTTGGATTTTGCACCGATTGATGAATTGCGTGAAAAATACGGCAATCAGGCATCTATTGCCCCATTACCGCCAGCGGAAATTACCCAGCCAAATTTAGTGATTAAACCGAATAAACATTGCCGTCCAAGTGGCGATACAACGGGCTTTTTAGCTAACCCGAGAGAGGTGTAAAATGAACGGATTACACGAATTACCACTCATTATTTTTACCGTTTTAGCCCAATCGGTCGTGGGGGCTTGGTTGCTGTTTAGCTGGGTGCTGTGCCAACCTAATACAGCGCAAAGTAAGCAATACTTACATAAAGCGATGTTTTTGTTACTCGCACTACTTGGCATCGGCTTTTTCTGCTCGATTTTGCACTTAGGTTCGCCGTTTAGAGCATTTAACTCCCTCAATCGTGTCGGCTCTTCAATGTTAAGTAACGAAATCGCCAGCGGTGCAGTGTTTTTTACCTTTGCCGGTGTATATTGGTTACTGAGCATTTTAGGCAAAATGCCTGAGGCGCTTGCAAAAATTTGGTTAATTTTGACCGCGCTTTTGGGCTTGGTGTTTATGTATATGATGAACAACGTTTATCATATCAACACCGTACCAACGTGGAACAGCGCTTTAACTTCGTGGCAGTTCTATTTAACCGTGATTATCGGGGGGGCGGCATTAGGCTATGCGTTGTTAAACACTAATCCGCATAAAGAATACCGCTTATGCTTTGTGCCTTATATCTACTTAGCCTGCTTATTCTTTGCCGTGGTTGTGGTGATTTACCAAGCATTCGGGCTTAGCCATATTCACAGCTCGGTACAACAAGCGGTGGATTTAGTGCCTGATTTTGCAAATCTGCAAGCGCTACGCTTTACCCTGTTAGCCTTAGCCGCCATTGCACTTTGCAAATTGCCAAAAACGGGCTTATTAAGCCTTGCCGCTTTAGCTGTTTTATTCGCAGAGATGATCGGACGCTTACTTTTCTATGGCTTGCATATGACCGTGGGAATGGCGGTTGCTGGGTAACCAACGGACGAAAAATTCAGTATTATTTAGCTTAAAGCCCTTCGCTCCCTCCGTTTACGGAGGGAGCTGCCGAAGGCTGAGGGAGGGGGAAAAGGATATAATGAGAGAAGATGAAATAATTTCCCTCCCCCCTATCCCCCCTCCGTAAACGGAGGGGGAGATGTTAAATGAAATAAATTTCGCGCAGGGTTTATCTGTTATTAGGATATTTTATGGAGCAAACATTATTACAAGAAATTTCAACCTTTGGACGTTTATTAGGTGCTGCATTTTATTACGATCCACAAGCTCAAGCGGTTAAGCCGATTTTAAACTTTTTCCGCCAGCCTAATTGGATTGAAGAATGGCAAGATTTAACACAAGCGGATGAAATTAAAACACTGATTGCAAAAGGCTTACAACAAGATCTGGACGAGGCGTACCAATACCTTTTCATTGGTCCAAACAGTTTACCTGCGCCTGCTTGGGGCTCGGTTTATTTGGATCCTGAGGCGGTGATTTTTGGCAACTCACTGGTGGAATTGCGTACCTTCTTAAAAATGCACCAAATTGCCTTTAGCTCAACAGAAAATGAGCCTGAAGATCATTTTGGCTTAATGTTGATGCTTGCCGCTTATTTGGCGGAGAATAAGCCTGAATTACTTAAGGAATTTTTCACTCAACATTTGCTCACATGGTCGGAGCGTTATTTACAACTTTTAGCAGAACAAGCAGACTATCCGTTCTATCAAGGCTTAAGTTTGATGGCACAACAAACCTTGCAACGCTGGAAAACCGAGCTGGCTTTAACCGTTCCTAAAGTGCAACTCTATTTTTAATGATGAAAGACGAACGCTATTATCAGGCTTATTTATCACACCAACACATTTCTCGCCGTGGCTTATTTCGCGGCGTGTTGGGCGGCACGCAGAAAACCCTTTCCACAGAGCAAAAACGGACGGCAACCCGACCGCCCTTTGCCTGCTCTGAACATCTTTTTACCGCAGTCTGTAACGGCTGTGCGGAATGTGTTTCCGCTTGCCCAAATGGGCTGATTAGCTTACAAGACGGCTTAGCCACTTTAGAGATTGATTATCTCGCCTGTGATTTTTGTGGGCTATGCGCCAAAGCCTGCCCCAAAGACGTTCTCAACCTCGCCTTTAAAGCCGATACCCACCTCCGCCCCGAAATTGTGGCTCACTGCGTTCAAAAAAAAGGACAACCCTGCCAAAGCTGCCAACAAGCCTGCCCCCAAAAGGCGATTTCTGCGCAATTAGACATCGACACAGAAAAATGCAACGGTTGTGGGGAATGTAAAATCGCTTGTTATATGTCTGCGATTGGGTTACGAGTGGAGTGATTTTTTTTAAATATATCAATTTGCTAATTGGCAATAATGTCTCTATTCCATTTTCTTTATCAATTTTGGAAAATAAACACAACCTAAAGTTGTTAAACTCACAAAAATAACAAACCCTATAACTCCTTTTAATTTATACCCCATAATATAATTAAATATATAGTATATAATTATTCCAATAATAGTGCCGATAACATAAGGAAATCTATTCATACACACTCCTATTTTACTCAGATGAACCGCAATTTTGTATTAGCATAAATCATACGATTATATATTTACAAAAATATATTGAGTAAGGCTATATACAATGCCTGATATTATAATTACATTCTTTTTCATCAATTAACTATCTCCTTTCTTCAACATCTAATAAACGATAATAATTCTCAACAAAATAAAGATCAAGATTAGATACAGTGATCGGATCGGTTTGAATTTAAAATGGGTAAGGAATGTGAAATCGCTTGTTATGTGGCGGTGATTGGGATGGGAATGATTTAATAGGAACGTAGGGACGCCACGCTGGCGTCCGTTTTTTTCTTATTTTTTGACCGCTTTAATAAAAAGCAATGGTGGGCGGTGTTGCAAATCTTTGAATTCGTTATGCCATTCAGGTTGAGCTACCAGCATCGGTTCTTCTACCTGAGTAATGTCAAATCCTGCTTGAATGAGCTGATTAAAAATCGTTGCCATTGTTCGATGATAGGTTTTAAAACCTTGTTGAAACCAGCTCCGATCTCGTTCGCCCTCTTCCCTATAATAATTTAAGCGATATGCAACTTGTTGTTTTTGTTCGTTTTTCTCCCAGCGATAGCCTTGGCGATAACAAGTAACGATTGGATGTTCTTGGGAAAAAATAAGCGTACCACAGGCGGTCAATTTTTCCGAAATTTTTGCAAGTAATGCTGAAAAATCTTCTATGTAGTGAAATGCAAACGAACTGGTAATCACATCAAATTCGGCTTCTTCGATCTGCTCTAACGCCTCCATTGGCAAGCAGTGAAAATCAAAATCTTGCCCTTTTTTCCACTGTAAAGAGAGATCGTCTGTGGCTTTTTTTAACATCAATTCAGACAAATCCAGTCCTACGACACGCTTTGCGCCAAGCTGTAAATAATGCGCTAAATGTCCCCCCGTACCACAGCCTAAATCTAAGACTTTTTTGCCTTTGAGATCGGGCAACATGGAAAACATTGTTGGCTTTTCCACCACTTCATTCATACTGATAGGATTTTGGCGAAGTTGTTGATAGCGTTCAAAAAAGATAGGAGTGTCGTAGATGCTTTTTTTCACAGATGGCCTCTCATTAGCAAATAAAATAAAACGCCCGAAGATTATCTCGGGCGTGTATCTTACTGGTATTTTGCTAATTTTTGCAAGGTTTCAAATGCTTTACCGCTAGCTAAAACAGCTTTTACTTTTGCTACATTGGCCTTTAAATCGCTTTCGCCAAAGGTTTTCATCAACATTGCAACATTAACGGCAACGGCATCAATGTGCGCCGTTTCGCCTTTTCCTTGTAATAAAGCGGTGATTTTTGCGGCATTTTCTGCAGGTTCTCCGCCTCGTAAACTTTCTAGGCTGTGTCGTTCTACACCAAAATCTTCTGGGGTAAGCGTGTAGTAGCGAATTTGTCCATTTTCAATTTCTGCCACTTGCGTTTCGCCATGCACCGCCACTTCATCAAGCCCAGCGCCATAAACCACTATAGTATGCTCGTGATTTAACGCTTTTACCGTTTGGGCATAAATTTCAAGGACTTCCGGCGAATAAACACCTAATAATTGGCGTCTTGCTCTAGCCGGATTAACCAATGGACCGAGAATATTAAAAAGCGTGCGTGTTTTCAATGCTTGTCGAACCGGTACAGCATATTTAAATCCACTGTGATAAAGTGGCGCAAAGAGGAAGCAAACACCTATTTCATCAAGGGCTTGGCGAGCGATATTAGGTGAGACCATAATGTTAATACCTAATTCGGACAATACATCACTTGCGCCCGTTTTGCTTGATACGCTACGGCTACCGTGCTTAGCGATTTTATAGCCCATTGCTGCCGCTACAATGGCACTTGCCGTTGAAATGTTGATGGTATGATGCCCATCGCCCCCCGTTCCTACAATATCAGCAAAAGCATAATCCGGTGTTGGGAATGTCTGGGCATTTTCAAGCGCCGCAGAAACAGCACCTGAAATTTCTTCTATTGTTTCCCCTCTGATTTTTAAGGCGATTAACGCCCCTGCAAGCTGTTCATTAGTTAGCTTGCCTTGCATAATTTCAGTAAAGAAAAATTGTGCCTCTTGTTGTGTAAGCGGTTGTTTATTGAAGAGTTTTTCCAAAAGTTGTTCAGTTTGCATATTTTCTTCCTTATTATTCGATTGATCGCAAAAGATTATTTTTGTTTGATAAGCCATTCAATCGCTTGTTTTAGTAATTTTGTGCCTTCCACCGTCAGAATGGATTCAGGGTGAAATTGGAAGCCGCAAATCGGCAATGTTTTATGGCGGATAGCCATTACAATATGCCCAAACCACGCATTCACATCCAATTCTTCAGGGAGTTTATCGCCCATTAACGAATGATAGCGAGCTACCGGCATTGGGTTATTTAGCCCCGCAAACATTGCTTGATTATCGTGTTCGATTTTAGACACTTTGCCGTGCAAAACTGTGCCAGTATGCACAACTTCGCCCCCTAATGCTTCGATAATCGCTTGGTGCCCTAGGCAAATGCCGATCATTGGTACTTTTCCTTTTAGCTGTTGGATAATGGCTAATAGGTTGCCAGCCTCTGCCGGATTACCCGGTCCGGGAGAAAGTGCAACTAAGCAATCTTCGGTATTTTGCACTTTGGCTAAGAAATCTTGCAATGGGTAATCGTTGCGGAAAATGGTTACTTGATGACCTAATTCTCTAAACTGATCGACAAGGTTGTAAGTGAAGGAATCGAAATTGTCCACGAAAAGTATATTTGCCATTTTTTACTCCTTGCCTAACCTTGATTAACTTGTTGAATTGCTTTTAATACCGCTCTTGCTTTATGACGGGTTTCATCTGCCTCTAATTGCGGATCGGAGTCCAACACCTCGCCACAGCCGGCTTGAACATATGCTGTGCCATTTTGCACGAAAGCGGAGCGAATCACGATACAGGTATCTAAATTGCCTTCGGAAGTGAGATAACCTACTGCCCCACCGTAACTATGCCGTTTTTGTTTCTCAACTTGATAAATCAATTGCATTGCTTTGATTTTTGGTGCACCGGTGAGCGTTCCCATATTCATACAGGCTTGATAAGCGTGCAGTGCGTCTAAGTCGGTTCGAAGCGTCCCCACCACCCGAGAAACTAAGTGCATAATCTGCGAATAGCGATCGATTTGCATTAAATCCACCACTTTGCGAGTGCCAGATTGACTTACTCGTGCCACATCATTGCGGGCTAAATCTACCAACATTAAATGCTCCGCCAACTCTTTTTGATCTAAACGCAGTTCTAACTCTAAGCGAGAATCCAGCTCTAAATCAATATTGCCGTTTTCATCAAAGCCACGAGGACGAGAGCCGGCAATAGGGTAAATCTCAAGCTGGCGGTTATGCTCTGCGTATTTCAACGCACTTTCAGGCGAAGCACCAAACAGCGTAAAATTTTTACCTTGCATATAGAACATATAAGGGCTTGGGTTATTGATTTTCAGCTGGCGATATGCCGCAAGCGTATTCGGGCAAGGCAAACTAAAACGGCGAGAAGGAACGATTTGGAAGACATCGCCGATGTTGATGTGATGCTTGAGATCACAAACGATCTGCTTAAATGCCTCATCATCTAAATTTACTTGAACTTCAGCCTCAACTTTTTCAGATACGGTAGCAAAAGGCGCAACATTCGCTAATTTTTCAGCAAATTCGACCGCTTGTTGTTGCAAATGCGCGTGTTCATTTGGATCAAAACAGAAGGTGTGCAGGGTTGCTTGTTCAGTTTGATGATCGATGAAAACTAATTGCTCCGCCAAATAAAAACTATAATCGGGGCAACTTAAACCATCATCATTGAGAGAAATGCCTTCCATCGGAATAAAATTTGCCACCAAATCATAGCTAAATAAACCGCCTAAATAGATAGGAAATTCAGCCTCTTTAAATAATTGGCTCACAACACGTAATGCATCAAAAATAGTTGTTGTTTTGAGCTTGCTGTCTTCATCTAAATGAAGAGGAATAGACGGAAAATCCGCTTGCAAGCGGTTAGATTCAGAGCAAATTTCGCAAATTGGCGCAGGTGCTAAATTTTCTAATACCGTTTTAATTTGTGGAATAACTGCTTTTCCGTTTGGGGTTAGCGGCTCAAAATAAACCGTTTGCCCTACGCAAGAAATATGCAACGCAGATTGGGCAAAGAGCAGGCTTTTTAGGCTGTTTTTGCTTTGAATTTCTGCTGAATCAAGCAATAACGTATGCGGACGATTGCCGCATAATGTGTGATAAAGGGAAGTGGTGTCCGCAAAATAAGGCATTGAGGTTTGTTGAATTTGCACTGCCATTTTTTATTATCCTTTTGGCTTATGATTTTGTACTATTAAACTAGTACAAGGCGCTTTTGTCAAGTTCTTCATAAAAAAATAGCACAAATGACTTTGTGCTATTTAAAATTAACGGGAGAAAGTAACATTTTTAGTTTGGCAGCCGTTTTCAATAATTTCTTGCTCTGACATCAAAGCATAACGGCATAATCTTTTGAAATATTTAATTTCTTCTTTAGAAAGAGGTCTTGGCGAGCCTAAACGCAGTTCCTCTATTGTAAAGTTACTCACAAGTTTACCATTCTCATAAGTACCGTCACTTTCATTAGCTTTACGCTCAACTTTAGCAGGAGGAAGCTTAGCAACCGCTTTTTCCTCTTTAACAATTTCTAATTTAGCAGAGTTGCTCGCTTTACTTTCTTGTAATTTTTTCTTAGGAGTTGTTACTGTATAGGTTTTCACTACCTTTTTATCTTCTTTATTTTCCTTAGATAAGGATGGCTTAGATGTGACATTTTTCACTACTTTAGGCTGTTTATTTTTTTTCACTGGTTTAGAAATATCTTTGGATGTTTTACTTACTGAAGCCTGAGTAAGTAAAGAAGAGCTTTCTTTAATTTCTGGTAAATGCTCTTTTGCTTGTTCTGATGAAACGGTATCAATCTTTTTCGGTGAAGTAGCATCTTTTTTTTCTGATGCTTCAATGTTTATATTTTGAGGTTGAGCTTTCTCACTCTCTGGTTGAGTGACCTTATTAGCGAGCTTTTCAGTAGACTCTGCTAACTTACTGTCTTTATTCTCGCTTTCTGAGACTTTATCACTTTTTAAATCAGGTGCTTTACTCTCAATATTTTCTACTTTGCTCCCTGATTCATTGCTTTTTCCTTTTTGTTTACTCAGACGAGATTCAATGGATTGATCGCAAGATGAAACAAAAAAAATGAAACTTAAAAAAGCTAATACTTTATTCATGCTCAAAGCCTTATAAAAAGAATAAAAAATTAAGAGAGAATTCTTTCCCAAATTATATGAAGAATTCAAGGAAAACCTATAATCTATATAGGTTTTCCTTGTTATATATTATCGCATTGTAACAAATTCTTCGGAACCTGTCGGGTGAATTGCAACGGTATTATCAAAATCTGCTTTAGTTGCGCCCATTTTAATAGCAACCGCAAAACCTTGAATCATCTCATCCACACCAAAACCAATGCCGTGTAAACCGACAATTTTTTCATCTTTACCTGCACAGACTAACTTCATACGGCAAGGCTGGCGATGTTGGGTAACTGCGCTATACATTGGTGTGAAAGAGGATTTGTAAACCTTCACATTTTCTTCCCCGTATTGTGCAATAGCTTGTGGTTCGGTTAAACCAACTGTGCCGATAGGTGGGTGGCTAAATACAACCGTTGGAACAAGGTTATAATCTAAATGTTCATTCGGTTTGTTATTGAACAAGCGCTCAGATAAACGGCGACCAGCAGCAACTGCAACCGGTGTCAATTCAATCCCACCTTCAATAATGTCGCCTACCGCATAAATGCCTTCCACGTTGGTATTTTGGAATTTATCAACCTTGATAAAGCCACGTTCATTTGTTGCAACGCCCGTTACCTCTAAATTGATCACATCCGTTGCCGGCTCACGGCCAATAGCCCAAATCAGCATTTCTGTGTGAGTTTCACGACCATCTTCTAATTTTAGAGTTAAAGATCCATCGCTGTTTTTAACCACTTCTTGAGGAATCGCCTTTGTATGTAATTGAATACCGTCTTGCTCAAATACTTCTAATAACGTATCTACAATCAGCGGATCTTGACTACGTAATGGCGCATGTTGGCGAACAAATAAGTGCGTTTCCACACCAAAACTTCTTAATACGCCAGCTAATTCCACTGCGATATAACCTGCTCCGACAATTGCAACACTTTTTGGTAGCGATGTTAAAGCAAATACGCCATTTGAATCAATCCCATATTCTGCCCCTTTTACGTTTAGAATACTTGGGCGACCACCTGTTGCGATCAAAATATGATCTGCAGTAACTAATTCTGATGAACCATCGGCATAGCTTACTTCAATCGTTTTTGCATCTTTGAATTTAGCGAAACCATTTAGCACATCCACATTATTTTTTGCCAACACATTATTGTAAGAGGTGTGAATTCGGCTAATGTAAGCTTCACGGCTTTCAACTAATTTAGCATAATCAAACTGATTGACGCTCACATCAAAGCCATAATCGGGCGCATAGTGGTTAATCGCTTCTGCCACTTGCGCACCATAAAACATGACTTTTTTAGGCACACAGCCCACATTTACACAAGTGCCACCTAGATGTTTTGCTTCAATAATGGCACATTTCTTTCCATAGCTCGCTGCACGGTTAATAGAGGCAATACCGCCAGAACCACCGCCAATCGCAACGTAGTCATAATGTTTAGTCATAATCTGTTTCCTTCACTTTAAAATTAAAATACAAGCGGGCTAATTCTAATCACTTTTTGCAAAAGATGTTGAATTGTTGCAATAGGTTTAATGTTTATGCGCACTATTAAGCAAACGATCAATATGCGCCATCGCAATTGCAGAAATGATAAAGGCAATATGGATTATCACTTCCCACATAATAACTTTCTCTGCCAATTTGCTTGCATTGATAAATGTTTGTAATAAATGAATAGACGAAATACTGATAATTGCCATTGAAAGTTTTACTTTCAAAATAGTCGAATTTACGTGATCTAGCCATTCCGGTTGATCCGGATGTTCATCAACATTAAGCTTGGAGACAAAGGTTTCATAGCCCCCCACAATTACCATAACCAACAGATTTGCAATCATAACCACATCAATTAAATTCAGTACAGCCAACATAATGGTGTCTGAATCCATCTCATTTAGGTTCATGATGAGGCTATAAAGCGATTTCGTAAATTTA
The DNA here is from genome assembly GCF_000175195.1 of Actinobacillus minor NM305. Classification (GTDB taxonomy): domain Bacteria; phylum Pseudomonadota; class Gammaproteobacteria; order Enterobacterales; family Pasteurellaceae; genus Haemophilus_A; species Haemophilus_A minor. Next base: position 14,532 of record NZ_ACQL01000068.1, on the reverse strand, counting down.
TAGGCGTAAATACCTTGCACGATGATCAAGCCTAAATAAATTGGCAGTTGCAACCAACGACTGGCAAAAATAATATTACCTAAAATGCTTTTTCTCGTTTGTAATTCTCTACTCATAAATATTTTACCTAAAAAATTTAATTAAATAGGTTGTCTCGGCACTGCATTAACATAGCCAAATTGTCGCCACGCTTCGTAAACAACGACAGCTACCGAATTAGATAAATTCATACTACGACTATCTTTACACATTGGGATACGGATTTTTTGCGACATAGGTAAAGTATCTAAAATCGCTTTTGGAATCCCACGGCTTTCAGGCCCAAACATTAAAAAGTCGCCCAATTCATAATGTACATCGCTATGGTTAGGCTCGCCTTTGGTCGTAAGCGCAAACAAACGCTTAGGTTTCGCACGAGCTAAAAAATCATCAAAGTTTTTGTATTTTTGAATATCGACAAACTCGTGATAATCCAATCCGGAGCGTTTCAATTTTTTATCGTCCCACGTGAAGCCTAAAGGCTCAATCATATGTAAGCGAAAGCCACAGTTAGCACAAAGACGAATAATATTCCCACTATTTTGTGGGATTTCAGGTTCATATAAAACAATATCTAACATTTCAAGCAACCACTTACTTTAATTGTTCTTCAATAATTCCACCGCCTAAGCAAACCTCGTCTAAATAAAATACGGCAGATTGCCCCGGTGTTACCGCGATTTGTGGTTCGTCAAACATTACTCGGATTGTATTATCATCAATCGGTTGAATTTCGCACGGAATATCCTCTTGGCGATAACGTGTTTTTACCGTACAACGTAAGTTTTCACGAATTGGCTGTAAATCAACCCAATTTAACTGGCTGGCAATAAGCCCCGTGGAAAGCAAGGCAGAATTATCGTGTCCCTGAGCAACTACTAACACATTATTGATAAGGTCTTTTTCTACCACATAAAATGGCTCTTCACTTAACCCTTTCACACCACCAATGCCAAGTCCTTTACGTTGCCCAAGAGTGTGATACATTAAACCATCGTGGCGACCAACAACTTTGCCATCAACCGTTCTAATCTCGCCTGGTTGAGCAGGAAGAAAACGGGCCAAAAAGTCTTTAAATTTACGCTCCCCAATAAAGCAAATACCGGTTGAATCTTTCTTTTTCGCTGTGGCAAGCCCGAGATCTTCTGCAATTTTGCGCACAATTGGCTTCTCAATTTCACCAACAGGGAAAAGGCTTTGTCCCACTTGCTTTTTACTTAATGCGTAAAGGAAGTAACTTTGATCTTTATTTGTATCTAAACCACGTAAAAGTTGCGCATTCTCATCATCGCCCGAACGGCGGACATAGTGTCCTGTTGCAATATAATCTGCGCCAAGATCTTCTGCTGCATATTCTAAAAATGCTTTAAATTTAATTTCTTTATTACACAAAATATCCGGGTTTGGGGTACGTCCAGCTTTATATTCACTTAAAAAGTGTTCAAAAACATTATCCCAATACTCTGCGGCAAAATTGATTTTATGTAACTTCATACCGAGTTTATCTGCAACAGCTTGAGCATCAGCTAAATCAGCCGCCGCAGTACAATAATCGGTATCATCATCTTCTTCCCAGTTTTTCATAAACAAGCCTTCAACTTGGTAGCCTTGCTGCTGAAGAATAAAAGCCGAAACCGAGGAATCCACCCCACCGGACATACCGATAATGACCTTTTTCTTAGCATTTTCAGCACGCTGTTCTTCCGTTAAAGGGGGGAAATGTGAATTATAGGTAGATGATTGTAATAGATTAGAATTTGACATAGTTCTCCCGTTTACTTCGTTAAAGGCGAAGCACGTTATGATTAAAAAAGGATATGGATATACCACAAGCGGTTATTTTTGCAAAAATTTTTACAAATTTAACCGCTTGATATATCACATTATTTTACTTCGTAGAATTGTGGCTCAGCTTTCTTTTCAAAACGAGCAACTTCATTAGGATCTGCGGTACCATCTGCTATTTTTGATTTCAGATTATCGCAAGGCTCTTCGCAATCACACATTTTTTTCATACCTAGCGCAGTAATACCACCGCAACTGCCTTTGATTGTTTTACCTTTAATAATAAAGCCAATCGACATAGCAAAAATTACCGCAATAAAAAAGCCAAAAGTTAATAATATCGTTTCCATATTTACTCCACGATTAGTTAATAAGTTTCTTAAATTCACTCGACATTTGTGTCTCAAATGCCTCCCCGTTTTTGATGATTAAGAAAACAGGTAATTTTTCACGTTCTGCAACCTCAAGTGCTTTTTCAGCCCCTAACACAAAAAGCCCTGTGGATAAACCATCAGCGGTCATTGTTGTCGGCGCAAGAACCGTAATTGAGGCTAAATTGTGGCGAACAGGCGCTAATGCTTTCGGATCAATGATATGTGATAAGCGATTGCCTTGTTCATCTTCAAAATAATTACGATAATTTCCTGATGTTGCCATACCCAAATTGCGTAATGGCACAGTAATTTGAGCAGCTTGACCTTGTGCAAAGGTTGGTTGCTCTATCGCAATTTTCCAAGCTTGACCTTGTAGATTATTGCCTTTACCGCGTAATTCGCCTCCGATTTCAACAAGATAATTTGCTAGCCCAAGTTTTTCAAGATGTTCAGCAAGTTTATCTACGCCAAAGCCTTTTGCAATAGAAGAAAGATCAAGATAAAGCTCTGGCACTTTTTTAGTCAGTAAACCTTTCCCATTTTTGCGATTATTATCGCTAAAATCTACAGAAATTTTGTCAATCCCTACTCGTGCTGCTCGTTCTGCAATTTGCTCTGCGCTTGGCACTTTATTTAAACGTTTATCCGGACCAAAGCCCCATAAATTCACTAGTGGACCTACGGTGACATCTAATGCCCCTTCGGTAACTTTATTTAATCGAATTGCCTCTTCAACCACTTTGGCGAAATCCGTAGAGATGCTAAATGGTACATTGACTTCACGAAATTGATTAAATTGCGTAATTTGAGAGTCCTTTTGGTAAGTGGACATCTCATCATTTACCGTTTTAAGAAGTTGATCAAGCTGTGCTTGAACTTCTTCGGCTTTAGGTAAATTTTTCACGCTACCATCATCAATATATTTGATGTGGTAAGTTGTCCCCATTGTTTTACCTTCAAAGGCAATTTGTTTAGGTTCTGGTTTACATGCGGTTAAAGCAAAAAGTGTTGTTAAAATTAAAAGGAGTTTTTTCATTTACTTACCAAAATCTTAAAGAAGAACTTTGGTAATTATAGCATAAGTCTGATATTTAGGGGATTAAGAAAGGTAAAGTAAAAGCGGTCAAATCTGCAAAACATTTTACAAATTTAACCGCTTGTCGATCAATTATTGAGATCTCTTATTAACCACCGAAATCATCTAATAAGATGTTTTCATCTTCTACACCAAGATCTTTTAACATCTTGATCACAGAAGCATTCATGATTGGAGGTCCACACATGTAGTATTCACAATCTTCCGGTGCTTCGTGGTTTTTCAGGTAGTTTTCATAAAGAACATTATGAATAAAGCCTGTATAACCCGTCCAATTATCTTCCGGCAATGCATCTGAAAGCGCTACATGCCATACGAAGTTGTCGTTTTCTGCAGCTAATTGGTCGAAGTCTTCTTGGTAGAAGATCTCACGTTTAGAACGAGCACCATACCAGAATGACATTTTACGTTTAGATTTTAAACGTTTTAATTGGTCAAAGATATGTGAACGCATTGGCGCCATACCGGCACCACCACCGATAAATACCATTTCATTATCAGTCTCTTTCGCGAAGAATTCACCGAATGGACCAGAAATAGTGACTTTATCACCTGGTTTTAATGACCAAATGTATGAAGACATTTGACCCGGAGGCGCATCAGGATTGCTTGGTGGAGGCGTTGCAATACGCACGTTAAGCATAATGATGCCTTTCTCTTCCGGATATGAAGCCATTGAGTAAGCACGGATAATATGCTCATCCACTTTAGAAACATAACGCCATAAGTTATATTTATCCCAGTCTTCATGGTATTCTTTAGGAATATCGAAGTCTTTATAATTAACTGTATGCGGATCTGCTTCAATTTGGATATAACCACCGGCACGGAATGGTACTTCTTCGCCTTCTGGAATTGCTAACTTAAGCTCTTTAATGAAAGTTGCTTTGTTATCGTTAGAAATCACGGTACATTGCCATTTTTTCACGCCAAAGATTTCTTCTGGAAGTTCTACATCCATATTGCTCTTAACGTTTACTTGGCAAGCAAGACGATAACCTTCTTTTGCTTCACGCTTCGTAATGTGTGAAAGCTCGGTTGGTAAAATCTCCCCACCACCGCTTTTCACTTTTACAAGGCATTGACCACAAGAGCCACCGCCACCACAAGCTGATGAAACGAAAATACCTTTGCTCGCTAATGCACCAAGTAATTTACCACCAGCCGGTAAAGTAATGGCTTTTGATGGGTCTTCATTGATAGAGATCGTAATGTCGCCTGAATCAACTAATTTTGATTTAGCAAAAAGGATAATCACCGCAAGTACTAACACAAGGGCAGTAAATGCGATAATACCGAAAATAAAATTACTATCCACAATTTACTCCTTATAACTGAATACCTGAGAATGACATAAAGCCTAATGCCATTAAGCCAACGGTAATAAAGGTAATGCCTAAACCACGTAAACCTGCCGGTACATCAGAATATTTCATTTTTTCTGTTAAACCAGCAAGTGCAACGATTGCTAACATCCAGCCTGTACCTGCACCGATACCGTAAACAACAGATTGCCCTAACGTATATTCACGTTGAACCATGAACGATACCGCACCAAAAATTGCACAGTTTACTGTAATCAATGGTAAGAAAATACCTAATGCGCTATATAACGCCGGGAAGAATTTATCCAACACCATTTCAAGAATTTGAACTAATGCTGCAATTACCCCGATGAACGTAATAAAGTTTAAGAAACTTAAATCTACACCTTCTACTAACGCACCGTCTTTTAAAACGTTTTCGTAAACAATTTGGTTTGCAGGCACAGCAATACCTAATACTACGATTACTGCAATACCTAAACCAAATGCTGTTGAGACTTTCTTAGACACCGCAAGGAATGTACACATACCAAGGAAGAAAGAAAGTGCCATATTCTCAATGAATACTGATTTCACAAAAATACTAAGTAATTCTTGCATCTTATTTCTCCACTTGTTCTGGTTTCCACGTTCTTAAGCCCCAGATTAAGAAGCCAATAATAAAGAACGCACTTGGTGCTAATAAGAATAAGCCGTTAGCTTGATACCAACCACCATCTTGAACCGTTTGGAAAATGGTTACACCAAAGAGTTTTCCTGAACCAATTAATTCACGAAGGAATGCAACGATAACAAGAATAACACCGTAACCTAAACCATTACCGATACCATCAACAAAGCTTTCTAATGGTGCAGATTTCATTGCAAATGCTTCTGCACGTCCCATTACGATACAGTTTGTAATAATTAAACCAACGAATACCGATAATTGTTTAGAAAGATCATAAGCATAAGCACGTAATACTTGGTCAACTAAGATCACTAATGATGCAATGATTGCCATTTGTACAATGATACGAATACTATTTGGGATATAGTTACGGATCATTGAAATAAACATACTTGAGAACGCTGTTACTAAACTTACAGCAATCGCCATTACGACTGCAGTTTGTAACTGCGTAGTTACCGCAAGTGCAGAACAGATACCTAAGATCTGTAATGCAATAGGGTTGTTATCTACCACTGGCGATAACAATAATTTTTTAAGATTGTTACTAGCCATTAGTTAGCTCCTGCTGCTTTAAATTTTGCCAAGAATGGACCAAAACCTTGTGGACCGAACCAATATTTAAATGAACCATCAACACCATTTGAAGTTAAAGTTGCACCAGAAAGACCATCTACACCATGATCTTTATTTGCTGAAGCACCTTTAGCAACAGTTAGAGCAACATTGCCTTGTTCATCAAATAATTTCTTACCAACAAAGTATTTCTGCCAGTTTGGATTTGCGATTTCACCACCAAGACCCGCTGTTTCACCTTGTTCATAGTAAGTAATACCGTTGATAGTATTTGCGTCAGGCTGTACTGCAACAAAACCGTACATAATAGACCACAAACCATTACCATACATTGGTAATACAGCTTGAGTTACTTTACCGCTTTCATCTTTTACAAGATAGATTTCAGCATATTTTGCACGAGTTTTAATGCCAGCTTTATCATCAGCTTGTGCAATTTGCACGTTTTGAGCAGGATCTTTTGCTGCCGATTTTGCATCAAAATTGGTAATACCTTCAACGTAATCACCCGTTGCTAAATCCACGATTTTAGGTTCGATGAATTTTGCATAGGTTTCTTGAACATTGGTATTTTTTTGCATTAAACCAGCCGCTTGTAAGATGTTTTTCTGTTTATCAAGCTGTTTTTGGATCTCTTGTGTTGGTTTTAATAACACCGCAGCACCCGCTACGATAAGAGAACAGACTAAGCTCAACAACACAACGACGGTTAAAGTACCGCCTACGCTATCTTTATTAAATTTAGCCATTATGCAGTTCTCGCTTTTCTACGTTTAATGTTACCTTGAACCACTAAGTAGTCGAAGATCGGAGCAAATAGGTTAGCAAATAAAATCGCTAACATCATACCTTCTGGGTATGCAGGGTTTGCAACACGGATTAACACAGCCATTACGCCGATTAAAATACCGTACCACCATTTACCTTTATTGGTAAATGCCGCAGATACCGGATCCGTTGCCATAAAGAACATACCGATTGCAAAACCACCTAATACTAAGTGCCAATGCCAAGGCATAGAGAATAATGGGTTAGTCTCTGAACCGATGAGGTTAAATAACGTTGCCATTCCAGCCATACCAAGCATTACGCCAGCAATAATTCGCCATGAAGCAATACGTGCAAACACAATGATTACAGCACCGATTGCTAAAGCAACTGTTGAAACTTCGCCCATAGAACCAGGAATATTACCTAAGAAAGCATCCATCCAGGTAATTGGTTCGCCTGTTGCCACATGTTTAAGTGCTGCTTGACCACCCACTGCCCATTGAGAAAGTGCTGTTGCGCCAGAGAAGCCATCTGCCGCCGTCCAAACTAAATCCCCTGAAATTTGCGCTGGATATGCGAAGAATAAGAACGCACGACCTGCTAAAGCTGGGTTCATAAAGTTTTTACCTACGCCACCAAATACTTCTTTCGCAACCACTAAACCAAACGTAATACCTAAAGCGGCTTGCCATAAAGGCAATGTTGGTGGAACGATTAACGCAAAAAGAATTGTTGTTACGAATAAACCTTCGTTTACTTCGTGACCACGCACAACCGCAAAAATAATCTCAATCAATGAACCTAACGCAAATACGGTTAAGTAGATTGGTAAGAAGAATACTGCGCCTAGTGCCATTTTGCTGCCAATACCAGCTGTTGCAGAAACATCTAAACCTAACATTTGAACTAATACATAATGCCAGTCTTTTGCAGCTAATGCTTCAACTGTGGTATTCATACTTAAAATCGCATTGATTGATTGATGACCAACGTTATACATACCGTAAAACACGGCAGGAAGTAACGCTAACCAAACAATAATCATCATACGTTTTGAATCTAATGCATCACGAACGTGGGTTGTATTACGTGTAACAGAACCCGGCGTATACATTAGAGTATACATTGCTTCAAATAATGGATAGAGCTTTGCATATTTACCACCTGGTAAAAATGCAGGTTCCATTTTTTCAAAAAGATTTTTTAAACCCATTATTAACCTTCCTTCTCGATCTTATCTAACGCTTGGCGTAAGAGTGGAGCATAATCGGTTTTACCCGGACAAACGAAAGTACATAATGCTAAATCTTCTTCATCTAGCTCTAAGCAACCTAACGCTTGTGCTGAATCTGTATCACCCGCTTCTAAATCACGAAGTAATAGTGTTGGAATGATATCTAATGGCATAACACGCTCATAGTTACCAATTGGAACCATCGCACGATGACCGCCATTTTCAGCCGTTGTAAAGTTAAATAATTTACGTCCGAAATGACCTAACACAGTACGTGTAATTGAGAATTTATTAGCCTGTGGAGAAATCCATCCCATAAACTCTTTTTCACGACCTTCAGCAATGACAGAAACTTGTAATGCATAACGACCTAGATAATCAACTGGGCCAAATGCTTTCGCACCACAAAGCACTGAACCAGAAATCACACGGTTTTCACCCGCTTCTAGTTCATTTGCCGTTAATTGTGAAAGGCTTGCACCTAAACGAGTATGTACTAAACGAGGATTTTTCACTTGTGGACCTGCTAAAGCAACCACACGATCTGTGAATAATTCGCCTGTGGTAAATAACTTACCAATTGCAATCACATCTTGGTAATTTAAGTGCCACACCTGTTTTGTTGCACCAACCGGATCAATAAAGTGAATATGTGTACCCACTAAACCTGCCGGATGAGGACCATTAAATGATTGAATGGTTACACCTTCGATTGCAGGGCTTGAAGGGATATTGCTATCCGCATCTTTACATAAATAAACTGGTTTTTGCCCTTCAAATAGGCGAGTTAATACTGTTAAACCATATTTGAAGTCTGCTTCAAATTCTTTTAAAACCACTTCTGGATCCGCAGCTAATGGATTAGTATCCATTGCATTTACGAAAATAGAAGATGGATTCGCATCTAACGCAGGTACTTTACTGAATGGGCGAGTACGGAACGCAGTCCATAAACCTGATTCCACTAAATTTTGTTTAACTTGCTCAGCCGTTAAAGCGCTTAATTGCGCAGCTTCATAGCGAGTAAAGGTAATTTGCTCATCACCCTCAACTTTGATCACCACAGACTGAAGAACACGTTTCTCACCACGGTTGATCGCAACCACAGTACCACTTGCAGGTGCTGTAAATAAAACGCCCGGATTCTTTTTATCTTCAAAAAGAACCTGACCTTTTTTAACAGCATCGCCTTCACGGACTTTCATTGAAGGACGCATACCTACATATTCTTCGCCAAGGATCGCAACTTCATTAACGGTATTGCCGTTATGGATTACTTGTGCCGGCTTACCTGCAATCGGTAAATCCAAGCCTTTTTTGATTGTAATCATATTATTTGCACTACTTCTTCTTGGGTTAAAAATACGGTTGCGAAAACTCGCAACCCCTTCTCTTGAGCTGTAACTTCAATATAGAAATAAACGAATTCCCCCACTTATTCCTAAAGTTACCAAATTTCTCAAATCAGATTTTTACACCGTGTTATCACGAGGTAAAATAAACGCCTTATTCTACCCCAAAACGAGGTTATTTTTCTATAAAAACACAAATTTTTTACATTTTATCTCTTGAATAATTGAACTTTATCAATATATCAAACAACGCTAAAGCAACTTCTACCTCTAAATAATTAGCCACTTTCTACAAAAGATGATTATGTTTATTTATTGTTTAAATTGTTTAATTTGAGCTAGATTCACAATGGGATAAGGCGTAGAATACTTTATGAAATTACTCAATTATTTAAGTTAAGATGAGAAAGAATATGGAACAAGAACAAACTACTCACATTTCTATTTCAGAAACGGCTCAAACCCATTTTTGCCGTTTATTAGAACAACAGGAAGAAGGTACTAACATTCGCATCTTTGTCGTTAATCCAGGTACGCCAAATGCTGAATGTGGAGTGTCATATTGTCCTCCAAATGCCGTTGAAGATACCGATACAGAATTCCAATATAATGGTTTTTCTGCATTTGTTGATGAAATTAGCTTACCATTTCTTGATGAAGCTGAAATTGATTATGTAACGGATCCAATGGGCGCACAATTAACCTTAAAAGCGCCTAATGCCAAAATGCGTAAAGTTGCAGATGATGCACCTTTTATTGAACGCTTAGATTATGTTATTCAAACCCAAATCAACCCTCAACTTGCCAGCCATGGCGGTAAAGTTACTTTGATTGAAGTCACTGAAGATAAATTTGCAATCCTACAATTTGGTGGTGGCTGTAATGGTTGTTCAATGGTTGATGTAACCTTAAAAGAAGGTATCGAAAAACAACTTCTACTCCAATTCCCTGATGAATTAGCCGGCGTAAAAGATGTGACAGAACATCAACATGGTGAACACTCTTATTACTAAATCACATTAAATAAAACGGTCGAAAAATAAAATTATTCGACCGTTTTTATTACCGCTTTTTATAACTACACAAATAAGCTATTAAAATATTTAACTAAAGTCATCGCACTTAAAATTGCCATAACAATCACAACAACAGCACCTGAAGCGGTCATCCAAATTGGATGTTTATAATTACCAACAATCTTTGTTTTATGGGCTGCAAGTAAAATTAAGCCTAAAGAAACTGGTAAAATTAAGCCATTTAATGCACCGACAAAAACAAGTACTTGCGCAGGACGACCAATAGTCGCAAGAACAATAGTTGAAATCACAATAAAGGCAACAATCCAGCAATTTTTATGCTTCTCAATTTTTGGTGAAAAACTGGTAATAAATGAAACAGAAGTATAAGCTGCACCGATAACAGAAGTAATCGAAGCCGCCCAAATCACAATGCCAAAAATAATTAAGCCGAAATTACCTGCAACATGTGAAAATGGCGTTGCTGCCGGATTTTTAGGATCCAAGGTTACGCCTTGAGATACAACACCGAGTATCGCTAAAAACAACACTACACGCATAATAGAAGCAATTAAAATCGCAGAGACCGAACTCTTGCTCACTTCTTTAAGTGATTCTTTACCTTTAATACCGGCATCTAACAAACGGTGTGCGCCTGCAAAGGTAATATAACCACCAACGGTACCGCCTACGAGAGTAACAATTGCAATCACATCTAATTTTTCTGGTAAAAAAGTACGAACAACAGCTTCGCCTACCGGAGGGCTCGCTTTAACTGCAACGTAAATAGTCAGTGCTATCATCACAAAACCCATCACTTGAGCAAATCTGTCCATTGCTTTTCCAGCTTCTTTAAATAGGAAAATGCCCACAGCGATAGCACCGCTGATAACTGCACCCATTTCAGGTGATAGACCCGTCAAAATATTTAGCCCTAAACCAGCGCCGCCCACGTTACCAATATTAAATGCTAAACCGCCCATGACGATTAAAACGGCTAAGAAATAGCCTGCGCCAGGTAAAACGGCGTTAGCAATATCTTGAGCTTTCTTTTCGGAAACTGCAACGATACGCCAAATATTAAGCTGTGCACCGATATCTAGTAAGATAGAAAGTAAAATCACAAAGCCAAAACTGGCTAATAAAGACTGGGTAAAAGTTGCTGTTTGCGTTAAAAAACCTGGACCGATGGCTGAAGTTGCCATCAAAAATGCTGCACCTAAAAGGGCACTACGGTTGTTATTTGCCATATAGACTCCTATTGTGTTTTTTATTTATGTTTTATTTTGCATGAATGTCAATCTGCTTTTCTTTCAACGCAACTCGAATTTTTTCTGCAAATTCAATGGCATGCGTACCATCGCCATGCAAGCAAATACTATCGGCTTGAATAGTAACTTTACCGCCTTCAATGGTTGGAACAGTTCCCTCTAATACCATTTGTAACACTTGTGAAATAGCTTCTTCATCATTTTCAACCAAAGCATCATCTCGAGAGCGTGGAACAAGTGAGCCATCTGCCAAGTAGTGTCGATCGGCAAAGACTTCTGAGATAATGTCCAAACCTTCTTCTTGAGCAATGTTAAGCATTAAGCTACCCGACAATCCCATTACTGCCAATTTCGGATCGAAGGCTTTAATCGTTTGAGCAATTAGGCGTGCCAATGCAGGATCTTTTGCGGCTTGGTTATAGAGTGCACCGTGAGGTTTCACATATGCCAAAATAACATTTTCTGCATCGCATAAGGCTTTTACTGCACCTAATTGATAAAGTAAGCAAGCTCTTAATTCATCATCAGCTAACTGCATATTGGTACGCCCAAAATTTTCACGATCAGGAAAACTTGGGTGTGCCCCCACTCGTACATTATTCGCTTTCGCCCACTGAATTGCTTTGCGCATTTCGTTGTAATCCCCAGCGTGTAAACCGCAAGCAACATTAGCAGAGCTGACTAATTGCAATAATTTTTCATCGTTGCCACAACCTTCGGCAAGATCAACATTTAAATCAACGTGTTTCACGAACTTTTCTCCTGATATTTTCTAAATACATTTGGTCTTGTTGGTATAGTGCAACCGCTTGCTCACGACTGACTTGCTCGAAATAGACTGGATGTCCGAAAGGTGTTTGAGCTAATCTGCCAAGATCAGCGTGAATTACACAAGCGATTTTTGGATACCCTCCTGTTGTTTGCGCATCCGCCATTAAAATAATTGGCTGTCCGTCCGGAGGAACTTGCACTGTCCCAGCCGGTGCGGCATAAGAGAGCATTTCAAGCGGTGATTTTAGGTTTAATTTTTGCAAACCGGCGAAACGATACCCCATACGGTTACTGTTTTGTTGGAGCATCCAACCTTGTTGCCAAAATTGCGATTGGCTTTCTGCTGTAAAATGTTCATATTCAGATGAAACGGTCGCATAAATGCGGTTGGTAAACGCAATTGGCTCTATCCCGATTTCATTTAAAGTAGTATTTCGTTTTCCTGTTGCCAAATGATCGCCGACTTTGAGTAATCTCCCTTGATAACCGCCAAAACCAGCTTTTAAATCGGTACTACAAGATCCCAGTACTTCTGGTACGATAAAACCACCGGCTACACAAAGATAAGCATAGTTACCTTTGACGATCCGCTTAATTTTTAAGGTTTGGCGAGCTTTTGCCGTATAACGCCAGTAAGAAAAAATCGGCTGACCATCTAATTCCGCCTCGCAAAGCGCGCCTGTTAAACAAAAGGGTGTATTGCAATCAAAAGTTATCGTCATTCCACCAAGAGCGAGTTCAATTGCTGACGCATTATTTGCATTTTCTAATAATAAATTACCCGCTTGTAAAGCAAGATTATCCATTGCTCCTGCGTGGCCAATACCAAAGCCACGCCATCCGAAACGCCCCAAATCTTGAATGTGAGCAAAGGCTTGAAGTTGTTGAATATAAATCATAGGCTAATACTCTCCGCCACAAAACGAACCTGATCACCTGCTTTTAAAAGTACCGGAGGAGTTTGGTTCACATCAAAAAGTTGCGTATAGGTCTTACCAAGCAACTGCCAACCACCGGGAGATGTGAAAGGATAAATCCCCGTTTGACTACCACCAATACCGACAGCTCCTGCCGGGACTTTGGTTCTCGGCACATCTCGGCGTGGAGTGTGCAAATTTTCCGGCAAACCGCCTAAATAAGGGAAACCTGGTTGAAAGCCCATCATAAATACTGTGTAAGTTGGTTCGGTATGACGACGAATAATTTCTTCGGGTGTTGTATTGTGATAATCGGCAACATAATGCAGATCTTCGCCATATTCACCGCCATAATGGACAGGAATTTCAACTAATCTGCCTAGATGGGTGGTACTTTGCTGCTGAACCTGTTCCCATAATAGATTTACTTGTTCAATCAGTGTTTTTGTATCGGTATGAAAATCGTGAAATAGGGTAACATTATTCATACCGACTACGGTTTCATGAACATTGGGCAAACGTTGTGCAAATTCAGATAATACCCAAAGGCCTTGTTGTTTGGATAACTCCGCAGGTGGAGGAAGAGTGCAGAGTAAAGAATGCTCACTAGTATAATGAATGATTAGCATAATTATCCCTATAAATGATGTATGTGTTTAACTATGCTTTTACCTTGATTATTTTTTAATGTCAATAATTTATTTTATTTATAACATTATTATTTTTTATTTATAAACACACAAAAAAGCCTGAAATTGCTTTCAGGCTCAGACCACTGACAACCCCACCTTTACAGACCTTCTGTCAAAGGTGGGGTTATTTTTTTGCTGTTTTATCTCTTTCTTTTGCACTTCACTTTAGATAGCCACTCAAGCGGTCAGTTTTGTGGATTTTTTTACCATTACCGCATATTGATAAACACTGAGTCATAAAAAGCGTAAAAAAGCCCATAGCACAAGGGCTATCTTCTTGATATTTTGTGCCATTGCCGCTAGGAAGCATTGCATCTGTACTTTCAACAACCCTCTGTAACGGGCGTTGTGGTGTCCGTGGTGTTACTTGGCGTCCGCAAAGCTACGCTCTACGGTTTCGGCTCGACGTTTGTAGAGTTTTTTCCTTGCTCCGACAGTCTCACCGCATTGGCGTTCTCCATCGCAGCTTGATAGATATGTCGGGTTATCAGCCTTTCGGCTTTTTGATTTTGGGTACACTGCGAACGAAGGGGGCAAGTCTGACAATAAGCCGGGGTGGATTTGTAGGTATGATAGCCTTCTCTTGTAGTAGTGCTGTAAATGAGCGGTTGTCCCATTGGGCAGGTGTAACAGTCCTTGTCCG
>NZ_ACQL01000069.1 GCF_000175195.1 Actinobacillus minor NM305 | reverse complement strand
AAAACCGCTTGTCTGACGGGTGCGGATTGCCGCTTTGGATATAAGGTTTCGACACCTATGGAATGAATACTACTCTGAAGTTTTGGGGTTGTCAAATAAAATAATGTAGTATTTTTTACAAAAAACACTTGCATTAAAATGTAAGAAACACTACAATATTCACATCTAAGGCAAGGTGCTTTAGATACAAGAAAGCCCCGACTTGTTCAGTTCGGGGCGTTCAAAAAATGGAGTTTAGGATATGCTATTCAAAATCGTAATCCTAATTATCCTCTTAATGGTGGCAATGCCAGCGTTCTAGGATAATCCATCGGGGGAGTGCCTTCCCCCGATGACTCCAATCTTAAGATAACTTAACCAAAAATGCAAGGGGTAATTTATGGCAATGACAAGAGCAGAAATCAACGCTAAAAGCGATAAAAAACGTGGTGTAAGAGTGCAATCCTATAAGCTCCACGAAGATGTGATCACTTTACTAGCCGAACTCTCTGAACAAACAGGATTGTCTAAAACGCAAATAATTACTCAAGGCATTAAGCTGTTTGCAGAACAGAATAAGGCGTAGCAATACGCCTAAATTTTCACTTTAATCAACCCCGAACCAAATACCGCCCCTTCCATAAAATCTCGTGCGGTGCGCAATCGCCTATCAAATGTTCTTGGCGCAATTTGCATCTCAAGACAAGTAGATTGCTTATTCTGTCCTTGTAAGAATACCGCCATTAACACTTGATACGCCTCTAAATCCAAATCATGTAAAGTGATGACCGCAGTATCAATTTTTAAATACTCATCCTCTGTAAGCTCGCTAATACTGTAACTACGCTTAACCTCAACCTCTCTCATAAAAGATTGTAACGAGGGATAACCTCGACACTCTTTATGACTTGCCCAACGGCGAGCCCAGACATGTAAAATATCATCAATGCTAATATGCAGCCTAATCATATAAACTCCTTGATTCTTACGATCACTTTGCCACCTTTAATTGATGGTAACTTTTCTGCCACTAATTTATACACAAAACTATCGTCAATAATCACACCAGCATTGGTCAATGCATCAAGGAGTGCCTTAAAGATATTATCTATGTCTCGTTTGCGATTATCAGGAGGGTAAATATCGACTTCCAGCAACACTTTCCCGATAAATTTAGGTCGATTGCGAGTGAGCCATCTTACTTCCTGTTGGAAAGTCTTTCCTTTCGCTGTAATGTAATGCTTCCCGTTACGTGTATGTTTCCAATAATGATTAACTGTTGGAGGATAGGGGAGTTCTAATACAACCATTTATTCTCCTTTTTTATCCAATTCATCTTCCGCCCACCGCTTACCACACCGAAAACCGGTACATTCAAACGGCTTTATCTTGTCTATCTCCGACTTTTCGGAGAAATCGCTCCAATCCTTCATATCCGCCCCACAAGCAGGACATTTTAATAAACGCACCTCCATGATTTACCTCTCAATCACTAATGCTTCCATCCCGATCGCTTTATCCAAAAATTGATACAAAAGCGATAATTGCGAACCATACTCCTGCTCAAAATGCGATGTACTTCTATGTAATTCGTCGTGATGTATGCGACAAAGCGGTATCGTAAATAAATCGTGCGCTTTACCCCCCATCTTACCGCCATAGCCAATAATGTGATGTGGATCGTCAGCAGGGCGACCACAACAAACACAAGGTTGGGATTTCACAAATTGCAACCATTTACGGCATTCAAATTTTTTCAACTTCGGAATGGCTAAAAAACTCGCAATCGGTTCAGGATCTACTTTTAAAGATAACAACGGGCGAACCTTATCCCGTAATGTTGGCATAGCCTCAGGTCGCTCAGCACCAATAGAACTCTCTTTTGTTAAATCTAATTGAGGTCGCAACCCCATGAAAACCCTTAATTCTTCGCTATCTAATTCAGGCAGTAAGTTATTTAAACAAGCCCAAAAAACTAAATCAGAATATGTGATAGGCATGTTTACCGGCTTCTTTAATTTCGAACGAATAGATTTCGCAATAAATTGCTCCCAATTCTGATTAGCTAAATCCGCCAACTGTTCGGTTTTTATCTCGCCTTCGGAGAAAAGCCTATCGTGGTGCCAACATAAACACACAAAGCCATTTTCGACCTCCACAACGGTTTTCTCTGTATGGCAATACACACCGTCTCTACATTGGCACGTTTGGATATTCCGTACATAATTCAAATAAGCGTTGTCAAAACTCATCTGTTTTCTGACTTGTTTTGATTTCGCAAATACCGCCAGTGCCGGACAGTTTGTTACTTCATCATGAGCAATATGAGAGACCTTACCTGATTTAGCTGTTTGCAATGCTAAAGGCGCAGGACTCAATAAAGTGCGTTCGCCAAAAGCAGAAGGGGCAATATTTGGCGGAATACGATAAAACACCAAGCCAACCTCAGTCTGGAAATAAGGCGTAAGTAATAAAGAGTCCGCCATACTTACAACTCCCAAATGCCAAAATAACCACAACTCTCAGTACGATTTAACGCACAACCATCACTTGCTTGAGGGAATGGCTTAGGTGTCATTAAATGTCCCTCGCAACGAAAGCGATCATCGCTCATTTCCCCACAAAAAGACGGCTCATCAGGAATATACCAATCAGACAAAGGTGCACCGCATTTAGGGCATTTCAAATCCGCCATATTTAAGCTCCTGGGTTGGGAATGGGTAACGTGTGGATATTGGCAGAAACGCTTTTTATCGCACCGGCAATGACTGAATTGATATTCGCTTCTGTCGGATGGGCGTTTTTCGTTTTAACCACGCAGTAATACACAAATTTCTTACGGAGATCGCTAAAATCCGTGCGGTTAAATAATGTCGGGGCACTCAAGTAGCGATGGTAAACACCTCGAACTTCCTCCACCGAAGGTAAATCCGGTAACTGTGCTTGACGGTTTGCCTCAGCTTCGTTTACCCAAGCACCACCGATGAAAATCGGCTTGCCACTTTCCGCCCAAGCTGTCGATTTTGGCAAATAATCTTCGAAGTTAGAGGCTCGGAAAATCGTTTTAGGCGCAAGATACTCACGAAACGCATCATCACGACCCCATTTCGCCACCAAATAATCAATCACTTGCAAACATTCCGCCAAACTAGAATCTTTCAAGCGTGCCGTAACCAGCTTCAACGCATTGCCCTTAGCCCTGAATTTTGGCAATGCCATGCCAAGTACTTGGCTAAGGTCCGCCAAACGCTGGTTCAAATGGTCTAACACAGCAACCGAATCTGTGTGTGTTTCCCCCACGGGGGGATTAAGGGGGGTATTATTATCTTGGTTATATTTATTATTGTTATTATTATCTGTCGGATTTTTTTCCGAGCTTTCTCGGATTTTTTTCCGAGTTTGTTCGGATTGATTTCCGATACTCGGATTTTTTTCCGAGCCTCGGATCGGCTCAAATTTATTCCACTCACAGCCTTTTTCAGTTAAGCGAACATAATCTTTACCGTCCATTTTGAAATGCTCAATAATGCCTTTTTCTTTCAGCACCTTATATTGACGGTAAACAGTATCTTCCTTACTAAATACCGCAGGTAGCTCTTCGCATACTTTCCCAAAAGACATCCAGTAATACGTTACGCCATCAATAACAACCGCTTTCGCCCAACTAGACGCCTGATTGATTAAATCAACTAATGCACCTTGCGTAATATTGATTCCCCACTCAACCAAGCGGACGTTATTTATTGTTGATGTAAATCTCATAGTCCTAACTCCGAAGCATAACGTTGCGCTATCCACTCAATCCCTTACCTGTTACTCGGGTTTGGGTAAAATTATGGCCGTGTTCTGCCGTACCGGTCTTTACGGTAAATAATTGTTTAGATTGTTTATCTGAATAGGGCGGTAAATTGCCAGATTGGCGGTACAACACACGATCACGCTCTAAACATTCAATCATTCGCTTTTCAGGGAAATTTAAAATCTTGGCGGTTTCACGTAATGATTTACTTGTCCCCACTTCGATATAATGTTCGACAAATGCAACCTTAGGCGCTTGCTCCGCCAACTGCTTATCTTGATTCTCGATAATTTCTGCCTGTTCTGCCGCCAAACGTAAGGCTTCCGCAAAAGTTTGAGGTAAACGTACCGCTTGTTGGCTTTCCAATTCCTGCCAACGATCGACTAATCGAGCCGTAAAAGCAGGGGAGAGCTGAGCCACAATCACATAAGTATCACGCTTGTTGATATGGTACTCATGATAGATTTGACCGTTCTGAGGGTGGGTGTACGGCATTGCCTGATACCCCCCAATAATGCCTTTTGCCATCAATCTATCAATCGATACACAAACATCAGAGTGCCGGCTCTCCGTGATTTGAGCAATCTCCCGACTACTCATCGTCAGGGTTGCATTTTCCTTTGGGTTAGTAGATAATAAATTCGTGTTAATCACACTTATCTCCTTAATTACCACCGTTCCAGCGGTGGTTTTT
This sequence comes from Actinobacillus minor NM305, assembly GCF_000175195.1. GTDB lineage: Bacteria > Pseudomonadota > Gammaproteobacteria > Enterobacterales > Pasteurellaceae > Haemophilus_A > Haemophilus_A minor. Next base: position 132,848 of record NZ_ACQL01000069.1, on the reverse strand, counting down.
TATTTTTTGGAACATCTGTAAAGCGAGTGTTGTACTTTTAATTTACCTTTTGTGATCTCTTGTAATCGGTAGGCATTTTTTTCAGGGATAATTTTTCCCCATTGAGAAACTGCTGATACGCTGATCCCTAAAGTCGCAGCTACTCTTTCTAAAGTGCCAAAATGTTTCAGAACATCATCTTTTTTCATATTTCCTTAAGTCCTTTCATTCTTAAAATTTAAGACCTCTTAAATATACATATAAAGGAAACTTAAGTCAATAAATGTTAAGATAACTTAACAACATTGACCTTAAGGAGGTTAGTATGAGCAATCAAACTTTAGGCGATAGAATTAGAAATCGCAGAAAAGAATTGAAATTGACACAGAAAGATTTAGCTACTGCATTGAAAGGCGTTTCGCATGTTGCGATTTCCCAATGGGAAAGCAATACAACAAAACCAAATGCAGAAAATATCTTAGACCTATCAACGGTATTACAGTGTGAAATTAGTTGGTTGTTGCGTGGTAATGGCGAATCGAATGTAGTGCCAGCAAGTATTGGTATGACAAAAATCCCTTTAATCAGTTATATCCAAGCAGGGCAATGGACTGGTATTGATGATTTTCGTGAGACTTGCGGAGATTATGAGTATATCTTAACTGATCTTGACGTTTCTGATGATGCATTCGCCTTAGAAATTAAGGGCGACTCTATGACCCCAGATTTTCTCGAGGGTGATGTTGTTATTATTGACCCAAACGAACCACCTCACGCCGGGGAATTCGTGGCAGCAATTAACGGCAACTATGAGGCAACCTTTAAAAAATATCGTCCGTTGGGCGAAGTAGATAATTTCGGGCGAGAACATTTTGAACTTATCGCGCTAAACCCAGACTATCCGAAACTTTCTACCCTAAAACAAGAAATCCGTATTATCGGCACAATGGTAGAACACCGTATTTATCGTAGAAAGAGATAAGGAAAAATAAATATGACAGAGTTTAAAGATGTAAAACAGGCAATTGTAGAAGCTCAATTAGCTTCTACACCTAAAGATAAAGTTATTAATGACATAATGAAAGGAAGTGCTGAACTACTTTCAGCAAATGATATTATTAACCGATTAGGTATTACAGCAAAAGAATTTCAAGAGTTAGTTAATTTGCCCAACCATTATTTACGAACCAATGGTGGACTAGGATCTGCACTCCATACGACCCAAAGAATGTTTGATACGCATATTGAACTAATCAATCAAGAATTAGAAAAAAAACTTTTCTTCCCTAAACCTGATTTATATATTTTAGGAAAAGCTCGCTGGAAAAAAGAAACCTTTAAGAAGTGGCTAGAAGAACAATGTAGATAAAGAAAAAGGTAGGTTTAAAAACCTACCTTCTCCGAACCGCAAACAAGCGATTCTCACACTTTACAAAGCGAACCAGCTCCTACGTCTGGGGCTTCGGGCTCATTACCAGTACGATTATTATTACACTAAACTATTTTTAAGTAAAGAATAAATATGCTATCTAGACAAATTACTAGCATTTCAGCAAGTCGCCTAAGTACCTATTTAGATTGTTTTTACCAAAGCGATACAACCAAGCAGAAAGAAGCGATTGCAATCTATACGGCATTACAGCATCGCACAGGGATTTATTTTTCTTTAATCCAAGAGATTGAAGTTGCATTACGAAATGAAATTAGTGAATTACTTCGCCAGGCAGCGCCTAATAATGACCTATATCAATTTTTCCATTATTTAGCACAAGATAATAATGCACCATTGACAGTAGAATCAAAACGACAGCTTAAAAAGGCGATCAACGAATGCGGTAAGCATTACGATGAAAATGATATTATCTCACGTATTACTTTTGGTTTTTGGGTTAATTTATTTGATTACGACCTCAAAAGAAATCCTTATGCTATCTATTGGCAACAGACCTTGAAGCCTATTTTTAATCGTAGATTTAGAAATTTCAAAGATCTATATAACACATTAAAATTAGTAATGCGTTTTCGTAATCGTTTATATCATCAAGAAATTGTTTGGAACAAGAAAACATCAAGACACCCTATTCAGGCTCTCAAAAACTTAGATAAAACTTACTCACAATTTGAGCTGATTTTACAGAAAATAGCACCTGAACGATTTGTGTTTCGCCAGCTTTCACAAGCACTCATTTGGCAACGTCAAATTTTCTTCGATCAACAAATTTTTGGAGCTGAAATAGCTATATTGCCCCAACATATCTAATCAACAAAAAAGCTACGCACTACGTAGCCTTTTCTATTTGGTTTAGGAGTGTTTTAATTCCCCCGAATTCTAGGGAATTAAAAATGTTTCCATTCTAACCCTTGCGTGTCAAAGTTAAATTGCCCTTTGCCATAGTTGTAAAAGCTCGCTTCTACAATTAGTTTTTTCGACTTTTTCAGTTTATCGACAAAAGTTTTCATCGCTTTTGCATTTTCGATGAAAAGTGTGTCATTGCTACCGCCATCAGAACCAACCATTCGATAGCTTTCCAATTTACCATCATCAAATTTCACAGTAATTTTACAGCTATCAATCATACAGCCATTAAACTGTCCATGAATGCTGAAAATGACATCATTGCCATATTTTGGGTCTTTGCGTAACGTCAAATGCATTGAAGAAGTATTGTATGGGAAGCCAAAATCAACAATGTTGTTGGATGAAAGCGTAGCCCTGTATGTAATAGCATTGCGCAACTCATCTTTTTCTTGCTCATATTCCCATTTGGATTTCTCTATTTTTGCTTCATCAGCCTTAGCTTCTTTTTTTACAAAAAGCTCGTCATAACACGCCAAGCGTTTAGCATTGTCTTCAATTTTTCCGCAACTTTCGCCTGTTTCGGTCGCATAGGCAAAGACCGGGCATAGGCATAGGGTAAGAAATAGTTTTTTCATACAACCTCCAATCACTCATGATTAACCATTTTCTCTGAAATCACAGATTGATGATGTGATCAACGTCTCAAATCTTAATAATGGCAAATCAATAGTATAAAAAACAAGCAAATAGAAAATATCTAACTAATTGAAATTTAAGAGGTCTTAAAATTTATTTAAAAAAACTTAAATTTTGTCTTGATTTATATTTTAAGTTTTCTTAAACTTAACGCATCAAAACAACGCACCTAGCATAAAACGAGAAGCAGAGATGGTGCAACGCTCTTTAAAAATTTGAAACAGGTTAGTGATGGGTAAGAAAATAGCTACTCCGTAGAGTAGCTCACTTGATTAGAAATGCTCGCCACAAAATGTCGCAATAAAAGATTGGTAACAGGTTAATTGAGTATCGTCTTTACCGCCAAGTTGAATGGTAGAACGTTTATAAGCAATACGGCTAAGTGCTCCTGAAATAGCATTATCCGTTGAGCTGTACTCAAACAAGATTTCAGCAAGTTCATCGTTTGTCATACTGGTATAGCGATGAATAACAGCGGAATAACGGTTTGTCGCAATACGAGAAGCAACGGATTTTTCTCCAAAGCGATAAACCAATGAAAGCGTACTCAGTAGAGCTAAAATCAGACCAATGCCAATGGTTATATTGAGGTTTGGGAAATATCGACCGAGATCGCCAATAATGGCAGAAGAAAGCAAAAGCTGAATCACTGTCAAGAGATTGTTTATTCTAGCATTAAAGTGATAGTGCAGATTTTCTAAGTTGTAGCTGTAATACAGTTCAAAAACTAAATCTTCTCGACTTTTCCCATTCATTTTCAAATCCTCATCTTGGTTTAGGTGGTGGAGTCGGTTTTGGCGGAATATGCCCCCGCTCCTCTCTTTCTCTCTTCATAATGTTTTCCTCATAATTTAGTTGTGGCGAAAACATTATATTCCTCAACGTTGTGGCAAACAAGAGGGCTTGAGCCTTACAAGCATAAAGAAAGGCGCTCATCACTAACCTGTTTCGAGTTTTAGACAATTTGGTAAAAAAACACTCTAGCGTACTGCCGTTCGGGAGAACCGCCAGCGTTAAGTAGACAGCCTTAACCCGATTAGAGTGATGAAATGTCGTAATCAGCGATAGTGAGGCAGTGAATCCACACGGTAACGGCATTTTAACAACGACCGCATAGTTCAATCGGATAGAGCAACTGCCTTCTAAGCAGTGAGTTGAGAGTTCGACTCTCTCTGCGGTCGCCATTCAAAACCGCATTTAGAGATCCGCTAAAGGTCTGGGTAATAGCGCTGTTACCAAATCAAGGATAACTAAGCCAGAGCTAAGTGCGGTTCTGAATGGCAACAAACAAAAGGAGATACTCCAATGACAAACCAAACAAAAAAACCGCATCATTTTGAAATTTCAATGAAAATTGAAATGGATGGGCAAACAGTCCAATTAGAGAATTATGCCTTTGATACACCAGAAGGCACCCAATCCTATGAAATACAGGAATTTATTAGTCGCTTCATCCGTCCTTTTACTGAAGCAGAAATAAAGCGACTTGAACGAGAGAAGCGACAACAATTAGATAGCAAATTCAAAAACAACGAATCGCTTTAAAAACCTAATTCTTCATCGGTTGAAAAACCAATAGACGCATGATAAATGCGATCCGCCAAGGCAAACAGATCACTGACTAATTCAGCCTGTTTGTCGTCATCAACAGCACGAGCAGATACTTTTTCACTTGCAAGTAACGTTGCTGCCGCTTGGATTGCTTGTGGATAGGTTAAACGCTTATTCATAAGAAACTCCTGATATTGATTATGTGGAAGTATCAATATACCACGTTTGCGGTCGTGGCTAAATAAACCGCAATCATAAGGAGATAAAAAATGAGCATCGAACATTTACGTATCCAAATGACACGCTACTACGAAAATTGGCGGAATACCGGCAATCTCCAATCTTGGCAAAAAGGTTGGGAAGCGCAATGTGCCTTAATGGCAAAATTACAGGACCTTCATTATGCGTAGACATATTACTTTATTTTCGTTATCACTGATTTTTGCAGTGGTGCTGTCTTTAGATGGTTGTGAGACTTCGCCGGTTTTACCGAAAACAAGCTGCCATCTGTGTGAATTTACCGAACCTTCATAGGAGAAAGAATGGCAGATTGGATTTATATTGATGAACAAAAACCGGAACAAAGCGGAAAATATCTTGTTGTCGCTTCGGTTAAAGAATTTCAGTATAAGAAAACCACACTGAAATATGTCTTTTTGAATGAATGGGATAACAACGCCAAATCATTCACATACGACAAACAGATCGCCAAACGTGGGCGATTAAAGGCAGAAGAACGAATTTATGCGTGGTTGCCTTATAAGCAACCGCCATTACCTAAATCTAAGCAGTAGGAGACAAAATGTCAGGTATCAATAAAGTCATTATTGTAGGTCGTTTAGGTAACGACCCCGAAATGCGCACAATGCCAAACGGCGACCCGGTCGCAAAAATCAGTCTTGCAACCAGCGAAAGTTGGACGGATAAAAACACCGGCGAGAAAAAAGAGCAAACCGAATGGCACACCGTGATAGCGTTCCGCAAACTCGCTGAGATTATGGGGCAATATCTCAAAAAAGGCTCGCAAGTCTATATTGAGGGCAAACTCCGAACACGCAAATGGCAAGCGCAAGACGGCACAGACCGCTACACTACGGAAATTATCGCCGACAAACTCGAAATGCTCGGCAGTTCGCAAGGTGGCAACAGTAACAACAACTGGGCTCAAGAGCCACAGGGCAAGCCAAAGCAACAAGCAAAACAGAAAGAATGGGACGGTTATGCGGATGATGAGCGTCAAACGGATAACTTTGATGATGAAATTCCGTTTTGAGTTTAAGGGCGTCATTACGCCCCTTTCTGCGATTGCTTAAACAGCTCAACGGCTTGAGCAATTAACAATCCTTGAGAAATACCGCACTGCTTGGCTAACAACTCAATTTCAGCCACTAACGTTTGCGGAAGTTTATAGGTTTTGGCTTGCATACCTTTCTTTGCATCACTGCGAGCCACAATCTCACTTCTTGACAATGCCATAATAAATCCTTAATATTGATTTTGAAGAGCAGGGAGATTTCTCCCCCTGCTTAGTTCATTCAACTTAGTACGCTGGCAGGCTAATTACTAAGAGAATGATAACTAGGATAATGCGGTAAAGCATATGTTATCCCTCCAAAAGTCGGTGTGATTAAAGGTCTGCACCGGCTCGTCTTCAGCACCATTGCTGAAAACAAGTGTATTATAGATTAGTGTACTAACAAAATCAAGAACTTTTTAGAAAAGCCATCGTTTTTACGGTGGCTTTTTTATTGCAACATTTTCACCAAAACCAACCGCTTGTCGCAATACAGGCGGTTTTTTATTGCAAGGAAATCAACAATGACAGAACAAACACAAAAGAAATACGAACTACTCAAAGACGATACAGTAAACTATCGCGGTAGAACGCTCTACCGCATTAAAGCACTTATTACATTTGGTGCAGTTGTAGCAGGCGAATTGGGAGGCTATATCGAAACCGAAAAAAACTTAGACCATAGCGGTAATGCTTGGGTGGGCGATGATGCTCAGGTGTACGGTAGTGCTCGGGTGTACGGTAGTGCTGAGGTGTACGGTAGTGCTGAGGTGTACGGTAATGCTCGGGTGAAATCTTTTGCGGTTATCTCTGAACGGAAGATGATTTTTTGGGCAACCAATGTGGGTTCAGAAAATGGAACGCTTACTGTCTTTAATGGAAAAGATGGGTTAATTGTTACCCGAGGTTGCTTTACAGGCACAGTAGATGAGTTTTTATCAAAATCAAAAGAAGTCCACGACGACAAAACTCATCACGAATACAAACTGCTGATCGAAGTTGCTCAAAGCAGAATTCTTAACTAACTCGCTATCTAGGCGGTTTTTTATGGAGTGAATACATGACAGAAAATATTGAGCCTTATTTGCAACCTCAAAAAAGGCAGATCATCGCAGATAAAGACAAAGAACAACAGTTGCTTAAAATGGCAAAAGAACATTATGAGTCCTATGCGGATGTAGCGAAATTTGCTGACGCCTTAAATCTGCGTGCTGGCATTGTGTACCTGACGTTAAAGTATCACGGTTTTATCAAACAAACGGAGACAACACAATATCGTGTGCTTGATAGTTATTATCGACACAATGGCGACCTTAAAGAAATCACAAAAGATGTTGGCTTAACTGTATGGATTGTGGCAAAAACCCTTGAGCAGTTAAATTTATCTCCAAACTGGGCAAGCTATAAAGACCGTGCCGAAACCGGTTTAAAAGGAGATTGGGCGGAAAATGAATTTAAACGTTTAGTCCCTTCTGCTATTGATATGAATATGCAGTATCAAATGAATAATCCTCGTTTTGATTTTGTTGTAAACAACAAAGAGATTGACGTGAAGTATTCTTCGGTTAGGAAAGTTGGATGCTCGAAGCAATATGCTTTAAGATACGATCCGGATAACTTACCGGATTTCTTTTGCCTTTTTGCTTCAGATGATGAGGTTGAAAAAAGCGATGACCCACCAAGTGGTTATCGTATCCTTTTACTTCCTAAAGAGATATTGCCTAAAAATAAAACCCAAATAAATATCAATTCAAATCCGGATAACGAAAGAGCCTCAAGTTCAATGTATTGGGATTTTGCAGTAGAGCCTGCGGCACTATCTGCGCTTTTGGAGAATATCTGATTTGGATGAATTACTCTCTATTATTCAAACAATGGGGCGTAAACATGACAATTTAAGAGTTTTTCAAGACTTTGTTGAAATCTGCACTTGTGCTATTAGCAACCCCTTTCAAGATCGTGATGATAGATACTTCTCCATTAAATCACGCTACACCGATGATGAGATGTATCAATTCCATCAAATGGGGCAAATCCTCCTCAATCTCTTAGAGCAAAAGCCTCAAGATGTGTTAGGGCAATGCTATATGAAGCTACAGATTGCCAATAAACAACGAGGACAATGTTTTACGCCTATTTCCACCGGTCAAGTGATGGCAAATATGCTTATTGCACCAAGCGAAATAAACGAGAAAGGCTATTTCACGCTGAACGAGCCAACTTGTGGAAGCGGTGCTTTGATTATCAGCTTTTGCGAAACGTTAAAATCGCAAGGCTATAACCCACAGCAACAATTACTCGTTATTGCGCAAGATATTGACTTAAAAAGTGTTCAGATGTGCTATGTGCAACTTTCACTCTTGGGCATATCCGCCATCATTCAACACGCAAACCCTATTGCAAATAATGTAATAGATACCTACTACACACCACTCTATTTATTACAAAGGAACCGTTATGAACTTAAACCCATTCTACCACCTACGACGCTATCGTGAACTTGAAGAGCGAAACAGCAATTTAGTTAAACGTGTTGTAAGCCAATCAGAAAAAATCGACCAACTCAAAAAAGAGAAAGGTTCTCTGGAAAGTAAAATCGTTGCATTACGCAAAGAAATTATTGAGAAAGATAACCGTATTATCCAGTTAAATAACATCATCACACCAAAAGCCGTGATTAGCGTATCAAAAAAGCGAAAAGAAAAAAGACGAGGTATTAAATGACAACAGAACTCATTGCAGAACGTTCCGCCACGCACGGCGATTTTATCCAAGGTTCAGAAATCTTCGCACAGCTAACCAAACCTATTGAACACGCTTGGCAAAATAAACAAATCGATAATTGCCAGCATTATGCTCTTACGATGATTATGGCAAAAGTAACACGCATTTTAGGCGGTAACAGCCACTTTGCAGATCATTGGGTCGATTTAGCCAACTATGCGCATTTGGGTGGACGATTGAATTTGTGTGTTGAAGATGAAACCGCCTAGTGCGGTTTTGTTATTTTAAGGAGATAAGGAATGAAAGCTAAAGACATTCCTATTCTTTCTGTCATATCGCTAAAAAATAACCCATACAAACCTAATGTTAGGTTTACCACCGCTAGCGGTAGAATTACAGCCGTAACGCCAAAATCAATAAAGTACACGCCGGCAACCGAAAGAAAATGGGTGAGATGGTTTATTTTAGAATGTTATGAGGAAGCAAAGTATATCAACGATGAATGGAATTTAATTTTTTTGGAGTATGCAGCTAAAAAGATTGAAGAAAACATTAAATGGCGTTGGACGCCATCGGATGACCACTTGTACCAAGACTATTTAACGAGGACAAAATAACCAACACAGCCCACAAACGTGGGCTTTTAATGCTTATTCCCCCGATACAATGCACATAAAGCCTTGATCGCCTGTGGACGAGAAACACCCATTTCAGCACAAATGGCATCAAATTCATCGGCAACTTCCGAAGGTAATTGCATTAAAATACGGCGTGCCTTACCTTCTGCTAAGGCTTTATCATTTAGTCGGCGTGAAGTTTCCGCACGAAGTTTTCGAGAATGTTCTGTTTGAGCGTTTGCCATTTTTACTACCTTTGGTTGATTTTAAATACGAAACGTTATAATATAGAGGAACTGCCTAGCGGTGAGGGCAAATTCACCGCTAGGACTTTTAGCTATCTATCTAGTAAGCGGGCAAACTTACTAAGATTAGAATAACTAGGATTAACAACTTAAGATACATAATCCAGTTCCTATTGTTACCGCTCTCTTGAAGGGCGGTTTCTTCATTTTCAACCCTTCGCTGAAAACAAACATATTATATAAATAATAAAAACAAAACACAAGTATTATTTATATAATTTATTGATATTGACAACCGCCCCCCATTCAGTTTAAACTACCCCCCACTTTCAACAGAAAGTCGGGTATTGCAGTACCTGAATACATAAGGCGGAAATAATGATAGTCGCCTAATGGCGATTTTTTTATAGCCGAAATCTAGTCAAATCAAACCTTTCAAAGGTACCCCCAAATTGGGGAACCCTTTTAAAGTAGTCAATGATGGGCTGGTTAAGGAGATCGAAAGATCTGCCGTCTTCCTTGTGTAACGGTTACTGCAAACCTTAGCCAGTTCATCACCAGTTATTGCAGTAGCTTGTGATGAGTTTTAAAACAAACACAAGGACAATAAAATGACTACATTAACATTTCAAAACACTACTCTTTCGGTTATCAATAAAAACAACCACACATTCTTAACAGCAAGCGATTTAGGTACAGCATTAGAATACGCTGATCCTACAAAAGCCATCGTAAAAATCTACGACCGCAACGCAGACGAATTTACCGCAGAAATGACCGCACTTATCGAACTGCAAACCGCAGGCGGAAAACAACAAGTCCGTGTCTTCTCATTACGTGGCGCACATCTCATCGCAATGTTCGCCCGCACCAAAGTCGCCAAAGATTTTCGCAAATGGGTGTTGGATATTCTCGACCGTGAGATTTCGCAAAACGAACAACAAAACCAACCGCTTGTAAAACCCGAAGTCCGCTATCCGGCATCGTTTACCGGTGCGGAAATCTACAGCCTCGTTTGGCTACTTATCTCACACCGCAATATGAACGACCTACTAGGCGAACTCGAACAGCCCCTAGCAGCCATCGGCTCAAACTTTCATCCTGCGGTGTACAGCCATCATCGAGAATACAAACGCCTCATTGATGAAAACTTACCAATCCTTAAACGCCTCATCGAACCGTTTAAGGAAAGCAACCCAATTGAATTTGAGCGTATCAAATCACGCCTAAAACTTAATTAAACCCAAAACCCAACCCCGACCGCACATTGCAAAAATCGTGCGGCGGTTCCCCACACCCAAATTAAGAGAAAATGACGATGAAATACGCAAAAATCCTACTATTTTTAACCGCTTTCTACCTCGTAGCCGACCACCTCGAGTTATACAACGACTGTGACGGCTACATCTGCGAAACCCGAAAATAATCCACTTAGGAGAAAAACAATGAAACAACTTATCCAACAAATCGAACAATGGGCGGAAGACCGCAATCTGATTAAAGGCTCAACGCCACAAAAACAACTCTTCAAATTTGCCGAAGAGCTAGGCGAACTCTTCGCAGGACACAACAAAAACGACAAAGAACTGATTAAAGACAGCATTGGCGACTGTTTTGTCGCGCTAACCATTTTAAGCGCCCAATTTGGTTATCACTGCTTAGATAATGACATTCTTGAAGCCTACGAATGCTACCAATTCCCGCCCGAGAAATTTTCCGGCACCACAAATTTAAATTTTCTCTTAAGCTGGACAGGAAACCTCGCCAGTGCTTTAGAATACGAAGAAATAGCCGACCCTTTTGAACTTATTGGATTGTTGGCTTATAACTTAATGCATTACGCCTACGGTGCAGGATTTGATTTCTACGATTGCGTAAAACACGCCTACGACCAAATCAAAGACCGCAAGGGAAAAATGATAGATGGTGTGTTTGTTAAAGAGGAAGATTTATGCGATTAGAAGCAGAAAAATTTACCAAAATTCTCTCTCATCTTCAGGGAATTTGTACAACCTTAGGCTATGAAGATATTAAATTCCTTTGTTGGCTAGAAAAAGAAGAGGGCAATATGGAATTTGTATTGGAAGATGGCAAATCAAACCAACGATTGAGTTTTATTTTACCTTTTAAAAAAGCCTAAGAGAATGGATCAACGAACAAGTCTAGCGAAAGCTAGGTTTTTGGAAGTGAAAGAAATGCAGCAAACGCTAACAATGAAAGAAACAGCCGAATATCTCGGTTGCCATTACCAAACGGTCTATAAGCACCGCCAAGAATGGGGATTTTTCAAAATGAAAGGTTCAAAAATTTGGCGTGTGCTGAAATCAGATCTTGATCTTCATAAAGAAAAAGCGAATAATCCCGACCGATTAGCTCTGTCGGTCGAAGAGGAAAAACTATGTCGATCTACAAAAGAGACCAAATCTATTGGGTTGCTTTCACAACGCCAAGCGGTAAGAGAATTAGACGCTCTACTGGCACAACGGTAAAGAAAGAAGCCCAAGAGTTTTATGACAAAATCCGAGCTGAAATGTGGCGATTAGATAAGCTAGATGAACAGCCTGATTATCTATTCGAGCAAGCCTTACTAGACTGGCTAAAACAGTCCGCAGGGCTTGCCGACCAAGCAACGAAAAAACGGCATGCTATTTACTGGCGTTCCAAATTCGCAGGGCGTGGATTAAGTACGATAACAGGAGCGGAAGCAGTTAATGCCTTACCCAAAGTGAGCCAAAGCACAGGTAAGCCATTATCCAATGCAACGCAAAATAAGTATATCAAATCGCTCGCACGGATTTTCAGCCTTGCTTATCAAGCAGGTTACATAGATAAAGTACCGCATTTTCCAAAGAAAAAAGAACCGCCTATTCGTGTTCGCTGGATAACCCAAGAACAAGCTAGACGGCTCATTTCGAATATCGGTACAGATTGGATGAAAGCCATCTGTTCTTTTGCTTTAATGACAGGAGCAAGAAGAACAGAAATTCTCACAATGACGTGGGATAAAATTGACTTTGATCGCAAAATTGCCATCGTCAGCAATGATATTGCTAAATCGGAAAAAGCAAGATCGCTACTACTTAATGACGAAGCAATAGAATTGCTCAAAAACCAAAGGGAAAAACACGGCAAATACAGCAAATATGTTTTCGTATCAGCTCGTGGTAATCCTGTTGATGATATTAACAGAAAAACCTTTGATAGAGCAACAAGACTTACAATGTTACAAGACTTCCACTTTCACGACTTACGCCATACTTGGGCAAGTTGGCACGTTCAAGCTGGAACGCCTTTATTCTCATTGAAAGAATTAGGCGGCTGGGAGACGTTAGAAATGGTCAAGAAATACGCTCACTTAAATGCCGATCACTTAATGGCACACGCAGGTAGCGTAAAATTCGTGACACAATTTTGACACAATCCCAAAACGTAACACAAAAAAGCAATGTTACTTATAAGGCTAAATGATTGATTTCAAAAGGTTTTGAATGGCACGCCCTAAAGGATTCGAACCTTTGACCCACGCCTTAGAAGGGCGTTGCTCTATCCAGCTGAGCTAAGGGCGCATAGTTTAAAGAATATATTATTTTTAGATAGGAATTTCTGAAAATAAGTAAGAGTGGTCGGCGAGATAGGATTTGAACCTACGACCCACTGGTCCCAAACCAGTTGCGCTACCAAGCTGCGCTACTCGCCGATAAGTGAGTACCATTATAATTTGATTTACTCTATTGTCAAATTATATTTATGGATTGAGAGTTAACTGATTGAAGTTTATACACTTTAGGAAAAATAGCTTATCAAAGCAGTAAAAATTTGAGAGAATAGCAAACGTTTACGTCATTCTTCAACGCTCATAGGAGAGTCATTTAATGCCTGCACAAATTATTTCTGGTACTAATTTATCAAAACAGATTAAAGCGAATATATCTACACAAATAAAAACATATATATCTGAAGGTAAAAGAGCCCCGGGCTTGGCTGTTATTCTTGTTGGTTCAGATCCTGCATCTCAAGTCTATGTAAATAGTAAGCGTAAAAGCTGTGAAGAAATAGGGATTTTTTCAAAATCTTATGATTTGCCAGCTGAAACAACGGAAGCAGAACTATTACAGCTAATTGAGCAATTGAATTATGATGAAAGTGTAGATGGTATTTTGGTACAGTTACCTTTACCTAAACAGATTGATTCAACAAAAGTAATTGAAGCTATTTTGCCTCATAAAGATGTAGATGGTTTTCATCCTTACAATGTTGGTCGTTTATGCCAGCGTATTCCGACTCTACGCTCATGTACGCCTTATGGAGTAATGAAATTACTCGAAACTACGAATATCGATTTGCATGGAAAGCATGCGGTAATTGTAGGTGCTTCAAATATTGTTGGGCGCCCGATGGCTATGGAGCTATTATTAGCAGGTTGTACCATTACTGTAACTCATCGTTTTACCGAAGATTTAGAATCTCATGTTCGCCAAGCTGATATTTTAGTGGTGGCAGTTGGTAAACCAGAGTTTATTCCAGGTTCATGGGTTAAATCTGGTGCCATTGTGATTGATGTTGGGATTAATCGCAACACAGATGGGAAATTAACGGGCGACGTTGAATATCAGGTTGCTGCAGAAAAGGCTAGCTTTATAACACCTGTACCAGGTGGAGTCGGACCTATGACTGTTGCGATGTTAATGCAAAATACGTTACAAGCGTATAGAAATCATTTATTTTTAGCATTGGAAAAGGCATAGCAAAAGCAGTTTATTAATATAATGTCACGATTATGTAGCTTTATGTCGCTACATAATATAGAACATTGATAGCTAGGCATTATTTACATTGACAAACACCATTACAAATATCGCCATGTAAATTATGATGGTGGTTATGATGATGAGAATAAAAAGCGACATTTTTAGCGAACTGATCGCCAAAGAAATGGATAAAATGCGGATCATTTGTCACCATCTCAGGCGTGCCGGCACAGCAAATGTGGCGGTTTACGCAGAGCACTTCGTCTGTATTCGCCATTACGATATTTAGATCATGAGAAACCATAAGAATGGCGCAATTTAACCAATTACGAGTATTGTTAAGTAGCTGGTAAAGTTCTGTTTGGCCATTTATATCCACTCCTTGCATTGGTTCATCTAAAACTAGAAGTTGTGGGCGATCTAAAATGGCTCTCGCTAATAATACGCGTTGTAGTTCTCCACCCGAGAGTTTTTGCATGCTATTATTTGCAAGATGTTCAATAGAAAATAAACGTAGGGCTTCAGCAATAGCATTTGATGTACAGCGCGGTTTTAATGATAAAAACTTAGTTACCGTAATAGGCATTGAGTGGTCAAGATGCAGTTTTTGTGGCACATAACCGATTTTTAGCCCTTTTTTGTGTTCAACAACGCCCTGAGTTGGTGCGAGTAATTTGAGCAAGACTTTAAGTAAGGTCGATTTCCCTCCGCCATTAGGGCCGACAATGGTTGTGATTGAGTTAGCGTGAATGGTTAAGTTGATGTTTTGTAAAATGTTATTGCCATTAAAATTGACATTGATTTCTTTTAAATGAACCAAAACATCGCCTTTGTTTGGCGTTAAGGTTGCTTGTTGTTTAGGCATGATTTTGTTAATTCGCATGACAGATAAGAGATAAATACTAATAAGCAGTCAAATTAGCGGATTTTTCTGTAAATGACAAGATGGAATTTTTCTTTTACAATCTTGCTAGAAAATTTTGTAAAGATTTAAGAATAAAGCGAGAGATATTTTGCAACATGTTATTTTAGCTAGGGATCGTAGAAGAAAAAAGAAAAGAATAAAAATTTTCTTATTCTTACTTGCGATGCTTTCGGTTTGTATTGGGATAGCCCTTTCATTTAAAGATAAGGCATCCTTACAAACACCAGAACAAGAAAAAGTCGTAATTTTGGATGATATAGAAGGAAATCAAGTTGATGATCAAGTTGAAACAGTGGAGGGCGTTTCAGAGACATTTGCTGGTTTGGCAGATAAAACGGCAGAAAGTGTGCCAGCTATTATAGAAAAAGAAAGTGTGACAAACGAAGCTGTTCCTAATGATGATCAAGCTGATGAGCAGGAGCAACATGTTCAGGAAGAAGATGTCAATGCAACATCTTATGATGATGAACTCGCTTCAGAAGATGATGAAGAATCTGAAAATGGTATAGTGGAAGCTAAAAAATCACTAGAAAAATTACCGGAAGAAGCAGAAAAAGTGATTTCAGAGGTTATTGATATTGCTGATGAAGCTCTGCGAATTCAAGATCAATTTAGCTATGTTGTGACCAAAGGGGACAAATTAAGAAATGTTTTAGAACAATCAGGCTTAGGTAGTTCGGTAGCTAAAGCATTGATTCGTCAATATCCAGCATTAGGAGATTTAGACGCAGGGCAACAATTCTACTGGATTTTGGATAATCACGGTGAATTGGAATATATGAATTGGTTGGTTTCTGAAAAAGAAGAACGAATTTATGAAAGACAGGAAAATGGGAAATTTTCATATCAGAAGATTGAAAAAGAAGGTACTTGGCGCCAAGATGTCGTAAAAGGTATTATTCAAGGAAGCTTTGCTTCGAGTTTAAAGAATGTGGGGTTGTCTGATCGCCAAGTAAATCAACTGGCAGTTGGATTGCAATCACAAATTGCAACCAGCAAACTTAAAAAAGGCGATCGGTTTGCGATATTGGTTAAACGTGAATATATCAATAATACTGTAACTGATGTTGGTAATGTTGAAGGTATTTTGATTGTTAGTGGAAATAAGCGTTATTATGCTATTCAGGCAGATAATGGTCGTTATTACAGTAATTATGGAGAAAGCTTAACGAGAGGTTTTGCTCGTCATCCATTATTATCTGCAGTAAGAATTTCATCGCCTTATAACCCGCGCCGCTTACACCCCATCACTAAGCGAGTAAGACCGCATAATGGTGTTGATTATGGTGTACCAACAGGAACGCCAGTTATTGCTCCAAGTGATGGTGTTGTAGAACATGTTGCTTATCAAGCAAGAGGAGCTGGGCGTTATATTAAAATTCGCCACGGGCATATTACGACTGTATATATGCACTTAAGCAAGTCGTTAGTTAAAGTTGGTCAATCGGTTCGTAAAGGAGAGCGTATTGCATTATCGGGAAATACGGGGGGATCAACAGGGCCTCATTTACACTATGAATTCCATATTAACGGCAGACCGGTTAATCCAATGACAGTAAAATTACCAGGATCTAGTTCTGGTATGGAAAATAAAGAACGTAAAAATTTCTTAGCTCGAGCGAAAAGCATCGAAGCAAAATTAAAACTTTAATACAAGGAATCATTAATGAAGAAAACTCAATGGGCTATGTTAAGCCTTGCATTTGTTATCAATCAAGCCATGGCAGATGATGCAAATTTAAAAAATACTTTAGAAAAAATGGGCGCAACCAATGTGAAAATCATGGACTCAGCTATTCCGGATTTTCGTATGGCAACTTCAAATGAAGGTGTGGTTTATATTAGTAAAGATGGTCGTTACGTCTTAAATGGGCAAATTCAAGTGCTAGAGTTAAAAGATGGGAAAGCTACCGATATTACTCATAAAGCGCAGATGAGTGAATTAAATGCACTAAGCAATGAGATGATTGTCTATCCAGCAAAAAATGAAAAACATGTTGTTACGGTGTTTATGGATATCACTTGCCATTATTGCCATTTATTACATCAACGCATTAAACAGTATAACGAGCAAGGCATAACTATCCGTTATTTGGCTTTCCCTCGTGGCGGCATGAATACCCAAACGGCTAAACAAATGGAAGCCATTTGGACATCTGAAGATAAATTGAAAGCGTTAAATGATGCGGAAGAAGGGAAATTACCAAGCACATTGAAAACCCCAAATATTGTAAAAAAACATTATGAGTTAGGGATTAAATTTGGTGTAACAGGAACGCCTTATATGGTAACGGATAAAGGAGAAGTTATTGGCGGATATGTTGAACCCAATGCATTGGCAAAAATGTTAGCTGAATAAATTTCTCCAAAATCATTTGGACACAAGCGGTTTGATTTTGTAAAATTTTTGCAAAATTAAACCGCTTTTTTAATAAGAATTTATTGTGCAAAAAATTATTAAACAACGTCCTGTATTAACGGATCTTCAATTATCGGAACACCCTCTACTAAATCGGCTATACCAGAGTCGGGGGGTGCAATCGACAAAAGAGTTAGAACGAACGCTTCAACATTTACACCATCCACAACAACTTTCTGGTATAGAGCAAGCAACTGACTTATTAGTTGAGGCTTATGAGCAACAAGCTAACATTATTATTGTCGGCGATTTTGATGCTGATGGCGCAACAAGTACGGCATTAATCTTGCTTGCCTTACGTCAAATGGGGTTCCAGCATGTTGAGTATCTTATTCCGGATCGTTTTTCTCAAGGCTATGGTTTGAGCCTTGATATTGCCAATACGATTTTGGAAAAAGAGGTCGATTTAGTTATTACGGTAGATAATGGCATTTCTTCATTTGAAGGCATTGCGTTATTGAAAGAAAATGGGATCAAAGTATTAGTCACCGATCATCATTTACCGGCAGAGCAACTACCTAATGCGGATGCGATGGTCAATCCGAATTTATCTTATTGCCAGTTTCCTTCCAAATCTTTAGCTGGTGTGGGCGTTGCGTTCTATGTGATGTTGGCATTGCGTAGTAAAATGCGCGAGAAAAATTTATTTCAAGGTAAAGAACCTAACTTAGCCGAGTTATTGGATTTGGTTGCATTAGGTACGGTGGCAGATGTTGTGCCTTTAGATCATAATAATCGGATTTTGGTGCACCAAGGTTTAAATCGTATTCGTTCCGGTGCATGTCGAGTGGGCATTAAAGCCTTAGTGGAAGTAGGGAAGCGAGATTTAGAAACATTACAAGCTGCCGATCTCGGTTTTGCGATTGCTCCAAGACTTAATGCAGCAGGTCGCTTGGAAAATATGTCGTTAGGGGTTGAATTACTCACGGCGGATAATATGGAGATCGCTCGCCAATTAGCTTTTGAATTAGATAGCTTAAATCAGACGCGTAAAGAATTTGAACAAGAGATGAAAACGGAAGCATTGGCGATTTGTGCGAAGTTGCCAAGTCTGGCTCAAAAAGAACAAGCACATGGTATTGTTTTGTATCAACCTGATTGGCATCAAGGCGTGATAGGGATTCTTGCTTCTCGAATTAAAGATCAGTTTCATCGCCCGGTTATTGCATTTGCACAAGAAAATGAAGATAGTCCATTTATTAAAGGCTCCGCACGTTCTATTAGTGGGTTACATATGAGAGACTTGTTAGAACGTATTGATAGTCATTACCCTGAATTAATCGTTAAATTTGGTGGACATGCAATGGCGGCAGGTTTGACGATTCATCAAGATAATTTTCTCAAATTTCAAAGAATCTTTGATGAAAAAATTAATGAAATGATTGAGCCGGAATTATTGCAAGGCATCATTTATACGGATGGTGAATTGCAAGCGGATGAATTTACGCTAGAAATTGCAAATTTATTGCAGCAAGCAGGCCCGTGGGGGCAGCATTTCCCTGAACCAACTTTTGAAGGTGACTTTCGAATTTTACAGCAAAGACTACTAGGTGGAAAACATTTAAAAATGATGGTAGAAAATGAAAGAGGAATGTTACTGGATGCAATTTGGTTTAATATTGATGTCAGAGCATTTCCTGATATGTCAGTAAAAAAAGCTAAAATAATTTACAAACTTGATATAAATGAATTCAAAGGTAATAAAAATTTACAATTGAGGGTGGAAAATGTAATAATATCGTAATTGCTGCACATATATGTAGAATTTCATAAATTTGTATTGTACAATCCGTAAGCCTCATATCCCTAGGTGGGTTCATGAGTCCTTGAATAAAGTTTTTACCTAGATAAGGAATAAATGATAATGAAAAAAGCAACTCTTTTTCGCGGTTTGTTATTATCAAGCGTTGCTGTTGCAGTAGCTGCTTGTGGTAACTTAAGCAATGTGTCTGATGAAGGTCAGATTGAAAATCCGGTATTCCCAAAAATTTCAGAATCTGAATTCAACCATGATGGTTCTCAATTCGGTTCTTGGCCTAACTGGGAAAACGTTCGTCAAATCGAACGTGGTATGAATAAAGACCAACTTTATAACCTAATCGGTCGTCCTCATTTTGAAGAAGGCTTATATGGCGTTCGTGAATGGGACTTCGTGTTTAACTATCGTGAAAATGGTGTTCATAAAATTTGTCAATTCAAAATTGGTTTCGACAAAAACATGAATGCACAAAGCTTCTTCTGGTATCCAAATGGTTGTAACGGTAATGCGTCATTCAATTTAAGTGGCGACTTCTTATTTGATTTTGATAAAGATACTTTAACGGCTAAAGGTAAAGAAGTTGTTGATAATGTTGCAGCACAATTGAAATCTTCTAAAGCACAACAGGTTAAAGTTGCAGGTTATACAGACCGTTTAGGTTCAGTAAATTATAACCTAGATTTATCACAACGCCGTGCTAACATGGTTAAAGCTCGTTTAGTTCAACAAGGCGTAACAGCTCAAATTGAAGCTGTAGGTTACGGTAAAGCAAACCAAGTGAAAGCATGTGATGGCGAATCAGGTCAAGCATTACGTGACTGTTTACGTCCAAACCGTCGTGTAGAAATTTCTGCAAACGGTGGTGTTTTAACACAAAGCGAAGGTGGTAATGTGGCAGGTCCTAATGGTCCAGCTCCATTATATCAAACGCCAGCATACAACTCTGGTAAATAATTTACAGTTCTTTAAGAACTGAGTAGAATAAAGGGTAATCTGAATGGGTTACCCTTTATTTTTATATACGGAGAGATTTATGACTTACCAAGCAGTAGCTTTTGATTTAGACGGCACTTTACTTTCTTCACAAGCCACCATTTTAGAGTCAAGTAAGCAAGCTATTCAAAGAATAAGAGAAAAAGGCATTAAAGTTTTTTTTGTAACAGGTCGCCATCATACTGCTGTTCGACCATATTATGCAGAAATTGGATTAGATACTCCCGTAGTTTGTTGTAATGGCACTTATTTATATGATTTTAAGCAAGATAAAGTGCTTGAAGGAAATCCGTTATCCGCGAAGCTTGCTTCACAATTGATCAATCAAGCTCAAGCCGAAGGAATCCATACTGCAGTTTACTTCCGTGATGCAATGACCTATGAACAACTTAACCCACATTTCACTAAATTCAAAAAATGGGTAGATTCTTGTCCTGAATTGGTTCGTCCGGATGTTCATCAAGTTGAAAAATTCCAAAAAGAAATTGATAAAGGTACGTTAGTTTGGAAAGTACTTATCAGTGATCCTGACTTAGATAAAATGCAAAATTTTGTAAAAACATTACCGCTTGATCAAGTTAGTCCGGAATGGTCTTGGATAGATCGTGTTGATATTACGGCAGTAGGGAATAGTAAAGGGGCGATGTTGGCTAAATTACTTGAACGTGAAGGTATTTCTCCTCAAAATGTTGTGGCATTTGGCGATAACTTTAATGATATTTCGATGTTAGAGCTTGTTGGTTTAGGCGTTGCAATGGGCGGTTCAGAAGCGGAAGTTCAGCAACGCGCGAAGAAAACCATTGGATCTCACGATCAAGATAGTATTGCACAAGAACTCACAACATTGTTTAATCTTTAATGAATACGTTTGTCATTAACCCTAAAAATTCAATTGCAAGGCGCATTGGATTATATTTCTTTATTATTATCGGATTTGCCACGTTAATTAGTGGCATTTCTCTTGGTATTATGTGGAGCAATAAATCAGATGCGAGCCTTATCAACGTATCAGGTTCATTACGCTACCAAAGTTATCGTTTTTGGTACGAAATGAACCATGCGCCTGAAAATATTGAATTAAGGCTTGAAGAGTATCGAGCCAGCTTACACTCTCCGGAATTACAAGCATTAAATTCAAGCTATTTATTACCTAAAGAAGTAAAAGCACGCTATCAACGCCTAAAAGATGTATGGGAAGAGATGGCGTTGTATATTCGTCATCAGGATCATGAGAGTTATTTATCTCGCATAGAACATTATGTAAAAGAAATAGATGCTTTTGTCTCTGCCTTGCAGAAGTTTGCGGAGTTTAAACTTAAGATCGCTATTAGTGTTATTGCGATTTCGATGTTGCTTATTATTGCCCTTGCCTATTATGGCATTTGGTATACCCGTAAACGAATCATTAAGCATTTGGATCAATTAGTTCTGGCGAGCCAACAAATTCAGCAAGAAGATTTTGATCATGTGAGCTTAGCCATTAATGAGCCAAATGAGTTGGGCGTTTTATCAAAAACTTTTACACAAATGGTGAGTGAGTTGAAGAAACTTTATACCTCATTAGAGGATAAGGTTGCGGATAAAACACGGCGTTTAACTGCTGTGAATCGTTCAATGATGGTGCTTTATCATTGCTCACAAATTTTGACTTCGAAGCCGGTCAGTAGGACTCTTCTTTTACAAGTATTAGAGAGGGTTCTTGCTAATGAACAATTAAAAGGCATCGCTTTAGAGGTTTATGGGGCAGACTATTGGAATATTACGATTGATACTGACTTATTAAGCGAACAGTGGCAACAATATGAGATTGCAATTGAAAATGAGAAAATTGCTATGCTTCGTTGGAAATCTTCCTTATTGTGTCCAGATGAACGCTTATTACAAAGCGTAGCTGAAATGATTGGGCGTAGTATTTATGTCGTACAAAATCATAAACAACAGCAACAACTCATTCTTATGGAAGAACGATCGATTATTGCAAGGGAGCTACATGATTCTCTCGCTCAATCGCTTACATTCTTTAAAATTCAGATTAGACTATTGCAGCGTAATGGCGAAATAGAACAAGATTGGGAAAAGCAAAAAGCCATTCTTAATGATCTTGAGAAAGCTTTAAATGATGCTTATAGTCAATTAAGAGAACTGCTTTCAACTTTCCGCCTAACTATAGAAGAAGCTAATTTGACCAGTGCGTTGGAACGAATGTTAGATACCTTACGAGCAAGAACTTCTGCACAGATTAGCCTCACTTGTAAGCTACCTTCATTAATGTTTAGCGCGCAAGAACAGGTTCACGTATTACAAATTGTGCGAGAAGCAGTGATTAATGCTATTAAACATGCGGATGCGAGTGAAATAGAGGTTATTGCCGAAACCAATGCCGATGGCGAACATTGTTTAATGATCCGTGATAATGGAAAAGGTATTGAAACAGATATAGAGCCTGAAGGGCATTATGGTTTAACCATTATGAAAGAGCGAGCGACAGAGCTACATGGCGAATTTAAAATCCAAAATCGCTCAGAAGGGGGGGCTTTAGTGATGGTTATTTTGCCTAATATGCTTAGCAAGCGGTAGAATATAAAGAAAATTTTGCATATTTAAGAAGGAAAAGAAATGCGTATACGCAAATCTACGGAAGCCGATTTTGAAACAATTTTAGCTATTTATAATCAAGCCATTCCAACCCATCAAATTACGGCAGATCTTGAGTTGGCAACAACAACTAATCGCCGTGCATGGTTTGATTTTCATCTATCAAGTGAAAAATATCCCATATGGACAGTGGAAGATGAAGAAGGGATTGCTGGCTGGTTCAGTTTTTCGCCATTTTATGAGCGGCCCGCTTTTATCCATACTTCAGAAATCAGTATTTATTTAGATGGAAAAGCAAAAGGAAAGGGCTACGGTTCAGTGATCATTCAATTTATGCAAGCAGAAATGTTAAATCATGGTATTCATACTCTGATGGCATATGTGTTTGAAATGAATGAAGTGAGTCAGAAATTAATGTACAAACATGGTTTTGAGCAATGGGGACGTTTCCCGAATATAGCCAATATGGGGAAAGATGAGCAAGGGCAAGATAAGTGGCGAACCTTGTTAATGTTATCTTTCCAAAAGATTTAGGAAAAGACTGGAGATGGAGATCTTCAGTTTTTCTTATCATGAGAAAAAATGATATGATGGAAATCAGGCGATTAGATTTTAGAGGTTATATGTGTCCTATGCCTGTATTGATGGCTCACCGTGCGTTGAAACAGCTTCCTCCTCATACTCAAATTCTTTTTCGACTCAATAAACAAAGTGATATTCGTGATTTTGAATTGTTATGTGATGAAATGGGGCTCGTTCTAAAGGAAAAACGAGAAAGTGAGGACGAAATTCAGCTTGTCATTGTATCTCTAGATTAAACCTAGCTTTCCAACAACGGACAAATGCGTTATACTTACGCTTGAGTTGGTTAGACAATCGCTGGTTTATTGAAGCCCTTAACCGTAGCAATACGACCTAGTGGGACAAGTAAACGAGAGGAAAGTCCGAGCTACACAGGGCAGAGTGCCAGATAACGTCTGGGAGGCGTGAGCCTACGACTAGTGCAACAGAGAGCAGACCGCCAGTTTCGGCTGGTAAGGGTGAAAGGGTGCGGTAAGAGCGCACCGCGTGAGTGGTAACATTTCACGGCACGGTAAACTCCACTCGTAGCAAGACCAAATAGGAATCCAATGGGTGGCCCGCTCAGGATTCGGGTAGGTTGCTTGAGCGTATGTGTGAATGTACGCCTAGAGGAATGATTGTCCACGACAGAACTCGGCTTATCGACCAACTCATCTTATTCCAGCGAATCGTTTTTAACGGTTCGCTTTTTTGTATCTTTTCTTTTTTAAATATTATGAAATATATCTTTTTTTCTCTTTTGAGCTTATTTTCCGTATCGCTTTGGGCGCATCCTCACTCTTTTGTTGATCTTAAAACGAAAGCGTTAGTGAATGACAAAACATTAACAGGCTTTCAAATGGACTGGACGTTAGATGAAATCGCTTCAAGTACGTTAATTTATGAATTGCAAGCAAGTGATAGACCGGATAAAACAAAATCCACTATTTTGAATGAGATGATAGAAACGGCAAAAGAAGAACATTATTTCAGTTACTTATATAATCAAAAAAATGATTTGATTAAATTTACAGATAAGCCTGAAGATTATGCTTTTGAGATTAAAAATAATCGCATTATTTTTACCGTGAAGTTTTATTTGGAAAAACCGCAACAGTTAGGCGAGCTCCCCACCGTTCTGATGACCTATGAGCCAACTTACTATATGGGAATGGAATATAATAGTGAAAAAGAACTCGCCATTACTGACTCAAATTGTCAAATCCGGTTAATTCAACCTAAAGTGGATAATTCATTGAAACAATATGCTTCAGGTTTAGATAAAGATCAAACACCGGAAGATGGTTCACTTGGTCGTCATTTTGCTCAAAAGGTAAGTATGACATGCAAATAAAATTTCAGCCTAAATGGTTCAGCTGGGGAATTGTTGTTTTCTTGCTTCTGGTAGGTGGATATTGGCTTTATCCTTATTTACTTTATCAGGTAATGGAATGGCAAAAGAGCTTTAATTTACAGCTATCCGGTGCGCTAAATCAATTAAGTCAGCAACAAGGGAAAGCAGGTGTAACCTTGGTATTGATCAGCTTTCTCTACGGTATTTTCCATGCCGTAGGGCCAGGTCATGGAAAATTTATTTTGACCAGTTATCTCTCTTTAGAGCAAACTAAATTACGCCAAGCAGTTAAAATGAGTTTAGGCGCATCTCTCGTGCAGGGCTTTGTCGCCATTATTTTAGTATCGATTATTGTTGTCGTCTTCACGTTATCTCGAACCTATTTTAATGTTACTTTGCAATGGGTAGAGCGAGTGAGTTTTTTCGTAATGATTGTTTTGGGGGGCTATTGGTGTTATTCAGCATGGCGTGCTAAAAGAGAAACACAAGTAGCTTTTAAAATTCATGCTGCGAAACCTATGCAAAAAATCACACAAATTCGACCGCTTACGCATATACATCATCCATCTTCTGAAAGTTGTAGTTGTGGTCATCAACACTTACCTTCTCAGTCGCAAATGCAAAAAGCAACAAATTGGAAAACACAACTCTTACTCGTTTTGAGTATTGGTGCAAGACCTTGTTCGGGGGCAATTTTAGTTCTTTTCCTTTCTTATACGTTGAATATTTATTGGTGGGGCATGTTGTCTGCTATTGTTATGGCTGTGGGGACAGGGCTTACCCTCACGCTTTTTGCATTATTGGTGGTTTGGGCAAGACAAAAGGCTGTAATGTTAAGTCATTGGTATTTATCACACAGAACAACTCAGCAATATGCCGTGATTTTGAAATGGGGGATCGGCTTTATTTTAATGATGATGGGAATATTGCTTTTACATAGTAGCTTTATTGAAACAACAAGCGGTCATATTTTTAAGCGATAATACAAACCTCTTAGTTGAAAAGCTAAGAGGTTTAGAATTAAGCGTGATAGCCTTTTAGTAGATTTTCCCAATCTATTTCATCAAACAGAATATTTAATCGCCCTTTTTCTTTACGGAATGAGCGAAGTAAGCGGTTGAGATTCTCTTTTTTCCATTCGTTACCTTTTTCCACATGACATTTATCGAAATCAATCAGCCAAAATTTTTCTGCACTATCGAGCAAAATATTGTGAATGTTGAGATCAGAATGATGGACTTGCTTATTGTGTAATTGGCGGATAAGTTGCCCTATTTGTTGGTATTGTTTCGCAGATAAAGCCTGTTTTTGGAGTAATTTGCTTAAATCTTGAGTCTGTTCAATTTTCTCGAGCATGATATTTGCTTGGTAGCAAAATATGGACTTTTTGATCTGAATCCCTACAGGGCGAGGCACAGGCAAGTCCCAATCATACATTTTCTGAAGTAACTCAAACTCTTGATAAGCACGAGTCTGTTTGATACCACGGAACAGATAATGATCTTTTACAATCTTTCCAAACAATCCACCACGATAATAATGGCGCAAGACAATATTGATACCTAACTCTGCTTGTGTATTTAAAAACCAAGCTGTTCCTCTTCCTTTTGAAAAGCCGAGTAAACGTTCTGAATGCATGAAATCTTGCTGATTAAACAAGGATTCAAGAACGAGTTGGTGGGCTTTTGAAACCAGCGTTTGATTAAAATGGTAATAAATCATTGTTATTCTTCTATGTTCTTATATGTTTAAAAGGGATTACTAGATTTTAGAGCTATTTTTTTTGATGTCAATTTGTTAGAATCTTTCGCTTAAATTGAGAGGAAACCAAATGACAACGATCTCACCGATTTCAGAAGAAGCACAAAAAGTTCGTAAAGCACTTATTGCAAAAGGGATTGAAACCCCAACGATTGCCTTAACTAAAGATAAATCGACTCGCCGAGCCGAAATTCAAGCGCACTTTCGTTCCGTAATGGAATTACTGGGGTTAGATTTAAGTGATGATAGCCTAGAGGAAACACCGCAGCGATTAGCTAAAATGTATGTTGATGAGATTTTTAGCGGATTGGATTATGCGACTTTTCCAAAAATTACGAATATCGAAAACCGTATGAAAGTAAGTGAAATGGTGTTGGTTGATGATATTACCCTGACATCAACTTGTGAGCATCATTTTGTTACGATTGATGGCAAAGTAGCAGTGGCTTATTACCCTAAAAAATGGGTTATCGGTTTATCTAAAATTAACCGTGTTGTACAGTTCTTTGCACAACGTCCACAAGTGCAAGAGCGTTTTACAGAGCAAATTTTAACGGCATTCCAAACCATTTTAGAAACAGAAGATGTGGCGGTTTATGTGAAAGCAACGCATTTCTGTGTGAAATGTCGTGGCGTGAAAGATACGAATAGCTATACTGTTACTTCTGCTTTCGGTGGTGTATTTTTAGAAGATCGTGAAACACGCAAAGAGTTTCTTTCGCTTATCAATAAATAAGCGGTCTATTTTTAAAGATTTTTTACAAAATGAAGATTGCATTAGGTATTGAATATGATGGCAGTCGCTATTTTGGCTGGCAACGACAAGAGAGTGTTGAGAGTGTTCAGCAAAAATTAGAAGAGGCTTTATCCACTGTGGCGAATTCGCCTGTTGAGGTTTTTTGTGCAGGACGAACGGATTCTGGCGTACATGGTACAGGGCAAGTTGTCCATTTTGAAACGGATGCGAATCGTCCTCTACAGGCTTGGTGTTTCGGCACCAATGCGCATTTGCCTGATGATATTGCCGTGAAGTGGGCGGTAGAAGTACCCGAGGATTTTCATGCCCGTTTTAGTGCAACAGCTCGCCGTTACCGTTATATTATTTTTAATCGAAAATTACGTTCAGCGATTTTGCCGAAAGGTGTTTCGCATTATCACGTGGATTTAGATCACGAGAAAATGCATGAAGCAGGGCAATATTTATTGGGAGAAAATGATTTTTCTTCTTTTAGGGCGGCAAAATGTCAATCGCATACGCCGTGGCGAAATATCCATCATTTAAATGTAAGTCGATTAGGTGCTTATATTATTGTTGATATTCAAGCAAATGCTTTTGTTCATCATATGGTGCGAAATATCGTTGGTAGTTTGATCGAGGTAGGGCAAGGAAATCAGCCTCCTGAGTGGATTAAGTGGTTATTAGAACAAAAAGATCGTACGTTAGCTGCTCCAACAGCAAAAGCCGAAGGGTTGTATCTGGTAGATGTACATTATCCGGAACATTTTGGATTGCCAAAAGGGGAGCTTGGGCCCCTCTTTTTAGAAAATAATTAGCAAAAAAGCCAAACAGATTTTGCTCCGTTTGGCTTTTATTTTATTTAGTGAAAATTAATGTTCTTTTTTCTCTTTAAGTTTAATCAATTGTGATTCTAATTTTTTCTCCACTTCATTGATTGCATTATATAAATCTTCATTAACAGCTTTTGCAATTAAATCGCCTAAAGGACTACCGATAGTGGCTTCAACCTCATAACTATTAGGTTGTTTGTGAATCATAAAGTGTGGATTGATCAGTTGAGTGTGATATTTGTCGAGTTTTGCTAAACGCTCCTCAATATGGGTACGGATTGCAGGGGTTACTTCCATTTGTTTACTAGAGATATTGAGTGACATAACGTTTTCCTCTTTTTGAGTTGATTGTGTTTTCCTTTACTCCAAAAATATGCCTTTTGCTCCAATAATTCAAGAGCAATTTTCAAATAATTTTCAAATTTGTGATCCACTTAACACTTTTATACTTTTTTATCCCTTTTTTGGCTATAATTACCCCGTGATATTGATGAGAAATCGTATATATGGAAAATAAAAAACAACTCCCGCCATTTCAATGGCACTTTTTATCGCCCAAATTTTGGGGATTATGGATTGGGTTAGTGGTTTTTAGAGCAATCCTTTGCTTACCATATCCTGTTTTAGTTTTAATTGGCAAAGGCTTAGGCAAATTATTTGCATCATTAGGCTTTGGGAAACGCCGCTTACGTATTGCACAACGCAATTTAGCACTCTGCTTTCCGCATTATTCAGATGCTGAGATTCAACATATCTTAACGAAAAATATTGAATCGGTTGGCATGGCAATTATTGAAACGGGAATGGCGTGGTTTTGGTCGGATAAACGTATTTTAAAATGGTCGAAAGTAGAGGGATTGGAACACCTCAAAAATTATCCGGAAGGAACAGGTATTCTGTTTGTTGGGGTACATTTCTTAACTTTAGAATTGGGGGCGAGAATTGTTGGTTTACATCACCAAGGCGTTGGTGTCTATCGTCCTAACGATAACCCTTTGTTAGATTGGATTCAATTTAGAGGACGGATACGCTCAAATAAAGCGATGCTTAATCGTAATGATCTGCGAGGTATGATTAAAGCATTGAAGGCAGGAGAAACGATTTGGTATGCTCCAGATCATGATTATGGGCGTAAAAACAGCGTATTTGTGCCATTCTTTGCGGTAAAAGAGGCTTGTACAACGGCAGGAACACGTATGTTATTAAAATCAACGCCGAATACCGTTGTGGTACCATTTTCTCCGATTCGACATGCTGATTTCTCTGGTTATACGGTAAAAATTAGTGCTGCCGTTGATTTTTGTCATTGCAATGATGAAATAAGTACAGCGATAAAAATGAATCAATTGATTGAAAAAGAAATTATGCAGGCGCTAGAACAATACATGTGGCTACATCGCCGATTTAAAACGCGACCTAATGAAACCGATCATAGTTTGTATGATTAAAAGAAAAAGGGCAGCTTCTCATTGAGCAGCCCTTATTCATGGGGATAAAAAATTAGCTTTCTCGCTGAATAATAAAATGTGCTAATGCTTTTAATGCTCTCGTATCAAAAGGAAGTTCATCTAAAGCTTTTAATGCGGTTTGATATAAACTCTGTGCTTTTTCCATCGCACCTTCTAACCCCAATAGTTTTGGGTAGGTACTTTTATTCAGTGATTCATCCGAGCCTGCGGTTTTACCAATTTTATCCGTATCACCAATGACATCTAAAATATCATCTTGCACTTGGAACGCTAAACCAATCGCTTTTGCATAGCACTCCAGTGCATTTTTAATCTTCTCATCTTGTGCGTAATCAGAGAGATTAAAACCCATAAGTACAGATGCTACAATCAGTGCTCCAGTTTTATTTCGATGAATTAACTCTAATTCAGAAAGTGAAATCGCTTTATTTTCAGAAATTAAATCCAAACTTTGCCCTAAACACATACCTTTAGCACCGGCTGCTTTTGCAAGCGATTGAATTTGTTTGATTTTTTGCAAATCCGTTAAGAACGGATCTTTAGCGATTAACTCAAAAGCAAAGGTTTGTAGAGAATCTCCGGCTAAAATAGCGGTGGCTTCATCAAAAGCAATATGACAAGTCGGTTTGCCTCGGCGAAGTTTGTCATCATCCATGGCAGGAAGATCATCATGAACTAATGAATATGCATGAATGGACTCCATGGCAGCTGCTGAATGGTCTAGAGCCTTAAGTGATACACCTAACATTCTCCCCGTTGCATAGATTAAAAAGGGACGAACACGTTTCCCTCCGAGCAAGACAGCATAAGCCATCGCATCAATCAATGGGGAATGGTGAGCAGAGTATTGCTTTAATTCTTGCTCAATAAATTGATTTACTCGTTGCTGAAAGGTAACGAGATCTGTTTTTAGTTCATACTCGTTATTCATAATCCACTAAATCCGCTTGCTCGTTTTTATTGAGGAGAATTTGAATACGCTGTTCTGCATTTTGTAAACGTTCTTGACCTTGTTGAACTAATTTAATGGCTGTTTCAAATTCATTTAGAGCTTCTTCTAAAGGTAGATCGCCTGCTTCTAAATGATTAACAATTGCTTCAAGTTCTTTTAAAGTGCTTTCAAAATCAGGGGTAGGTTTCTTTGCCATAGTGATGAAAAAAGTAAAAAATAATGAAAAGTTTACCGTTCAGGAAAAGGATTTGCAAATACCTTTTGATTTTTAACCGCTTGTTTTAACTATTCAGTGAAATACAGTTTGAAAAAGCAGGAACTTTCAGGTAAAAAGAGTGCCTTAATGCTGAATTTATGTTGGTTTCAACCTATTTCAAAATAACATGAATTTGAGCTTTTTTCTTTATTTCCCTTTGGAGTTGCTATGCAGCAATCAAATAAATCACCTCACCGTTTTATTCTCTTTCCGGTGTTATTTTTCTTTGCGGTCAACTTGATCGTTCTATTTATTTCTCGTTTAGGATTAGCGTTATGGCAATCTGAGCGTGTTTCAGCCGTAGATGGTTGGGTTCAACTTTTCTTACAAGGGCTACGCATAGATGTTTCTGCACTTTGCTGGCTTTTTGGTATTCCTGCATTATTTACTGCACTGTTTTTAAATCAAAATAGATTAGGAAAAGTGTGGCAAATCATTTTACGTATTTGGCTAACCTTAGGTTCCATTTTCATTTTATTTATGGAAGTGGCTACACCGAACTTTATTGAAACTTTTGACTTACGTCCAAATCGTTTATTTATTGAGTATTTGGTTAGTCCGAAAGAAGTGGCAACGATGTTAATCAATGGGCATTTGACTACGGTTATTATTAGTTTAGTCGCATTGGTTCTTTCGAGCGTAATCTACTGGAAGTTATCGGGTTGGGCTGTTCAACATATCCGTTATCCTCATTGGAAATTTCGCCCATTAATTGGGTTACTGGTTGCTGCTTTAGTTTTTGCCGGAGGGCGTTCAAGCTTTGCTCATCGTGGTATCAATCCGGCAATGGTGGCATTTTCAAGTGATCCATTAGTGAACTCTTTAGTGCTGAGTTCCGGATACTCTGTTTTATATGCTGTTCAACAACTAAAAGATGAAGAAAAGTCCTCGGAACAATATGGCAAAATGTCCGAAGAAGAGATGTTCGAACGTGTAAAAAATGCGAGGGGCAGACCGGCGAGTGATTATATTTCAACAGAGATCCCAACGCTTACTTATAACCAAGCGACCTATCAGGGAAAACCTAAAAATATCGTGATTATTTTGGAAGAAAGTTTAGGGGCGCAATTTGTTGGTACTTTAGGTGGAAAACCACTTACCCCTAATTTTGATAATTTAGCAAAAGAAGGTTGGCTATTTGAAAATCTTTATGCCACAGGAACGCGTTCGGTACGTGGTATTGAAGCTGTTACGACTGGCTTCACGCCGACACCGGCTCGTGCTGTTGTCAAATTAACGAAGAGCCAAAATAACTTCTTCAGTATTGCGGAATTATTACGCCGTCAAGGTTATGACACCTCATTTATTTATGGTGGTGAAAAGCATTTTGATAATATGGCAAGTTTCTTCTATGGGAATGGTTTCAGTCGCATTATTGATGAAAAAGATTATGTCAATCCAAAATTTAAAGCGACTTGGGGGATGAGTGATGAAGATTTATTTGATAAAGCAAATGAAACTTTCACGCAGTTACAACAAGAGGGCAAGCCATTTTTTAGCTTAGTTTTTAGTTCAAGTAATCACGACCCGTTTGAATTCCCTGATGGCAAAATTGAACTTTATGAACAGCCTAAACAAACCCGTAATAATGCAGCGAAATATGCGGATTATGCGTTAGGACATTTCTTTAATTTAGCGAAGAAATCGAATTATTGGAAAGATACTCTCTTTTTAGTCATAGCCGATCACGACTCACGAGCTGCGGGCGATCATCTTGTGCCAATTAAACATTTCCGTATCCCGGGGCTATTTTTAGGTGAAGGAATTGAAGCAAAACGTGATAGTCGCTTAGTGAGCCAAATTGATATGCCTACAACCTTGCTTTCTCTCGCTGGGATAAGTGGTGAATACCCAATGATTGGCTATGATTTGACTAAAAACGTTAATCCGGATCGTGCAATTATGCAGTATGACGGCACTCAAGCGATGCTAAAAGGGAATAATGATGTTATCGTAATGCGCCCAAATTTACCGATTGAAGGCTATCAATATGACAAAGCCAACGAAAAACTGATCGCAAAAGATTTGCCAGAAGAGCAGAAAAAAGAGGCGTTAGCGCATGCGTTATTAGGTAGTTATCTATATAAAAACCAGTTATATCGTTTACCTAAAACAAAATAAAAATTGTACAAAAAACCAGCGTGCAGCTGGTTTTTTT
Source organism: Actinobacillus minor NM305 (assembly GCF_000175195.1). GTDB lineage: Bacteria > Pseudomonadota > Gammaproteobacteria > Enterobacterales > Pasteurellaceae > Haemophilus_A > Haemophilus_A minor. The sequence continues at coordinate 99,924 of NZ_ACQL01000069.1, read as the reverse complement.
ATACCTTTATAGCAGTAACTTAGAACGGAATATCATCATCAAAGTTGTTCATAACCGGTTCTGCCGGTGCAGCTGGTTTTGTCTGTTGTGGACGAGGCGCTGAAGTTTGATCGTAACCATAGCCACTATTACCTTGATTATAATTGTTGCCTGCCGGTTGTGTTTGCGCATTACCGCCCCAAGATTGTCCACCGCCGAAATCGCCACCTTGATTACGACCGCCTAACATTTGTAGCACATCGCCTTGAATTTCTGTGGTATAGCGATCTTGACCGTTTTGGTCTTGCCATTTACGTGTGCGTAAACGTCCTTCAACGTAAACCTGCGAACCTTTGCGTAAGTATTGGCCTGCAACTTCAGCTTGGCGGCGATAGAACACAATACGATGCCATTCTGTGATTTCACGGCGTTCGCCTGTATTTTTGTCCGTCCAGCTTTCACTTGTTGCGACACTGATATTTGCCACGGCTTCACCGTTTGGCATTGTACGCATTTCCGGATCGTTTCCTAAATTACCAACAATAATAACTTTATTGATACCCGCCATAAAAACCTCTTTAAGCTGAATGAATTTGTAAAATTTTGGCGTATTCTAACCGCTTTAAATAAAAAATGCTAGGATAAACTGATATTTTGTACAGTTTTTGTTTTTATGGCATAATAAACATTATTTCCCATTTTATGTGAGGGAGCATGAAACAAATTGATATTCGTGGTGCAAGAACCCACAACCTAAAAAATATAAACCTAACACTGCCGAGAGATAAATTTATTGTGATCACGGGCTTGTCCGGCTCAGGTAAATCATCTTTAGCCTTTGATACCCTTTATGCAGAAGGGCAACGCCGCTATGTTGAAAGTTTATCCGCCTATGCTCGTCAATTCTTATCGTTAATGGAAAAGCCTGATGTTGATCATATCGAAGGGCTATCACCGGCGATTTCAATTGAACAAAAATCAACATCGCATAACCCTCGTTCTACGGTTGGTACAGTAACCGAAATTCACGATTATTTACGTTTATTGTTTGCGCGTGTGGGCGATCCTCGTTGTCCTGATCACGATATACCATTAGCGGCACAAACGATTTCACAGATGGTTGATCGTGTGCTGGAAGAACCGGAAGGCAAACGTTTAATGTTGCTAGCCCCTGTCGTGAAAGATCGAAAAGGGGAACACGTAAAATTATTAGAAAATTTGACTGCTAACGGCTATATTCGGGCTCGAATTGATGGTGAAATTTGCGATTTATCCGATCCACCTAAATTGGAATTACAAAAAAAACATACCATTGAAGTTGTGGTTGATCGCTTTAAAGTGCGAAGTGATATTGCAACACGTTTAGCGGAATCTTTTGAAACGGCGTTAGACCTTTCCGGCTCGACGGCAATTATTGCGGATATGGACGATCCTAATGCGGAAGAATTAGTCTTTTCTTCCAGTTTTGCGTGTCCGCATTGTGGCTATTCGCTACATGAATTAGAACCTCGCCTATTCTCATTTAATAACCCTGCCGGGGCTTGTCCTACTTGCGATGGATTGGGCGTTGAACAGTATTTTGATCCGCAAAAAGTGGTTCAAAATGCTGATGTTTCACTTGCAAGCGGTGCGATTAAGGGCTGGGATCGCCGTAGTTTTTACTATTTTGGTTTATTAAAAGCCGTGGCAGAACATTATGGTTTTGATATTGAAAAACCATTTAATCAGCTTTCTAAAAAACACCAAGAAATTATTTTAAACGGCTCAAAAGATGAAATTGAATTTGTTTATGTGAATGATCGAGGCGATAAAGTTAAGCGTAAGCACGCTTTTGAAGGCGTACTGAATAATATGGCTCGCCGTTATAAAGAAACGGAGTCGAATGCCGTTCGAGAAGAGCTAGCAAAATATATCAATAACCGTCCTTGTTTGGATTGCAGCGGTTCTCGTTTGAGAAAAGAAGCTCGTTATGTATTTTTAGATAAAACCAATTTACCGATGGTATCGGAAAAATCAATTGGGGAAGCATTAACTTTCTTTGAAGAATTAACGCTAAATGGGCAAAAAGCCAAAATTGCAGAAAAAATCTTAAAAGAGATCCGTGAGCGTTTGCAGTTCTTAGTGAATGTCGGGTTAAATTATCTTTCGTTATCTCGCTCAGCAGAAACTTTGTCAGGGGGCGAGGCTCAACGTATTCGTTTGGCAAGCCAGATTGGCGCAGGTTTAGTTGGCGTTATGTATGTGCTTGATGAGCCCTCAATCGGATTACATCAACGTGATAATGAACGACTTTTGAATACCTTATTACATTTACGCAATTTAGGAAATACCGTCATTGTGGTTGAACACGATGAAGATGCTATTCGAGCGGCAGATCATATTGTTGATATTGGACCGGGTGCCGGTGTGCATGGTGGGAACATTATCGCTCAAGGCACAGCGGAAGAAATTATGCAAGTGGAAGCTTCTATTACTGGGCAGTTTTTATCTGGTAAACAGAAGATAGAAGTGCCTGCGAAGCGCATTCCTTATGATGAGAAGAAAGTCCTTACGTTAAAAGGGGCGAAAGGAAATAACCTAAAAAATGTGCAACTAGATATTCCGGTTGGCTTATTTACTTGTATTACCGGTGTGTCCGGTTCAGGCAAATCAACTTTGATCAACGATACGCTTTTCCCACTTGCGCAAAATGCTTTAAATCGGGCTGAAAGAACAGATGTAGCACCTTATGACAGTATTGAAGGTTTGGCCCATTTTGATAAAGTCATTGATATTGACCAAAGTCCTATTGGACGAACGCCTCGTTCAAATCCGGCAACTTATACAGGTTTATTTACCCCTATTCGAGAATTGTTTGCCGGCACACAAGAAGCTCGAGCCAGAGGCTACAATGTTGGTCGTTTTAGCTTTAACGTACGGGGCGGACGTTGCGAGGCTTGCCAAGGCGATGGAGTAATCAAAGTTGAAATGCACTTCCTGCCTGATGTTTATGTGCCTTGTGATCAATGCAAAGGTAAGCGTTACAATCGAGAAACCCTCGAAATTCGTTATAAAGGCAAAACCATTCATCAAGTATTGGATATGACCGTGGAAGAAGCTAGAGAATTTTTCGATCCTGTTCCGGCTATTGCACGCAAATTGCAAACCTTGATAGACGTTGGGCTATCTTATATTCGACTAGGGCAGTCATCAACGACACTTTCAGGAGGAGAGGCTCAGCGTGTTAAATTGGCAACCGAACTTTCAAAACGAGATACAGGGAAAACACTCTATATCCTAGATGAACCAACGACAGGGCTACATTTTGCCGATATTAAGCAATTATTAGGCGTGTTACATCGTTTACGTGATCAAGGAAATACCATTGTAGTGATTGAGCATAACCTAGATGTGATTAAAACCGCAGACTGGATTGTGGATTTAGGTCCGGAAGGTGGTTCTGGTGGTGGGCAGATTATTGCAACGGGTACGCCGGAAGAGGTCGCAAAACATCAAGGTTCACATACGGCGAGATTTTTAAAGGATATCTTACAGAAAAAATAATTGGCAAAACTATATCAACAAGCGGTCAAATTTCTTTTGTGATTTGCAAATTAAGAGAGAAATTTGGCCGCTTGTATAGAGAGGGTCATTTAAAGTGTCGCTAAAATGATTTGTTCGGGATCGATGCTAAATGAAATGGTTTCTCCGATATTAGCCATTACAGGTTTTGTAGTAGCAGCACAAAATTCAATATCGTTTACATTTATTAAAACTTCAACTTCATTATCTTGCTTTTGCAGATGCGTTATTTTCCCTAAAAAAACATTCTCAGAATGAGATGTATGCTCTAAGTTTACCCAAGGTGCTTTGATCATAATCATCACTTCTTTCTCTAAAGAAAGGGATAGCCTTTCGTAACTTTTTAGTGTAATTCGGGCGTTAATCGGATGAGGTAAACCTTTAACTTGGATTGAAATAGTCGCATAGATGCCATCAATTTGAATAGCAGAAACCGTGCCAAAAAATTGGTTTCGAGCACTGGTTTTAAGCGAAGAACAAGCGGTTGCAACCAAAAGGTTATCTAAAGAGACCTCTTCTTGATGAAGGATCGTAAAAGCCCTTTCTTGGATCTGTTTTAAGAGATCATAAAGTTGAAGTAAGCGTTCAGCATAGGCGGTTAAACGTGTGCCTCCACCTTGTTTTCCGCCAACATTTCTCTCAAGTAATGGCTTAGGACTTAATTTATTCATTGCATCAATGTTATCCCAAGCGGTTTTATAGCTTACATCAGCTAATTTAGCGGCTTGGCTGATTGAGCCAATTTTTTGAATTTGGCGTAATAATTCGATACGACGTGGATCGGCAAATAATTGTTCATTTAGTTTGATAGTTAATAAAATTTCTGAACTTAACATATCACTCCAGTTAAATTTTGATATTTGTTACGTATTCTATATGAAATACAAGCAGTTAGCACAGATTTGCTCAATATAATTTCGGTAAGGGCATTTACACAGCAAGGCTTGTACTAGTATAATAGTGCAAGTTTTTACTGATTTTGTAGCGAATATGATGAATGATATTTTTAGTAACATTGCTTTATTAGGCGCATTAGAACTAGGATTAATTTATGCCCTTGTTGCTTTAGGTGTGTTAATTTCATATAAAATTTTGGATTTTCCGGACTTAACCGCAGACGGCTCTTTTCCATTAGGGGGCGCAGTTTGTGTTGTCTGTATTCTTAATCAAATTGATCCTTGGCTAGCAACCTTATTTGGGATGTTAGCAGGGGGATTTGCTGGTGTGATTACAGCAACGCTTTATATCGGATTTAAAATCGAAAAATTATTATCAAGTATTTTGATGATGATTGCACTTTACTCCATCAACTTACGTATTATGGGAATGCCGAATTTAGCCTTATTGGGCGAAGCAACAATTTATGATGTGATGTCAGTCGAAACAGACGTTCAACTGGCATTAGTTCGTTTTGCGATAGCAGCATTAGTTGTTGCAGTTGCTAAAATTTTATTTGATTTGTTCTTTTCTACTCAAATTGGTTTAGCAGTTAGAGCAACAGGGACTAACCCTCGAATGGCAAAAGCACAAGGGATTGCAATCAATAAAATGACAATACTCGGAATGGCGATCTCAAATGGCTTGATTGCTTTAGCCGGCGCATTATATGTACAGAGCAATGGCGGTGTCGATATTTCTATCGGTGTCGGAACAATTGTTATCGGCTTAGCAGCCGTGATCATTGGAGAAGCTATTTTTTCTGCAAAACGTATTGTTTGGCTAACAACAGCGGTGATTATCGGTTCTATCTTATATCGTGCCTTTATCGCTTTAGCTTTAAATAATGAAACCTTAAATACAATTGGATTTGGGCCTCAAGATCTGAATTTAATTACAGCACTTTTAGTCGTTTTTGTGTTAATATTACCAAAAATGAAGCAACGTTGGTTAGCCTCTTGGGGGAAATGATGATCGAACTGAAAAATTTATTCATTACCTTTAATAAAGGCACCGTAATTGAAAATCCTGTATTAAGAGGGCTTTCTTTAAATGTTGCAGAAGGCGAATTTGTTTCTGTCATTGGTAGCAACGGAGCCGGTAAATCTACGCTATTAAATGCAATTAGTGGCGATTGTATGATTGATCGAGGTGAAATCCTTATTCAGGGTAAAAATGTTAATCAGCGTAGTGTTTGGCAACGCGCTAATTCAGTGGCTCGCGTTTTTCAAGATCCAATGGCTGGAACCTGTGAAGAGTTAACTATCGAAGAAAATATGGCACTTGCATACCAACGTGGACAAAAACGTGGATTGGGTTTTGCAATTAAACACCAGCAGCGTGAAATTTTCCGAGAAAAATTAGCCTTACTTGGTTTAGGTTTGGAAAACCGTTTAACGGATCAAATGGGACGTTTATCCGGCGGGCAACGCCAAGCGGTAAGTTTACTTATGGCATCGCTTCAACCTTCGAATATTCTTTTATTAGATGAGCATACGGCAGCATTAGATCCGAAAACCACGGATTTTGTGATGCAATTAACGGATAAAATTGTTCGTGAGCAAAAATTAACAACGCTAATGGTTACGCACTCTATGCGACAAGCATTAGACTACGGTGACCGTACGGTTATGTTACATCAAGGGCAGGTTGCTTTTGATGTATCGGGCGAGCAACGTAAAAAAATGGATGTGTCTGATCTCCTTGCGTTATTCCAGAAAAATCGTCATCAGCAATTAAGCGATGATGGATTATTGTTGGATAATTAACGCTCTTATCCATATTAGAGAAGGCGCAAGCAATGCTTGTGCCTTTGTTTTTAGTGAAAAAATATGAAATATAGTGAAAAAATTATACATGCTTTCAGTGATGATGGTTGGTTAAGTAGCAACATTAAAGGTTTTAAACCAAGAAAAGCGCAACTAGAAATGGCGCAAGCGGTTGGAAATGCCGTGAAATTTGCAACGCCTGTTGTTGTGGAAGCCGGAACAGGGACGGGAAAAACCTTTGCCTATTTAGTACCAGCCTTATTGTCGGGTAAAAAAACGATTGTCTCTACGGGATCTAAAAATCTGCAAGATCAGCTATTTAATCGTGATTTACCAACCATTCAAAAAGCATTGAAATATAAAGGGAAAATTGCCTTATTAAAAGGAAGAGCAAACTATCTTTGTTTAGAGCGATTAGATCAACTCATTGCAATGGGGGTAGTTGGTGATAAATCTGTGTTAAGCGATTTATCTAAAGTGCGAAAATGGCATCAATCAACGAAAACAGGCGATCTGAGCGAATGCACAACGATAGCGGAAGATAGTCCGATTTTACCGCAGTTAGTTAGTACAACAGAAAGTTGTTTGGGGAGTGATTGTCCGAATTATAAAGATTGCCACGTGGTTCAGGCTCGTAAAAAAGCGATGGATGCAGATTTAGTTGTGGTTAATCATCACTTATTTTGTGCAGATATAGCGGTAAAGGAAACTGGATTTGGCGAGCTTATTCCTGACGCGGAGCTGGTGGTTTTTGATGAGGCACATCAACTACCCGATATTGCCAGCCAGTACTTTGGTCAATCCTTAACCTCACGGCAATTATTTGACCTTTGTAAAGATACTAACATTGTTTATCGCTCAGAACTTAAAGATCTCGCTCAATTAGGAAAGGCAGCAGATCATCTACAAAAAGTGATCCAAGATTTTCGTCTATTGATGGGGGGCGAAGGGCAAATTAGGGGTAATCTACGAGATTTATTTGCAGATCAAAAAATCGTAAATGGGCTAAATAAAATCGCAGAAAATATTGATTTTTTAAGTGAAATTGCCAAAAAATCATTAGGGCGTTCAGAAACATTAGATAAAATTTTTGAACGTTTAGCTGAAATTAAATTGTTATTAAAGAAATTTGGCGATACGACCATTACTGGCTACTGCTATTGGTATGAAGCTAACGGACGCTCTTTCGGATTGCATATTACGCCTTTAACGGTCGCAGATAAATTTGGCGAGCAGATGAAAGGGCAGAAAAAGGCATGGGTATTTACTTCTGCAACCTTAGAAGTGGGAGGAAACTTTAACCATTTTTGCCAGCGATTAGGCATTGAGAATGCAGAACAAATGGTGCTACAAAGTCCATTTGATTATGCCTCGCAATCGTTATTATGCGTTCCACGCTATTTGCCGGAGAGCAATAAGCCTCATACATTAACATCACTCGGGCAAATGTTAATGCCTCTGATTGAAGCTAATCAAGGGCGCTGTTTTTTACTTTGTACCTCTTATTATATGATGCGAGGGCTGGCTGATTTTCTTCGTGAACATTCATCACTTAACGTGTTATTACAAGGAGAAACCAGCAAAAGCAAATTATTGGAAAAATTTATTCAAGAACCACATTCGGTGCTCGTTGCAACCCAAAGCTTTTGGGAAGGGATTGATGTTCGAGGCGATGATTTATCGCTTGTGATTATTGATAAATTGCCTTTTACTTCACCGGACGAACCGCTATTTAAAGCAAGAATGGAGGACTGTCGTTTACAAGGCGGTGATCCTTTTAACGATATACAAATTCCAGAAGCGGTTATTACTTTAAAGCAAGGCGTGGGGCGATTAATTCGGGATATATCGGATCGTGGAGCCGTTATTATTTGTGATAACCGCTTGGTAACACGACAATATGGTGCGACCTTTTTGAAAAGTCTTCCCCCTTCGGCTCGAACAAGGGATTTAGAGAAAGTTATTCAATTTCTAAAGAAAAATTAAGGTAAATCAAATTTTTACCTTCTGAAAGCGGTATAATTTGTGCGATTTTTTACAAATTGTGAATTAAATCAATTGTAAAAAATGACTAAAATCTTACCGCTTGTTTTTTATTAGGGGGCTTATATGCTTATTAAAGCAATCCGCAACCTGCTTTCGCTCGCTTTGCTTTTTGCTATGTTATATCTCGGAAAAGGATTGGCTATTTTAATACCTATTGGTATTTCCGATAGTATTTGGGGCATGTTACTTCTCTTTTCCTGCCTTGTACTTGGTATTGTTAAAGTGGAATGGGTAACGCCTAGTGCAAGACCTCTCACACGATATATGACCGTCTTTTTTATCCCTATCTGCGCCGAAATTATTGAACATCTTGATGTTTTACAAGCTCATTTAGCGTCATTTGTACTTTCTAATGTGCTAAGTACATCACTTTCTGTTGTGCTAATCGGACTATTTGGGCAATGGATTTTCCATCGTTATAAATAATGGGGGCGATATGGTGTATCTTTTTTCGGTTTTAACGATTTTCGCATTTTTACTCGGACAGAAAATCAGTAAGAAATTAAACTCAGCGATTTTGAACCCCTTTCTAATTGCCTTGTTATTGGTTATTTTGATTTTGGTTGTCGGGGACATTCCTTATTCTGATTATTATCGTGGTAATTTCCCGTTGAATAATTTGTTGGGTGTTTCAGTGGTTGCATTGGCTCTACCTTTTTATGAACAATTGCCACAAATTAGAAAAAAATGGAAACCTATAACAGCTGTTGTTTTATTTGGTACCTTAATAGCAATGAGTACAGGGGTATTATTTGCCGTTTTGTTGGGGGCAAGTCAAGATATTTTGGCCACGATTATTCCTAAATCGGTTTCAACACCCATTGCTATTTCTATAGCTGGACAAATTGGTGGAAGTTCTGCTATTACGGCTGTTGGCGTGATGATTGCAGGATTATTAGGCTCAGTGTTTGGCTTTTCTGTTTTGCATTGGCTTGGCGTCAGAAATGTGCGAGCGATTGGCTTAACCATGGGCGCTGTTTCTCATGCACTCGGAACTGGGCGATGCATGGAATATAGTGTAAAAACAGGTAGTTATAGTTCTATCGCTTTAGTTGCTTGTGGGGTTCTTTCTTCTATATTTGCGCCAATGGTCTTTAAATTGGCTGTTTGGTTGTTTTGGGCGTAGTAGGAAAACGGCGTTTAGCTGTTCAGCAACTATTTGGGGGCAAATTATATTTGCCCCTGATATTTAGTTTAACTAAATCTCTGTTTTCTCTTTATACTCGCAAAGATCTTCAATAATACAGGAGCCACAGCGAGGCTTTCTTGCTATGCAAGTATAACGACCATGTAAAATCAGCCAGTGGTGTACATCAACTTTAAATTCATCCGGAACAACCTTCAGTAGCTTTTCCTCAACTTTAACCACGTCTTTACCTGGGGCAAATCCTGTGCGATTTGAAACACGGAAGATGTGAGTATCTACGGCAATAGTAGGGTGTCCGAAGGCGGTGTTTAACACAACATTGGCTGTCTTTCTTCCCACGCCGGCTAAGGCTTCTAAGGCTTCACGATTTTCAGGAACTTGACCTTGATGTTTTTCAATTAAATCACGGCAAGTTTTGATGATATTTTCCGCTTTACTGTTAAATAGCCCAATAGTCTTAATGTATTCTTTAAGCCCTTCAACGCCCAAATCTAAAATAGCTTGCGGAGTATTGGCTACGGCAAAGAGTTTTTCTGTTGCTTTATTTACGCCTTTATCTGTTGCTTGTGCTGATAAAATCACGGCAATCAGCAATTCAAACGGATTTGTGTAGTTTAATTCCGTTGTAGGATGCGGATTTTCATTTCTTAGTCGAGTTAAAATCTCGATACGTTTTTGTTTATTCATTTAATTAAAAAAGCCTTGTTCATATAACATTTTGGCAACCATACTAAAAGACATAATCACTAACATTGGGCGAATAAGCGCTTTGCCTTTGGTTACAACCATTCTAGCCCCTAAATTCCCACCAATAAATTGCCCTACCATCATAATCAACCCTACTTTCCATAAAACAGCACCGCCTAAAATAAAGAAAATTAAGGATGCAAAATTGGAGGTAAAGTTAAGCACTTTAGCATGGGCAACGCTCTTAGATAAGTTAAATCCAAGTAAAAGCAAGAACGCTAGCGTAAAAAATGAGCCTGTAGCAGGGCCAAATAAGCCATCATAAAAACCAATCGGCATTGCGGCAATCAACGCAAATACTAGCAAACTAACACGTTGTTTTCGGTCTCCATCGCCAACATTTGGGCTAAATAGAAAATAAATACCAATAAGTAAAATCAAGAATGGGAGTATTTTTTTTAATGCTTCAACGTCAATGAGTTGCACTAAAATCGTCCCGATAGTTGCACCGATAAAGGTCAAAAAGAGGATAAATTTGATCTGATGGAAATCTACCGCTTTTTTGCGAATAAAATAGAGTGAGGCAGAGAACGAACCGCCACAAGCTTGCAATTTATTGGTGCCTAATGCCATAGCTGGCGGAATACCGGCAGAAAGTAATGCAGGAATCGTTAATAAGCCCCCACCACCGGCAATCGCATCAATAAAACCGGCGAAGGCTGCAACGGCGAATAAAATCATCAATGTATCAAAAGCTAATTCCATAACCTTTCCTTAATATGATTAAGCTAATAAATAATCATCTCATCAATGTGAATAGCGACTGTTCCAAACTCATATCCAAGCAACGGTTCAATTTCGGTTGATTTTTTCCCTTTAATGCGTAATAACGCCTCACTACCGTAGCGGACCAATCCAAGAGCAAGCGGTTTCCCATCTTGACTGAACACCTTAACCAATTCGCCTCGGGCAAATTCACCTTTTACTTCAACAATTCCAACAGGCAGTAATGATTTATGCTGTTGTAATGCTGTTTCAGCGCCTTTATCTACGGTAATTGAACCCACTTGTGGTGCTGCAAAGAGCCACTGTTTTCTGCCTTCCAAGCGGTCGGATTGCACTAAAAATTTACTACCAATTTCTTTACCATTGGCTAAATCCACGAGGACGTTTTCACGTGAGCCAGAGGCAATAATGGTCTCAACGCCTGAGCGAGTAGCAATATCGGCAGCGGTAATTTTTGTACTCATACCACCAGTGCCTAGCCCTGTTGAGCTACCGCCAGCAATTTGACGGATTTCGGGCGTAATTTTTTCAACTACCGAGAGTAATTTCGCATTCGGATCTTTACGCGGATCAGCAGTAAAAAGCCCTTCTTGGTCAGTTAATAAATAAAGTTGATCAGCTTGGGCAAGAATGGCGACTAACGCAGAAAGGTTATCGTTATCGCCAACTTTAAATTCTTCAGTCGCAACGGTATCATTTTCGTTGATAACAGGGATAATCTGCTGTTCAAGTAAAGCATTGAGCGTATCGCGAGCATTTAAAAAACGCTCACGATCATCAATATCCGCACGGGTTAAGAGAATTTGCCCGATATGAATGCCGTAAATATCAAATAAATTTTCCCAAGTGCGAATCAGTTGGCTTTGACCGACCGCTGCAAGCATCTGTTTATAAGCCAATGTTTTAGGTAACTCAGGATGTCTTAAATAATCACGTCCTGCCGCAGCCGCTCCAGAGGTTACGACAATAACACGATGGTGTTTATGTAATTCAGCGATCTGCTTAACCAATTCCAACATATAAGGACGGCTTAGGCTTTTTGAACCATGAGTAAGTGTGCTCGTTCCGAATTTAATCACGATTGTTTTTTTCATATATCCCTCAACAAATGCTATTAGGCGGATTTTCACCCATTTCAAAATTAGGTAAAAATTATCACTAATCGATGTTAAAATCACGCTTAATTTTTCATAAAACATCATCAACGAGATAAAACATGACGATTAGCTTAATTGTTGCACGCACACAAAATCATATCATTGGTAAAGAAAATGCTATGCCATGGCACTTACCAAAAGATTTGGCATGGTTTCGCCAAAATACCGTAGGAAAACCGGTTATCATGGGGCGCAAAACCTATGAGTCTATCGGTAGATTACTGCCTAAACGCCCGAATATCATTCTCTCTCGCGCAGGCTTTTCTGTTGAAGGTGCTTATTCAGCCAATACTCTCGAACAAGCGATTGAATTAGCGAGAAGTTTTGCAAATACTGATGAAATTATGATTATTGGTGGCGGAGAATTATTTAAACAGGCTTTACCGATAGCAAATAGATTATATCTGACAGAAATTCAAGCAGATATTGATGGCGACACATTATTTGAATTTGACGAAGAAAATTGGCGATTAACCCAAGACATTTGGTCAGAAAAAGATGCTGAAAATGCATATGATTGCCGATTTATGGTGTTTGAGCGTTCCTCGCATTTCTAATAAACAATTCTTTCATCTTTTCTAATAACTAAAGGGCTGAATTCGATATTAAATCGCATTCAGCCCTTTTGTCTCATTTATCTTCATGAATTCGGCTCGAAACGGCACTTTGCTGGTTTTTATATTTTGCATCTTCACGAGCATTATAAGGTTTGGCTGCATGTCCGCTTAGAATTTCAAAACTGAGCGCACCAATTGCCATATTAGGACGCAAAGCTAATGGAAGTTTACCGGCATTGAAGAATTCAAGGACAATTCGACCTTCCCAACCTGGATCAATACGATGAGCAGTTACATGAACCATAAGTCCTAAACGCGCTAATGATGAACGCCCATCTAGCCAGCCGACCATATTAGAAGGCAATTTAACCGACTCAAGTGTGACTGAAAGCGCTAACTCTCCTGGATGAAGAAAAAATGCCTCACCTTCTTCAATAATGATTTCTTCACTCATCACTTTATCAAGTTGAGCAGTAACGGCTTCACGAGGGCCACTTACATCAATATAAGGTGTTGAATGTTCTCGGAAGATACGAAAAGAGTTGCCAAGGCGAACATCAACGGTTGCCCCACTAATCTTTTCATCAGAAGGGCGAGGCGATATTTCAATAATGCCTTCATCTAGGTAACGGATAATATCAGTATCGCACAAGCGCATTTTATTTTTTTCCTAATAACTGTTTGATTTGAGCTTTTAAAATATTGATTGCAATGCGGTTTTTTCCACCTTTTGGCACAATAATATCAGCATATTGTTTAGAAGGTTCAATAAATTGCAAGAACATTGGGCGAACGGTTTTACGATATTGCGCAATGACTGATTCCATGGTTCTACCGCGCTCAACCATATCACGTTGTAAACGGCGAATAAAACAGATGTCTAATGGGGCATCAACGAAAATAGAAACATTTAGCTCATTGCGGATTTCTTCATCTGTAAGTAATAAAATCCCTTCTAGAATGATGATTTTTTTTGCTTCAAATTTAGTCGTTGTGGTTTTACGGTTATGTTCAGCGTAATCGTACTCTGGCACATCAATGGCCTTCCCTTGTTTAAGTTGGCGGAGGTGTTCGACTAGCAAATGATGATCCATCGAATTTGGGTGATCGTAGTTCGTTTTTACACGTTCTTCCATGGTAAGATGGCTTTGATCTTTATAGTAAGCATCTTCAGAGATAATACCAATATCATCTGAGCCAAGCTCTTCTTTTAGTTCTTTATAAATTGTTGAGGCAATAAGACTTTTGCCTGAAGCAGAAGCCCCTGCAATTGCAATTACAATACAAGATTGGTTTTCAGTTTCGTTGATGTCAGCCATATACATTCTCAATAGTCAAAATAAAATCTAAAAGATTATACATTAAATTTGTAAAAATTTGCGTATAATTGACCGCTTATCAACACTATTTGGAGGAAAAATGGAATATTTTTTACAAGGATTCATCGTTTGTTTTGGTTTGATCGTTTCAATTGGCGCTCAAAATGCATTTTTACTTAAACAAGGAATTCTAAAACAGCATGTTTTGTCTATTGCATTACTATGCTTTCTCGGAGATGTCTTTTTAATGACTCTCGGTGTATTGGGATTGGGGGCGATTATTACTCAGTTACCCGTATTGAGTTTGATTATTGCAGTGTTAGGCGCTATTTTTTTAATTACCTATGGTAGTCGCTCTTTTATTAGTGTGTTCAAAAATAATGCAGTATTAAAAAATGAAGAATATCACCGCTTAAGTTTAAAAAAAGCGTTGATGATTACTTTTGCTATTACCTTTCTTAATCCACATGTTTATATTGATACTGTGGTTATTTTAGGCGCAATAGGCGGTAAATTAGATCTTGCCGGCAAGATGGCATTTTTAGGTGGTGCATTGTCTTGTTCGTTAATTTGGTTTTTAGGTCTGGGATATGGTGCAGGATTTTTAGCACCTTACTTTGAAAAACGTAGAACATGGCAACTTCTTGATTTTATTACAGGGTTGATTATGTATGGGATTGCATTTAGTTTGATTATTTATGCGCTGGGTTTGGCGAAACAGCTATTTTAGTGGCGTGTAAATTATTCATTGAAAAACCTCCCCTTTTTTTGCTATATTAGCCATCATTTTTGTACGCTAAGCGTTTAAAATTCTCATTCTTTATTTTTGTTAAAACGGATTCCGTAAATATGTTTAAAAAATTTCTTGGATTATTTTCAAATGATTTATCAATTGACCTCGGTACAGCAAATACACTCGTTTATGTAAAAGGGCAAGGCATTGTGCTTGATGAGCCATCTGTTGTGGCAGTGCGTCAAGATCGTGTTGGTTCATTAAAAAGTATTGCGGCAGTAGGAACGGATGCTAAACTTATGCTAGGTCGTACGCCTAAGAGCATTACAGCTATTCGTCCGATGAAAGATGGGGTAATCGCAGATTTTTTTGTGACTGAAAAAATGTTACAGCACTTCATTAAACAAGTTCACAGTAATAACTTTATGCGCCCAAGTCCTCGTGTGTTAGTGTGCGTGCCTGCTGGTGCTACACAGGTTGAACGCCGTGCAATTAAAGAATCAGCTATTGGTGCTGGCGCACGAGAAGTTTATTTAATTGAAGAACCAATGGCTGCTGCCATTGGTGCAGGTTTACCTGTTCACGAAGCTACGGGGTCAATGGTTATTGATATTGGTGGTGGTACAACAGAAGTTGCGGTTCTTTCATTAAATGGTATTGTTTATTCAACATCAGTTCGTATTGGTGGCGATAAATTAGATGAAGCGATTGTGGCTTATGTTCGCCGTCATTTTGGTTCTGCAATTGGTGAAGCAACTGCAGAACGTATCAAAAAAGAAATCGCGATGGCGAAAATCGACTCTGACGATGATGTGAAAAGTATGGAAGTACATGGACATAACCTTGCAGAAGGTGCTCCTCGTACCTTTACATTAAACTCAAGACATGTATTAGAAGCCATTGAGCAACCTTTAAATGGTATTGTAGAAGCAGTTAAATCGGTGTTAGAGCAATGCCCACCTGAATTAGCCGCTGATATTTTTGAGCGTGGTATGGTTTTAACCGGTGGTGGTGCATTATTACGAAACATTGATGCATTACTTTCAGACTCAACTGGTGTAACAGTTATCATCGCAGAAGAGCCTTTAACTTGCGTAGCGCGCGGTGGTGGTAAGGCCCTCGATATGATTGATATGCATGGTGGTGATGTTTTTAGTAACGATGACTAAGTCATATTTTTAAGTAAAAATAGAAATGGACAACAGAGTGTGTCCATTTTCTATTTTTCTCGTATCTTTTTCATTTTTAGAAGTTAATTCTATGAAGCCTATTTTTGCGAAAGCACCCTCCTTAGGAGTTCGCCTTTTCTTTGCGGTAAGTATTTCAGTAGCATTGATTGCCTTAGATGGTAGAAGTAGTGCCATGATTCAGATCCGTAATATGTTAGAAACTGCTGTTAGCGGACTATATTATTTTGCAAATACGCCTCGTTCTGTGTTAGATGGCATTAGCAATAACTTTATTGATACTAATAAATTACAACTTGAAAACAGTGTTTTAAAAGAACAACTTCGTGAGAAAAATGCGGATTTATTACTTTTAGATCAGTTGAAAGTTGAAAATCAGCGTTTACGTTTATTGTTGAGTTCTCCTCTTCGTCAAGATGAATACAAAAAGATAGCGGAAGTATTAACAGCCGAGATGGATGCTTATCGCCAGCAAGTAGTTATCAATCAAGGACAAAATACAGGTGCATATGTTGGTCAAGCCGTGATCGATGAACGTGGTGTTGTCGGGCAGGTTATTTCTGTTGGTGAAACCAGTAGCCGCGTGCTATTAGTTAGTGATGTTACACATGCCATTCCTGTGCAAGTATTACGTAATGATGTGCGAGGGATTGCAAATGGTACAGGTCATAATGATGAGTTAATTATGGATAATCTCCCTCGTTCAACAGATATTGTGAAAGGAGATGTATTAGTTACATCGGGGCTGGGGGGGCGTTTCCCTGAAGGCTATCCTGTTGCAGTGGTTGAAGAGGTCACTAATGATACTAAAAGCCAATTTGCCCGTATTGTTGCAAAACCTCTGGCTTCATTAGATCGCCTTCGTTATTTGCTTTTACTTTGGCCAATTAATGAAGAAGGTCGAAGAACTCAAGCACTTTCTCCTCAACAAGTTCGTGATGTGGTTGAAGAACGCCGTAACAGTGCGAATCCTTTTGAGCGCTTAAAAGGCTCAACTCAGAAAAAAGAGCAGATTGATACAAAAGAGAAAGAGGATGTTATTGAACAATCTGATGAAGCTTCAGATAATCCTGCAACGCAGCCGGAAGTTGAATCAGAACAGAATAATCATACTGAACAAGGAGCGGAGTAGTGCGTACAAATCCGTTATTTCAACTTTTCGTTTTGGTCTCTATTTTTATCGTAGCATTTATTTTGGAAATCATGCCTTGGCCAATTGGTTTTCAAGGGTTTAGACCCTCATGGCTTATTTTGGTACTCATTTACTGGGCATTAGCCTTACCTGATAAAGTAAGTGTCGGTACGGCATTTATAGCTGGGATTGTTTGGGATTTAATTTTAGGATCAATTTTAGGTATTCATGCTTTAGTGCTGTCGATCTCAATATATTTTGTAGCGAAGCACCATCTTGTGTTACGTAATTTATCATTATGGTTACAAGGCTTATTAGTCATGCTTTATATCATTATGATTAGAGGTTTTATTTTTGTCATTGAACATACTTTGCATGCAGCAACGTTCAATACACAAGAAATTGCAGGGGCATTTATTAGTGGTATTTTATGGCCTTGGGTCTTTTTACTCATGCGTCAAATTAGACGCCAGTTACGATTACGTTAGGGGTTATGAACATCATCTATGAGTAGTTTCTCCTTTGATTTTGCAGAGGACTTCCGTCCTCTTTCAGCCCGTATGCGCCCAAGAAATCTGAGTGAGTATATTGGGCAGCATCATCTTATCGGCGAAGGCAAACCACTTCGCCGAGCGATTGAATCTAAACATCCTCACTCTATGATCTTCTGGGGACCTCCCGGTACGGGTAAAACGACACTGGCAGAAATCATTGCTTATCATTTTGATGCCGATGTTGAACGTCTTTCTGCAGTAACGAGTGGCATTAAAGAGATCCGAGAAGCGATTGAACGAGCCAAATTGAATCGGCAAACAGGGAGACGAACCCTTCTGTTTGTTGATGAGGTTCACCGTTTTAATAAAAGCCAGCAAGATGCTTTTCTACCTTATATTGAAGATGGCACCATTATTTTTATTGGTGCAACAACCGAAAATCCCTCATTTGAATTAAATAATGCATTACTATCACGTGCAAGAGTATATATTTTAAAACCATTACAACCTGCAGATGTTTTGGTTGTACTACAAAATGCCTTGAATGATAAAACACGAGGTTTAGGGGCTGAAAAGATTATCTTAAAAGATAATGTACTCAATTTACTCGCAGACTATGTAAATGGTGATGCACGTTATGCTTTAAATTGTTTAGAACAGATGTCAGACATGGCAACGCAAACAGAAGCGGGAAAGCTGTTTGATCTTAATCTTCTTACAGAAATACTTGGCGAAAGATTAGCGAGATTTGATAAAGGGGGCGATCGCTACTACGATCTTATCTCTGCATTACATAAATCAATTCGAGGTTCTTCGCCTGATGGTGCATTATATTGGTATGCGAGAATACTTACCGCAGGTGGTGATCCGCTCTATGTTGCTCGAAGATTGCTAGCGATTGCTTCTGAAGATATTGGCAATGCTGATCCAAGAGCTATGCAAGTCGCATTAAGCGCATGGGATTGCTATACTCGAGTCGGCGCTTATGAAGGCGAACGAGCGATTGCTCAAGCCGTTATTTATTTAGCCGTGGCACCGAAAAGCAATGCTGTTTATACCGCATTTAATGAGGCTAAACGGTTAGCTAAAGAAGCAAAAGATTATGATGTGCCTGAACACTTGCGTAATGCACCAACCCATTTAATGAAAACATTGGGATATGGCGAAGAGTATCGTTATGCGCATCATGAAGAGCATGCTTATGCTGCAGGGGAAAATTATTTCCCTCCTGAATTAAAAGATACGCAGTTTTATTTTCCAAGTGAGCGAGGCATGGAAAAGCAAATTAAAGAAAAAATGGTTTGGTTAAAAGCTCTTGATGCGCAGAGCCGGATAAAACGTTATTGATAATTTAATGAGGAAGCGGTTAAATTAGTAAAATATTTTACAAATCAAACCGCTTGAAACACTATGTTAGATATTCTATTACCTGCTTGGTTGGCAGGCTTACTCCTTTCTTTTATTACCGCACCGCTTGGTGCTTTTGTCGTGTGGCGGAAAATGGCTTATTTCGGCGATACATTATCCCATTCAGCATTATTAGGTGTAGCCTTAGGGATTTTCTTGCAAATCGATCCCTATATTGCCGTCATTGCGATGACGATTATCTTAGCCCTTGCATTAGTCTGGATAGAGCACAAAACCAATTATTCCGTTGATACTGTATTGGGCATCATTGCTCATTGTAGCCTTTCTCTGGGCGTGATTACGATTAGTTTACTTGATAATGTCCGAGTGGATTTAATGTCTTATCTTTTTGGCGATTTACTTGCCATTGATTTCAATGATGTCATTTTTATTGCCGTGGGGGTTGTCTTTATAGCCGCTATTTTAGGGTTTTATTGGGAAAAATTATTATCGATCACCATAAGTCCTGAGTTAGCACAAATAGAAGGGCTAAAAGTAGCAAGATTGCGCTTATTATTGATGATTTTAACGGCATTAACTATTGCGCTAAGCATGAAATTTGTAGGCGCATTGATTATTACCTCTTTACTGATAATCCCTTCAGCAACAGCACGCCGTTTTGCAAAAACACCAGAAGCAATGGTAATTTATGCGATTGGATTTAGTATTATTGCAATTACGGGAGGATTATTATTATCCAGTATCAAAGATACGCCGGCAGGTCCTTCCGTAGTGGTTTGTGCCGGTGGACTCTTTTTAATGAGTTTATTGAAGAAAGAATAAAATTTTTGATCTACCTCTATTGAATTAGTCTGAAGAATTTATCAAAATGCACAGCAATTATTTTTTATTTTAAATTGTGAATTATGTGTCAATTACTTGGAATGAACTGTAATACACCGACGGATATTACGTTCTCTTTTGAAGGTTTCCGTCGGCGTGCAGGTTTAACGGATCATCATACAGACGGTTTTGGTATTGCTTTTTTTGAAGGGAAGGGCGTGCGTATTTTTCGGGATAACCGCCCTGGAGCATCATCGCCAGTTGCTGATTTAGTCAGTGAATTTAAAATTAAATCTTTTAATGTCATTTCTCATATTCGAAAAGCCACGCGAGGCGATATCAATTTAGAAAACACACATCCTTTTATTCGTGAACTATGGGGAGAAAACTGGGTTTTTGCTCATAATGGTACGGTAGAGGGGGTTGGTGTTTGTGAAGAGTGTCATTATCAACCTATTGGTTCTACTGATTCAGAAGCTGCTTTTTGTTGTTTGGTTTCACAGTTAAGAGAAAGATTTAATAAAAAGCCAACTGAAAAAGAAATTTTTGATGCCGTTGTTGAAATTACCTCTGAAATAGCAACAAAAGGCGTATTTAATTTTATCTTATCAAATGGGCATTGGATGATCGCACGTTGCTCAACTAATCTATATTATGTGACTCGTAAAGCACCATTTTGTAAGGCATTGCGAGATGATGATGTTGAAATTGACTTTAGTAAATATACAACAGAAAAAGATAAAGTAACGATTATTGCGACCCAACCTTTGACTAAAAATGAAAATTGGGTCAAGATGAAAAATGGTGGTTATGTCTTTTTTAAAGATGGTGATTTAATCGAAGAGATTGAAGGTACATTACCAAATAACCAAACGCACGTGTAAAACCGCGTGAGAGTTACAGACAAGCGGTGAGATTTCAGGTAGAATTTGCGAAATTCTAATGAAATCTTACCGCTTCTTTATTGATATGAAAAAACTTTCAAAAATTTTTTTGCTGACACCTCTGGTGTTTTTAGCCGGGTGTCAATCTGTACTTGATGCACCGACAACGATTGAACAACCAACTCAACAAATTTCTCATCAAGATCCTCAATGGCAGGCTCATCTTACCGCATTGGCTAAGATTCACAGTTATAAAGCAACAGGGCAATTTGGTTATATCTCGCCTGAAGAACGCTTTTCATCACATTTTGATTGGCAATATAACAATACAACCAACTTTGGGCTTGAACTTTCTTCGAATTTATCCAGTAAATCGCTAAAATTACATCGTAATGCACGTGGACTAACAATTTCTGATAGTGAAGGGAATAGCCGTTCAGATCGTGATATGGATGCTTTAATGCAAGAAATTATTGGTGTGGCATTTCCTATCGATCAGTTTGCCTATTGGCTAAAAGGGCAACCAGAGAAGAATGGTCAATATGTGGTAAATGATAAGCGTCAATTAGCACAGTTTAGCTATCCAATTAAAGGCGTTGTTTGGAAAGTCAGTTATGTGACCTATGATGAGACAAAACAGCCAAACTTACCTAAATTGATTGTATTAGAAAATGGTTCTCAAACGTTAAAAATTCGCATTGATAATTGGACATACTAATGAAATTTCCAAGCCCTGCTAAGTTGAATTTATTTTTATATATTACCGGACAGCGACCGAACGGTTACCATGAACTTCAAACGTTATTTCAATTTCTTGATTTTGGCGATGAAATTGAAATAGAGGTTGATGAGAGCGGTCAGATAGAATTATTGAACGATCTGCCTCAAGTGGCAAAAGAAGATAATTTAATTTATAAGGCTGCAAAACTTTTACAAGAAACTACCGCTTGTCAAAAAGGTGCAAGAATTGGGATAACTAAACGGCTTCCTATGGGCGGTGGTGTTGGAGGCGGTTCGTCTAATGCTGCAACCGTTCTTGTTGGGTTAAATTATCTTTGGCAAACGGGGCTTACCCTTGAAGCGTTAGCAGAATTAGGGTTAGTCTTAGGTGCTGATGTGCCTATTTTTGTGCGAGGTTTTGCAGCCTTTGCAGAAGGTGTTGGCGAAGTTTTAACGCCTTGCGAGCCTAAAGAAAAATGGTATGTGGTGCTTAAGCCTGAAATTGCGATTTCAACCGCAGTGGTTTTTAAAGACCCTAAATTGCCAAGAAACACGCCAAAACGTTCAATGAATGACCTTCTTAATAACAGATGGGAAAACGATTGCGAAAAAGTTGTTCGAGATCATTATTTCGAGGTTGAAGATCTGATTGCAAAATTGCTAAAATATGCAAGATTCAGATTGACAGGCACTGGTGCTTGTATTTTTGCTGAATTTGATAGCGAGGCAGAAGCTAGAGCAGTTTTTGCGCATAAACCGGAAGATGTATTCGGTTTTATCGCAAAAGGGCAGAATCGTTCTCCGTTACATCAATTTCTTAACTTAACTTTCTAATCCTAAAGGATCCATTCCAATGCCAGATATTAAATTGTTTGCAGGTAATGCAACTCCAGAACTTGCGAAACGTATTGCAGAGCGTCTTTATATTTCTCTTGGTGATGCGACAGTTGGTCGTTTCAGTGATGGAGAAATCCAAGTTCAAATTAACGAGAATGTACGTGGTTCAGACGTATTCATCGTACAATCGACTTGTGCGCCAACGAATGATAATTTAATGGAATTGATCGTCATGGTAGACGCGTTACGTCGTGCATCTGCAGGTCGTATCACGGCGGTAATCCCTTACTTCGGCTATGCTCGTCAAGATCGCCGTGTGCGTTCGGCTCGTGTGCCAATTACCGCAAAAGTAGTTGCAGATTTTCTTTCAAGTGTGGGTGTGGATCGCGTATTAACTTGCGATTTACACGCAGAGCAAATTCAAGGCTTCTTTGATGTGCCGGTAGATAACGTATTTGGTTCTCCGGTGTTAATCAAAGATATTTTACAAAAAACAGATTTAAATAATCCAATGGTAGTTTCACCGGATATCGGTGGCGTGGTTCGTGCCCGTGCGATTGCAAAATTATTAAATGATGCAGATATGGCTATCATTGATAAACGTCGTCCAAAAGCGAATGTATCACAAGTAATGCACATCATTGGTGATGTTGCTGGTCGTGATTGTATTCTCGTTGATGATATGATCGATACCGGCGGTACTTTAGTTAAAGCGGCTGAAGCGTTAAAAGAACGTGGTGCAACAAAGGTGGTTGCTTATGCAACTCACCCAGTATTCTCTGGTACAGCGGCAAAAAATCTTGCGAACCCTGCTTTAGATGAAGTAGTGGTAACAGATACTATTCCGCTTTCAGAAGAAATTAAAGCGCTTAACAAAGTTCGTGCATTAACTCTATCTGGTATGCTTGCAGAGGCTATTCGCCGTATTAGTAACGAAGAATCTATTTCTGCAATGTTTGATGCTTAATAGATTGAAGCGGGTTTTATACCCGCTTTTTTTACATTTATCACTCAATAATCCAATAATATGTATTCACTCATCCGTAAATTTATTTTTACTATGGAGCCTGAAACGGCACATAATTTTTCTATCCAAGCCTTAAAAATAATGGGGAAGTTACCCGTTAATCCGTTTCCTATTTCGCAAAATCCAACAGAAGTGATGGGGCTTAAATTTAAAAATCCTATTGGTTTAGCTGCTGGAGCAGATAAAAATGGCGAAGCAATAGATGGATTTGGCAAATTAGGTTTTGGTTTTATTGAAGTGGGAACGGTTACACCGGTTGCCCAAGATGGAAACCCTAAGCCACGCCAATTTAGAATTTTAGAAGCTGAAGGTATTGTGAATCGTAATGGATTTAACAATTATGGGGTAGATGTACTCGTTGAGAATGTTAAAAAATCCAGATATGACGGTATTTTGGGGATCAACATTGGTAAAAATGCGATTACGCCGATTGAAAAAGCCCTAGACGATTACCAAATTTGTTTGCGTAAAGTTTATGAACATGCTGATTATATTACGGTCAATATTTCTTCTCCAAATACTAAAAACTTACGTTCGTTACAATATGGCGAAGCATTAGATGATCTTCTTCAACATTTAAAAGCTGAACAGGCACATCTTTCGCAAAAATTTAATCAATATAAACCGCTTGTCTTAAAAATTGCGCCGGATCTGACGGAAGATGAAATTGCTTCCGTGGCAGACAGTTTAGTTAGACATAAAATTGATGGTGTTATTGCCGGTAATACCACGCTTTCTCGAGAATCCGTTGTAGGTTTTAAAAATGCGGAACAACAAGGTGGGTTAAGTGGTAAACCGTTGAATACACTAAGCACACGTTTAATTCGTTTGTTGGCAAAAGAACTAAATGGTGCATTGCCTATTATTGGGAGTGGCGGTATTCATTCGGTTGAATCAGGTCAAGAAAAAATAGATGCCGGTGCATTATTATTACAAGTTTACTCCGCAATGATTTATCAAGGACCACAATTAATTCAAGAATTAGCCAAGCAGATCAAATTGCGTTAATGATTTAATCATTGAAGAAAACTGTTAATTTGATTTGGCGCAAAAAAATAGACAAATCAGCAGTTTTTTGTTATCTTAATTTAAAAATTTATCTACATTTTTATAACAAGCAAATAGATTATAAATTCGTAGATATTGTGGATGTGATAGGCTTTAACAATAGTTTGGAAATCATCAATGATATTTGCAAACTTTTGTTAAGGCTTGTCGCATTGAAATCAAGCAACGATAAAGCTTTTTAATATCTGTGATATAAGCTTTATTTTATTTTAAACAAACTAATAAGGGAAAACCTATGTCAGAGATTTTAGTAAATGACGTAGATCCAATCGAAACTCAAGATTGGTTAGAGTCTTTAGATTCTTTAATTCGTGAAGAAGGTGTTGAGCGTGCTCAATTTATTATTGAACAAGTGATGAGCCAAGCTCGTAACAATGGTGTTGCAATTCAATCAGGTGTAACAACGCCATACATCAATACGATTCCAGCTTCAGAACAACCAGCTTACCCGGGCGATCACGCGATTGAACGCCGTATTCGTTCAGCTGTACGTTGGAATGCGATTGCGATGGTTTTACGTAGTCAGAAGAAAGATCTTGACTTAGGTGGTCATATCTCAACATTCCAATCAGCAGCAACCATGTATGAAGTGTGCTATAACCACTTCTTCAAAGCAGCAACAGAAAAAAATGGTGGCGACTTAGTATTTTTCCAAGGTCACGCCGCACCAGGTATGTATGCTCGTGCGTTCTTAGAAGGTCGTATCACTGAAGAGCAAATGGATAATTTCCGTCAAGAAGCATTTGTAGATGGTCTATCTTCATATCCTCACCCAAAATTAATGCCTGAATTCTGGCAATTCTCAACCGTATCTATGGGTTTAGGTCCTGTTAATGCAATCTACCAAGCTCGTTTCTTAAAATACCTTGAAAATCGTGGCTTAAAAGATACAGCAGATCAAAAAGTCTATGCATTCTTAGGCGATGGCGAGATGGATGAAATCGAGTCAAAAGGTGCATTAACCTTTGCTGCACGTGAAAAATTAGATAACTTAATTTTCACAATTAGCTGTAACTTACAACGTTTAGATGGTCCGGTAAATGGTAACGGTAAAATCGTTCAAGAATTAGAAGGCTTATTTACCGGTGCTGGTTGGGAAGTAATCAAAGTATTATGGGGCAGCAACTGGGATAAATTATTCGCAAAAGATACTTCAGGTAAATTAACTCAGTTAATGATGGAAGTGGTTGATGGCGACTATTTAACCTTCAAATCTAAAAACGGTGCTTACATTCGTGAACACTTCTTCGGTCGTTACCCTGAAACTGCGGCATTAGTTGCAGATATGACAGATGATGAAATTTGGGAATTACGCCGTGGTGCACACGATAGCGAAAAACTTTACGCTGCATATGCAAAAGCACAAAACGCAACAAAACCGGTTGTGATTTTAGCGCACCAAGTTAAAGGTTATAAAATTCCTGAAGCAGAAAGTAAAAATACTGCGCACCAATCGAAAAAAATGTCATTAGAAAGCTTAAAAGGCTTCCGTGACTATTTCGAATTACCATTAACAGATGAACAAGTTGAAAACTTAGAATACATTAAGTTTGCAGAAGGTTCAGCAGAATATAACTACTTACACGGTAAACGTGCAGCATTAAATGGTTATGTACCTGCTCGTAAACCAAAATTTGATATTGAATATCAAGTACCGGCATTAAATGAGTTCCAAGCATTATTAGAAGCTCAACCTCGTGGTATTTCAACGACAATGGCATTCAGCCGTGTGTTAAATACACTATTAAAAGATAAAAACATTGGTAACTCAATCGTGCCAATTATTGCCGATGAAGCTCGTACTTTTGGTATGGAAGGTTTATTCCGTCAAATCGGTATTTACAACCCACATGGTCAAAACTATGTGCCATCAGACCGTGAATTAGTAGCTTACTATCGTGAAGCGAAAGATGGTCAAGTATTACAAGAAGGTATCAACGAATTAGGTGCAACAGCTTCATGGGTTGCAGCTGCGACATCTTACTCTGTAAGCAATCGTCCAATGATCCCATTCTTCATCTATTACTCTATGTTTGGTTTCCAACGTGTGGGCGATATGATGTGGTTAGCTGGCGACCAATTAGCTCGTGGTTTCATGATCGGTGGTACATCAGGTCGTACAACATTAAACGGCGAAGGTTTACAACACGAAGATGGTCATAGCCATATTCAAGCAGGTATCATCCCTAACTGTGTAACATACGATCCATCATTTGCATTTGAAGTTGCAGTGATTGTTCAAGATGGTATCCGCCGTATGTACGGTGAAAACCAAGAAGATGTGTTCTACTACATCACAACATTAAATGAAATTACTGAACAACCAGCAATGCCGGAAGGTGCAGAAGAAGGTATCCGTAAAGGTCTTTATAAATTCGAAACCGTTGAAGGTAAAGGCAAAGGTCGTGTTCAATTATTAGGTTCGGGTGCAATTATGCGTCATGTTCGTGAAGCAGCACAGATCCTTGCAAACGACTACGGTATCACTTCTGATGTGTTCTCAGCACCTTCATTTAATGAATTAGGTCGTGATGGTAACGATGCAGCTCGTTGGAATTTATTGCACCCAACAGAAACGCCACGTGTACCATATGTTGCACAAGTATTAGCGGATTTACCAACAGTTGCTTCAACTGACTACGTGAAATCTTATGCAGAGCAAATTCGTGCATTCGTACCAACTAAACACTACCATGTGTTAGGCACAGATGGTTTCGGTCGTTCAGACAGCCGTGCAAACTTACGTGAACACTTTGAAGTAGATGAGCGTTATGTTGTGGTTGCAGCATTAAGCCAATTAGCGAAAGAAGGCACAGTTGAAACGAAAGTGGTTGCTGATGCGATTGCGAAATTTGGCTTAAATGTAGATCGTATTAACCCGTTATATGCATAATAAAAGCGGTAAAATTTTTATAAAAATTTGCAAAATCGGGCGGGTATAAAACCCGCCCCTACGAATAAACGATATTTGTAGGGACAGGGTTTATCCCTGTCCGTTTACAAGAAGGATTACCAAAATGTCAAAACAAATTAATGTACCAGACATCGGTTCAGATGAAGTAAGCGTAACAGAAGTAATGGTCAAAGTGGGTGATACCATTTCTATCGACCAATCTATTATCAATGTGGAAGGCGACAAAGCTTCTATGGAAGTACCTGCGCCAGAAGCTGGTGTTGTAAAAGAAGTACTTGTTAAAGTAGGCGATAAAGTCACAACAGGTTCTCCAATGCTTGTTTTAGAAGCAGCAGGTTCAGCGCCTGTGGCAGAAGCACCGGCTCAAGTAGCACCGGCACCGATTGCAACAGCATCAGCAATCGTTGAAGTAAACGTACCGGATATTGGTTCAGATGAAGTAAATGTCACTGAAATCATGGTTAAAGTGGGCGATGCTGTTGAAGTTGATCAATCTATCATCAACGTAGAAGGCGACAAAGCATCTATGGAAGTTCCGGCTCCGGTTGCAGGTGTGGTAAAAGAAATTTTAATCAATGTTGGCGATAAAGTATCAACAGGTAAATTGATTATGAAATTTGAAACTGCCTCTGCAGCATCAGCGGCAGCTGCACCAGTAGCAGAAGTTGCACCAGTAGCTCCAGCAGTAGCAGCGGTTAAAGATGTTAATGTACCAGATATCGGTGGCGATGAAGTAAACGTAACTGAAATCATGGTTAAAGTGGGCGATACTGTTTCAGAAGAGCAATCTTTAATTACCGTTGAAGGCGACAAAGCATCAATGGAAGTACCGGCACCATTTGCAGGTGTAGTAAAAGAAATTTTAGTGAACTCTGGCGACAAAGTGAAAACCGGTTCACTCATTATGCGTTTTGAAGTCGCAGGTACAGCGCCTGCAGCCGCTCCAGCTCCAGTTGCTCAAACAGCGACACCAGCACCAACTACACCGG
Organism: Actinobacillus minor NM305; assembly: GCF_000175195.1. Lineage (GTDB taxonomy): Bacteria > Pseudomonadota > Gammaproteobacteria > Enterobacterales > Pasteurellaceae > Haemophilus_A > Haemophilus_A minor. The sequence goes on along the minus strand of NZ_ACQL01000069.1, from coordinate 71,805 downwards.
CAGCGCCAGCACAAAGTGGCAATGTTTCAGGTTTAAGCCAAGAACAAGTTGTTGCTTCAGCTGCGTATGCTCACGCAACACCGGTTATTCGCCGTTTAGCACGCGAATTCGGCGTAAACTTAGATAAAGTAAAAGGTACAGGACGTAAAGGGCGTATCGTTAAAGAAGATATCCAAGCTTACGTGAAAACTGCGGTTCAATTATTTGAAGATGTAAAAGCAGGCAAAGCACCGGCAGGTACAGGTGTCGCAAATGGCGCAGGTTTAGGTTTATTACCATGGCCGAAAGTGGACTTCAGCAAATTTGGTGAAGTTGAAGAAGTTGAATTAAGCCGTATCAATAAGATCTCTGGTGCGAACTTACACCGTAACTGGGTAATGATTCCACACGTAACACACTTCGATCGTACCGACATTACGGATTTAGAAGCGTTCCGTAAAGAACAAAACAAATTAGCAGAGAAACAAAAATTAGATGTGAAGATCACGCCAGTGGTATTCATCATGAAAGCGGTTGCGAAAGCGTTAGAAGCATACCCACGTTTCAATAGCTCAATTTCTGAAGATGGTCAAAAATTAACGATCAAGAAATATATCAACATCGGTGTTGCAGTTGATACACCAAATGGCTTAGTTGTTCCAGTGTTCAAAAATGTGAACAAAAAAGGCATCGTTGAGCTTTCTCGTGAATTAATGGAAGTATCGAAAAAAGCACGTGATGGCAAACTTTCAGGTTCTGATATGCAAGGTGGCTGTTTCACGATTTCAAGCTTAGGCGGTATCGGTACAACTCACTTCACGCCAATCGTGAATGCACCTGAAGTGGCAATTTTAGGCGTTTCTAAATCAGAAATGATGCCACAATGGAATGGTAAAGAGTTTGAGCCACGTTTAATGCTTCCATTATCATTATCATTCGACCACCGCGTAATCGATGGTGCTGATGGTGCACGTTTCTTAAGTTATATCAACGGTGTTCTTGCGGATATTCGCCGTTTAGTAATGTAATTGATGTAAGCGGTCAGTTTTGCAAAACATAATGCAAAAAAGACCGCTTGTTGTAGGGACGCAATGCTTGCGTCCGTGGACACACGCAGTGTGTCCCTACATAAGAGGAAAAATTTATGAGCAAAGAAATCAAAACCCAAGTGGTTGTACTTGGTGCTGGTCCAGCTGGTTATTCAGCAGCATTCCGTTGTGCGGATTTAGGTTTAGAGACCGTATTAGTTGAACGTTATTCAACATTAGGTGGGGTTTGCTTAAACGTAGGTTGTATCCCATCTAAAGCGTTATTACACGTAGCAAAAGTGATCGAAGAAGCAAAACACGCAGAGAAAAATGGTATCTTCTTTGCTGAACCAACGATTGATTTAGATAAAGTTCGCGCGGGTAAAGATGCAGTAGTAGCTAAATTAACCGGCGGTTTAGCGGGTATGGCAAAAGCACGTAAAGTAACGGTTGTAGAAGGCTTAGCAGCATTTACTGATCCAAATACTTTAGTTGCTCGTGATCGTGATGGTAACCCAACTACTATTAAATTTGATAATGCGATTATCGCAGCAGGTTCTCGCCCAATTCAATTACCATTTATTCCACACGAAGATCCACGTATTTGGGATTCAACAGATGCACTTAAATTAAAAGAAGTGCCGAAAAAACTACTTATCATGGGCGGCGGTATCATCGGTTTAGAGATGGGTACAGTTTACCACGCATTAGGCTCAGAAATCGAAGTGGTTGAGATGTTTGACCAAGTAATTCCAGCAGCAGATAAAGATGTGGTTGGAATCTATACCAAACAGATCGAGAAGAAATTTAAGTTAATGCTTGAAACGAAAGTAACTGCAGTAGAAGCAAAAGATGATGGTATCTATGTTTCTATGGAAGGTAAAGCATGTAACGATACTAAACGTTATGATGCTGTACTTGTTGCTATCGGTCGTGTACCAAACGGTAAATTGATTGATGCAGGTAAAGCAGGTGTAAATGTTGATGATCGTGGTTTCATTGCAGTTGATAAACAAATGCGTACAAATGTACCTCACATCTTTGCTATCGGCGATATCGTTGGTCAGCCAATGTTAGCACACAAAGGTGTTCACGAAGGACACGTTGCTGCAGAAGTGATTGCAGGACAAAAACACTACTTTGATCCAAAAGTAATCCCTTCAATTGCTTACACTGAGCCGGAAGTTGCTTGGGTAGGTAAAACAGAGAAAGAGTGTAAACAAGAAGGCTTAAACTACGAAGTGGCAAAATTCCCTTGGGCTGCTTCAGGTCGTGCGATTGCTTCTGAATGTTCAGAAGGTATGACGAAGTTAATCTTTGATAAAGACACGCATCGTTTACTTGGTGGCGCTATTGTTGGTGCAAATGGTGGCGAATTATTAGGCGAAATCGGTCTTGCCATCGAAATGGGTTGTGATGCTGAAGATATCGCATTAACGATTCATGCTCACCCAACTCTACACGAATCAGTGGGCTTAGCAGCGGAAGTATTTGAAGGTTCAATCACTGACCTTCCAAATGCTAAGGCGAAAAAACGCTAATTTAGCTTTATAACAATATAATTTCAAAGCGGCTTTCTTATAAAAAGCCGCTTTTTGTTTTTTTTGAATCTGAAAAAGATAATTTTTGTTATAAAAAGCATTAAAAAAAGTTTTCAAAAGTAAAAAAATAGTTACAATGCAGAAAGTTGTCAATTTTAGCTATTAACAGAGGTCTTATATGGATTCAATTGTTTCGGGTTTTGAAGCTCTGCTTACATGGGTAGTTAATACGATTGATGGACCACTTTGGGACATTACTATCTTACTACTTCTTGGTACGGGGTTATTTTTCACAATTACAACAGGATTAGTGCAACTTCGCCTATTACCTCAAAGTTTGCGTGAAATGTGGGGCGGGCGAGCTGCAGAGGGTAGTTCTTTAACACCTTTCCAAGCATTTACAACAGGTTTGGCAAGCCGTGTTGGTGTAGGTAATATCGGTGGGGTAGCTACAGCTATCGCACTTGGTGGACCGGGGGCAGTATTTTGGATGTGGATTACTGCATTGATGGGAATGAGCTCCGCATTTGCAGAATCTTCATTAGCACAGTTGTATAAAACAAAAGATCCAAACGGTATGTTCCGTGGTGGGCCGGCGTATTATATTACACGTGGTTTAAAATGTAAGCCTTTAGCCATTGCATTTGCATTAACGCTGATTTTTACGTTTGGTTTTGCATTCAATGCAGTACAGTCAAACTCAATCGTGGCAGCAACAAGAAAAGCATGGGAATGGAATGCGGAATATGTAGGAATTATTCTTGTCATTTTAACCGCTGCTATTATTTCTGGTGGAGTAAAGCGCATTGGGCAAGTTTCAGCGAAAGTGGTTCCTACTATGGCGTTGTTTTATTTAATTATCGCCGTGATCATTTTAGGTATGAATATTGAGCGTGTACCGGCGATTTTAGCGATGATTATTGATAGCGCCTTCGATTTCTCTGCCGCAGCAGGGGGAATGTTTGGAACATTAGTTTCTAAAACCATGTTAATGGGGATTAAACGTGGTTTATTTTCTAATGAAGCAGGTATGGGGTCAGCACCTAACTCTGCAGCGACATCAGATGCAAAACATCCGGCAAGCCAAGGTTTAATTCAGATGCTAGGCGTATTTGTTGATACGATCGTGGTTTGTACTTGTACCGCTGTCATTATTTTAATGTCAGATAACTACGGTAATGAGACTTTAAAAGGCGTTGAATTAACCCAAGTTGCATTACAGTATCATTTAGGCGAATTTGGCTTACACTTCTTAGCCTTTATCTTATTATTATTCTGCTATACCTCAATTATTGGTAACTATGCTTATGCAGAAACGAATATTCGTTATATCAAAAATAAAGCATGGTTTGTGTGGGGATTCCGTGCAGTTGTTTTATTCTTTGTCTATTTTGGTGCGGTACGAGATGGTGGTATTGTATGGGCATTTGCCGATACGGTCATGGCATCAATGGCGGTAATTAACCTGATTGCTATTTTGATTCTTTCTCCACTCGTTTGGCGTATTTTGAAGGACTACATACGCCAAATTAAAGCAAATCAAGAACCGATTTTCAGAATCGAAGAACACCAAGACCTTATTCATAAAGGTGTTGATCCTTTGGTTTGGAAGTCACAGAAGTCAGAATAATGGTATTATGCAAAATTGTATAACATTGAAATTGTTTATAGGGGGAATTGCATTCGCCCTGATGTTCTAGCAATTGTTTTGGGGCAAATATGATTTGCCCCTACAATTTATTTGTCTCCTCTGCATAATACCAAATCTCCCTTATCATTTCGTTTGATTAAACCAACTCACGTAATCAAATTGATCGTAAAATTTTCTACCGTCTAATCCAACATACTCAAATAAATCACCAACCTGTTTTTCTTGTTCAAATCCTGAAATGTAAAATGCAGAAGCAAATTCAGGATAAGGCTTATGGGTAAATACGACTTTATTCTTAAATGGCAAGCGGTCAAATTCTTGCAAATTTTGGTAAGTGCAACCATCTCGATCTGTCATCATAATAAAGAGATTTTCTTTATTGATTCTTTGGCTACGTGCCTGCCATTTGCTTTTAGCTTCCTCTTCTGAGTGGTAGTGCATAAAGTGAATCGTAATATCTTTTAAAATACCAACAGGGTAGGATTTATCGCTTTTGATAAACACAAGTTCTTCATTCATATATTGATCAAGATGCTTTAAGTATTGAATAAAATCATTCGGCGTTAAATAAAGATTCACAAAAGGTGAGCGGAATTGCTCCCCTAAATCATGCAGAATAAAAGCACCATTACAGTTGCTCGAAATAACAGACATGGAATGATTTGCCAATCTCTGTTGATTTCGTTGGTTAATACGTTTGCGATAAAAATGATTAATTAATTTTTTTATTCTTGAAAACATAATAAATCCTAGTTTTTATATGAAGTTAATTCTTCCAACTCTTCAATAGCCGCTAAACATCGCATTTTGCGATATTCTGTTTCATCAATTTGATATTTGAGTTGTTGATATTCATCATGATGAGAAGCATTGAGTTGCTTTTCTACCAACCAACTTATTTTATCATTTAATGCCCGCAATGCTTTACGATACTCAATTAAGCGTTTTTCAGGGCTTAAAGCATGAACATTCTTAGGAAAGTGATAAGCGGATCGAAAAGCGGTTTCTCTCGGTTTTTCTTTAGAGAGTACAGCAACAGCTTTATTTAATGCATCAAATTGGCGGAGCAATTTTTCAGCATAAATTTCCGCATATTCAGGTTGATTTTGTTGTTGTAATAAATGAACAGATTGCTTGATTTCTTCCACAAATTGACTAACAAGCGCCCCTTCTTTTGTAAAATATCCTCCGGATACGACCGCTTGTTGTGTTAAAAAAGGTTCAAATTTTTTTAAAAGTTGTTCGATATGTTGGCTAAAATTCTTCATTTTTAGAGATAAATTAAGATTTATTACCTATTATAACGGGCATGAAAAGGCTTTCCAAACAGAAAATTTGTTCATAAAGTGAGCGTAAAATAAAGTAAATGTTAAAAATGTGAGATATGTCACAAAAAAAATACAAAAAAACAAGGAACTTTATTTAGAATCAATAACATATAAATAAAGTCTTATTTTTCAATGGGTTATGTTTGTTGTTTTTATGGAGTATAACGCTAAAAATTTCTGAAATATTATTTTATTTCTTCATTGTTTTTTTGTAACTTATTGATTTTGAATGATAAATCACGCTCTGAGGAGAAAAGGTTGAACTATTGACAGAATATAGCCTTTTTGCCATTATAACTACGCAAAAAACATTTACTCGAATTTACAGAACTAAATGTTTGCGTTTTTTTTAAAGAAATGTTCTTTAATAGTAAAGAACATCCATACTAAAAATCAACCTCCATAGATAGGTGAACATTATGAAAAAAACATTAGTTGCATTATCAGTAGCTGCATTCGCAGCATCAGCAAACGCGGTAACAGTATTAGACGCTGAAGGTACCAAAGTAGATTTCGAAGGTTCTTTACGTTTAATTATGGAAAAAACAAACGAGAAAACTAAAGCAGCAGATGGTACATTAGTGTCAAAAGCTAGCGAGTCAAAATTACGTAATGCTGGCTCTCGTTTTGGTGTAAAAGTAAAACATCAATTAGGTGAAGATTTCTATGCATTAGGCCGTGTTGAGTTCCGTTTTAACAAAAACAATAAGGATGATCAATTTGGTGATTTATATGCTCACCGAGCTTATGTAGGTTTAGGTAGCAAACAATTTGGTGAGATTGCATTTGGTCGTCAAGTAACAATTGCAGATGATTTAAGCCAAACTAACGATTATGAATATGGTTTAATTCCAAAAGGTGACTATATCCCAACTTCTGGTACACAAGTAGTACGTTACGACTATCGTGGTATTGAAGGTTTACAATTAAGTGCGAACTATAACTTCAATGAAAATGATGATCCACTATTAAATAATGGCGCAGTAAAAAATGCTATCGGTGTAGGTGCATTATATAGTGTTGGTGATGCAGATGTTCGTTTCGCGTATGGCCATACTAACTATGAAACAAATTCTGCAATTAAACATCGTAAGGATGGCTATTTAGCGTCAGCAAGCTATGCATTTGGCGATTTCACTGTAATCGGTGATTTCGGTTATGCACATGAGAAAGTTGGTGACTCAAAACTTAATAAATTCTATGTATCCCCAGGTTTCAAATATCAAGTTGTTCCAACATCAAGCGTGTATGGTAACTACTTATATGAGCGTGTGAAAACTAAAGATACAAGCAAAGAAAAAACTCACGGTTTCTTACTTGGTGTTGATTACAAATTCCACAAACAAGTGGTTGCATTCGTAGAAGGTAAAGTTGTTCAAACTAAAGCGTACAACAAAGTTAATAATGGTTATGAATACGCAGAAAAAACAACTGATAAAGCTATCGGTGTAGGTATGCGTGTTTACTGGTAATCCGGTAATATAACTCGTTAAATAATCCCCCAGTCAGAAATGATTGGGGGATTTTTTAGGTATATAGCTAAGATAACTACTTATTGAAATATAGGTCAATAAAGAATCTTCTTATTTAAAAAAGTTGCTAAGAATAGTTGTGTTCATTAGCAACCATTTTGCTTAAGGATTTAGCGAAAATTCTTTATCCGTAGAGCTATAACGAATGCCAGAATGTGAACCTTCAGCACCGTTAAAATAAATATTTTTAGACTGAGAGCAAGCAGTAATAGTTAATACACCAAGAAGCAATAAAACAATTTTTTTCATATGGACACCTATAAGATAAAAAGAGCCTCATTATAGAGATTTCTTTTCTATTTGCAAAATTTTCCCCAAAATTGACCGCTTGCTTATGCTAAAATTCTCGCAAATTTTCAGACTAGGATTTTTCAATGAACAAGCAAGGCAAACCTTTTATTCTCCATTCCCCCTTCAAACCCTCAGGCGACCAACCGACTGCGATTGCCAAATTAGTCGAGGGATTGAATGATGGCTTGGCACATCAAACCTTGCTAGGCGTAACGGGATCAGGCAAAACCTTTACCATTGCTAATGTAATTGCGACTTTAAACCGTCCAGCAATGGTGCTTGCCCCAAACAAAACCCTTGCGGCACAGCTTTATGCCGAGATGAAAGCCTTTTTCCCTGAAAATGCGGTGGAGTATTTCGTTTCCTACTATGATTACTATCAGCCTGAAGCCTATGTGCCTGCCAGCGATACTTTTATTGAAAAAGATGCCTCTATTAATGAGCAGATCGAACAGATGCGACTGTCTGCCACCAAATCTTTTTTAGAAAGACGGGATACGATTGTAGTCGCATCGGTGTCGGCAATTTACGGCTTGGGGGATGTGGATGCTTATATGCAGATGATGTTACATCTGCAAGTGGGCGAAATGATCGACCAACGCAAAATTCTCTCTCGTCTTGCTGAATTACAATACACTCGCAACGATCAAGCTTTTCAGCGTGCGACTTTCCGTGTGCGTGGTGAAGTGATTGATATTTTCCCTGCCGAATCGGACGATGTTGCTTTGCGTGTGGAACTGTTTGATGATGAAATCGAAAATCTGTCCTTATTCGATCCGCTCACAGGACATAGTTTAGGGCGTGTTCCCCGTTATACGATTTACCCGAAAACCCACTACGTTACACCGAGAGAGCGGATTTTAGAAGCGATTGAGCAGATCAAAGAAGAGCTTGCCGAGCGTCGAACTTACTTTATCAAAGAGAATAAATTACTCGAAGAACAGCGGATCGCCCAGCGTACCCAGTTTGACATTGAGATGATGAACGAGTTGGGCTACTGCTCAGGTATTGAAAACTACTCACGTTATTTATCGGGCAGAAAAGAGGGCGAACCGCCACCGACCTTGTTTGACTATATGCCGTCAGACGGCTTGCTGATTATTGATGAGTCCCACGTTACCGTGCCACAAATCGGCGGTATGTTTAGGGGCGACCGAGCAAGAAAAGAAACTTTGGTGCAATACGGTTTCCGCTTGCCATCTGCTTTAGACAACCGTCCGTTGCGTTTTGAAGAGTTTGAACGCTTATCGCCACAGACAATCTATGTATCGGCAACCCCTGGACCTTACGAATTAGAGAAAAATCCTGATGTAATCGACCAAGTGGTTCGTCCAACTGGCTTGTTAGATCCGATTATCGAAGTTCGCCCCGTGGCAACGCAAGTTGATGATTTATTATCGGAAATTCATAAGCGTGTGGCGGTAGATGAACGAGTGCTAGTCACAACGCTGACCAAAAAAATGGCGGAAGATTTAACCGACTACCTCGATGAACACGGCGTGCGAGTGCGTTATCTACACAGCGACATCGATACAGTCGAGCGGGTCGAAATTATCCACGATTTACGAATGGGAATGTTTGATGTGTTAGTTGGGATCAACTTGTTGCGAGAAGGCTTGGATATGCCCGAAGTATCGCTGGTGGCGATTTTAGATGCCGACAAAGAGGGCTTTTTACGTTCTGAACGTTCTTTAATTCAAACCATCGGACGTGCGGCACGAAATCTCAACGGCAAAGCAATTTTATACGGCGACCGCATTACCAACTCAATGCAAAAAGCGATCACAGAAACCGAACGCCGCCGAGAGAAGCAGCAAAAATACAACGAAGAACACGGCATTGTGCCACAAGCGTTGAACAAAAAAGTTGGCGAGTTGTTGGATATTGGGCAGACAGATAAACCAAAACGAAGTAAAAAATCTGCAAAATCAACCGATAATCAGACCGCTTACATTCCAAAATCTCGTAAAGAGTTAGAAAAAGAACTGAAAGTGCTTGAACAACAGATGCGAGATTTTGCTAAAGATCTTGAGTTTGAAAAAGCGGCTGCGGTGAGGGATAAGATTGGGGTGTTAAAGGCGGTATTACTAGAGGTTTAGAAGGCTATCAAATTACTTTATCAGCAACCTGAATTTCTAGTTTAATTTACGATGCTATCGTAAATTAAACTAGTTTTTTCTTTACTTACACGTTAATTTTTAGTTTAATTTACGATAACATCTTAAATTAAACTAACTTTTGCCTATGAATTTCTACTCTCGTCAAATGAAACCGTTGTTGCAAACGGTGATTAAACAGTTTCCAGCGGTGTTGATTACCGGCCCAAGACAAGTTGGGAAATCGACATTGTTACAACATATTAGTGAGGATTATCAATATGTGACCTTTGATGATCCGATGCTGTTATCAATGGCTCGTAACGATCCGACCTTGTTTATGCTTAACCATTCGGGCAAGTTAATTTTGGACGAGGTGCAATATGTGCCGGAGCTATTTTCAAGTCTAAAACTGGCTATTGATAAACAGAAAACTGCCGGGCTTTATCTGCTTTCTGGCTCGCAGGCATTTGAGTTAATGCAAAATGTGACGGAGACATTAGCAGGGCGAATTGCAGTGTTAAAACTGCAAGGTTTTTCGTTGCGTGAAATTCAGCGGATTGAGTTTTATCAACCCTTTGTCCCGAATTTAGATTATCTTACCGCTCGTGAAAAACATTTCCAACCCATTGAAAATATTTGGAAAATTATTCATCAAGGCTATATGCCTCGTCTGTATGAACAAGAGATGAACTGGGAAATTTATTATGCCTCTTATGTTTCAACCTACATTGAACGAGATGTACGATCCTTAACGAATATCTCAAATATCAGTGATTTCACTCGCTTTATGGTCGCTATTGCAGCGCGTAGTGGCGAGCTGTTAAATTACAGCAATGTGGCACAAGAAGTTGGTGTATCGGTGGATACGATTAAGCGTTGGACAACGATTTTAGAAACCTCAGGCATTATTTATTTGCTTAAACCATACAGCAATAATCATTTAAAACGGGCGATTAAAACACCGAAGGTTTATATGTTGGATACTGGTTTGATGGCGTGGCTAACAAAATGGCTAACGCCTGAAACCATTCAACAAGGGGCAAAAAGCGGTCAATTTTTTGAAACTTTTGTGGTTAGCGAAATTATTAAATCGTTCTATAACAGTGGTATTGAACCGCCTCTGTATTTTTATCGAGATACCAATCAAAAAGAGATCGATTTATTGATTGAGTACGACAGAACAATCTACCCCGTAGAAATCAAAACCACCGCAAGCCCAGATAAAAAAATGGCAAAAGCCTTCGGTATTTTGAAAGATAATTTGCCTGAAGAAGAAATCAAAATCGGTAATGGTGTAATTATCAACCAGTATCCACAGAAATTATGGCTGGCGGAAGATTTAGTTGCTTTGCCGATTTGGGCGATTTAGCGGATTACTCTTCTAATAAAAAAATGCCTTGAGGATTAAATTGCAACCCATATTGTGAGCGAGCATCTTGGTAATCTTCTAGCTTTGCATGAATGGTAAGAGGCTGATTTTGCCATTCTGCAATAATTTCCCAATGGCTTCCCATATAAACGGCGTGGCGGATTTGGCAGCTGTTTTCTGCAAAATGAGGCGTTAATTTGACCGCTTCCGGGCGGATACCGAGAAGGCATTTTCCTGAAAAATTTGACCAAGGTGTATGATGAAGGAGTGTCAGAATTGTCTGCCCAATTTGGACTTGATCCCCTACCTTATGGGCTTCAAAAAGGCTTGCCTCACCCATAAACTTTGCCATAAAAGCATTTTTAGGGTGGCGATAGAGTGTCGCTGGCGAACCTTGTTGGATGATTTTTCCTTCTTTCATAACCACAATTTCATCTGATACGGCAAATGCTTCAGCCTGATCATGGGTAACGTACAGCGCTGTCATTTGCAATTGCAGTTGAAGTTCTCGAATTTTTTCTCGCATCATACGGCGTAAGTTTGCATCGAGATTACTTAGTGGCTCATCAAACAATAACACTTTCGGCTTTAAAATGAGCGCTCGTGCGAGAGCGACTCGTTGTTGTTGTCCGCCCGAGAGTTGATCAACAGTACGAGATTCAAAGCCACTTAAATCGACTAATTCGAGTGCTTCTTTTACTCGAACTTTGCGTTCTGCTTGAGATATGCCTTGCATTTTTAAGCTATATTCAACGTTTTCGCCAATAGTTAAATGTGGGAAAAGGGCATAGGATTGAAACACAATGCCAATATCACGCTCTTGTGGAGGCGTTGAGGTGATTTCGTGATTTTCGAGAAAAATTTGACCGCTTGTTGGTTGTTCTAACCCTGCAATTAAACGCAAAATAGTCGTTTTACCGCAGCCGGAAGGACCGAGTAAGGTTGTCATAGAACCTTGCTTTAAGGTTAAATTGAAATCCTGAATAATATGAGATTTCCCAAATGACTTATGGAGATTTTTTAAGACTAAGAATTCACTCTTCATTTTAACCTTTACGATAGATCAATTTATTAAATCCGAAAATAACAGCCATCATGACTAAAATCAGTGTAGAACCATAAGCAACAGCTAAGCCATAATCGCCATCTTCAACCCTGCTTAAAATATAAGATGTCGCAACTTGGGTATTTGGGGTAACCAAGAAAATAATTGCACTAATTGTTGTCATTGAGCGCACGAAGCTCGTTACCAATGCTGACAATAAAGCGGGTTTGAGCAATGGTAGCACGATAAAACGGAAAGTATCAAATGCACTGCCTTTGAGTGTGAGAGAAGCTTCCTCGAGAGATTTGTCGATCTGTGCTAACCCAGCCATTGCTGAACGCATACCGATTGGCATATTACGAGTTACCATAGATAAAACAATGATGATACTTGTTCCTGTTAAATAAAATGGTGCGTTATTAAATGCCATCACATAAGAGAGCCCTGCCACCGTCCCCGGCACCGCAAAGCAGAGGAGCGTAAGGAACTCAAAATATTTTTTCCCTTTAAACGGCTTGCGAGCTGTAAGGTAGGCTATCAATAAACCGATGATAGCAGTAATCGGCGCAGCACAAAGAGCAAAAGTAACTGTATGAATAAGTGAAGGGAAACCGCCAAAATTGATGCCTTGCCCAAATAGACGAAGATAGTGTTTGAGGGTAAAGCTGTGATCAACACCCCAATTCACCACAACACTACCAAAGAAAATCGAACCATATAAAACGGCATTAAATAGAACCCAAATTACTAAAATGCAAATGATCAGTTTTTTTAGACCGCTTGCAAGGGGAGTATAATTTGTTTGATTTCCCTTTCCGGATACCGTTGTATAAGCCCGTTTTCCGATCCACCAGTATTGAATTAAAAAGCAGAGCAGAGAGAAACTAAGAAGAATAAATCCCATGGTGCTGGCAGCAGCATAGTTAGGTTGTGCGCCAACGATATAAAAATAGATTTGCCCAGCAAGTACTTCGTAATTTCCACCTAAAACGAAAGGCGTACTGAAGTCAGCTAGGGATTGAACAAAAGTAATTAAAAATGCATTACCTAATGCTGGTTTTAGTAGAGGAAAAAGTACAAACCGGAACGTTTGATGTGCTGATCCTTTTAAACTATAACTGGCTTCTTCGAATTGAGCAGGAATGTATTTTAATGCGCCTTCGATGACCATAAATGCCATTGGAGTTAATGCAAGGGTATGCGAAATCAGAATACCATTAAAGCCGTAAAGCCAATTCTTACTGACACCAAAATACTCGACAAGAATTTGGGTGATATAACCTGTTCTACCCATCAATAGTACGACACCAAGCCCAACAACGAACGGGGGAGTAACAATCGGTAAGATTGAAAAGAGTTTTCCTAAAAATTGCGTTTTCTTTGCAATTCGAGTGGTGTAAAGGGCTAAGCAAAGCCCGAGTGATGTTGAAAGTAAGCCAACAGAAGCTGAAACACGAAGTGAGTTCCAAATCGTATTTAGTAAATGCGATTGAAGAAAGACCTGTTTTACAGATTGCAGAGAATAAGTGCCGTCTTCATAAAACAAATGGCTAAAAATCGCCAGTGAAGGGTATAAAATAAAAACAAGTAAAAGAATAAAAACGGCGAGCAATGAACCAATGATAAAGCGTTCACCTTGCATGGCGCGCAATTGGGCTAGGGCTTCAACCGTGAGCATAAAAAGGGACAAAAACAGAAAGAGAACGGCATATCCCAAGCGTATTTGACAAAATGTGGCAGAAAGTAAAATAAAACTTGTGATGCCAATAAGAGCATAAAGGCGATTTTTAGGCGACTTTACCCATGGTATAGTAAGAAAACCGCCAAACCATGCCCAACTGAGATTGATTTCATGCCATCCCATTGCAGCAAGCCATTCTTGGCTTGTTGAGCCCCATAAGCCATAGTGCAATGCTTGAGTAGGCAATGCAATAAAAGCAATGACCGGCAAGATAAGCCAAAGCGGGGAACGAGTAGAAAATAGATGCATGAATTGATAAAAATGTAAGCGGTTAAATTTCCCAAAAATATTGCGAATTCTAGCAAAAATTTAACCGCTTGCGTGAAGGTTCTTGTCTATTTTGTTAATTTATCAGCAAGTTTGACCTCTTCAACCCATTTGTTTATGAGGCGTTTACCTTCTTCACTTGAGCCAAATTTTTCAAAATCATATTCTACAAGGTTAAGTGTTTCAGGTTTTGGCAATTTTGAAGAGGCCTCCGCATTGATGACGGTCGGCATTTGGTATAAACCATGATCACGCCAAGTTAGCTCTTGAATTTCTTTTGTTAAAACAAAATCAGCAAATAATTTTGCATTTTCTAAATTGCGTGCATTTTTGACGATACTTGAACCACCAAGCGCATAGCCAACTTTTCCTTCAGGAAGAACATATTCAATCGGGTTTCCTTTTTCTTTTTCTGTGGCATAGGCATGAATAAAGCCGATGCTCTCTGCAATTTCGCCTCTCACTAAGTTGGAGGTTACAAGATTGCTTTTGGGATATTGAGAAATGTTAGCGTCTAATTTTTTTAAGTATTCAAAGGCTTTTTCTTCTCCCCAAAGTGAAATAAGGGTCGCCATAACAGTAAATGTTGTGCCGGAAGAACGAGGATCGGGGATTTGGATCTCGCCTTGAAGTTTAGAGTTAAGTAAATCATCCCAAGTTTTTGGCATTTCTAACCCCAATGTTTTTAATTTTTCTGTATTGATACCCATGCCAAGAACGAGCATGTAAATAATGGAGGTATATTCTCCTTTTTTAGAAGCGGTTAGGTTTTTAAATTGAGGAAGGATATTTGCTTGATTTGCTGGACGAAATGGTTCAAGAAGGCCGAGATCTGCGGCTTGGAAATGAGGTTCAATCGTGCCACCATACCAAACATCTGCTTGAGGATTATCTTTTTCAGCTTTGAGTTTACCTAAAATCGTTCCTGTGCTGGCATGAATAAAAGAAGTCTCGACATCATATTTCTTTGCAAAACGTTGAGCAACGTCTTCACACACTTCGTTCTGTACGGTGCAATAAATATTTAAACGACCTTCTGCTAATGCTGGATTTGACAGCAATAAAGGTGTTGCTACGCTGAGCCCCCAGAGCACTTTTTTAAGTTGTTTTTGCATATGATTTCCTTATGTTTTTTTGAAAGAAAGTGGAGGGAATGTATCATATCGATAATATCTGTCAAGAATAAACGTTATTCTGCTTGGAATGATATTTAAATAGTCAAAATGAATTTTTTTTAGGCGGTTAGCAAAAAAAATCATTTTTCCGTTTGACAGCAGGGCTAAAATCCGTAAAATGCACCTCGTTGTTTAGCGCAACGCTCCAAATGCGGGAATAGCTCAGTTGGTAGAGCACGACCTTGCCAAGGTCGGGGTCGCGAGTTCAAGCCTCGTTTCCCGCTCCATTTTATCTTTTCAATGGCGTGTTAGCAAAGCGGTTATGCACTGGATTGCAAATCCATGTAGCTCGGTTCGACTCCGGGACACGCCTCCATTAAGTCATCTAATTAACTCTAAGTAAATCTAAATAAGT
The DNA here is from genome assembly GCF_000175195.1 of Actinobacillus minor NM305. Lineage (GTDB taxonomy): Bacteria > Pseudomonadota > Gammaproteobacteria > Enterobacterales > Pasteurellaceae > Haemophilus_A > Haemophilus_A minor. The sequence goes on along the minus strand of NZ_ACQL01000069.1, from coordinate 56,404 downwards.
CTAAAAAATCTAGTATTTTCAAACCGTTTGTATAAAATCGAACTCTAATTAACTCTTATAAAATTTAGTTACATCTAAAATTTTTAGCAGGTGTTTTGGAGGTGTGTTTGTGGCTCCATTCTCTTAGACTTTTCCAAGTTTGGTAGTCACAATCGTGACCATAAGTAACAATATGGGACGTTGAACCTTTAATTAGGTTGCTGTCTTCCGTCCATTGTTCGATTTGTTGGATAAGTTGTTTCATTTGGTTTCTCCATAAAATAAAACCGCCCATAAAGAGCGGTCTGATTTTGTTAATTATTCACTTTTGTTGCGTTCAATCAATTTATATTGACGTAAGAACGCTTAGGCAGCAAAAGCAACTGCAATACCTAAAACAAACATTGTATTTATTCCTATGATCATATATTGAGACATATAATTGAACCTTCACAAACGGCAAAGCACTTTGGTGTTATTGTGGTTGGTAGTACACCATTCCATTTTTCTGCGGCGGTAAGCTCCACTAACTGTCGATTTTCTTTCAATGCCTCGCCTTTTACTCGAATTGTTGCCGCCTCTGCCTCGCCAGCTTTCTTAACCCAGCCCGCAGCAGGATTAGGCTCTGCAAATTCTTGTGCTCGTAAAGTCTTATGCTCATAATCAATCATTGCATCAACTTTGCGAGCATTAAGCTCATCTGCCAGCAAATAGCCATTGGAGTCATCTACATACCATCCTCCTTGCTCATCTCGTCCGTCTGCAGGGTAGAAACGCCCATAGGGAGTAAGATGGATACGACCATTTACTTCATCTAAAGCAATTTCAAAACTGCAAGCAATTGGAGTTAATTTCATTGAGCGTCCTCAAAGTTCTTCTTGAGGATTACAGCATAAGAGATTGAGAGGGGGTGAAATAGCCGAGTGGCTTCAACAGGGGAGATAAAGGAATAAAAATGAAAAACAAGAAAGGATAAATAGCATAACCCATTTTAAAACGCTTTAAAACCGCTTTAAATCATTTTAAAAAATCGCAATCGGAAAATGACACCAACTTAAAATAAAACGCCCTTAGCGTGTTTCTAGGGCGTTATTTTAGATTTTTATGCTTAATCAATGATTTTTTGAAAATAATCTTGAATATCCTCCAAAATATCATCTTCCTCCTCGGGGGTTAAAAGAAGGAAAGGGCGGGCAGGAATATCCACTTTTTTATTTCGTCCAGCCTTACCACCAAATTGATGAATAGCAGCATAAGGCTCGTTTGTACCGACCATTGCTTGATCGTTATCGTACTCACTCGTGATACTGTTCATTAAATTTTCAGTATCCACCAAAGGATTACCATCACGGTATTTTAAGCCTTGCCAAGGAGGGCGACCACCAACCTCAAAATTTTGCAACACACCCGCTTCCATTGCACCTGCAATACGACGCATTAACGGTGCGCGCTTTTTAGTGGCTTGTGATAGTTTTTGCAATATACCGGCAATCCGCTCAGCATTATTTAATTCAATTTCAATCATATTTTATTGATTTCGTAACTAAAAGGGCTTATATTCTTACTAGCCACTAGAAAAGCGATGAATCTCGACGATCGCAAGCGAAGAGGTGAAATAGACTCGGGACTGTGTGCAGGTGATTTCGAGCCCTGCCTAGTGGCTTTATTTAATTACCTCATTATCCTTCATCATTTTTTGAATTTCTTTCGAGTTTGCTCGTCTAAACGATTCCATAAATAATTCATTTTCAGAAATAAGATGCTTCGTAACTGACATAAACCACTCACCGTCAATTTTTTTGAAGTGATAGAGTTTATAAATGTTGTCGCTAGATTTTAGTCTAAAAATATGCTCCGCATCAAAATATAAATCCGGTAAAAAAGCATAATCATCTATCCCAAAGTCTTGACCCTCACGACTGTTAATCTGTTTCACTAAACTCTCATCTGAAAACCATACTGTGCGAGTATTTAGCTCCATCAAATTAGCATCTGACTTAGGAATAACACCGGCTGCAAATTTAAAATTTTGGGAAATAACGCCTTCAATATGATGTAAGATTTTAGTATCGTTAATTTTACCTTCAATTCCTAATGCTTTCTTAGCGTCATAAAATTGCTTCTCAAATTTAACATAGTCTTGTTTAAATTCCCCCCCTCTCATTTCCGCCTTCGCAAATTGATGAGCAACCTTTTCGGGATACAAATCTAAGTTAGGGCGATAGGTTAAACGCCCCACATTATAATCAAACCCTTTATCGGTCACTCGCACAGAGCCATCAGGTAATTTAAAGCCAACGGTTTTTTCCGTATTGCCGAGTTTATCCTTCGGACGTTCAATCTCTACTAAAAACTCTCTACTGTCGCCCACCTCTAACTCACGGCGTTTTAATGTTCGGGCATCTAAAGCAATAACCGTACAACGACAATTAAAGCCGTTCGGCGGATAAAACGTTGCCCAAAACGGATCATCATAACGATACACACGCCCATTTAAGGCTTGATGAGCCGGACGAGTGCGAGCATCGCCCACCGCCGAATAAAGCCAATAAGGGCGATTATCCACATTATCCATATAACGCTGATAACGTGCTGCCGAATAAGCCTGCTGCATATTAACACGGTAAATCGTATTTAAGCGGCGAGGCGTGCCAAAATGCTCGCCTGTTTTCGGGTCGGCAAGCAATGTGCCATCAATACCTCGGCTAACGTATATCAGGTAACTAAGCTGATATTTGGCGGAGGGAACAGAAAACGGTTTTAATATACATTCAGGTTTTTCCATCTTCAAAACCTTAAAAATCCATGGCTCATCACCAACCTGTCATTTACACTTGCGGTTTAACAGGTTACATAGACTACTCACTTCCCTTACGGGCTTAGTTTCTTTATGCGATTATCCCTATGCCGACTATCAACAAAGCTGGGGTAGACTTAGGCGAAAACACGAGCGGAACAAACGGCAGAGAGAACCTTTATAGAAGAATTTAAAAAAGCAATAAAATAGCCTTGAAATTTTGGCGGTAAGTTGTTATACCTTAGATTAAGATAATATGATTTTTAAGGAGAAAATCTAATGCTACTAGACCACATTAAATTTTTTATCAAAATTGGGTTTATTATTATCTCTCCTGCGGTCGTTCTATATATCATTGCGACTATTTAATAAAATAGGATGGGTAACGGCTGGTATTATCTTTTTTATCTTTGTATGCGTTACTGTTATAGAAATCATTATTCAACAACGAAAAACACAACTAACCGAAGAAGACAAACGATACAATGAGAGAATGTTAAAATTACGACAAGAAGTACAACGCCCAATTATTCAAGCTAAATTAGAAAAACAAGAGAATGGACCTATTGATTTAGGTACAATCGCAACAGGGAAAGTAACATGGACAAGTGAAGATGGAAAAGTAAAAGACCTATTTAACATCAATGTAAACTTAAAAATAAAATAACCAAATTAACGCACCTAGGCTGATCCCCGAAAGCAAGAAACTTTAACCCCGACAGTTACCGTATAATTCAGAATTTGATTTGCTAAATTTATGATTCGATGCAACGTATCATTAAAGCCTTTTTCATTTAAGGGCTTAACAGCCTCAATCAATATAGGTGGAGTGATTTTAGTTACAGGATAATGACCTAGCACAGGAAATAAATGCTTTTCTAACCTTAACCAATTCTTTTCCATTGTTAGCGGTTCTACTTCAGTTTGATATTTTAACCGCCAATTTTCCGTCACCTTGTAAAAGGTATTTGATAAATTTTGCAGTTGAGCAAGCTCTTGCTCTTTTCTATGAATCTGCGGATCGATTCCTTGAGCCAATAAAGCACTCCACTCATCTCTTATTCCTCTTGCTTGTGTCAAAATCTGGATAAGTGCCAATGCCTAAATTTGTTCGTTTAGGAGGGGTAGAGTAAGGCTTATAGTAATTAAATAGCCATGATTTTAAGCCATTGGATTTTACTCTTAAAAATAGCCCTTGCCCGTCCATAAGGCTGTAATCCTTATCTTTAGGTTTTGCTCTTTCTACTTCTGTATTAGTTAAAGGTTTGGTAATTCTCGCCATAATTTAGGACCTTAGGAACACAATTATTTATGAACATGAAAAATAAAAATGCTGTAAGCCTTATCTATCAAGGCTTTCAGGATTTTTAGGAACACGGAATTTTTACTATTATAACCCGTGTTCCTAAACGTGTTCCTAAAATTTGCGGTTAAATACGAAAAAAGACGGTGGAAAACGATAGCTAAAAGACACAAAAAAGCCCTTGAAACGTTGTGTATCAAGGGCTTTGCGAAAGGTTGCGTTAAGTTACGCAAGGAATATTGGTGCGACTAGCTGGACTCGAACCAGTGACCCCCACCATGTCAAGGTGGTGCTCTAACCAACTGAGCTATAGTCGCTTTAACGTTTTTTATTATAGTTTAACAGATTAAATATGCAAGAGGCATATTGTTATATTAGTATAATAATACAGCAATCATTTAACTAATTGTTCGTTTCTTATGCTTTTTTTACTTTTAGGTGTGCAACTTTATGCGCACGATAAATAGCGTTAATGGCGTGAACCAATGCTCGAGCTGATGATTCAACAATATCGGTAGCTAAACCAACACCGTGGAATTTACGACCTTCGTGTTCCACCACAATATCTACTTGTCCTAATGCTTCAGCACCTTCGCCCTTAGCGGTTAGGTTATAGTGCGACATTTTTAAGTCTAAGCCGGTAATTTTTAAGATACTATTAAATACGGCATCTACCGGGCCATTACCGCCATTTGATACCTGACTTAATTTCACGCCATCAAGCTCAACTTGAACGAAGGCAGAAGCAGGTAAGGTGCTGATAGTCTGTGAAGTAATCACATCTAATTTTAAGCGATCTTCATCGCCGGCTTGCATATCAATGAAGGCGAGAGCTTCAAGGTCGTAGTCAAAGACTTGCCCTTTTTTATCCGCTAATTCTAAGAAAGCGGTATAGAGTTTGTCTAAGTCATAATCGTTATCTTGGTAGCCCATTTCAGCCATATGGTTGCGTACCGCAGCACGTCCTGAGCGAGCGGTTAGATTTAATTTCTCTTTCTTCAAACCAATCGTTTCAGGCGACATAATCTCGTAGGTGTTTTTATTTTTTACCATACCATCTTGGTGAATACCCGATGAATGTGCAAAAGCATTAGCGCCCACAATCGCTTTATTTGGTTGAATTGGCATATTACAAAGTTGGCTGACCATTTGGCTTACACGATGAATTTCCTGGGTATTGATACGAGTATCTAAGCCGTTGAACATATCTTGGCGGGTCTTAATTGCCATTACCACTTCTTCTAATGCGGTATTACCGGCACGTTCACCAATGCCGTTAATGGTACATTCAATTTGTCGTGCACCATTTAATACAGCGGTAAGAGAGTTTGCAGTTGCCATACCTAAATCATTATGACAGTGAACCGAAATGACCGCTTTATCGATATTCGGTACACGGTTCATTACATCTGCAATAATGCCGCCATATTGAGTTGGTAAACAATAACCTACAGTGTCCGGAATGTTCACCGTGGTTGCGCCTGCTTTAATCGCTGCTTCAACAATACGGCAGATATTATCAATACCGGTACGACCTGCATCTTCACAAGAAAATTCCACATCATCGGTATAACCTCTCGCACGTTTAACAGCGTGGATAGCCATTTCTACCACATCGTCAAATGAACGTTTTAGCTTAGCTTCCACGTGTAAGGCAGAGGTTGCAATAAAAGTATGAATACGGAATGCTTCAGCAACTTTTAATGCTTCAGCTGCAACATCAATATCTTTATCAACGGCACGAGATAAAGCACAAACGCGGCTGTTTTTAATATTTTGAGCAATGGTTTTGACCGATTCAAAATCACCGGCAGAAGAAACAGGGAAACCCACTTCCATCACATCAACACCTAAGCGTTCTAACGCAAGTGCAATTTGTAGTTTTTCTTTTACGGTTAAACTCGCTTTAAGGGCTTGTTCGCCATCACGAAGCGTGGTATCGAAAATAATGATATTGTTTTTGTTCATAATCAGTTCCTCATAGAATTAGTTCTATTATCCTCTTTTTAACGGATAAAAAAACCCGCAAGAAATATGCGGGCTAAAGTTTGGATAGTGAACAGACTTTCTTCAGATAACCTTAGTCCTCGCATAAAAAATACGATAACAGAGATAATCGGAGTGAAAGTTGTTTTTCCATTGTGTTGTGTGTGTGTTTATGTTTGCATTGTTATTCGGTAATGGCATTATCATAACTTCAAATGGAGTAATGTCAATAGAATTTTTCACTTTGCGCAAACGTTTACTTGTGCAAAATTTATTTTGTTTTAGATGGATATTTTGTTTATTTCTTATTTTGTGGTTTTAAAAGCTGATGACTTGCTCTGCAGCCAGAGAAAAGAAAACGATTTAGTCAAAAAGAAGTTTTTTACGCTTTATTTTCAATTGCGTGAAATTTGTGCTGTTTTGATTTTGGTTATAAATATCGGCTATTTTCTTTGCGGAGAAAAATGAAATTTGGTAGCCTTACGACAATATTTTTCACTAGGGAAGAAAATCAGATGAATGTACCTTTTCGCGCGATTATTTCAGATTTAGATGGAACACTATTAAATGGTGATCATAAAATTGGTCAGTTTACGATAGAAACGCTCAGTAAATTATCTCAAAAAGGGGTTGATATTTATTTTGCAACGGGAAGAAATTTACCGGACGTAAAACATATCATTAGTAAAGTAGATGTAAAAGAAGCGATGTTAGTGACCTCTAATGGGGCGAGAGCCAATTTCTTGTCAGGCGAGCGAGTGATTAGTCATTATTTACCTGAAACGTTAGCTTTTGAGTTGATGAATTTGCCTTTTGATCCAACTAAAGTTTGTGTGAATAGTTATCAGGGCGATGAATGGTTTATCAATATTGATTTAGAGCAGCTCAAAAAATACCATAAAGATTCCGGATTTAGCTATCAGGTTGTGGATTTTAGCAAACATCATGGTAAGCAAACAGAAAAAGTCTTTTTTATCGGGAAAACCTTAGCCGATTTGCAACCGCTTGAGCAGAAAATTCGTGAAACCTATGGCAATGATGTTTATGTCGTTTATTCTACGCCACAATGTTTAGAAGTGATGAATAAAAATGTTTCTAAAGCGAATGCATTAAGTGAATTAACACAACGCCGAGGTTATAGCTTAAAAGATTGTATTGTCTTCGGGGACGGAATGAACGACTTTGAAATGTTAAGTCAAGCGGGAAAAGGCTGTATTATGGGAAATGCCGATCCACGCTTGAAAGCGTTGCTCCCACAGCATGAAATTATTGGGAATCATAAGCATGAAGCCGTTGCGAGCTATTTGCGTGCCATCATGGGGATTATTTAGCATTTCGGTTATATTCCGTTCGTTATGAACAAATTTGCAAATAAGCGGTCAAATATAACCGCTTATTCTTAATTTAAAGATGATGTATAAACAATGAAACTGAAATTAAAACCCCTTATTCTTATTTTAGCTTTAGGCGCTGGTATTGGCGGCTACTTTTATATCAATAAAACGGAAGACGCTAATCAAGTTCACTATATTACAGAGCCGGTAAAACGTACAACGATTGATAAAAATGTACTCGCCACAGGTTCAGTTAGAGCAAGCCAAAGAACGGAAGTTGGTGCACAAGTTTCGGGTAAGATCATTAGTTTGAATGTTAAGCTTGGACAAGCGGTTAAAAAAGGCGATTTAATTGCAGAAATTGATGCGAGTAACCAAAGCAATAGTTTGAGTACAGCAGAGGCGAGTTTAGCATCTTATCAGGCTAAATTGAAATCAGCGCAAGTAGCATTAGAAGTTGCGCAATCTAACTATACTCGTTTAAGTAAACTATATAAATCGGATAGCGCTTCATTAAGCGATCTTGAAACGGCTAAAAATACGTTAGCTTCAGCAAAAGCAACTGTTGATGAAGTGAAATCGCAAATTCAAACTGCGCAAATATCGGTTAATGATGCGAAAACAAATTTGAACTACACACAGATTATCTCGCCAATGGATGGGATTATTGTCTCGGTTCCGGTGTCTGTGGGGCAAACGGTAAACTCTAATCAAACATCGCCAACAATTGTGCAGGTTGCAGATTTATCGAAGATGTTGATAAAACTGGAGATTTCAGAGGGCGATATTGCTCAGGTACAAGAGGGGCAAGAGATTCGCTTTACAACACTCGCAGAGCCTGATCGTACTTATCAAAGTAAGATCGATACTGTTGATCCGGCTTTAACCACATTGACGGATAATAATTACACAGAAGAGTCGGGAAATACCGAAGCGATCTATTATTACGCGAATGCATTAGTTGATAACGCAGATAATCGTTTACGAATCGGAATGACTGTACAAGGGCAAGTGAATATTGCAAAACGAGAGAATGTTTTAGTTGTACCAACTTCAACTTTGAAAAAGAAAGGTAATAAAACAACCATTCAAGTGCTGAATAATAATCAAGTGGAAGAAAAAGAAATCCAAACCGGGTTATCTGACAGCCAATATACAGAAGTGATTTCTGGTATAAACGAAGGAGAGCAAGTTGTTGTTACTCAACGAGCAGATAGCGAAAAAGTGAGTAGCGAGCCTCGCCGCCGTATGTTCTAACTCACTCCAAAATGGCTAACAAAATCATGTTTTGTTAGCCATTTTCATGAGCTATTTAATCGCAATCATAGAACCAAAATTAAAGCATTGGAACCATAATTCAACTTGTTGGAATCCAGCCTCTTTTAAGCGTTCTTTATGCGTTTCAATACTATCTGTTAGCATTACGTTTTCTAATGCTGTTCGTTTTTGACTGACTTCTAATTCGCTGTATCCATTCGCACGCTTGAAAGTATGATGTAGATCGATGAGTAATTCATTCATGGTCTCATTTTCAAATGTGAACTTTTCAGAAAGCACAAGAATGCCATGAGGGTTTAATCCTTGGTAGATTTTCTGCAATAACGCAAGGCGATCTGCTCGTGGTAAAAATTGTAGTGTGAAATTTAGCACCACCATAGAGGCATTTTTGATCTCAATATGGCGAATATCATCACAAAGAATTTCTACAGGGACCTCTGAATGATAAGCGTTGATATGCGTTCTACAGCGTTCAACCATCGGTTGAGAGTTATCAATACCAATAATGCGTGTATTGGAGCTATTGATGTTACGGCGAATAGAGAGAATACCTGCGCCACGAGAGCAGCCAAGATCGTAAATGTTTGAGTTTTCGGTTACGAAACGTTGTGCAAGCATACCAATAGCGGTAATAATGTTTGAGTAGCCGGGTACTGATCGTTGAATCATATCAGGGAAGACCTCTGCCACGGATTCATCAAAGGTAAAATCGCCCAATTTTTCAATAGGGGCAGAGAAAATCGTATCTTTATTCATTTTTTATTCCTTATCTAAAAATTTCTGAATGGCTCGAGCGACAGTTTCAGGCTTTTCCGCATGCACCCAATGTTGAGCATTCGCTACCACAAATGAGGTTGCTTTAGGGAATTGCGCTAAAATGGTAGCACTGTCTTTTGATTGAATATAATCGGATAATCCGCCTTTGATAAATAAAGTGGGTTTATCAAAAAAGACATCTTGCCATCCCATCAGATTTTCATAATTTTGTTTAATTGCTGTGAGATTAAAGCGGAAATAATCTGGCTTTTGAGGATCAAAAGCTTTTAGCATAAATTGCTGTTCGCCTTCATTTTGTACGTATTGTTCAAGTACTTTTTTAGCTTCTTGACGTGTAGCCGGCTTAGCCGCTTTGATAGCAAAAAGCCCTGCAAAATTATTATTATGGCGATGAGTAGGGTTTTGGGTTGGTGCAATATCAATGACTACTAATTTTGCGACTAAATCGGGGGCGATATGCGCAAGCGTCATGGCGGTTTTCCCTCCCATAGAATGACCGATAACAATAACTTGAGAAAGGTTAAGAGATGCTAAAAGAGATTTTAGGTCTTCAGCCATTAAACGGTAGTTCATTTCATCATGATGAAATGATGCACCATGATTTCGTAAATCAACGCGTAGAATGTTAAATTGGTCAGCAAATGCACGAGCAATAATGCCTAAATTATTTAAATCGCCAAATAAACCATGTAGAAAGACCATCGTTTGGGCGTGAGGATTAGCTGTTGCCGGTTGAAATTGATAGTTTAAAAGTAAGTTTGAATCCATAAGAATAATTTTTATGTGTTGATCAAATTGATCTGTAAAAAGATCTTTAACTTGTATTATAATGCCTAGAATTATTTTCAACAGTAAAAATCGAGTAAAATTAAGAGGATAAGATGAAAACCATTGAAGTTGATGAGGAATTATATCATTACATAGCGAGCCGAACACAATCAATTGGCGAAAGTGCATCTGATATTTTACGCCGTTTATTACGTTTGCCGTCATCGCCTCAACCGTTTGTTTTGGTTCAACAAAATACGATTGATGAATTAAAAGAATCAGTGAAACCAAAAGGTAAGCATAAAAAAGAAGATCCGATTGAAAAGGCTAAACATGAAGTTGAAATGGTTCTGGCTTCAGAAACGTTCGTGAATGAAACAAAGCATGTTGTTCGATTCTTAGCATTACTTTCTGCGTTATATAAAGCACATCCAGAAGGTTTCTCATCTGCGACAACAGTCGTAACGGGGAATGAGCGTACATATTTTGCAAGAGAGGAAGCTGCATTATTAAGCCATGGTAATAGTGTAAAAGCAAAACAAATCCCTCACTCACCATTTTGGGTTGTAACGAATAACAATACACAACGCAAAGGTTTGATCATTACTCATGTAATGAAAGTGATGGGTTTGCCATCATCTGTTATTGATCAAGTAAAAACATTCTTTTCTTAATTTGAGGCTAAATGGGCAATTTTTCATCATTCATGAGTGAGTGCTGGGCGAAAACGCAGCCACATCATACGGCTATTGTCTGGCGAAAGGGAAAATGCCCATATTTAACTTGGCTACCTGAAACTTTAAGTTGGCAAAGGTTTCATCATCTTATTCAACAAGCATCTGCTTTTTTGTCCTCTCAACCTGATTTTCATTCTGCTCAAGTGATTGCTTATGGAGGCTCTTGTAAGTTAATCGGAGTGCTTTGCTACTGTGCAACCATTGCACAAGGTAAAAAGATCTTAATGTTAAATCCGGCATTAACCTCTTCTCAACAGCAAAATATCTTAGAAGATAATGGGGTTGATATTCTGATAACCGATCAGCATTTTGCAGAATTTTCTGAAAATCAGACCGCTTGTACACTTTTACCCTGTGATTGGTCGCAACCTTCGACCCTTACTCTTACATCAGGATCATCCGGTTCGCCGAAAGCGATTGTTCATTCAGTGGAAAATCATCTTGCGAATGCAGAGGGCGTTTGCGAGTTGATGCAATTTGAGTCTGCTCATGCATGGTTATTGAGCTTACCTCTTTTTCATGTGTCCGGACAAGGCATCGTTTGGCGATGGTTATTCAAAGGGGCTTCTTTATTTATTCATGAAGATAAATCGGATTTCTTTGAGATGCTTTCTTTAGTTACCCATGCTTCATTAGTACCAACACAATTACAACGCTATTTAACTCAAACAAGCGCTTTAATTGGACAAAACCAAAAATGTTTGCTGGGTGGCAGTGCTATTCCACCCGAGTTAGTCGAACAAGCCCAACAACGGGGCATTTGCTGTTTTTCCGGTTATGGTATGACAGAAATGGCATCTACAATTTGTGCAGTAGAGAATGCCTTGGATAATGTGGGGCTGCCGTTAAAGGGGCGAGCCGTTAAAATTGTTGAAAATGAAATTTGGGTTAAGGGTGCAATGCTCGGATTAGGTTATTGGCAAAAAAATGGGCAAATCCGACCGCTTGTTAATGAAGATGGTTGGTTGCAGACCAAAGATCGTGGAGCGTGGAATAGCCAAGGGCAATTAGTTGTGAAAGGGCGGTTGGATAATATGTTTATCTCTGGTGGTGAAAATATTCAACCGGAAGAAGTTGAAAAAGTGCTTTTTCAATCTGGTATGGTAAAACAAGTGTTTGTTGTGCCAATGGAGGATAAAGAATTCGGTGAGCGCCCTGTGGCATTTGTGGATTTCATCGAACCATTTAATATGCAAGCGGTCGAAAAATTGCAAAATTTTGCAAGATTACATTTAGAAAAATTCAAACAACCCGTTTGCTATTTTGCCTTAAAAACTGAATATGCTCAGCAAGGCGGCATTAAAATTTCTCGGAAACAATTAAAATCATCACTTGTTCAACAACAGGTTTAGGAATTTGTATGATCAAAACAGTATTACGTTATTTTGTAATCAGTCTCTGTTTGTGGCAAAGCCATTTATCGGCTGCTGAGTTGCCAACGGAAAAGGCAATTCAGAGCCAGCTGACAGAAGCTAACAAACTAGAACAAAATGATACAACAAAAGCATTAATTAAAGATCTGGAAGATACGCAATCATTATTGTCTCAAATTGCCCAACAAAATGAGGATAATAATGCTTTAAATAATGAGATTAATAATGCCAAGAAAGCCTTATCTACAAGTCAAGCCAATCTTGATAAATTAAAAAATGAACAAGTACCTTCAGCAGATAGTTTAGGGAAAGAAACTTTAGCGAAGTTACAGCAGTCCTCTAGTGCGATTCAATCTGAATTAGATCAGGTTCAAGCAGATTTATCGGTTATTAATGCCAAATTGGTAGCCCAAAATGCCGCCCCAGATAAAGCTCAAGCCGTATTAACGGCGAATGCTGCACGTAAACAAGCGATTAGTAGTGAATTATCGAATGCAAACATTACAGATGCTCACAAAAATAAACTTACGACAGAGTTAGCATTATTAGATATTCAGAATACTTATAATCAAAATTTGTTGAAAGGGAGCGAAGAACTTTCAACGCTTTATAACACGCAATTAGATGAGAAAAAACAAGAACAACAAAATCTTCAGGCGGAATTAAGTGCTTTACAACAAGCAATTAATCAGAAGTTAGTTGAAGACTCTAAGGAAAAGGTCGCTCAAGCGACAGAATCTTTAGCGCAAAACTTAAGCTCGGATCAAAATCCATTGATTGTAAAAGAATTGGATTGGAATGCGAAACTGAGTCAGGAGCTTCTGAATCAAACAACGAAGATGAGTGAATTATCGAACGATAACCTACGTATTAAAAGTATGTTAGATAATTTGCAACAAACTCAACGTAATATTGATGAACAGATTAGTTCATTACAAGGTACGTTAGTGCTATCTCGTATCATCAATAAACAAAAACAGCTTTTACCTCAAGATCAAATGATTAAAGGTTTAGCTGACCGAATCAGCGAGTTGCGAGTCAATGTCTTTGATATGAGTGAATTCAAAGATACGGTTTCTAACCCGGCTGCGTATATTGCAAAACTAGAAAGTAGCAATAAAACGCAATTTACGGAGAAAGAAAAAAATCAGCTTACTGAGGTGTTACAAGCACGAGCACAAACATTGTCTGAATTGATTAAGTCTTTAAATAATCAATTGAATTTAGCAATTAACATTGAGCTCAGCCAAAAACAAGTTCAGACCATCAGTGATGAATTACAACAGAAATTACAACAGCAAAGTTTTTGGGTTAAAAGTAATAGCCCGATTGATTTAGCTTGGTTTACTAAATTCCCTCTTTCTGCCGGATTACAATTAGAAGATATTGCAAAGCAGTTCGATTTCTCGAATTGGCGAGATAATGCCTTGCCGGCTGGGGTACTCATTGCGTTATTAACACTGATGACGATAATGATTCTTCGACAAAAAGAGTCGATAAAACATCGTTTAAATCAAATTAGTAACAGCATGAAAGCCATAACAACAGATAGCCAATGGAATACGCCTTACGCTATTTTCTTGACGATCATTTTATGTTTACCTAGCACTTTTATGTTCTTAATGGCATTTATCTTGGTAACCTATATCTGTTTCCAAAATCCATTAACGATTTGGCCTTGGGGCTTGAAAATGGCGGGGTATTGGCTCTATTTTGCTTTTATGATGGCAATGTTACGTCCAAATGGAATTGGTTATCGTCATTTTGATATGCCTCAAAAGAGCAATATGTTGTTCTTACATATTTTAAAACGTTCGGTTTGGGTCATTGGTTTGTTATTGAATACCTCGATCTTTGCGAATTCAGAAATGGGCGTAGCATATGATGTGATTGGTCAAACAATGACGATTATGGTTTTAGTTGTTACCGTATTTATCATTGCACCGGGCTTTAGAAAAGCGATCTCGACTTACCAAAATACCGTAGAACAAGATAAAAGCCCTCGCCATATCTTATTAACGCTGGTACGAATTGTGCTTTTATTAGCCCCTATCGCCTTGATCGGGCTTATTGTTATGGGGTATTACTACACATCTTTAGTCATTATTGAGCATTTGATTTCGACTTATTTTGCTGTAACAACATGGATTATTGTTCGTAATGTATTTTACCGAATGTTTACGGTTTCCGCACGCCGTTTGGCTTATCGCCGTTTACAAGAAAAACGTGAACACTTAATGGCAAAACGAGCAAATGAAACGGTAAATAATGCAACGGAAGATGATATTCCACTTGAGATCAAACAAGATGCGATTGCGGTCAGTGAAGTAAAAAATCAAATGTTGAAAATCACAGATTTTGTACTTTGGGTTGGATTATTTGCATTATTGTATTGGGTTTGGTCAGACTTAATTACGGTAGCTTATTATTTAAAAGGTGTTACGCTTTGGCAACAAAGTACCACAACCGAAAATGGCGTGGTTATGGAATCGATCACTCTACTCAATCTATTGGTTGCGGTTATTATAGTGGTAGTTACCTATGTACTTATTCGAAATTTAAGCGGTCTTCTTGAAACCTTTGTTTTTTCTAACTTAAAACTTTCTCAAGGAACACCTTATACCATTACGACATTATTAACCTATCTGTTAGTGGTATTAGGAGCATCATTAGCGTTCTCTATGTTAGGTATGTCGTGGTCTAAATTACAATGGCTATTTACAGCATTATCCGTTGGTTTAGGTTTTGGTATGCAAGAAATTTTTGGAAACTTTGTTTCAGGGATTATCATTTTATTTGAACGTCCCGTACGCGTTGGTGACATGGTAACGATTGGTAACTTTAATGGGACGGTTTCTAAAATTCGTATTCGAGCGACAACATTAATTGATAATGACAAGAAAGAGGTTATTGTGCCAAATAAAGCGTTCATTACCGAACGTGTTGTAAACTGGGCTTTAACTAACTCAATGACACGTTTGGTCATTAGCATCGGTGTAGCTTATGGTTCAGATTTAGATCTTGTGAAAAAATTATTGCTACAAGCCGCCGAGGAAAATGATGCGGTACTCAGAGACCCAGCGCCGGCAGCGTATTTTCTCAGTTTTGGTGCAAGTACATTAGATCATGAGCTACGTGTTTATGTTGGGCAATTAAGTGATCGTACAAGAACGATTGATACGTTAAATCGCAGAATCAATCAATTATTTGCAGAAAATAACATTGATATTGCCTTTAACCAATTAGATATTTTTATTAAAAACCAATCAACGAATGAAGAAGTAAAATGGTCAAGTGAGCAACTTGATATTAAACGTTAAAGTGGATTTATTCATTTATGCAATTTTATAAACGGTTTTTTATTGTTTTATTATGTGTAGTGTTTTCGCTTCCTGTTAGGGCAAATCAAAGTCCAAATCAGGTAGCGGAAACGAGTATCCGTAATCAAATTAGTGCATTAAAGACAGGGACGTTAGACTCAACATCAACGGATTCGCAAGCTCAGAATTTAGAAGCGACATTGCGTTTTGTCGAGCAAACCAAAAAGCAAAAGCAAGATATGGCAGCATTGGAAAAACAAATTTCAACGTTGCCACAAGAGGTTATTGCTCTTCAGAATAGAACAAAAGCATATAAAGAGGAAAGCGATAGCCTTTCTGAGAAGAGTTATGCCTTGCTTTCTTTGGGAGCTTTAACACAAAAACAAAATGAACTTGAAGCAGCGTTACAATCTGCGCAAGTGAATTTTGCTGATTTAGATACGCGTTTATCAAATAGTCGTAATTTATTAAAGAATAATCAAAAATTATTAGATGAGAATTTGGCTCGTATGCAAGAAATCAATCGTGCCAAAAATACAACTCAATCTAATCAATCTTTGCTGGATAAATGGAATGCAGAATTAACGTTTCTTGAAGAAAATAATCGTTTTAATGCGCTATTAAACAATAATGCAGAAAAACTGATTTCTTTAGATGAAGCAAAGCGCAATGAAGCAATTGCAAAACAGCAACTCATTCAAAAACAACTGTCTGTTTTACAAGAAACCTTAAATACAAAACGTTTAGAGGATTCACAGCAAAAGGCACAAGAAGTTGCCAATCAAACGATAGCAAGTAGCATTGAGAACTATCTTATCAAGGAAGAATTAGAAGAAAATCAATCGCTTAGCCAATTTTTGGTTCAGCAGACTCAAAAATTAAATGCGCTATCTCGTGATGATTTGCGAATGAAAAATGTGTTGGAAGGCTTAACACAAACACAACGCAACATTGATGAACAGATCAGTGCGCTTCAGGGCACGTTGGTTTTGTCTAAAGTGATCAATAAACAAAAACAAGCGTTACCCACAGAGAGTTTTAATAAAAATCTAGCGAATTCAATTTCTAATGTTAGGGTACATATTTTTGAGTACTCACAGCAACGAGATGAGCTTTATAACATTGATGACTATATTAAGAACATCACAGAACATCTTGAAGAGCCTTTAACGGAAGAAGAGCATCAGGCGCTCAATAAGATCCTAAAAGAACGTCAGCAACTTTTAGATGAGATTATTAAATCATTAAATAGCCAACTGAATATTTCAATTAACATTGAGAATAATCAGAAACAGTCCATGGCAATTAGTGACGCATTGCAGCGGAAACTCCAACAGCAAAGTTTCTGGGTAAATAGTAATAATCCATTTGATTTGAACTGGATTCAGTCATTTCCATCGTTGGCATTTGATGAAATAAGTGAACTGGCAAAGTACATTAGTTTTGATAACGTTCATCAAAATTTACTCCAAATGCTGGTATTTACGATAGCTTTTTTGTTTATTTCTTTCTTACTAAATTGGAAAAAACAAGCAATAAAAGACCGCTTGGCATTCATTGCAAGTAGAGTTAATACGCTAAAAAATGATAGCCATTGGTATACGCCAGAAGCGATGTTTTGGACGATCTTATTGGCACTACCAAGTACGTTAATGTTTTTTGCCGCATATTCATTAGCGGCGTTCCTTTTCCTACATGATCCTATTTCGGCATGGCGATGGGGATTACGTTTAACGCTTTATTGGTGGTTTTTTGCAACTGTACTTTCACTATTACGCCCAAATGGGCTGGCTTATCGTCATTTTGGCATGCCACAAGAAAGTAATCGCATCTTCCAACGTATTATTAAACAATCTATTTGGATTGTTGGATTATTGTTGGTGTCGTCTATTCCATCACAGGTTGATACGATTGGTTATACCCACGATGCCATAGGGCAGGTTATGTCTATTATTGCTTTAGCCTTGTGTCTATTTGTGGTAAGACCGTTGCTAAATAAAGGGATCAAAGAGTATCAAAATGCGAAAACTGAAGATGGTTCTAAGCGTAACATTAGTTTATTTAAGCTCTTACGATTAATCTTAATTGTTGCGCCAATCTCACTTATCGTGTTGATCCTATTAGGGTATTACTATACTGCGGTATATTTAATTACGCATTTGCTTAATAGCTACTTTGTCATTCTCTTTTGGGTATTTGGACGCTATTTTGCTTATCGTTTTGTTAGCATTTCGGCACGCCGATTAGCTTATCGCCGTTTACAGGAAAAACGGCAAAAAATTCGTGAGCAACAAGCCGCAGATGCTCAATCAAACAGTAAAGAGGATGCAAAAGAAGAAGAATCTATTAAGTTATCGGTCGTCAATCAGCAAATTTTCCGCGTAACGGATCTGATTGGTTGGGTTGTCTTATTTGCTTTACTTTATGTGGTTTGGTCAGATCTGTTGAGTGTCGCCTACTATTTAGATGGTGTGATTCTGTGGGAGAGTAATGATGGCACTCAAGTTGATTCTGTTACCTTACTCAACTTAATGAGAGCGTTACTCTATGTGATGGTTACCTATGTGTTAGTGAAAAACATTGCGGGGATTCTAGAAGTGACCTTCTTTTCTCGTATGCGACTTTCAAAAGGTACGCCACAGACGATCATTACTGTATTAACTTATATTATTATTACTATTGGTAGTGTTTCGGCATTCTCTGCTTTAGGGATTTCGTGGACTAAAATCCAATGGATCTTCACGGCACTTTCAGTCGGTTTAGGTTTCGGGGTTCGTGAGATTTTTGGTAGTTTTGTGTCGGGTTCTATTTTACTCTTTGAAAGACCTATCCGAGTCGGCGATAAGGTAACCGTAGGACAATACACCGGTATTATTACCAAAATTCGTTTACGTTCTACCACACTACTGAATTCCGATAATATGGAAGTTGTGTTACCAAACCAAGCCTTTGTGACAGATCGTTTTATTAACTGGACACTAAATAATACGATTACACGCTTGCAGATTTTGTTTAAAGTTAGTTACGATACTGACTTAGAGCGAATGAAGGTGTTATTATTACAAGCTGTTTCGGAAGCACCGAAAGTATTAGCGGAACCGAAAATGGAAATTAACTTACTCCGTTTTGGCGATAACGCTTTAGAACATGAGCTATTAGTGTTTGTCGGGGAGTTAGGTGACCGTACTGAAACGATGAACTTCTTACAGTCTCGTATTAACCAACTTTTCCGTGAAAATGGTATTCAATTTGCCTTGAATCAATTAGATGTTCATTTACATTCATCAGAAAAAGAACCTCAACAAGCGGTTAAAATGATTGAAAATTTTGCAAAATAACAAAAAGGAAAAAATATGGCAGGCAACAGCATTGGACAACTCTTTAAAGTAACAACATTTGGTGAGTCACACGGCATTGCATTAGGATGTATTGTCGATGGCGTTCCTCCGAATATGGCATTAAGTGAAGCCGATATTCAACCGGATTTAGATCGCCGTAAACCGGGAACATCTCGCTATACCACGCCTCGCCGTGAAGATGATGAGGTACAAATTCTTTCAGGCGTTTTTGAAGGAAAAACAACCGGAACCAGCATCGGACTCATCATTAAAAATGGCGATCAACGTTCTAAAGATTACGGCGATATTTACGATAAATTTAGACCAGGACATGCTGATTATACTTATCAACAAAAATACGGTATTCGTGATTATCGAGGTGGCGGTCGTTCTTCTGCACGTGAAACAGCAATGCGTGTAGCAGCAGGAGCGATTGCGAAAAAGTATTTGCGTGAGCAGTTTGATATTGAGGTTCGAGGTTATCTTTCTCAAATCGGTTCAGTTAAAATTGATCCGAAAACTGTGGCAGAAGTGGATAAAATTGATTGGCAACAAGTTAATAGCAATCCGTTCTTTTGCCCAGATCCCGTTGCCGTTGAGGCATTTGATGTGCTTATCCGTGATCTGAAAAAAGAAGGGGACTCTATTGGCGCAAAATTAACGGTGGTAGCAGAAAATGTTCCCGTTGGGTTAGGTGAGCCGGTTTTTGATCGCCTTGATGCAGATTTAGCGCACGCTTTAATGTCTATCAATGCCGTGAAAGCGGTCGAAATTGGCGATGGTTTTGCAGTTGTTGAACAAAAAGGCAGCCAGCACCGAGATGAAATGATACCAGACGGGTTTTTATCTAATCACGCCGGCGGTATTTTAGGAGGGATTAGCTCTGGGCAGCCGATTATTGCTAACATTGCATTAAAACCAACATCAAGCATTATGGTACCCGGAAAAAGTGTTAATCTTAATAATGAAGCGGTGGAGTTAGTCACAAAAGGACGTCATGATCCTTGTGTGGGTATTCGTGCCGTACCGATCGCAGAAGCGATGATGGCGATTGTGTTGCTCGACCATTTATTACGCTTTAAAGCGCAATGCCGATAAATTTAAAGCAAAAGTGGGGAATTTCCCCACTTTTTTGTTATTTTTTGTTAGGAAGTGGCTCTAATCCTTGTAAGATTTGTTGAGCATTCTCATTGGTTAAATGGTATTGATAATATTTTTGGTAGAAAGCTTGTGTTTTACTAACCATATCAACATCTTTAAATAATTCAGGATGGAAAAGTTTGCTAGCCCATAAAATTTGCAATGCTTCTTCCGCGCTATAACGATCCCAAGCAAAAGTGCCGAGAGGGTTAACATAGACCTTTTTCTCTTTTACTGCCTTAATACTTTGCCAAGTTGGATCACTGAGAATTTTCTCTACACCTAAATGCGCATCAGTACTACCGACAATAATAATATCCGGGTTGGCTTTAATCAGTTCCTCTAGGCTTACATCAACCAAATTTGCTTGCTCTGGGAGGGCATTTTTCCCTCCAGCAAGTTTTATCCACGCACCAATAATTGATTTTCCACCATCAATCTTGAGTAAATTTTTCGCACTTGCAATATGTGCAACAGTTGGTCTTTGTGCTTCAGATACATGTTTTAAACGATCTGTAACAAATTGAATATTGCCTTCTAGTTCACTGATATATGTTTTGGCGACATTCGGCGCATTATCACCCAAAACATCCGCTGTAATTTGTACGGTTTTCTTTAAACCCTCAAAATCTTGAAAGCCGATCAGTACGCCTTTAAGTCCTGCTTTTTCGATTTCTTGCAGCATTTTGGCATTAGAAAGGAGAACTACATCTGGGCGGGTAGCAAGCAGTTCTTCTAGTTGAATGTTATTGCCGTCTGTGAGTGCCGGCACTTCGCTTATACGAGGGTAAACCGCTCTAATCCAAGGGTTCGCATTGATGACATTGGTTGTTGCTACAAGTTTGTTAGCGCCGCCTAGTAAAAGGACAATTTGGTTATTGGCGTGCCATAAATCCGCAACACGATTGACCTGATGGGGGATATCGATCTGGTTACCTTTGCTATCTTCTATCACTTTCGCCTTTACCATAGGGCTAGCAAGAAAAACAGATAAACAGAGAAAAGAGAGTTTACGTTTAAACGTTTGTGAAAGCATTGTTGCTCCTTTTGTTAAAGATGTTGAATTGCACAAAGATGACGGTCGAGCTCAGATACCTGAACCAACCGTAAATCCATTTGATAAAGTTGCTTTAAATGAGGCTCGGTAATCATTTCCGCCGTATTTCCCACCATTAAATGCCCTTGCCGATCTAAAATGGCGGTTTTGCTATGGGGTAAACTCTGGTGGAGTAGGAGTGGATGATCCGGATTATGCGTAGTCATAATGATCGTAAATTGCTGTTCAGCCAATGTTCGAATTAAACTCAATGTTTTGAGTGTATTTCCATAATCAAGAGCAGAAGTTGGCTCATCAAACAAAATGATCTGTGGTTGTTGTACTAAAACTTTGGCAATGTTGATTAACTGTTTTTCCCCTCCACTTGCCAACATATAGGTTTTATCTGCAAGATGTTGAATATTAAGTGTGGCTAAGGCTTGCTCAACAAGTGCAAAATCGGCTTCATTTGGTTTTTCAAACATACCTAAATAAGCGGCTCGCCCTAGAGCCACATAGTCTCTTACACTATATTGGTAAGTTTGTGGTGCAGATTGAGAAACATAAGCAATTTTTTGAGCAATCTCTTTGGTAGAAAGGGTTGCAAGCGGTCGATTTTCAATAAGAATTTGCCCTTTTTGCAAAGGAAGCAACCCTGAAATACAGTTAAGTAAGGTTGATTTACCTGCGCCATTCGCACCTAATAGCGTTAGCAGCTCCCCTTTTTGTAAGTGAAGATGAATATGGTTAAGTAAAGGCGTTTGTTGATGGCTATAACAAAGTTGTTCGATCTTTAGCATTTAACTAACCCTTTTTTGTTTTATCAATGCCCAAGCGAAGCACGGTGCGCCAAGAAAACCTGTAATAATTCCAAGAGGAATTTCTTGCGCATATAAATTACGCGCAACGGTATCGACAACAAGGAGAAAAATGGCACCGAGTAACATTGAGATTGGCAACGTTTTGACATTGTTATCACCAATCATAAGGCGAGATAAGTGGGGGATAATTAACCCAATCCAACCGATCGTACCGCTTAAACACACTGCGGAAGCGGTTAATAATGTCGCATTTACTACCATCACGTTTCGTTCAAATTTCACATTCACGCCAACGAGCGTTGCTTCCCTTTCACCTAGAGAAAGAACATTAATTCGCCAACGCATCGCAAAAAGGAGTAGCAATGTAACGAGTATAATCGGCGAAAGAAGGCGTAAATTGTGATAGTCAGTTTTGGTTAAACTACCAAGTTGCCAATAAACAATATCCGCCAACTGCGTTTCCGGATCGGCAAGGTATTTCAACAAACCAAGACATGCCATCATAAAACCGGAAACAATGATCCCCGAAAGAATGAGCAGAATATTGGCATTGCGTTGCATCAGTTTCGGGATTGTCATCGTAATCATTACCGCAATAATACCGCCGATAAAAGCGCTAGTTTGAGTAGCTAAAATTCCCCAGCCACATAAAATAGCAAATGATGCGCCAACACAAGCTCCGCTAGAAACACCTAATAAATCGGGCGACACCAATGGGTTACGAAAAACGCCTTGATAGACAGCGCCAGAGGCAGCTAGAGCTGCGCCAACTAAAATCGCTGCAATAACCCGAGGAAGACGAAGATTAAAAATGATGTTATGCTGAATTTCACTGCCACCGATATGAAAAAGTGTTGCCATTACATCGCTAGGGGCAATATAAAATCGACCTAACGAGAGGGATAAAACGGCGCAACAGATAAGCACTAAGAGCAGAATTAAAGAGAACGAGTTTTTCATAAGTGAATAATTTAATTTATATAATTAAATATATAACGAATTATAATAAAAAGCAAACGCCTAAGTTTGAGCTTAGGCGTTTGTATAATTGAAAGCGATTATTGAGGGATCTTTATTGCTGGATCGAGTGGTGCTTTGATTTCCTCAATGATTTTTTTCAATCCATAATCATCTTTATCAGGTTGGTTGCTAAATAAATCAACGTCTTTATTTAATAATGGGTTCTCAATCCCAATCCATTTTCCAATGCCATCAGTAAAGTTTAAACCTGATTTAAAAACGTGATATTCATTTCTTTGCGTATCATCGCTTGAGATTTTAAACAGCGGGATATCGTAATGTAATTTACTTTTGCCACTACTGTTATGAATAGTGATGTTATCTTCCGAAATATCATGAGATAAACCGTGATCAGAAAAATAAATCATTGAGAAAGAACGTCCGTTCGTGGCTTTATTTTTCTCTAAAGCTTCATAAACACGTTGAATGACCTCATCGGTTTTCTTAATAGAAGAAACATAACAGTTTACGTTAAAAAATTTTTTCGGCAGTTTTTCATCATCAAACATTTTTGGGTAATCGGTTAAACGGTCGCAAGTAATAGGGTGAGAACCATATAAATGTAAGACAATAAAGCGTTTTTGTGTTGCAGGTTGTTCAATGGTTTGAACAAACTTTGGTAGCAATTCAAAATCGCTGATATTTTGGTTGAGCGAATCGCCGGCCTTTGTAAAGATTTTGACATCGCTCTTATTGGCTAGTGATGAAATCGGTGTATCAAATTGCCCTAAATAACCTTGATTTGAAATCCAGTACGTTTTTATACCTGCTGATTTGATAAGATCGATCATCGAAAGCTCATAGCTGCCTTCCCATGTTTGTGTATTGGGTTTGGTTAGCATAAGTTTTAATGAGGCGATAGTGTTTGTGCCACCAGATGTGAGCCCGTCAATTAGCGTGCCTTTAGCGTGGCTCATAAATGGCGTATTTTCTGCTGGATAACCATAAGCGTGGTGATAATCTTTTCTCGCACTTTCGCCAATGATTAAAACGTAGTCATCATATTTTGCCTCGGTAGAAAGCGTAGAAGCTCCCCATTTTGACTCAATTGAAAGATGATTTAAAACATCCAACTCTTTTTTTACTTTCATACTTTCATCATAGAATACATGAAAGAATTTAAGTGGTGCAAGGTAATACAACCCAAAGAGAATCGCAAAGAGTACAAAACTTTTATTTCTCAAGGGTTTAATATCCAGCATATTGGTAATTTTTCGATAAAAAACGACCGCTAATAGAATCGCAACAGCAATCACGATGTTGAGAGGGGAAAGTTGTTGGAGAAATTCTTTACTTTCCATCATATCGGTCGCAAAAACAGAAGCGATATATTGGTAAGTCGGACGACCAAAAGCAAGGCCGATCGGGGTATAGAACATATAACCTAACGTAATCGGCAATAATAGCAAGTAGTAAGTCCACTTAGAACTTGCTAAAGTTATGATTAAAATGGCGCCTAAAATAACTTCAGGTACGCTAGGATGCTCAAAAAAACCAGAGCCTTTGAGCATAAAAAAACTTGCAAAAAGGACTAAGCCCAGTGCGAAAAATATCCCAAAAAGTTTCTTATTTTGCATAGATTAAAATTTCTCTATTTCTAGTTTAGATAGATTGTTCTATAATAACGTAATTTTGTGTTTAGTCCATACAAACAGAGGCAATTAAAATGAGCAACCCTATTTATAAACGCATTTTATTAAAATTAAGTGGCGAAGCTTTACAAGGTGAAGAAGGCTTTGGTATCGACCCTTCAATCTTAGATCGTATGGCTCTTGAAATTAAAGAGTTAATCGAAATGGGCGTTGAAGTGGGAGTCGTTATCGGTGGCGGTAACTTATTCCGTGGGGCAAAATTAGCTAAAGCAGGAATGAATCGTGTTGTTGGCGACCATATGGGGATGCTTGCTACTGTAATGAATGGCTTAGCAATGCGTGATGCGTTGCATCGTGCAGATGTGAATGCGAAACTCATGTCTGCATTCCAATTAAACGGAATTTGCGATACCTATAACTGGTCTGAAGCGATCAAAATGTTACGTGAAAAACGTGTTGTGATTTTCTCAGCAGGAACAGGTAGCCCATTTTTTACGACCGATTCAGCGGCTTGCTTACGTGGTATCGAAATTGAAGCAGATGTTGTCTTAAAAGCAACAAAAGTAGATGGCGTGTATGACAAAGATCCGGCTAAATTTGCCGATGCTAAATTATATAATCAATTAACGTATGCTGAAGTCATTGATAAAGAATTGCAAGTTATGGATTTAGCTGCCTTTACTTTAGCACGTGACCACGCAATGCCAATTCGTGTATTTAATATGGGTAAACCGGGTGCGTTACGTGAAGTAGTAACAGGCACTACCGAAGGCACAATTATTGCTTAATGTTTAACAAATTTTAATTGATGAAAAGGAAAAGAAATCAATGATTAATGAAATCAAAAAAGATACGCAAGATCGTATGGAAAAAAGCTTAGATGCTTTAAAAAGTCATATTTCTAAAATTCGTACAGGTCGAGCACAACCAAGTTTATTAGACGGTATTCAAGTTGAATACTACGGTTCTGCAACACCATTACGCCAAGTAGCAAACGTGGTTGCAGAAGATGCACGTACATTAGCGGTAAACGTTTTTGACCGTTCTTTAATCTCAGCCGTAGAAAAAGCGATTTTAACGTCAGATTTAGGCTTAAACCCATCTTCTGCCGGTGCAACAATTCGTGTTCCACTTCCACCATTAACAGAAGAACGCCGCCGTGATTTGATCAAAATCGTAAAAGGCGAAGGTGAACAAGGTAAAATTGCAATCCGTAATGTACGCCGTGATGCGAATGACCAAATCAAAGCATTATTAAAAGACAAAGAAATCAGTGAAGATGAAGAGCGTAAAGCACAAGATGAAATTCAGAAAATTACTGATAGCTACATCAAAAAAGTAGATGAAGTGCTTGCAGCAAAAGAGAAAGAATTACTTGATTTCTAATCAAAAAAATCAGTTAAAGTGGGTGTAAAGCCCACTTTTTTATTTTCAGAACGAATAATCAAAAAGTATAGTAAACAAATGGAAGAACAATATAAGAAACTGGTTAAACGAGCAGCAAATTTAGCCATTGTTGTTGCTTGTTCCTTAATTTTAATTAAAGCCTTTGCTTGGTGGCAAACAGGATCTATCTCAATTCTCGCCGCAATGACTGATTCGGTAGTAGATTTATTTGCGTCTATTGTTAATGTCTTCGTCTTACGATTCGCCTTACAACCGGCAGATGAGCGTCACGCTTTTGGGCACGGTAAAGCAGAATCGCTAGCTGCGGTAGCGCAAAGTGCGTTTATTAGTGGCTCTGCTGCTTTCCTACTCTTACAAGGTTTTTATAAATTAACCAATCCGGAATTGATTGCTGATTCTGAATTAGGGATTATGGTTAGTTTGATTTCGATTGCTTTAACGGCTGTATTGATTTGGTATCAGAAAAAAGTGGTTGCAATCACACAAAGTCCGGCAATTGAAGCAGATTCCCTTCACTATCAAACCGATTTTCTGATGAACGGCGCAATTTTAGTGGCAATGATCTTAAACTGGTTTGGATTTATCTATGCTGATGCTGTTTTTGCCATAGGTATTGCGCTATATATTGCATATAGTGCATTAAAGATGTTGTGGGAGGCGGTAAATACTTTATTAGATCAAGCGCTACCTCAAGAAGAAATTGCCCAAATTATGCAAATCGCGCGTGAAAATCCTTGTATTTTAGGTATTCACGATGTGCTTACTCGTCGAGCAGGTGCAGTGCGTTTTATTCAGCTTCATTTAGAGCTGGATGATCATTTAACGCTACTTGAAGCCCACGATATTGCTGATAATTTAGAACATAAAATTCTGACACTATTTCCAATGTCGGAAGTGATCATTCATCAAGAACCGACTTCAGTGGTTCAAAAAGAAAAACAACAGGAACAGTAATGTATCAAGCGATTGCCTATTTTAATTTTGAGAATTTCGAAGAAGATCCCGTTACCTTGATTGGGCAGGTGGTTAATCAATGGCGATATAACGGGCAAATTATTGGCAGAGAGTTTGGCGTAACTTATCATCAAGATCATTTCCAAGTTCGTCTTTCACTTCCAGAACAAGAGAGTTTGTTACCTAAATGGAATAGTGAAATGGTCAATGAAGCCTTACAGCAAGCGGTTGAATTTGGTGTTATTTTTACCGGATTCGAAATTATCGGGCAAGATTATCAAGCCGATGAAAGTAGCCAAGAGGAGAAACATCCATTTTTAATCCTTTATACCACGCATTTAGATAGCTGTTCGCCGCTTCGAGCTGCAGGCGATTTTAAACCTGTCCCGAGCTATCGTTTATTGCACACAGAGTATGATCTCAGTGAACAACTCATAAAATGGCAAGAAGATTGGCAGGCTTGCGATCAGCTACAAATGAATGGCTTAGTATTAGAGCAACAAGCCGTATCACAAATTAGCGAGGTTGATAGCGAGCTAAGTATAAGAGGGCGAGCTTTGACTAAGGAGATAGCACAAAAAACATCTATTCCCGTATTTTATTACTTATATCGTTTAGGGACAGATGAAGCGAAAGAACAGAATAGAACCTGCCCAAGCTGTGGTGGAAATTGGAAACTCGCAACACCATTACACGATATTTTTTATTTTAAATGTGATCAATGTCGCTTGATTTCTAACCTAAGTTGGGAAATATTATAACAAAAGGTTATAAACCCAATCTTATTCGACTAACACTCGAATGAGGATCTATTCTATGATGAACAAAAAGCATTGGAGGTTTTTATGCTCATTGTTAATTTAGGCATATTTGTTGCATTTCTATTTTTGTTATCTGTACTTTATAAAAGAACCCAGAAACTGGGGCAGACCGTTTTTATTGGGCTGTTATTGGGCTTAGGATTTGGGATTTTATTACAGACGGTCTATGATAAAACGGTTATCGATCCAACATTAGATTGGATAAATCTTGTGGGTAACGGTTATGTCCGATTGCTACAAATGATTGTTATGCCGTTAGTCTTTGTGTCCATTTTGTCGGCAATGACACGCCTGAAAGAAGCGAACTCATTAGGGAAAATCAGCTTCAGCGTTTTATCTGTATTATTAGTTACCACCGCAATTGCCGCAGCAATCGGGATAGCGATGAGCTACTTGTTCGATTTAACCGCACAAGGTTTAGTTGTTGGTGAAAGAGAGCTAGCGGCACAAGCGAAAGTTGCCGGACGAGTCGATCAGGTTAGCAATTTATCTGTACCGGCGATGCTATTATCCTTTATTCCTAAAAATCCATTTTTAGAATTAACCGGCGCAAATCCAACTTCTATTATCAGCACTGTCATTTTCTCTGGTTTTCTAGGGTTTGCCGCATTAAGTTTAGGCAAAGAAGATAAGGATTTAGGCGAACGTATTGCTCAAGGCGTTGATACGCTTAATAAACTCATTATGCGCTTAGTTCGCTTTGTGATCCGCTTAACACCTTATGGCGTTTTTGCGCTTATGATCAAAATGGCGGCGACATCCAAATGGGCGGATATTATCAATTTAGGTAACTTTATTGTGGCATCTTACTTAGCGATTGGTTTAATGTTTGTTGTTCACGGTATTTTGCTGTTTGTCGCAAAAATTAACCCGCTTGATTACTATAAAAAAGTGCTACCAACGCTCAGTTTTGCGTTTACATCACGTTCAAGTGCAGCAACGCTACCACTTAATATTGAAACTCAAACCAATAAATTAGGTAATGACAATGTTATTGCGAATTTTTCTGCCACTTTTGGCGCAACGATAGGACAAAATGGCTGTGCGGGTATTTATCCGGCGATGTTAGCCGTGATGGTTGCACCGACTGTTGGTATTGATCCTTTTAGTTTCAGTTATATTCTCACGCTCATTTTAGTGGTTGCAATTTCTTCATTTGGTATCGCAGGCGTTGGTGGCGGTGCAACTTTTGCGGCAATTGTCGTATTATCCACCCTTAATTTACCGATTGAGTTAGTTGGATTATTGATTTCTATCGAACCGTTGATTGATATGGGAAGAACGGCACTTAACGTGAATGGTGCAATGGTCGCAGGAACGTTAAGTAATAAATGGTTGAAATAAATTAGCTTTGTCAGCTTTGTAATCATAGAGGCAATGGGTAGCGTTTTGATAAATTTTTTGTCAAAATAGCATAATCCATTGCTTTTATTTTTACTTGGAAACTTATCATGAAATTATTGAAAACACTTTTTGTTTCAGGCTTAGCTTGTTTTAGTTTATCAGCAGAAGCAACATTATGGGAACAAATCCGTCAGCCAATTAGTGGATCTCCTCAATCTATCGGTGGTTATAGTAATGGCTGTATTATTGGGGCTAAACCTTTAGCACTGAAAGGCGAAGGTTATCAAGTGATTCGCTCTGCGAGAAATCGTTATTACGGACATCCTCAATTATTAGACTATTTAACACAATTAGGGCAAAAAGCGAAAAATGCCGGTCTTCCACCAATGCTCATTGGTGATATGGGAATGCCTGCCGGTGGTCGTTTTTCTTCTGGACACGCGAGTCATCAAACCGGTTTAGATGCAGATATCTGGTTACGTTTCGGACCGATGGACGATGAAACAGCAAAAAATCCAGCCGGTTTAGCAACATTAATGGTAGATCGAGACGCTCAAGTAGTTGATGAAAGCGTTTGGACGCCAAATCAAACAACCTTAATTAAGTTAGCGGCGAGCGATCCAAGAGTAAATCGTATTTTTGTAAACCCGGCAATCAAAGTAAAACTTTGCAATACAGCAGGTTCAGATCGTGCTTGGTTACAGAAGATCCGCCCGTGGTATGGACATGATTCCCATATTCACGTGCGTTTAACCTGTCCAGCAGATGCTGAAAATTGTGAGAATCAAGCAGCTTTACCGGTAGGAGATGGTTGTGGCGATGAGCTTTACTCATGGTTTGAACCTAAAACAGGGGCTTCTACAGCCTCAAAATCGAAGGTTCTACCTGCAGCTCCTTACCAATGCCAAATGATTTTATCTTCTCAAGGTCTCACTAACTAATCATGATTAACTTTGGCGGAGAATGGACTTTCTCCGCTTTCTTTTTTATTTGTTATGCGTTTATTTCTTGCTGAAAAACCGAGCTTGGCGAGAGCCATTGCGGATGTGTTACCTAAACCTCATACACGAGGCGATGGCTATATTCAATGTGGCGAACATGATGTCGTTACATGGTGTATTGGTCATTTATTAGAACAAGCCGAGCCAGATGTTTATGATGAACGGTTTAAAATGTGGCGAATGGAACATTTGCCGATTGTCCCACAACAATGGAAACTCGTACCGAAAAAAGAAACGCTTAAGCAACTACAAGCGGTTGAAAAACTGGTAAAAAAAGCGGATATTCTGGTCAATGCCGGCGACCCAGATAGAGAAGGGCAACTTTTAGTTGATGAGGTATTCAGCTATTTGCAAGTGCCACCCGAAAAGCGAGATCAGATCCAACGTTGTTTAATTAGTGATCTTAATCCTAATGCAGTTAAAAAAGCGTTGGAAAAATTGCAAAATAATCGTGATTTTGTACCGCTTGCTACCTCCGCCTTAGCTCGGGCAAGAGCAGATTGGCTTTATGGTATCAATATGACAAGAGCCTATACTTTGCAAGGAAGACAAGCAGGGTATAAAGGCGTGTTATCTGTGGGGCGGGTTCAAACGCCCGTTTTAGGGCTAATCGTTCGCCGAGATTTAGAAATTGAGAACTTTATCCCCAAAGATTATTTTGAGGTTGAGGTGCATATTCTCGTGCCTGAAACCAATGAACGTTTCATCGCACAATGGCAACCAAGCAAAGCCTGTGAGGATTATCAAGATGAAGATGGGCGTGTATTAAGTCGTCCATTGGCAGAAAATGTGCTTAAGCGCATAACGAATCAACCTGCTGAAGTGAAAGATTATCAAGATAAAATGGAGTCAGAAACGGCGCCTTTACCTTATTCGCTTTCGGTGCTTCAGATTGATGCCGCAAAGCGTTTTGGTTTATCGGCTCAAGCCGTCCTAGATATTTGCCAAAAATTATATGAAACACATAAATTGATCACTTATCCCCGTTCGGATAATCGCTACTTACCGGAAGAACATTATGCTGAGCGATATAAAGTAATGGCAGCAATTTCTCATCATTTAACCGAGTATAACGAAAAACCGGCAGTAGTTGATCTTAATTTGCGAAATCGTTGTTGGAACGATAAAAAAGTGGAAGCACACCATGCGATTATCCCAACAGCAAAACAAGGCAATGTAAATCTTACCGAAAATGAAAAACGGATTTATCAACTGATTGCTCGCCAGTATTTATTGCAATTTTGTCCTGATGCAGAATATCGAAAAGGGTTTATTCAACTTGAGATTGCAGGGGGAAAATTTACCGCTCAAGCACGAAATTTGATTGTCGCAGGTTGGAAAACATTGCTCGGGAAAGAGGATAGTGATGAGATATTAGAGCCTCTATTACCTGTTGTTAAAAAAGGGCAACAGTTACATTGTGAGGGGGGCGAGATACTCAGTAAAAAAACACAGCCTCCGCGTTATTTTACGGATGCAACTTTGCTTTCCGCAATGACGGGAATTGCGCGTTTTGTACAAGATAAACAGCTCAAAAAGATTTTGCGAGAAACCGATGGATTAGGTACCGAAGCTACTCGAGCAGGTATTATTGAACTATTATTTAAGCGAGGTTTTTTAGTTAAAAAAGGGCGACATATTCACAGTACCGAAGCAGGAAGAATTCTTATCCACGCTCTGCCCGAGATGGCAACATTACCGGATATGACAGCACACTGGGAAATGCAATTAACGGATATCAGTAAAAAACAAATAAGCTATCAACAATTTATGCAGAGTTTGTTGGTTCGTTTGCCTGATTTACTTTATACCGATAGACAAAAATTGTATCAACTAAGCAGAATTCCAGCTCCAGCAACGTATACGAAGCGGTCTAATTTTAAGAAAAAAACGTAAAGTGTTGAAAAAAAAGGCGATTGCAAATAGATACAGAAAAATTTATTTGCAATCGTTTGTGAGATCTTATAATATTTACCCCATCGCATTAGATTTATTTAAAATCTTCACGTTATTGCGTATAAATTTAGAGAGATTTTAATGTTAAATATTCTAACTATTGTTTATCTTTTAGTCGCCATTGCTTTAATTGGATTTATTCTAATTCAACAAGGCAAAGGTGCAGATGCGGGAGCATCATTTGGGGCAGGTGCGGCAGGAACAGTTTTTGGTTCAGCAGGTTCAGCAAACTTTTTATCTAGAACAACAGCCGTATTAGCAACAGTATTTTTCGCTATTAGTTTAGTTATTGGTAACTTAAATAGCCACCAAGCTAAACCAACAAGTCAGTTTGATGATTTAAGTGGTGTTCAACAAAAAGTAGAACAACCAAAAACACAAACACAGAATAGCGATATTCCTCAATAAGTATCAAATTACGCTCTGGTGGTGGAATTGGTAGACACGCTATCTTGAGGGGGTAGTGTCCATAGGATGTGCGAGTTCGAGTCTCGCCCAGAGCACCAATAAATAAAAGCCTAGTTTAACGACTAGGCTTTTTTCTTTCTAAAAATCTTTTATTTTCAATAAGTTACAAATCAAACTAAGTATTTATACACTATTTATTCAAACAGTTGTTAGGTTGTTATTTATTCTATTTTATTTTCATTTATTTTAGTTTATTATCCAATTACACCAAATTTACGCCACAAATTACGCCAAAATGAAGGGGGGAGATATGGCAACATTTCGTAAGCGTGGGGATAAATGGAGAGCTGAAATATCGAAAAATGGGATAAGAAAGTCAGCAACATTTACCACTAAAACTGAGGCTACTCGTTGGGCCTTATCCATAGAAAGTCAAATTGGGTCTGGGGAATATAATGCAGTACCGGAAATGTCTTTTGCAGAGTTAATTGAGAAGTACATCAATGACGAGACAGTGCTGAAAGGGGGGCGAGGGAGGAGCGGTTAAGACTAAATCGCATTGCCAAAACACCATTAGGCGAAGTTGCTTTAGAAGATTTAAGTAAATGCAGAAAGTGATGTGAGCCAAACAGCCTAAGAAATTAGCCAAAATGATTGAGGTGAAAGTGCTTGATGTGTTAGTTCAAAAAAACGAAGTGGCAATTTATTAGCCTAATTTCTTGCCTCAAAAACTGGAAAATTCCAGAATTTTCCAGAACAGAATAAGGTGGTAACAATGACATTGCAAACTCTCCCCTACGAAAACATTTAATGTTTGTGCAAGTACTACATAATACCGTAAAAGCGCGGTGGGATTTTCACAAGATTTTACAATTTGCAAAAAATTAAGAAAATCCCACCGCTTGTTTTTTAACCACCCCAAAACCGTTTTTGCCACTGTTTCGGGCTGATGTGATGTTTCGCTTTAAAATGCTGACGAAAGGCGGTGGCGGAATGAAAGCCGATTTGGTGGGCGATTTCGTCAATGTTGAGCTTGGTGCTTTCTAACAATTCTCGTCCTTTTTGTAACCGTACTTCAATCAGCCATTCGGTCAATGCCATTCCCGTTGCTTTGCGGAAATGGCGGGTAAAGGTGCTACGGCTCATCA
Organism: Actinobacillus minor NM305; assembly: GCF_000175195.1. Taxonomy (GTDB): domain Bacteria; phylum Pseudomonadota; class Gammaproteobacteria; order Enterobacterales; family Pasteurellaceae; genus Haemophilus_A; species Haemophilus_A minor. The sequence continues at coordinate 22,766 of NZ_ACQL01000069.1, read as the reverse complement.
TTAACTTTTCGGCGAGTGTGTCAATGGAATAATCGGCGTTTAGGTTGGCTCGCATAATGTCTAACCATTCGTTGATGTTTTCATTGGCGGTTTTGCGAGTGATGGGCTGTTCAATAAATTGTGCCTGCCCGCCTTCCCGATGGGGCGAGATAACCAACAAACGTGCCAGTTGATTGGCAATTTTTACCCCATATTGGCGGCGAACAATCGCTAGGCAACAATCCAACCCTGCCGCTGTGCCTGCGGAAGTGATGATGTTTTCATCTTCAATATAAATGGCGCTGCAATCTAATTTCACTTGCGGAAAACGCTGTCTGAAATCCGCTTCGCCCAGCCAGTGCGTGGTGGCTTTTTTGCCGTTCAACAAACCTGCATAGGCAAGGGGATAAGCGCCGTAACACAATCCTACAACGGTCGCACCACGCAGTGCCGCTAGCTGCAATGCCTGCGTTAAGGTGGCAGACGGCATTTGTTCCAACTTGTCCCAACCGATCATCACAACCAAATCCGCTTGTTCCAACAAACTCAAATCGCCGTCTGCCTGAATAATCGCTGGCTTGGATTGGGTAACTGTTGGATTTTCTGCGACCACTTTCACGTTAAATAGTGGCTTGCCGTCAATTTCGGCGGAAAACACCATATAAGGCACGGAAAAATGAAAAGGGCTAAATTGGGGATAAAGCACTAAGGCAACGGTTGGAATAGACATCTTTTTGGCTCACGGAATGAATTTGACCTGATTTTTACGATTTTTGAATAATAAGTCAATGTTTTTCATTTCTCATCGGTTTCATAATACCCCCATCGCAAACAAGCGGTTTAATTTATCTTATTTTTTACAAAAGGAAACAGAATGAAATTGAAATCTCTTATTTTTGCTTTAATGGCAACCACCGTTGCAACCACGGCTAATGCGGAAATTAGCTATCAACATATCCGTAACGCCACCGCTAAAATTGAAATGGCAGGCAGTACGTTTTTGGTCGATCCTTATCTTGCACCGAAAGGCAGTTACGCAGGATTTGAAGGCACTATCAACAGCCAAAAACGTAACCCTTTGATTGATATGAAAGAACCCGTAGAAAAAGTGCTTGAAGGCGTAGATGCCGTGATTGTTACCCACACCCACGATGACCACTGGGACGAATACGCACAAAAAGTGTTACCGAAAACCTTACCGATTTTCGTACAAAATGCAGGCGATGCTCGAATTATCCGTTCACAAGGTTTTAAAGATGTGCGTGTAGTCGGCAAAAATACCGAATTTAACAAGGTGAAATTAAGCAAAACAGGCGGACAACACGGCACGGATCCAATGTATGCTATTCCGCAGCTAGCTGAATTAGCAGGCGAGGCAATGGGCGTGGTGATGCAAGCAGACGGCGAAAAAACGCTGTATATCGTAGGCGACACCATTTGGAATGAAGAAGTGGATTTTGCACTCAACCGCTATAAACCTGAAGTCATTGTAATGAATACAGGCTACGCTCAACTACAAGGTTTTTCAGACAGCATTATTATGGGCAAAGCCGATGTTGCCAAAGCTCGCCAAGCCGCCCCGAACGCTGACATCATTACCGTACATATGGACGCCGTCAATCACGCTGCCGTTACTTCTGATGAAATGCGAAAATTTGTGAAAGAAAATCAATTAAGCAAGGTTGCGGTGCCGAAAGAAGGGGAAGTGTTGAAGTATTAGGAAATTAGAAAAAGCGCGGTCAAATTTCAGCGAGTTTTTTCATTGGCAAAAACTTCTTAAAATTCGACCGCTCTTTTTTCATTGCAACCAACGATTAAGACGTTACATACCTACGGCACAACCACCGCTTTTGAACCAAACACTACAGGATTGGTTTCAATCATTTTGCGTGACATAATCATCTCTTTTGCACCATTAAGCCACGCTTGAAGCATCGTAAATTTTATTTCAAATCCGATCGCTTGTTGTTTCAGATCGCTTGTTCCTTCTAGCTCCTCAGCTAAGGGGAGAAAGTCATCGTGACTTTTCCTGCACCGACTGCATTTTTGAGTTGTGCGGTATTTTTGATTTTGCCTAATTTGGTATAACGATAGGATGACTGGAAACTTTCGTAAAACACCACTAAGGTATTGCCACCCCAAAGCATAATATCGCCCGCTTCAATGCGACCGACCGCTTGGTCGTTGCGGCTTAAGTCTTTTGGCAATTCGGCAAATTTTTCATTGCTTAAGTGATCCTGCATTTCCAGAGTTAAAGGCAAAAGTGCGGTCAATTCTTGGGCGGCTTTTGTGTCGGCTAATTCTGTGCTGAACGTAGATTGCCCAATGGTAATATTCATTGTATTTCCTCGATATTTAACGGTATTTTCTGCTGCGGCGTTTGGGAGCATAAAGATTGAAAGCAATAAGCTGAGTAGTCCTGTTTTTCGCATTGGTTGTTACCTTAAAAGTTGTTAATCAATCATTTGAATGACTTTGGCAGGAATGCCCGCCACAATCGCATTATCGGGAACATCTTTGCTGACCACCGCTCCGGCAGCAACAATGGCATTTTCGCCAACGGTTACCCCCGGTAAAATCGTAGCGTTTGCGCCAATCCAGCAGTTTTTCTTTAAGTGGACAGGTTTGAGAATTAAGCCACGGCGTTGTGTGGGATTAGTCGGGTGATTGACGGTCAAAATGCTGGCTTTCGGACCGATTAGCACCTTATCTTCAATGGTAATACCGCCCAAATCGGTAAACATCACATTGCTGTTAATAAATATCTCTTTGCCAAAGCGAATATGGCTACCAAAATCCGAATACACAGGTAGGCTAATCACGACACTTTCATCAATTTTTTGTCCTGATATTTCGCTAAAAACCGACCGCACTTCTTCGGGGGAATGATAACCGCTGTTGAGTGCTGCCAGTTTTGGCGCATTTTGCTCAACGATACGATGAATTTCTTCAAAAATCGGACTGCCTGCCAAAATCGGTTGGTTAAGGGGAAATGCGTGGATCATTTATTGCTCCTATTTTTTATGGGGTAATTTCACTTTTATGGTACAGACACCGCTTTTGAACCAAACACCACAGGATTGGTTTCAATCATTTTGCGTGACATAATCATCTCTTTTGCGCCATTGAGCCACGCTTGAAAATGGGGCGAAGCACGATGTGCTTGATAGGCGGTTTCATCGGCATAGGCTTCTACGACATAAAATTTATTGGGGTCGGTTTTGTCGGCCATTACATACATTCCCAACACACCTTGCTCGGTATTGACCGATTGACGAATATTGTGTTTGCCTAATTCGGTGAATTGTTCCACGCTTTCGGGGCGGATTTGCATTTCAAAAATGCGGATAATGGGTTCGGCTTGGGTTGATAAACTCATTGTTAGTCCTAATAAAAAAGCCCATTTTTTCATTGTGTTACACCTATAACGAAATTATTTGTAGGGGCAAATCACATTTGCCCTGATGCTCTACGTTGCCCCCCTTATAAGCGGTGGCTTCACCAATACCGCTGCTTGCACCGGTAATAATCACGACTTTGTTTTCAATATTGTTCATTTTATGCTCCTTGAAATTGTTGAATATTTTCCGCCACCATTGCCGCTTTAAATTCACGGATTTGGTAATCGGCTAAATTAGGGTAATAAACATCTTCTGCTAGAATACTTTCTAACTGTTCACGGCTTTCTGTTTGGGCAATAATCACACCGGCACGTTCTTTATCTAAATAAGGACCGAGTAATAAAAAGTTGCCTTGTTGGAAATATTTGGCAAACCACGCACGATGTGCGTCAAGTTGTTTAGCTTGTTCTTCTTCGGATAAGGTTGAGTTTTTTAATGAAATATCAATTAAATACATTATTTTTCTCCAATTAATTCATTGATGGTTTGAATAAGTTGCTCGGCATATTTACGGGCTGTTTGTTTTTGCTCAGCGATTTTTTCTTCATTACGCCCCACATAACTCACACCGTTCAAATAGCTGATATTCTGTAAATCTAATTGGCATAACGCCGCAATACTTTCAAAAGGGGCAACTAATTGCGCCATTGTGTGTTTCATCACAGCATCTTCTTGATAAGCCACTTCGGGTGCGCCGGTTGTGATGGAAATCACTAATTTTTTACCGCCTAATTTCGCCGTTGAACCGTGAGCAAAACCGTGTAAAAACACTTCGTCCAACCATTTTTTCATCAAAGCCGGCATTGAATACCAGTAAAACGGAAATTGCCACACAATCACATCGGCATTGAGCAAAGCTTGCTGCTCGGCGCTAACATCAATTTGTTCGGTTGGGTAGAGCGTATCTAATCGGCGAATTTCCACCGAATTTAGACCGCTTGCTAGGCTGTCAATAATGGTTTGGTTGGCGATAGATTGCGATAAATTCGGGTGTCCTGAAATCACTAAAACCTTTTTCATTTTGTTCTCCTGTTGGGTTTTGATGGGTGTATTGTAATGGGAGGTTGATTGCACTACAATCAATAAAAATAGAATTGTCTATTGCTGAAATACAAACAATAAGAAAAAGAGCGGTGGAATTTTGACGAGGTTTTGCATTTGCAAATTTCTATCTGCAAATTTCTATCAAAATCCCACCGCTTACGCTTTAATTATTTCAATTTCGCTTTAAAGAACTGTTCAAATTTATCAAACGGAATTTTATTTGCTTGGTTGTCGTATAAATCCACGTGTGTTGCGTTCGGTACGATGTACAATTCTTTATCTTTGCTGCCTAACGCTTTAAACGCATCTTCCGAGAAATAACGCGAATGGGCTTTTTCGCCGTGAACCACGAGCGCAGGCGTTTTCATCTCGGCGGCGTATTGCAAAATCGGCATATTGATCAACGCCAATGTGCCTGTGGTTGCCCAAGCACCATTAGGGTTAGAATTTACCGCACGAGGGTGGAAACCGCGTTTGGTGGTGTAGAAATCCGAATATTCTTTGACAAATTGCGGTGTGTCGGCGGTAAATTGCTCACGGCGTAAATTATTTGCCGGTAATAAATCCGCATAATCGTTTTTAACTGCTTGCCAACGAGCATTATTTACATCTTGTTTCATTTTATAACGAGCTTCTGCGTCAATGCTGTCGTTATAGCCTTTGGCGGTAACACGTGTCATATCGTACATTGTGCTGACTGCAACGGCTTTAATACGTGTGTCGCTAACTGCTGCATTTAAGGCAAATCCGCCCCAACCGCATACGCCCAAAATACCGATTTCTTCACGATTAACATTGTCTAACGAACCTAAAAAATCCACCGCCGCCGAAAAATCTTCGGTATTGATTTCAGGTGATGGCATATTGCGTGGCAAGCCAGAGCTTTCGCCCGTAAACGAACCGTCAAACGCCAAGGTAACAAAACCACGCTCTGCTAAAGTCTGTGCATATAAACCCGATGTTTGTTCTTTCACGGCACCGAATGGACCGCCCACCGCAATGGCCGGCAATTTACCTTGCGCATTTTTCGGCATATACAAATCCGCTGCCAAGGTAATGCCGTAGCGGTTTTTAAAGGTTACTTTGCGGTGTTCTACTTTATCGCTTTTTGGGAAAATTTTGTCCCATTCTTGGGTTAATTGAATATGCTGTGCTGGCACATCAATCACGGTTGCTGAAGTCATCTCTGCCATAATTGCTCCTGAAAATAGGGTTGAACTTAAAAATAATGCAGTAGTAAGTTTTTTGAGTTTCATTTTTTGTTCCTTATTGGTTTGAATGGGTGTATTTTAGGGTTGGAATTGTGGTATAACAATCAATAAAAATAGAATTGTCTATTGCTAAAATGAGAATAATGAAATGAACAAACTCGATGCGATTAAATATTTTTGCCTTGCCAGCGAAACGCTGAATTTTAGGGAAACGGCAATGCAGTTGGCGGTTTCGCCTTCGGTAGTCACGCGTGTGATTGCGGAACTGGAACAGGAATTGGGCGAGCAGTTGTTTAAGCGAAATACGCGCCAAATTCGTCTGACCAATTTTGGCGAGCAGTTTTTGATTAAGGCAAAACAACTGCTGGCGGACACCGATAATCTGTTCAAACTCGGCAAGCAACAAACGGACGAAATGGCAGGTGTGGTGCGGATTACCTTTCCCCGTTGGCGTGAAAATGACAAAATTCTGGACGAACTTCTGACCGCACTTGCGCCCTATCCGCAGTTGGTGATTGATTGGCGTGAAGATATGACCAAGTTTGATGCAGTGGAACATCGCATTGATATTGGCTTGCGCATCGGACCTGAGCCGAACCCGAATTTTATTATTCGTAAAATTGCCGATTTACAAGATTGGATTGTCGCTTCGCCGAAATTACTGGAACGATTGGGAACGCCGAAAGATTTAGATGACTTGCAGCGCAATTTCCCCTTTTCCTTGCCGATCAACGTAGAAACAGGGCGAGCGTGGGATTTAGCGATGAATGACGAGCAAAAACTGCTACCGAGAGAGGTGCTTTTTTACAGCTCCGACCCCGAGTGCGAGCTAAAAGCAGTGCTGCGTGGCAACGTGGTGGGCTTTATCAGCGAACTGTTCTGCAAACCGTATTTTGAGCGTGGCGAGTTAGTGAAGTTATTTCCTGAATTGCCGATTGATAAATGGCAACTGTATTTGTATCGCCCGTATCAAACCATCACATCTCCACGGGTGCTGTTTGTGTTTGACCGCTTAACGGAGATTTTGAAACGGCGGTATGGGTAAAAGAGCGGTCGAATTTTTGAGAAATTTTGCGATCAGCATCGAAAAAATGCCCTTTTTCCCTTTGCCAGTATGGCAAATGGCATTAGACTAAACGGAATTTCAGTTAAGGAGTTTGTATGACCAAATCGGAAATGGTTTCTTCGGTGGCGGAATATCTCACCTTTATGACCGCCACAGGCGAGAGCCAAGTTAATGCCATTTATGCGGACGAAAATGTCTGGTTGAGCCAAAAAATGATGGGGCAGCTTTATGATGTTGAAGTGCCTACGATTAATTATCATCTAAAAAAAGTATTTGATGATAATGAGTTAGACGAAAATTCAGTTATTAGAAATTTTCGAATAACTGCCGATGACGGTAAAAATTACCAGACTAAACACTATAACCTTTCAGCGATTATTGCCGTGGGCTATAAAGTCAATTCTGAGCGAGCGGTGCAATTTCGCAAGTGGGCGACAGAAATTATCCAAACCTACACCATCAAAGGCTTTGCGATGGACGATGAGCGGTTGAAAAATGACGGCACTCGTTTAGGCAAAAAGTATTTTGAAGAACAACTTGCCCGTATCCGAGAAATTCGCCTGTCGGAACGCAAGTTTTACCAAAAAATCACCGATATTTATGTGACTTCCATTGATTACGACCGCACCGCTACAGCGACCAAACGCTTTTTTGCCACGGTGCAAAACAAATTACATTGGGCCATTCACGGTCATACCGCCGCAGAATTGATTGTGGAACGAGCAAACGCCAGCAAGCCGAATATGGGCTTGACCACTTGGAAAGATGCACCACAGGGCAAAATTTATCCTTTTGATGTAGTAGTGGCGAAAAATTATTTATCTGATAATGAGTTGGCTCAACTACAACGCTTGGTGTCCGCTTATTTGGATATGGCGGAAGATATGGCATTACGCCAAATTCCGATGACAATGCAAGATTGGGAAACCAGGCTCAACCGCTTTTTAGACGCCACCGACAGAGCCGTGTTACAAGACGCCGGCAAAGTTACCGCCGAAATCGCCAAAGCCCACGCCTTGAGCGAGTTTGAAAAATATCGTGTCATTCAAGATCAACACTTTGAAAGCGATTTTGACAGATTATTGAAAGGGGAAGAGTAAAAGGGCGGTGGGATTGTAAAATGTTTTACAAATCCCACCGCTTTCTTTTATTTAACCTGAAATATGACTATAAATCAAAGGATTGAATTACATTAACGTGCAAACGCACATCAACATTGCCGCGTGTTGCGTCATTACTGAATACCAAAGGATAAAACAATGCCCCTCATTATTCTCTCATCTCACATTCAACAACGCTATGGCGTTGAGCCTGAATATCCTTGGGCGAAATTCCCTGATTATGCGGTGTTTCGCCATTGTCATCATCGCAAATGGTTTGCGGTGTTGATGAACATTGAGGCAAATAAAATCGGCTTAAATGCAATAGAAAAAATTTGGGTATTGAACGTCAAAGCTAAGCCTGAAGAAATCGGTTCTCTACGAATGATCAAAGGTGTTTATCCTGCTTATCATATGAATAAAGAGCATTGGTTGAGCTTAAATTTAGCAGAAATTGATGGCACCTTGCTTTATGAGCTGCTTGATGAAAGTTTTAGTTTAACGTTTAAGAAGTAAAAGCGCAGTACGGACTCAATATTTTGAGAGCTTGCTGGGAAAACATTTCCCCATTGTAAATAGCATTAGATTAAATGGAATTTTGGATAAAATTATACCGCTTGTCAGGCAAGTGATAAGCGGTATTTGAGATAGTATTATTAAGGAAAAGCAAAAGCTCTAATATTATTCTCTCTATGGAATAATTATTTCGAGTTCGGTTTTGTTGTCTTTGCTTTTGTTTTAGCATCAGCAGGCTGAGTGACACAATAGCTTATCTGCCAATTAATTTTCTCTGACAATGGACAAAACCATGTTTTTTGTTGCTGTAATTGCGCTTTTATCCAATTTGTTGGAACACTGTTCCATTTGGGAACCCAATTTTGAGTTGTTGCATAACCATAAATAGCACCGAACAATGTTGCAATACTAAGTATCTTTAACGTACGTTTAAAAGGTTCTTTGTGTCGCATTTTTTGACGATATTCTTTAGGAATTTTGCGTTGAGCCAGTAATACTGCGATGCTACTTAGTAACCAAACTACAATAGAAACAACACCATAAGCAAGTAGTAACGTTACAATTACACCTATAATAGTGCCAATTGGGGAGTGACTAAAAGTAATTTCAAAACGTTCTTCGGCAATAATGACCCCTGAAATACTCGCAATAATTGCCCATAATCCCCAAATCACAGAAGAATATGTTGGAGAAACTTTATCCATAATTTTATTCAAGTAACTGCTTAATTCTTCTGCCATTGTGGAAGATATGTAGCCATGGCAAGCTTGCTCTAGTTTTTCGCCTAAAATTTGCGCAGTTGCTGTACGATGTTTAGCAATTTCGCGCATAGATTGTTCCAAAGCTGGTTGACCTGAATAACGAACAAAAAATTCAAATGCTTTACGCTTATTGATATTTCCTTTTGGTGATGTAGCCTCTTTAAGAAAAGCTAACTCATCTGAAAACAAATCATCAAAAATTGTAGGTTTCACAAATGGATAGGGTGGATTTGAAAATGCATATATCTTATAGGTTTTGTCTTTTAGACAGAACGCTTGTTCTAATAAAAAGCTTTCACCATCATATTCAAATTGGCATTGATCGTCTGCTATTTCTGTAAAACTCATCTCATCAAAAGCAATTTTGTTTTGACAGAATTGTGTTCCCATGCGGTTTAATAATGTTTCTAATTCATCTTTTGCAAAACGAGCATTTGTGCCAATTCGATATGATGGTACAGCAACGGCGTATATCGCACGTGTTATGGTAAAATACCCACATCCTTCACAAGGAGAACAACGTACCATACCACGACCTGAACAACCTGAACAAGTGACCTTTCCACCGCTACAACTAGGACAAGTTCGTGATTCGGTACGTGTTCCATTTGCATTTCCACGGTTATCATAAGTAGTTACAGTATAAAAGGTTCGTCCAGAACCACCGCAACCTGAGCAGGTCTGGCGTCCGCTTCCACCGCAACTAGAACAGCGGTTTTTTCCCTTTCCACCACAAGAACCACAAGTTTCATGCAATGAAAATGGTGTAAACGAATGGAAACGATATGGTACATCAGATTCTTTTAAACTTTCACAATGAAGTGCGGTTAAATTATCAAGAAAATGTTGACGGAGTGATTTTTCGTGCTCTGCATCGTACAAATATTTTTGCGTTTCATGTTCAAAGTGTGTTAAGTGCGAGAAATGCGAAGCACAAGGTTGTCCGCCAGCGACTCGGCTATCTGAATATTCTCCCTTAAATTTCCAATTTACCGTTAGATGTGCATTGAAAATTTCACTTTTTTGTGTAATAGGTTGTACATCATTTGGTTTTGCTTGATTTCCATCAACGATATTTTTTATTTGTGTAAGTAAATTTTCTGAAAGTTGTTCTGTTGTGATCATATTAATTTCCTTTTTATGTATGATTTTATTTTACGGAAAATGAAAAGAAATAAAAGCCGATAAGATCAAAGGAAATACAGAATTTTTTGACTAAGTTTTATTTTTGCGATCTTGAACGAAAAATTTAAATCCAATAAGCTTAAATTTAACAGAAATTGATGACACTTTGCTTTATGAGCTGCTTGATGAAAGTTTTAGTTTAACGTTTAAGAAGTAAAAGAGCGGTGGGGTTTTTGAGAAATTTTGCGAATTGCAAAAATTCAAAAAAACACCGCTTTTTATTTTTGTGATCTTGATCGAAAAAATCACCGCTTGTTGTTTTCTTAATTGCGGTTTTCTTTTATGTTTACGTCAAAATTAAGTTATTGCAAAAAATGCAACCACTCAAAATAATTGATTAAATTTTAACTACTAAGGATTTCTTACAAGTTCAAATTCAACTACCGAGCTTTTCTCGGCAGTTGGCAAATACAGAGAATGATTAGTTTTATAGGCTCAATGATGCAAAACCAAATTCAACTTTATACATCCGCAGACGGCAAAATTTCCTTACAGGTTTCATTGGATAATGAAACGGTGTGGCTTAGTTTAGATCAAATGGCAACGCTATTTGATCGGGATAAATCCGTAATTTCTCGTCATATTCGCAACCTATTTAATGAAGGTGAATTAGAACGAAATTTAACCGTTGCAAAAAATGCAACAGTTCAAATGGAAGGGGAAAGGGAGGTTCGACGTGAAATAGATTACTACAATCTCGATGTCATTATTTCTGTCGGTTACCGTGTAAAATCAATGCGTGGTGTGCAATTCCGCCAATGGGCAACTCAAACCTTGAAACAATTTTTGGTGCAAGGTTATGCGATTAACCAAAAACGCTTGCAGGAAAAAGGCGTGGAGTTTAGTCAAGCAGTGGCGTTGTTAAGTCAAACGCTGACCAATCAAGCCTTGATTAGTGATGAGGGCAAGGCGGTTATCGGTGTGGTGCAGGACTATGCGAGAACGTGGAGCTTGTTGCAGGCGTATGATGAGCAAAATTTAGCGGCGATTTCGGTGCAACAGCCTAAAATGAAACCGCTGGTGTTTGAAGATGTATTGACTGCCATCTCGCAATTAAAACAAAAGTTAATAGCCAAAGGCGAAGCGACCGAGTTATTTGGGCAGCTGCGAAGTGATGGCTTGGCATCAGCGATTGCGACCATTGAACAAGGCTTTGGCGGAGAATTGTTTTATCCAAACATTGCCAGCCGTGCAGCACATTTATTGTATTTTGTCATCAAAAATCACCCGCTTGCAGACGGCAATAAACGCACGGGATCGTTCCTGTTTTTATGGTATTTGCACCAAAATCAAGCCTTGCTTGCCAAACCAGTTAATGAATTGATTAACGATAACACTTTGGTTGCTCTTGCCTTATTAGTGGCAGAAAGCTTGCCTGAACAAAAAGAGCTGATGATCCGTTTAGTTGAGCATTTTATTTTGTTGAAAGGGTAAAGCGCGGTGGGATTTTCACAAGATTTTGCGAATTGCAAAATTTTCAAAAAATTCCACCGCTCTATATTTTATTAAGCGTTATTTGTATAGCGTTCTATTAACTCTGCCATTGTGCAGGCTTGTGGACTATTAATTTGACGTAAATTTTGGCAAATACTTTGTTTCGTTGCGGCATCTTTATTTTGACTAAGTTTAAACTGTGCTTCAGTTTTTTCTACCTTAATTTCAAAACAGACAATCGCCTGATATAAGGCTTGCAAATAATCCTCTGGCGCATCGCTTAATTGCCAAGGTGTGTTATTCGGCAAGCAGCTTTCCCAAAAATCAGTTTGAGCCGTTAATACTGCGACAACATCGTCCAACTGACGTACTGCTCCACGAATATGCACCGCTTGATAATTCCAAGTCGGCACTTCTTTATGTGTTATTGCTTTATTCGGGTACCAGTTCGGCGAGATATAATGCCCATTCTCTTGAAAAATAGCCAGCCAAGTCTGCGGTTGCGACATTGCAGAAACAATGGGGTTACGTTTAAAACAATGCCCAACCAAAACTAATTCACCATTTTCTTTTGTCTGTAAAATCATAGGGATATGAGCAACTTCTCCATTGGGTGTTATAAGTGTTGCTAAAGAATGTGATCGGATAAATGTGGCAATTTCCGCCAAATTATCTTGTTTAAATGTTGCAGGAATAAACATTTTTAAAACCTTTTATTTTGTGTTTGCTTATTTTTCAGGTAACAGAGAGAGTTATTTTATCGTAATAAGCAGAAAATAAAAGGATCGTTTAAATCGGCAATGTGGAGATGAGTAGGAAAAATGTATTGTAAAGTGTGGTTGGATTTCCACAAGATTTTTCGAACTGCAAAAATGTTGGAAAATCCCATCTCTTACTTTTCTCAAAAATAAATATTTCAACAACACTTGAAATATTACTTTTAATAGGGGTATCATCATTGCGTTTTATTATTGAGGGATTTTTTATGAATACCGAGCAAGCCAGTTTTTTATTTGAAAGCCTTTCTTCGCCTATTCGTTTAGGGATTTTCCAAACCTTATCCGCAATGGGAACTGAAGGAATGACAGCCGGCGATTTGGCGAAACAACTTAATCTTGCCCCGAATAATCTCTCTTTTCATTTAAAAAATTTAAGTCAGGCGGAGCTAGTTTATAGCACTCAAGAAGGAAGATTTATTCGCTATTATGCCAATTTAACGTTAATGCTGCATTTAACCGCATTTTTGACGCAAAATTGTTGTAAAAATAGCCGTGAGCATTGTTCCATTGACTGTTGTTAAAAAATTTTCGCCTGTTATTTCAATAACTCTTGAACTATATAAGGAGAAATTATGTGTTCAGTCACGATTTATCATAATCCAAAGTGCGGTACGTCTCGCAATACATTAGCGCTTATTCGTCATTTGGGCATTGAGCCTACGATTATTCATTATTTAGAACAGCCACCGAGTGAAACGGTTTTGCGTGAATTATTGGCAAAAATGGCATTGGCACCACGTCAGTTACTCAGAACCAATGCGCCTCCTTACCTTGAAAAAGGGTTAGATGATTTAACATTGAGCGATGATGCGTTAATCGCCGCTATGTTAGCTGAGCCAATTTTAATCAATCGCCCGATTGTCGTCACCGAAAAAGGCGTGCGTTTATGTCGCCCTTCGGAAGTCTTTTTGCAAATCTCGCCCCGTCCTTTGCAAACGGATTTTATTAAAGAAGATGGGAATGTGATTGCTGCGGAGACAAAATAATGGGATTTTTTGAACGTTTTTTAACAGTGTGGGTAGCGTTAGCCATTATGGTTGGTGTTGGGCTAGGCGTATGGCAACCTGAATTGTTCGCAGGGATTGCCAAATTAGAAATCGCACACATTAATTTACCTGTTGCGGTGCTGATTTGGCTGATGATTTATCCGATGATGATCCAAATTGACTGGTCGGCGATTAAAGATGTGGGCAAAAAACCGAAAGGTTTGGCTTTAACCCTATTTATTAACTGGCTGGTCAAGCCCTTTACGATGGCGTTGGTCGGCTGGCTCTTTTTCCGTATCTTCTTTGCGGAATGGGTTGATGCGCAATCGGCGACAGAATATATCGCAGGAATGATTTTACTTGGTGTTGCGCCTTGCACGGCAATGGTGTTTGTTTGGTCACAATTAGTGCGTGGCGATGCGAATTACACTTTGGTGCAGGTTTCCATCAACGACATCATTATGATTTTTGCGTTTGCACCGATTGCGGGTTTCTTGTTAGGGATTAGCGATATTCAAATCCCGTGGCAAACCTTGCTTTACAGCACCATTTTATACGTATTGTTGCCACTTCTAGCAGGCTGGATCACCCGAAATATATTGGGGCAATCCGCTGAAAAAATCCAACGATTAAGCCAAAGGTTAAAGCCTTTTTCCATTTTGGGATTATTGCTCACCGTCGTGCTGTTATTCGCTTTCCAAGCACAAACCATTTTGGCGCAGCCGTTAGTAATTTTACTGATCGCCATTCCTCTTTTGGTTCAAACCTACGGTATTTTCTTCTTGGCACATTTTTTAGCGAAATGGTTAAAACTGCCCCATCAAGTTGCCGCCCCAGCTTGTTTAATCGGCACCAGCAACTTTTTTGAATTAGCCGTTGCCGTGGCGATTTCGCTATTTGGTTTACATTCAGGCGCCGCTTTAGCCACCGTTGTCGGTGTATTGGTTGAAGTGCCTGTGATGCTTTCACTTGTTGCGTTGTTAAACCGTTGGAATAGGCAGTGATAAGCAGTGGGATTTTCGCGATTTACAAATTTTCACGAAAATCCCTCTGTTTTTTATGGTTAGATACTACTATTCCACTTTAAACATTCCCATCATACCGAGATTTTCATGTTCCAAAATATGGCAATGGTACATTTTCAACCCGGTATGTCCTTGCTTAAAGCGAATAATCACTTTTTCATAAGGGCGTAAATTAACCACATCTTTTAACGCTCTGCCTTCTGGCTTAAAGGTTTTACCGTTTAACGTATGTTGAATTACTTCAAATTGAGTACCGTGTAAATGGAATGGGTGATCCATATGGCTTTCATTGAAGATTTCCCACTGCTCCACTTCATTCAATTTGGTAACAAAATCAATACGGTTCATATCAAAGGTTTGACCGTTGATTAAGAACATCCCATTCATCATTGGTGGAATAGGGTTGTCCGTTGGTGTTGTGGTAGCGTGATGTGTACCGTGATTCATCATTGGCATATTCGTATGGTTCATCATTTTTTCACTAAAGCGAATTTGGCGAACCTGCTTTGGTTCATCCCAGTTAGGCAAGGATCTTAAACTTTCAGGTAACTGAACAGGTTCTGATTTCACCTGAATTGTGGCTAAAGTGAGATCTTTAGGCTGTTCCTGCACCATCATCTTACGGCGATCATAATAAGCGCTTTGTAAATTGACTGTTCCTTGCGTTTCACCCACCATAATCACTTCAACACGTTCTGCTGGTGTCAGTTGCAGTTCATCAACAGGCGAGCGAGGTTTTTCAAGTAAACCACCTTCGGTACCCACCACAATCCATTTCACCCCTGGAATGTTTAAACGAAAATAACGAGCGCTAGTGGCATTCCAAAGACGGATTCGTGCATTCGTTTTCACTTGAATCTGGGGCTGATATTGACCGTTGATTAACACAAATTCACCCTCACGACCGTTCATCCAATCTAACATCGTGTTTGCTGGAATGGTACCATCGGCATTTAAACGCAGATCGGAAATCACCCAATGTTGTTCAGGAAGGTGTGCAAGCGGATCATTTTTCGCTTTAACAACGAAAGTGCCTGCTAAGCCTTTATAGACTTGTTCGGAAACATGGTCATGTGGATGAGGGTGGTACCAATATGTCCCAGCACTGCCTTGAGGTAGCGTAAAGCGATAGACTTTTTTCCCTTGCGGTTCAATCATATCCATCGGGTTACCATCCGCCTCATTTGGTACATCTAAGCCGTGCCAATGTACTGTTGAGGGTTGTGGTAGGTGATTGATAAATTCAATTTCTACGGTGTCGCCTTCAAATACTTCAATTTGTGGCCCTGGTAGTTGTCCGTTATAAGCCCAAAATTCCGTTTCTTTATTGTCTGCGAGGCGAATTTTAATTGGCTCTGCTTTTAAAGTGGCTTTGAATAGCCCTGCTTGAGTCGATTGATTAGCAAGTTTTGGCAATATCCCATTAAGCGATAAACCTGAAGGCATTGCCTCAGTTGGCATTAGGCCAGTAGGTACTGAATGCATCATCGCCATATTGCCATGTTGTGCGTGGTTCATCATATTCGCAAGGCTATAAAGCGAGCTACTGGCTAAGCTAATTCCAATTCCATAACGTAAAAAATCTCGACGTTTCATTCTTTCACCCCCCCTATTGGTTATAGGATTTAAACACTTCACTTTCACCGTTTTTCTTAATCAAAACAACATCATAAGGATCTTTGCGTCCGCCGTATGCTTCACCGTCCATACCTGGTGAACCAATTGGCATTCCCGGTGCAGACAAGCCTATTGCATCGGGTTTTTCTGCGAGTAAACGTTTGATATCCTCAGCAGGTACATGTCCTTCAATCACATAGCCATCAATCACGGCTGTGTGGCAAGAAGCATGTTCATATTTAATGTTAAAGCGCTTATGAGCATCATAATTGCCTGTTTCGTTGACTTTAACCTCAAAACCGTTTTTCTGCATATAGCTGATCCATTCATTACAACAGCCACAAGTCGGGCTTTTCCACACTTCCATAGAAAGTGTTTGTGCTTGAGCAAAAGCGGTTATGCCTAAACTTAAAAGCAACAATGAGCGGGTGAATTTATGTAATTTCATAAGATGTCCTTATTTTTATTGAGATTGAATGGACATCATGTTAAAGCTTAACCTAGGGTTAAGGTCAAGGGATTTGAAAAAATAATTTGCAAATTTTTCTCAAAATCCTACCGCTTGTTTTTCAATATGTATGAAATCTTTACTATAATACAGTCTCATTACTCAGGAGTAACAATGCACACATTCCATCCCCAATCGCTTGTCTGGACAAGAGAGCCGCAAGCTTTTGAAATATCAGAAAATAAAATTACGATTACCACAGCACCGCATACGGATTTGTGGCAACGTACCTATTATCACTTCCAAAATGACAATGCACCTGTATTGCAAATGCAAACCGATGAACGCTATTTTAGTTTTGTGGTGAAAACGGATTTTTCAGGCAGTCATCAACGCTTTGACCAGTGCGGTATCGTGTTATATCTAGATAGCGAAAATTGGTTGAAAGCTTCGGTCGAGTATGAAAATGAGCAATTCCAACATCTTGGTAGCGTGGTAACCAATCACGGCTATTCTGATTGGGCTACGGTGGAAATTGCTACAGATATTAAATCAATGTGGTTTCGTTTAAGTCGCCGTGAAAGCGATTATTGCTTGGAATGTTCGTATGACGGTGTGCATTTTCAACAAATGCGGATTTGTCATTTACACAAAGGCGGTGAGCGTATTCGCTTTGGTGTGTATGCCTGCTCCCCCGAAAATTCCTCGTTCACGGCAGTCTTTACGGATATGGCATTAACCGAATGCCAATGGCAAGCCCATAATGGACAACAGCCTGATTAAACTACATAAAGTGCGGTGAGATTTTGTGAAGTTTTTGCCATTTGCAAAATTTCCCCCGAAACCCACTGCTTGACAATCTCCACTACAATACTTAAAATCCGTTTAAATTTTTAAACCTATAAACAAAAATGAGCCAAAAAACTGTTGATATTTTGCGTGAGTGCATTCCGACTTTTACTGTGTTAAGCGATGAAAACCGCTTGATGATTTTGCATATTTTGTTTGAAAACGGCAGTTTGAATGTCAATGATTTGACCGAAAGGTTGCATTTATCACGCCCTGCGGTGTCGCACCATCTCAAAATTATGTTGGACGCTGGTTTGGTGCGTGTTGATCAGCAAGGCAAAGAGCGTTATTACACCGTGAGCCTACAACAAGCCGGCGAGCGTTTTCAGCGTTTGATGGCATCGTTTATTGCAGATGGTTGTATTAAACCATTGGACGACTAGCTAATTTTTATGATTACCTAACACGGCTATTGCTAGAGTTGCTGGTATTTAGCCGTAATTTTTTACCCAAATAGGTTTATATTTTTAAACTTATAATCTCAACAAGGAATTTTATGCTATTTCAACCTTTTATCTTTTCTAACGGCAAAATTGCCAAAAACCGTTTTTTCAAATCCGCGATGGAAGAACAGCTTGCCAAACAAAACCAACCGACAATGCCGTTGGTGCAACTTTATGACACTTGGGCAAAGGGTGGCGCTGGCGTATTGGTGACGGGCAATGTGATGGTCGCCGAAAACGGTAAAGGCTCGATCAACGATGTGGTACTCACAGAAGAACGCAGTTTGCCGATTTTGCAACAATGGGCAAAGGCTGGCACGCAAAACGATACGTTGCTGATTATGCAGATTAACCACGCAGGCAAACAGTCGCCAAAAGTGTTGTCGCCTACTCCTGTTGCACCAAGTGCGGTAGCGTTGCAGGGAATGGACGGCTTTATCAATCCGCCAAGAGCCTTAACCGAAGCCGAAATTGACACCTTAATTCAGCAATTTGCCACCACCGCAAAAATCGCCGAAAAAGCCGGATTTTCGGGCGTGCAAATTCATGCGGCACACGGCTATTTAATCAGTCAATTTTTATCGCCACACCACAACCGCCGTGAAGATAAATGGGGCGGCAGCCTTGAAAATCGTATGCGATTTTTAGTGGAAATTTACCACGCCATTCGTGCGGTGGTGCTGCCTGAATTTTTGGTTGGCTTAAAACTCAACTCGGCGGATTTCCAAAAAGGCGGTTTTGATGAAACGGACAGCATTCAAGTAGTGCAAAAAATGGCGGAATTAGGCATTGATTTTATTGAGATTTCAGGCGGCAACTATGAAAGCCCCGAAATGCTAACCGCCAAAGCCAGCACGCAAAAGCGTGAGGCATTTTTCTTGGATTATGCCGAAAAAGCCCGTGCCGTCTGCAATGTACCGCTGATTATCACAGGCGGTTTCCGTAGTGAAAACGCAATGAATGAGGCACTGCAAAGCGGACATTTGGATTTTATCGGCATCGCCCGACCTTTTGCTTTACAGCCCGATTTACCAAACCAAATTCAACAAGGCAACTATCAAACCATCGTGACCAACCGCATAAAAACAGGTTTCGCCCCGGTGGATAACAAACTCGGTGCGGTGCTAGAAATGGATTGGTATATGGCACAAATGGCGTTAATCGGCAATGGCAAACAGCCAAATCCGACACTTTCGCCGTGGAAAGTGTTATTCAAAACCCTTTGGGAGAACGGCAAAGCAGGGTTGAGTACGGGACGGAGTTGAGTTCAATCGGTTTCAGGCAGTCTGAAAATACAAATCAACACTTAATTAACCATTTATTTTTAAGGATAAAATTCTATGAATAAAAATACCATAACAAAATTAGCCGTATTATTGTTGGGTTTTGCATTAAATATGAATAGCCAGGCTGAAACGGTGTCTGTAATGCCTGTACAAACTGCTGTGCCGGTTGAAAAAAATTTATCATCATCTGTTTTATTATGGGTGCGTGCCGATAAACCACGCCAAGATAGTATGCAGCGTTGGCAAGGACCGCACGCTCAAATTATTGCTGCCAATACGGATTTGAAAGAGTATCGTCAAATTCATTTTGCAGAACACAATACAGGTTTGTGGCAAGCCATTGATGGCGTGGAAACCCATATTCCGACCGAGAGAAAAATTGATGGGGTAGCCGATGTTACTTTAAAAGGTCATTTTTCTGTTCAAGGCGAAAAGCAAAGTCAGCTGGCGCAGGCTGACGAAGTGAATTTATTTAAACGCACCATTTTGTATGCGGCAGCTCCTGAAAATTCCAAATGGTATCGTGTGGCAAACCGTGATGATGTTGTGAACGCTCGGAGTATGGTCTTTATTCGCAAACGACCTAATATCAGCGAACGAGAATTTCAACAATTTATCAATCAAGAATTAGCCCCAAGTTTGGCGAATATGGGGCAATTGAAAGAATTGCGTAGCGCAGCATATAATCCGTGGCAACAAAGTCAATGGAATTCGCCCAATGTGGCACATGATAATGCGCCGGAAGTGCAGTTTCACGGGGCGTTGATTTTGGGTTTTGCTGACCGTCAGGCGATGAGTGTATTTTTTCAAAGCGATGAATTAAAACAGCTTTCTAAGAGAATAGCGGTATTTAGTTCAGCCATTCATGCCTATGATGTTGAGAAAACGCTGGTTTTTATTGATAATGGTCGGCAAGTTAATCCGTAATTTTGGCGAGATTTTACGATTTGCCAGTATTTGTAGGGTGCGTATGAACGCACCTTTTTTTGTCCAACATTTTATTTTTGTGATCTTGATCGAAAAAATCACCGCTTGTTGTTTTCTTGGTTGCGGTTTTATTCTATGTTTATTATGTCAAAATTTAACCGTTGCAAAAAATGCGAGTTTTTAACGAAAGGAAACGACTATGCCAAAAATAAAAAAAGAGAAAATAGAAGCGAAAGGTTTTAGCATCGAAGTTTATACAGAAGATTTTAAGAATGATTATATTAGTTTGACTGATATTGCAAGGTATAAAAATAAGATAGAGCCAAATGTTGTTGTAGCAAATTGGATGAGGAACCATAACACAATAGAATATTTGGGGATATGGGAGCAATTAAATAATCCGGAATTTAACCCCATCGAATTCGAGGGGTTTTTAAAAGAAGCAGGGAGCAATGCTTTTACACTCTCTCCACAAAGATGGTCAAATAGCACAAATGCAAAAGGGATATTTGTGAAACTAGGAAGAGGTGGTGGAACATTTGCCCATAAAGATATTGCGTTTAAGTTTGCATCTTGGATATCCGCAGAATTTGAACTCTACATTATTAAAGATTATCAAAGGTTAAAAGAAGCTGAAACATCAAAACTATCCTTAACTTGGAATTTACACAGAGAAATCTCGAAAATTAATTATAAAATTCATACCGATGCGATTAAAACCTATTTGTTGAATGATTTAACGGAAAGTCAATTAGGTTTTAAGTATGCCAGTGAAGCCGATATGCTAAATGTTGCGTTGTTCAATAAAACGGCTAAAGAGTGGCGAGACGAAAACAAAAATGTAAAAGGAAATATGAGAGATTATGCCAGCTTAAATGAACTTTTAGTGCTTGCGAATATGGAAAGTTATAATGCTATTTTGATTGAAAAAGGTTTAGCACAGAAAGAGCGAATGATTGAGCTGAGAAAACTCGCAAGAAATCAAATGTTGTCCTTAGAAAAGTTGGAGCAGAAAAATATAACGTTATTGGAAGATAAAAAATAAAAGAGCGGTCAGATTTTCACAAGATTTTGCAATCCGCAAAAAATTCAGAAAACCCGACCGCTTGTTTAGTTAATCCCCTGTTCCACCAACATTCCCACCGCAATGACAATCATCAAAAAGCCGGAAAGACGGCTGATACCTTTAGCTAAAGTCGGGCGGTGGTGGAGGGCGATGCCTGCGCCGATGCCGACAAAGGGGTAAATCAGCGAGCAGTTGAGAATATGGAGTGCGCCCAATAACACCGTTTGGCTTGCCATTGACCAATCGGATTGCAGGGTTAAGAATTGCGGTACGATGGCTAAAAACATTAGCAGTACTTTTGGATTTAACCCACTCACGGCGATACCTTTGAATAGCCATTTTCGCCCTAAATCTTGTGAGAGATCTGTTTCAGCGACCGTGGCAGGCGTGCGAATAATTTGTATGCCGATCCAAATTAAATAGGCTGCCCCAATCCAATTCAGTAAGTGCAATAACGGCGGATAGGAGGCGATGACGACGCCTAATCCTGCGGCAACCAATAAAATGACCAGCAAATAGCCCAACAACATTCCACACAAGGCAGGCAATACACGTTTTTGCAAACCTGCAGAAATCAAATACGCCCAATCTAAACCCGGTACGCAGGTTAATGAAAGCGATAACGTCCAAAATCCAAATAATGTGCTGTCCATACATCTTCCTTAAATCGTTTGAAATTGCAGAAAATTGTACTGATTTTGGGCTGGAAAGTGTTTGCGAAGATTGCTAAACTTTAGCTTATTTTTAGAAGAAAATTGCGTATGGATAGAATAGATAAGAAAATTATTGCGGAATTGCAGAAAAATGGGCGAATTTCTTTAACAGAGCTTTGTGAGAAAGTTGGGATCAGCCTGTCGCCTTGCCAACGCCGTGTTAAACAGTTGGAACAAGACGGCATCATCCGAGATTATCAAGCAAATATCAATCCGCAAGCAGTCGGGCTGAATTTCTCCGCCATTGTGTTTGTGGTGCTGAAAGATGGCAGCCAAGAGAGCATTATTGCCTTTGAAAATGCGTTAGCAGATATTCCTGAAATTATCCAAGCTCAACGGCTATTCGGCGAGCACGATTACATTTTGCATATTGTTACCACCGAGCTTGGCGCATTTCAAAAGTTGTATGACCAACGGTTGTCTAATTTGCCGTCCATTTATCGCCTGACTTCCACATTGGTTATGAAAGAGGTTTTACAACGTAGAGCTTTGCCGATTTAAGAGAAAGTGCGGTCGGATTTTGATGAGATTTTGCGATTTGCCAGTATTTGTAGGGTGCGTGTGAACGCCCCTTTTTTTGTCCAACATTTTATTTTTGTGATCTTGATCGAAAAAATCACCGCTTGTTGTTTTCTTGGTTGCGGTTTTGTTCTATGTTTACGTCAAAATTCAGCTATTGCAAAAAATGCAACAACTCAAAAGAATTGGTTAAATTTTAACTGCTAAGGATTTCTTACAAGTTCAAATTCAACAGGATCAATAATGCAAAACCAAATTCAACTTTATACGTCCGCAGACGGCAAAATTTCCTTACAGGTTTCATTGGATAATGAGACGGTGTGGCTTACGCAATCTCAAATGGCAAGCTTATTTGGGGTTAAAGCTCAGAACATAACAATGCACTGATGAATCCCCTAATGATTTTTATCA
>NZ_ACQL01000070.1 GCF_000175195.1 Actinobacillus minor NM305 | reverse complement strand
GGGTTTTTGCTTTTTTGAATTTTGGTTGAGACAGATGTTTGTCCTGAAGAATTCATCGATAATTTTTTATCTTTCCTAAAAATCTTTTTTCTAGACGTTGATCATTTTAGAGAGT
>NZ_ACQL01000071.1 GCF_000175195.1 Actinobacillus minor NM305 | reverse complement strand
CTCTCATCACAATGGCTACCATATGAAAATGGCACATTTGCGTCGGTGTATTTAATAAATCTTTCAATAAACCTCGCCTGCCATCACAGGTAATTGATTGAATTTTATAGCCTTTCATACGAAGTGAATTAAACGCTATCCTGTAATAAACATCTTTTTCTGACGACCAAAGAAAATCGTATCCGCAATAATATTTAAATAACGTG
>NZ_ACQL01000072.1 GCF_000175195.1 Actinobacillus minor NM305 | reverse complement strand
AAAAGTGGCAACTGCAATGTTAGAGCAAGGTATTTTATAATAGATAAATTACTGAAATAGAAAGCCTCCCGATTGGGAGGCTTTTTCTTTGTTTATTATAGCTCCTATCGCTCCAAAATTAATCAAATTTTTAAAGGAGTATACTCCTTTTACTCTCTTGACTAAGAGAGTAAACATCCCTGAAAAATATAATGGAGCCGATATGGATAATCCTTCAATTCTAAATAAAATCATTAAAAATCCCCAAATGTACGAGGTAATTATTAATAAAGCCTCTTACTATGAACTTAAAGTTACCTTTGAAGCTTATAAGCAAAGATATACCGATGAAAATCTGGCTAATATTCTTCCGTTTTATTCCGAAGCAAAACTAAGGCAAAAATTGCTAGGATGTTCACAAACAGTAATTAGTACTTTGCAAAAATTTTATAGATAAGGAGAGCATAATGATCCTATTGGAAAAATATCCTCAATTAAAAGAATATGTTGAGCAATTTGGCACAATGGGTGCTTTTCAACATAGAGGTACAATATATTCTTTCTTAGATAGTTTTGAAGAAATTCCAGCCAAAAAAGTGCAGAATGCTAAGAATTCTATTGGTAAGCATTTATCATCGGATGAAACATTGTTGTTATTATTTGATAACACCTTATTTGGTAGTGCAACAGATGGTGTTATTTTTACAGATAAGGCTATCCATTATAAAGAATTGTTTTCAGATCCAGAAGTCGTTTTTTACGAACAGATTGATAGTATTTCTGTTTCACAAAAAGATGGTAAATTGAATTTATTCCTAGATGGAAATATAAAAACTATAGGTGCTATAGGAGTAAAAGAATATTTACTTTTATTCTCACTTACTAATTTTATTATTGGAGCTTCTTATTTAATAAG
>NZ_ACQL01000073.1 GCF_000175195.1 Actinobacillus minor NM305 | reverse complement strand
AACGTATAAAAACTTCGAGGTGGTCCCCCCTACCGGACTTGAACCAGTGACCAAGCGATTATGAGTCGCCTGCTCTAACCGACTGAGCTAAGGGGGGATAAATAGAAATGAGATTGGATTATAGAGAAAAGATGAGCGCTCGTCTAGATTTGAGAAGAACGCTCGAGTAAAAAATAAACTATTTAAGTTAATTACTCTTCAAACCAAATTAATGTTGCCATTCTACCGGTTTGTTTATCTCGGCGATAAGAAAAGAATTTATCAGCCTCTGTATAGGTGCAATGCTCTCCCCCTGTAATCTGCGTTATACCAAGCTTATTGAGGCGTTGTTTGGCAATTTGGTAAAGATTTCCTAAAAATTTACCGCTTGCAGTGGGATCCGGTCGGAATGCCTCTTGCGCCTGCGGATCAACGGCACAAAATTGCTTGACCACTTCTTCGCCAACTTGAAATGCATTTTCGCCAATCGCAGGGCCTAACCAAGCCGAAATATCTGAAGCCGGGCATTGAAATTTTGCGACAGTCTCTTCAAGAATACCATCACATAAACCTCGCCAGCCTGCGTGGGCGGCCGCCACTTCATTACCTTGTTTATTATAAAAAAGTACCGGTAAGCAATCTGCTGTCATCACTAAACAAATTTGATTAGCTTGATTTGTGTAAGCCGCATCTGCTTCTAAATTTTCGCCGTTATAAGGTAATTCAATAACCCGAGTACTATGCGTTTGCGTGAGGTACAAGGGGGCTTGAGGTAATTCAAATCGCTCAACAAGCAATGCTCTATTTTGAGCAACATTTTGAGGATTATCATTAACGTGATCGCCTAAATTAAAACTATCAAATGGCGGAAGACTGACACCGCCGGTTCTTATCGTAGTAAAGCCATGTATCTGTTTTGGCGCGTGCCATTGGGGGGAAATATGCGTCATATTTGCAATTTTCTCTAAAAATTGAACCGCTTATGAACGTACTGCAATCGCTTCGATTTCAATACCAACATCTTTCGGTAAGCGAGCAACTTCAACACAAGAACGAGCTGGGAATGATGGGTGAGCATTTTCACGGAAAAAGGCTTCATATTCTGCATTAACCGTTGCAAAATCATTAAGATCTTTAACAAAAACCGTTGTTTTCACAATATGCCCCACAGTTAAACCGGCTTGTTCGATAATGGCTTTTATGTTTTCAAGAGATTGGCGAGCTTGTTGTTTAATATCACTTGGAATTTCGCCTGTTTTTGGATTAACCGGAATTTGCCCAGAAGTGATAACCATATTACCTAAATCAACCGCTTGTACATAAGGACCGATAGCAGCCGGAGCGTTTTCTGTGTGAATGATTTTTGTCATGATGTATTCCTTTTGATAATGAAAAATAGTCGGTTTAATGATAATATCTTTTCTGTTTTTTGAAAATAAAGAGATGGCATAAATGAGCATTAACTTAACAGAGATTGTTTTACATCAACTTCATCAAATTGAAGGCGAACACCCTCAATTAGAAACCGTATTGCGTGATAATTTGCTGGTAATAGGGCCTGAAACAGAGCAACTCATGTTGCAGCTTCATCAAGCTTATCAGGGAAAAGCGAAAGCATACGGGGTATTTAAAGATGAATCTGTTTTTGCTCAACAGTTAAATCGCTTGTTAGAGAAAGAGATGGATTTTTTACCTTTTAGCCATGCTTGTGCCAAAATGCTCGCAAGTGAATTGGTCAAGTATCCTTTTGTCAGTGGTGGCACTTTTATTCTATGTCGCTATAATTTTTTAGCGACAGATTACTTATTTATTGCATTGATTGATAGCCGTGCTTCTGTTTTAGTGGACGAACAGCTTGATGTGAAGCGTACAGAGTATTTGGATATTACACAATATGATATTGCCTGCCGTATTAATTTAACTGAACTTAAAATTAATGCTCAATCCAACCGTTATTTAACCTTTGTAAAAGGGCGTGTTGGACGTAAAATCGCCGATTTCTTTATGGATTTCTTAAATGCAGAAGAAGGGTTAAATCCTCAAGTACAAAACCAAACTTTATTACAAGCAGTAAGCGATTTCTGTGAGCAAGGCGAATTATCGGCTCCTCAAGCGCGAGAAGTGAAAAAGCAAGCGTTTGAATACTGTAAAGGGCAAATGAGTGCTGGGGAAGAAATTGCGTTACAAGATTTATCCGATCATTTACCAACGCTAAATGAAAGTAGTTTCTCGCAATTTACTCAAGAAAAAGAATATGGATTAGAAGAGTCGATTCCTCCGATGCGTAATGCGCTGAAAACCTTAACGAAGTATTCTGGTTCAGGAAAAGGGGTAACTATTAGTTTTAATGCCGAATTATTGGGCGAACGCTTAATTTGGGACGAACTAAATGACACTTTAACTATCAAAGGATTACCGGCTAATCTTCGGGATCAGCTTGAGCGTAATAAATAATTAGTATTTTTCAAACAAATTCGGTATGATTTAGCCAATTAAATCGTATTCTTCAAAGGTCATGAGTTATGAAAATGAAATCTCTTTTAGCAGTAATGTTATTGGCACTTGGTGTGACAGGTTGCTCAACAGTCAAAAAAGTGGTTTACCGTATTGATGTGCCACAAGGTAACTATTTAGAGCAAGATAAAATCGATCAAGTTAAAGTGGGCATGAATAAAGAGCAAGTACAGTATTTATTAGGTACACCTGTATTAAGAGATATGTTTGCACAAAATCGTTGGGATTACGTATTTATTAAACGTGAAGGTTATAACGATCCAATTCAACATACACTTTTGGTTTACTTTAACGAGAAGGGTTTAGTGAGCGATATTAAATTAGATAAGCCATTATCAGATAATACAGCTAAATCAGAATAAATACTTTTCGATAATAAGCGGTAAGATTTTTTGAAAATCTTACCGTTTTTTTATGTATTTACCATTAGTTTTTTTTATTAAAAAACATGCGTTAGAAATAAAATCGTGAGTAAAACTAATTATTAAAGAAGGGTTTTGACATTAAAGCCATTTGAAACGCTCAACAAACAATCACTTAAAGCATTTTTTAGTGAAATTTTAATAATTTTTTCTAATTTTATCTTTTCAGATAAAAAAAGTTTTGATAGACTCCAAAACAAGTTAAACACAACAGTCTTAATTAAAAATCAAAATTAACATTTCACAGGAGTAACTTATGAGCGACTTAAACGCATTGTTCCAAAAAATCAAACAACGTGATCCTAACCAAGCTCCATTCCACCAAGCGGTAGAAGAAGTATTTGGTTCTTTAGCACCTTTCTTAGCTAAAAATCCACAATATACTAAAGATGGTCTTTTAGAGCGTCTTGTTGAACCTGAGCGTGTAATTTCTTTCCGTGTCACTTGGGTTGATGATAAAGGTCAAGTTCAAGTAAACCGTGGTTATCGTGTTCAAATGAACTCTGCGATTGGTCCTTATAAAGGTGGTATCCGTTTCCACCCGACAGTAGATTTAGGCGTATTAAAATTCTTAGCATTTGAACAAGTATTTAAAAACGCTTTAACAACATTGCCTATGGGCGGTGGTAAAGGCGGTTCAGATTTTGATCCTAAAGGTAAATCAGATGCTGAAGTAATGCGTTTCTGCCAAGCATTTATGACCGAATTATCTCGTCATATCGGTGCTGACACAGATGTTCCTGCTGGCGATATCGGTGTGGGCGGTCGTGAAATTGGTTATATGTATGGTCAATACAAAAAATTACGTAACGAATTTGCTTCAGTATTAACCGGTAAAGGTTTAACTTGGGGCGGTAGCTTAATTCGTCCGGAAGCAACTGGTTACGGTGCAGTTTATTTTGCAGATGCAATGTTAGCAACTCGTGGTCAAAGCTTTGAAGGTAAACGTGTTGTGATTTCCGGTTCAGGTAATGTTGCACAATATGCAGCTGAAAAAGCAATCCAAAAAGGTGCGAAAGTATTAACAGTTTCAGACTCAAACGGTTATGTGTTATTCCCAGATTCAGGTATGACTGAAGCACAATTACAAGCGTTATTAGTACTTAAAAATGAACGCCGTGAACGTCTATCTGTTTATGCGAAAGAGCAAGGTATTCAATACTTCGAAGGTCAAAAACCTTGGGGCGTTGTGTGTGATATCGCATTACCATGTGCAACTCAAAATGAATTAGATGGCGAAGCTGCGAAAGAATTAGTGAAAAACGGCTGTATCTGTGTGGCAGAAGGTGCAAACATGCCAACAACGCTTGAAGGTGTTGAAGTGTTTATTGCTGCGAAAATTCTTTATGCTCCGGGTAAAGCAGCAAACGCTGGTGGTGTTGCAACTTCTGGTTTAGAGATGAGCCAAAATGCAATGCGTTTATCTTGGACGCGTGAAGAAGTGGATCAACGTTTATTTGGTATTATGACCGCTATCCACGAAAACTGACGCGTGAAGAAGTGGATCAACGTTTATTCGGTATTATGACAGCAATCCACGAAAACTGTGTTGAGAACGGTACAGAAGCAGGTGGTTTCGTGAACTATGTAAATGGTGCAAACATCGCGGGCTTCAAAAAAGTGGCAACTGCAATGTTAGAGCAAGGCATTTTATAATAGCTCAATTATTGAAATGGAAAGCCTCCCGATTGGGAGGCT
>NZ_ACQL01000074.1 GCF_000175195.1 Actinobacillus minor NM305 | reverse complement strand
ACTGACTTACCGTCTGCACCTTTTTCACCGGTTGCACCATCTTTAACAATAGAAGTGGTTTGTGTACCATCTGCATTCGTGATAGTGATCGTATGTGTACCATTCTTGTTATCTGTAATTGTTACAGTTGGAGATACGCCGTCTTTACCATTTTTCGGCGCAGTGGTAGAGAAAGTAAAGTTGTTACCTTCTTGTTTAATATTAATGTTATCGCCAGCAACTAATTTTACTAAATCGCCCGCTTTGATTAATTGCTCAGTTTGTGTACCACTTACTATTCCACCATCTTGAGCTGAAGTAACTCGCCAACCCATACTATTTAAAGTAGTAACAAGATCGCCTGCTTTAACAAATTTATTTGCATCAGCTCCCGTAGGAATACTAATGCTACCAGCTGTGTTTCCACTCGTAATTGTCGTTAGCGTTGTATTTAATACGTTATATGCAATATTGCCCGTAGCTGGATCAAGTGTAACTTCTGTGCCGTTGCCATTCACAAAATTCACCTTACCGGATGAATTTGTTGCAGCCTTACCATTTACGTTTACGTAGTTGAAAAGCTGATCACCTGTAACCGCATCGTGCGATCCATTTGTAACGTTACCGTTTTCGATATTGCTAACAACTTGCATCGCGCCATTGTTATCACGTGCATAAATTTTTGTGTTGCCCGTGTATGGTGTCGCACCATCTTTTAATGAGCCGTCAGCATTTAATTGATCTGCTTTATAAAGTTTGCCATCAATTAAAACTAATTTTGAACCATCTTCTGCAACATACTCAAATGGCGATTCTGCGTTCACGGTATAGTTCGTTGAACCGTTCGCATTTTTTGTTGTGGTTACATTTGTGTTTTTACCTGATTTAACGTAGGTTGTGGTGGCGTTAAGTTGCGACAAGTTCACGGCGTCAGTATCCGCTGTGCCGGTGCTAACATTGGTGATTTTGCCACCGCCCATATCTGCACCCTTAAAGTTCGGGATCTCTTTCATTAGGATATGGAATTCTGTATCGCCTGTGTTTTTTTGTTGGCGGTAAACCTCGATGTTGGCGCCGGTGTAGCGATTTGCACCTTCACCATAGAACTGAGTACTTGTAATCGTAACGGTTCTATTGGTGTTTGTGTCCCATTTTTGACCATTGGCGTCTGTAACTTGTCCATTGCCGGTTTTTTCAGCTTTGAACGTCAGGCTGCCGATAGAGGCGTCTAATTTCTCAGCAACGTGGTAAAGTTGTGAACCGTTAATCGCATCAGTTGAAGTTGCAGAAATATTACCAGCTGCAACGTTAATAATTCTACGTTCTGCGCCTTGTGCGCCCACAGAAACCACACCTGCCGCCGCTAAGCCGGCAAAATTTGCGCTGGTGTAGGTAATTCTACCCACAGTGGCATCGCCAACTGCGGTTGGTTTTCCGTTAATAGTAGTATTAGATGATTCGCTACTGCTATTACCTAAAATCACATTATTGTCGGCTGTTGCGGTTATACTATTGCCCATCACAAAGGTGTTATTGGCGGTTACGTTATTGTTCATACCAATAGAGCTAGAATAGTTGCCCGTTACGGTAGAGTTATAACCTAAAACCGTTGATGCGTTACCGCTTGAGTTAGTTCTTGCCCCTAAAGCAACGGCTCTATGCCCTTTGGCATTGGCTTGATAACCGTAAGCACTTGCTGCGACACTGGTTGCATTCGCTTCTGAACCTATCGCTAAGGCAAGGTTTTCTGACGATGTTGCATTTGAACCAATAGCAAAAGCATTCGCGCCACTTGTCGTTGCATTATCACCAATCGCAATTGCCATTGATGCGCTATTTTTTGAAACGTTTGCATTCTTACCAATGGCAATAGCTTGTGCGGCTAGCGCAGTTGCACTTGAACCAATAGCAACAGTATTTTCATTTTTTGCATTAGCTTGGTTACCGATAGCAGTTGCATTTAAATTGGTAGCATTGGAAACATTACCAATTGCAATACCACCGTTTCCACTTGCATTAGAAGTATTACCAATCGCAATTGAGTTTGTGCCGGAAGCGGTGGTATTGACCCCTGCGGTGACACTTTTCAAGCCCGTTGCGCCTGCTGCATCGGTAATAAGCCCTAAGTTGGTTTGAGCATTACCGCCTCTTCCTTGATTGGCATCTGTATAGGTATGGAAATAGGTGTTTGAAACTTGATTCTCTAACGCTGAAGCAATAGTGTAGAGTTGAGAGCCATTAATTGCATCGGTAGAGGTTGAGCTTAATCGTCCTGCAGCAACATTAGTGATAGTGCGTGTTGCTGTCGCATTCCCTACACTTACTGTTGAATAAGCTGAACCGCCAGCAAAAGTGACGTTTGTACCTACAATGGTGTGGTTTGGTGTATTCACTGGCGCACTGGTTGCAGAACCAGAACCTAACGCCACTGATCCATCAATGGTCGCACTTGATTTTGAGCCTAACGCCAATGCGCTATTACCACTCGCAGCAGACTCGTGACCTAATGCAGTTGCGAAATCTCCCGTCGCATCGGCTTCATTACCGACAGACGTTGCGCCTGCTTTTGTTGCGGTTGTGTTACGACCTAGTGCTATGGCTGATGTCCCATTAGCTACTGCATCTCTACCGATTGCCGTGCTGTTCTCCCCACTTGAAGTAGCTTTACCTATCGCTACAGCGTATGTTCCAGAGGATTGAGAATAGTCACCAACTGCAGTGCTATGAGAACCTTGGGCAATAGCATTATTACCCAACGCTGTTGCGCGTTGTCCTGTTGCTTTTGCGTTTTCCCCTACCGCCGTAGAAATATTAGTCGCTATAGCATTATTCCCCACAGCTACCGAGTAGTCATTAACTTGCGCACCAACCCCTAAAGCTGCTTTAGTGCCATCAGCATATCCAACAAATTTAGTACCACCATTAGTACCTGTTTGATAGATATGTTGTTCTCCAGAACAATTTAATATTGAACCATCAGCTTTAGCAAGACAGTAACTGTTTACAAGTTGTGATGTCGTTGTTACTGCCGCTTGTGCATCGCTTCCAATAGATACGCCTGCTACCGACATACCAACAGCAAGCGCAACCTGACTTAGACTTACTCGCTTATCCGTTTTTGATGATGATTTCCCTTTAGAATGGGTTAATTCAGATACCACATCAAACCTTTGGGCAGCATGGTTCCAAATAACCTTAAATATCTTATTCATTATGTTCTCCGAATTTGTAACAAATAATCTATAAACAAAAAATTGAACAAAATTAATGTCCCTATTAATAATAAAAGCTCTATATACCCATTCACTCAAAAAATGGTATATTCGCTACAAAAATGGCTTTCATACTCCTCAACAAATAACACTAAACCCCATCAAAGCATATGAATTAAATGTATAAAAAAACCGCTTGGAATTCTAATACTCAAATAGGAAAAAACAATGAAATTTTTTATCAAAAAAGCGCCATAAAAATCATTAAAATGAAAACAACACAATCAAAACAGACAAATAATAATCAAAATTTACAAAAACACATTTCATACTTACAATCAAAATAACTTATGCATCAGATAAATTATTTCAACATCAGGCAAGGCAAGGCAAGGCAAGGCAAGGCAAGAAATCTTAAATTTATGAATTTATAAAATCAAAATACAATCTTTACAAAAAACAAATTAAAAATACAAATAATGACAATTGCACAGATAGCTTATTTCTATTGATTATTTTTTGACATAAATCAATTTTTACAAAAACTCAGATAATGAGGCAAAATTCTGCCATAACATTATTAAAATAATAAAAGATAAATAAAAAATCAAATGAAGCATATAACTGCTTCTTTTTTTACTATCAACATTACAATATGCAGAAAACATCATATAAGTATAAAAAGAAAAGAGTTTCTTTATTGATTAGGCATAGAAATTTATTTATTGCTTAGATATACTAATATAATTTAGTTTTATCGGAGAAAATAATGTCTAATCAACCAGAACGCCAATCGTGGTCTAACCGTTTGGCTTATATCATGACTGTTGCCGGGGCAACTGTCGGTTTCGGTGCTACTTGGCGTTTTCCTTATTTAGTTGGGGAAAACGGTGGGGGCGCTTATGTTTTCCTTTTTTGTGTCGCAATGATTGTGATCGGTATCCCAATGATTTTAGTTGAAAACGTCATTGGTCGCCGTATGAAAGTGAATGCAATTGATGCCTTTGCAGGAAAAGCAAATGGTAAGAAAATTCCGGCCGCTTGGAAAACACTTGGTTATATGGGTTTACTGGGTGCTTTTGGTATTTTAGCCTATTACATGGTGCTTGGTGGCTGGGTGCTTAACTATATTGGAAGTTTGATTATTGGGCAGTTAGATCTTTCTACGCCTGTTAATGTAGAAACAACAGCTAACTTCTTCAAAACGCATATTCATGAATCACCATGGACGATTATTGCCTATACTGCATTGTTTGTTTTAGTCAATTACTTCATTCTAGCCAAAGGTATTGTTGATGGTATTGAGCGCTCGGTAAAATACCTCATGCCTCTACTCTTTGTGTTCTTGCTCGTTATGGTTGTGCGTAATGTTACTCTTCCTGGAGCAGCAGAAGGTATTGCATTTTATTTAATGCCCGATTTTTCAAAAATTACGCCACAATTATTTGTCTTTGTATTAGGGCAAGTATTCTTTGCATTAAGCCTTGGATTTGGAGTGTTGATTACTTTATCTAGCTATTTAGATAAAAATGAAAATTTAGTTAAAACCGCCACAATCACAGGTATTATGAATACTTTAATTGCGGTATTAGCCGGCTTTATGATTTTCCCTTCGTTATTTAGCTTTGGTGTACCGCCAAATTCTGGTCCAACACTTGTGTTCCAAAGTTTGCCTATCGTATTCTCAAATATGTGGGGGGGGACCATTTTTGCGACTATTTTCTTTTCTTTATTAGTAGTGGCAGCATTAACGACTTCACTCACGATTTATGAAGTGATTATTACTTCACTGCAAGAAAAAACCAAAATGGGACGTAAGAAAGCCATTGCTTTAACATTAGGTACGATCTTTATTTTAGGAAATATTCCTTCTGTATTAGGCGATAATCATTGGAAAGACGTTACTATTATGGGCAAAAGTATTTTTGATGCCTTTGACTATATTAGTGGAAATATCTTATTTATTCTTACCGCATTAGGAAGCGCAATTTTTGTTGGCTTTGTTCTAAAAGATGAAGCGAAAGATGAGTTAGGCGCAAACAAAACATTTACAACCATTTGGTTTAACTATGTGAAGTTTGTTATTCCTGTGATTATTTTAGTGATTTTCTTTAATTCACTTTAATATTTAAGATATAGAAATAGCGGTTAAATACCGCTATTTCAGATTGCTGACAAAGGTTATATTTGAGCAATAACCTAGCACGAGCCGTGCTAGGTTCATTAAGCCCAGCCCCGCTGGGGCTGAAAGGAAGAGCCGCAGAGCGGCTCAGATTAAGTAACCCTATACAGCTCGTATAGGGTTTGTCAGCGGTCTGATAGCGGTTAAATACCGCTATTTTTTTGCTCTGAATGATTTCTTATGACATTTTACTTGCGTTTTTAATTTTAATTTTAATTTTAATTTCGCTTAGTTTCATGTTTTTTGCCTTTTAAAGAAAGTATCAAAATCCCGTTGTGTAACCTCATTTGATTAAAATATATCCGAGGTAACATTTGAGGTAACTCGAGGGCGTGAATGTAAGCGAACCTAAAGGCCCTAAAAAACTTAAATTTGCTATAAAGCATTGATTTTATAAAGTTTTTGAACTTTTGCGAACGTATAAAAACTTCGAGGTGGTCCCCTACCGAGTTTGACTTATATCGGATAAACCCTTTAACTAAAAGGGTTTCTTGTGGTTTGATTTATTAGCGTATAACTAAACCAAAAAATCAACCATAAAAAAAGAGTGTGCGGTGTTGCCGTATACCCCTTTAATTCTTGGAGCCATAAAAAGCCCTACATTCAAAAAATGTAAGGCTTTGCGTTATTTCTATATCGCTTGAATTAAAACATCGGCTGATATATTCATTTTTTCGTGAATTCTGCGGATCATGGTAAGCGTTAGCGGTCTCGTCTTATTAAAAATCTCATAAACTCTATTCGGCTTCCCGATAATGCCTTCTAAATCCTTAACCGCCAATCCTTCTTGCTCCATTCTGAATTTTATTGCCTCGATAGGGTCTGGCGGTGTGATGTGATAGTGCTTATTTTCGTAGTTTTCAATAAGTGAAATCATAACATCTAAAAAATCCGCTTCTTGCTCTGTTAATTCCTCCGCTTTATCAAAATAAGGCTCTACGATTTTTAAAGCCTGTAAATAGTCGTCATTTGTTTTAATCGGCTTGATTTGCATTGAATTATCCTCTTTTATTGCATTTCTACGGTTTCTGCGTTGATTTTGTCATATTCTGAATGTGTACCAATGAATTTGATATACATTGCTCCTAAACGATAAGCGACAGCCACAATAATGCGATAATCATTACCCTTGATATTAAAAACAATTCGATTATTTGCCAAAAAGCTAGCACTCCGGTAGTGTGCTTTAATCTCTTGCGGTGTTTTCCAGTCCGCATTTTTAACCTCCGCAAGCCATGCTTTTAGCGGTTGCTCTGCGTCTTGGTGCTTTCTATAAAACTCTATGATCTTAGCGGTTGAAATTACTCTCATTTATCCCCCTTGCTGTTATGAATCATAATCCCATTTTGGGACTGTTGCAAGAAAAAGCTACCTCTCTAATTTGGGTAGCTTTTAATGGGTATTTAGCATTGTAACTAATTGCCATTCTACTAATAATTTAGTAATGGGCGATCTACTTGAGCGTTGTAAATCCTCTAAAATTCCACAAGCTCCGCCGGTGTAATTGCTGGCTGATTTACTGCTTTAGGAAGATTGAATACTTTTTTTAGAGAATGCAAAGGATTAAGGGGCTCTCTCTCAAGTATTGCTGCATAATCCATAATTTCTACAAGATTTCGGGCAATTCTATAAATAGTATCTGGGGTTTTCTTATAGGACTCATCTAAAGCATGAACAACATTTTTTAAGGTAATATCTGCAAGCCTTACCCCTTCAAAACGAGGGAATAAATGATTTTCAAGCCTCAGCATTGTTTTTTCAATAGTTTTAGGGTTCAACGGCTTTTTAGTTTCTGCTCTTTGCTTCTTCCATTCAATCCACTTATAAGCAAAAGATCGTAGCGCTTCGTTTTATTCTTCCGCTTTTTGCGCCTGTTATTCTAAATGCGTTTTAGGACAAATACCATCAGATAAAAGTTTGTAATAATTTCGGGCTTCTTCTCTAGCTTCCGTTAGCGTTTTGAAAGGATATTTACCTAAACTAAGTTTTATCCGTTTGCCTGTTTCGGGGCTTTGGTAAATAAACTTCCAAAGTTTAGAGTTATTTGGCTTGATAAGTAAGTGGAGATTATAACCATCAAATAATGAATAATCTTTTGCCTTGGGCTTGGCATTTTTGATCTTAATG
>NZ_ACQL01000075.1 GCF_000175195.1 Actinobacillus minor NM305 | reverse complement strand
CCATGTGAGAGTAGGGCATCGCCAGATTTTATTACCTTAGCTTATTTTAACAAGTGAGTTAAGTTAATAAGTAACGAATTTGATTGATAACCATAGTGCGATAGTTCTACCTGAATCCATTCCGAACTCAGAAGTAAAATGTC
>NZ_ACQL01000076.1 GCF_000175195.1 Actinobacillus minor NM305 | reverse complement strand
CTTCGACGCTGTGTTGTACTAAGGCCACTCAGCACCTTCATCGCTCTCACCCGCGCCAAGGGCAACCTCACCATCTTCGATTTCAATGCCCGGTTTAATTCCACCACCTGACCACTCTA
>NZ_ACQL01000077.1 GCF_000175195.1 Actinobacillus minor NM305 | reverse complement strand
GCGACACCTACGACTTTACTTGTCGTGTAATATGACATAAAATGTCGCATAAACAAGACACCCTAAAACAAGGAGATCTCAATTATGCACACCCAACCCCAAATAGCTCCAAAAATGCCCCAAATGAGCCCGTATGAGCGAAATATACACGAACTCGACCATAGGTACAGGGATGAGGTAAAAGTCGCTGAAAT
>NZ_ACQL01000078.1 GCF_000175195.1 Actinobacillus minor NM305 | reverse complement strand
TGCGTCCGTCATCGTTGGCAATATGTGTACCATCTGCTGCCACTTCGTTCGTATTGCCGTCGGTGTCTTTGATAATTGAGCCGGTTGCCGTGGTTTCAACTTTGT
>NZ_ACQL01000079.1 GCF_000175195.1 Actinobacillus minor NM305 | reverse complement strand
GCTCATTTACAGCACCACCACAAGAGAAGGTTATCATACCTACAAATCCAACCCTGCTTATTGTCAGACTTGCCCTCTTCGCACACAGTGTACCCAAAATCAAAAAGC
>NZ_ACQL01000080.1 GCF_000175195.1 Actinobacillus minor NM305 | reverse complement strand
GTGGTCGTCATACTCCATTCTTCAAAGGCTACCGTCCACAGTTCTACTTCCGTACAACTGACGTAACAGGTACAATCGAGTTACCGGAAGGCGTTGAAATGGTAATGCCAGGCGATAACATCA
>NZ_ACQL01000081.1 GCF_000175195.1 Actinobacillus minor NM305 | reverse complement strand
TTTATTTGGGGTTTGTCATCAGTCTAGGGCAAATGTAATTTCCCCTCTGCCGAAATTGCCACTTATGATTCCCTCCCTCCGTTCACGGAGGGAGATGCCGAAGGCGGAGGGAGGGAAAAGGATACAATGCGAGAAGTTAAAGTA
>NZ_ACQL01000082.1 GCF_000175195.1 Actinobacillus minor NM305 | reverse complement strand
AGCAACCAATTAATTTTAAAAGAATTGGAAAACCATTTTGGCGACAAAATCAGCGTTCGCCGTTTGTCTGATTTGTACCCTGATTTTAAAATTGACGTGCCAGCCGAGCAAAATGCGTTGGTGCAAGCCGATGTGGTCTTGTTTCAATACCCGACTTTTTGGTTTAACACCCCTGCGATTTTGAAAAAATGGTTAGACGATGTGTGGCTCTACGGCTTTGCTTATGGTGAAGGTGGCGACAAATTGCACGGTAAAAAATTGCTCGTTTCTACCAGCACAGGCTCGCAAGAAGGCACTTATAATGGCGAAATCGTGGCAAAAATTGAAGATTTGGTTAAGCCCGTTAAGCATTCGGCTTTGTATTCAGGCTTTGAATGGCAAGGTGTATACCCACTTTATGGCGCGTTGTACATTGCAGGCGTGCATAACGATGAACATTT
>NZ_ACQL01000083.1 GCF_000175195.1 Actinobacillus minor NM305 | reverse complement strand
AAATATCTGTTTACCGACAGCACCCATTTAAAAGCCAGTGCCAACAAGAACAAAAAGCATAATGAAAAGCGTGAAGTGCGTGTGAGCCAGTACATTGATATGCTCAACCAAGATGTCGCGAAAGTGCGGGAAGAAAAAGGAAAAA
>NZ_ACQL01000084.1 GCF_000175195.1 Actinobacillus minor NM305 | reverse complement strand
GATACACATCTTGTCATATGATCAAATGGTTTCGCCAAAAATCAATAATCAGACAACAAAATGTGCGAACTCGATATTTTACACGACTCTCTTTACCAATTCTGCCCCGAATTACACTTAAAACGACTCAACAGCTTAACGTTGGCTTGCCACGCATTACTTGACTGTAAAACTCTCACTCTTACCGAACTTGGCCGTAACCTGCCAACCAAAGCGAGAACAAAACATAACATCAAACGAATCGACCGATTGTTAGGTAATCGTCACCTCCACAAAGAGCGACTCGCTGTATACCGTTGGCATGCTAGCTTTATCTGTTCGGGCAATACGATGCCCATTGTACTTGTTGACTGGTCTGATATTCGTGAGCAAAAACGACTTATGGTATTGCGAGCTTCAGTCGCACTACACGGTCGTTCTGTTACTCTTTATGAGAAAGCGTTCCCGCTTTCAGAGCAATGTTCAAAGAAAGCTCATGACCAATTTCTAGCCGACCTTGCGAGCATTCTACCGAGTAACACCACACCGCTCATTGTCAGTGATGCTGGCTTTAAAGTGCCATGGTATAAATCCGTTGAGAAGCTGGGTTGGTACTGGTTAAGTCGAGTAAGAGGAAAAGTACAATATGCAGACCTAGGAGCGGAAAACTGGAAACCTATCAGCAACTTACATGATATGTCATCTAGTCACTCAAAGACTTTAGGCTATAAGAGGCTGACTAAAAGCAATCCAATCTCATGCCAAATTCTATTGTATAAATCTCGCTCTAAAGGCCGAAAAAATCAGCGCTCGACACGGACTCATTGTCACCACCCGTCACCTAAAATCTACTCAGCGTCGGCAAAGGAGCCATGGATTCTAGCAACTAACTTACCTGTTGAAATTCGAACACCCAAACAACTTGTTAATATCTATTCGAAGCGAATGCAGATTGAAGAAACCTTCCGAGACTTGAAAAGTCCTGCCTACGGACTAGGCCTACGCCATAGCCGAACGAGCAGCTCAGAGCGTTTTGATATCATGCTGCTAATCGCCCTGATGCTTCAACTAACATGTTGGCTTGCGGGCGTTCATGCTCAGAAACAAGGTTGGGACAAGCACTTCCAGGCTAACACAGTCAGAAATCGAAACGTACTCTCAACAGTTCGCTTAGGCATGGAAGTTTTGCGGCATTCTGGCTACACAATAACAAGGGAAGACT
>NZ_ACQL01000085.1 GCF_000175195.1 Actinobacillus minor NM305 | reverse complement strand
TATAGAGAAAAATGAAAACCTTGCAAGTACTTTTTTAAAAATTTATTTGAAAAACACTTCATTCGATTGAAAATTATTCAAAATCAATATTTTCTTTTATTTTTTATCATATATTAGTATATTTTCCATACCTATTTATTATGTCTTTCTAGGAGATATCTCATTATGCAAAATACTTCATTTATTGGTTTAGGCGTTGCAGGAAACTTTGCTGGACATTTAGAACAAGCGGGCGAAGCGGCTGATTTTTTACAAGTCAAAACGGAAGAAGCCATCCAGCCTAAAGCCATCTTTCCATTTTATGTGCCTAGCCAAACATTAAGCGAAACCGAAGCATTCTTATCGATTTATCCACTCTCTCATCATACTATCGCTTTTCCCAACGATGCAGATAATCTGCAAATTGAACCAGAAGTTGCTCTTATCTGCGATATCGAATACCAAGATCATAAAGTTGTCGCGCTCAAGCCAACACATTTTGCCGCCTATAATGACTGCTCTATTCGCCGTCCAAACGCTCGTAAAATTTGTGAAAAGAAAAATTGGGGAGAAAATTCAAAAGGTATTTCAGCAACACAGATTGCATTAGATACATTCACAAAAGGTGGGGTATTAGATAACTATAACATTGCCTGTTTTCACAAACGAGATGGACAACTCAACACTTATGGCGAAGATAGCCCTGCAGTAAGTTACAGCTACTTTCATCAAAAATTATTAAATTGGATTGTGGATAAAATGAACAACCAACCAGACCAAGGACCAATGAACCACATCGCGGAATTGATTAAACAAGCCAATTACCCGACAAAAGCCATTATTAGCATTGGCGCAACTCGCTATACCGAATTTGGTGAAACGAATTTCTTACAACCTAACGATACCAGTATTGTTGTTGTTTACAACGCAGCTAAATACTCTCATCAGCAAATTGTAGAAATGGCAGAGAAAGAAACCTTTGCCGATGATATTTCAGCACTTGTACAAGTAGTCCGTTGATGGCACAAATAAGGGCAATATTCACAATATATTGCCCTTAAAAATTAAACTGTTGCAGGAAGCCCTCTAAGTTTAAAAGAGCGAACAACATTTTCATACCAATCTTTGATTGTCTCTGTTGTTTTTGCCTCTTCACTTTCGCAAATATTTAGTGTTCCTCTTGGATGCGGCAGAAATTTCTCATCAATAGCCCAATCCAGCACTCGAATTGGTCTTCGATACACAATCCAACCGACCTCACTTGGATCATCAGAGACTTCATATACTCCACCAATAACTTGAACTAATGCAACTAATCTACTTCCATTTTTAATTGCAACAACATCATTAACCTTCATTCGCTCACAAAAATCAGGAATTTGATGTTTTTTCTCCTCCCAATCTCCTAAACCAATAAATTGATAATGTTGCAATATATAAGGTACTTTTTCAGCAAATCCTGCCGCTTCCCCTGGAAACATTTGCATATGCCAAAATTGAATACTCATTACGCCCCCTCATTTCTCGGTTTGTTTATCTTACTACTTATATAATCCTCGTTTCTTAGCTTCTTTTTCTAATTTACTGTTTATATCTTGTATCGTTTGTCCACATGCTTCCTCCCTAGTCGCACGTAATTTTTTCGGTTGGCTGTCCAAATTATTACACATTTCGGCAACTTTGACTATTGTGTCATAATCGCCAATTGTTCTCACAAGTAATGTAGCATATTGCCCTCTACCATAATCTTCTACAACTGCATCAATAAATGCCTTATATGCCTCAGGTGTTTTTGTTACATTAGCAAATTCTTTCATGGACATTTTTGAATAGTCATCAAAGGTTGTTGCTTGCACCGTAACCATGGCACCTAAAAAAATAAATAACAAAATAACGAATTTTTTCATAATAAGATCCTCACAAAATAGTTTATCAGAGTGTTTCACTCTCTATGTCAATAGAGAGTGATTGCAGTATACTGCAATACAGAATTGAATAAATTTAATACAACTCTAAATATTTTTGCGATCTCACTCGAAAAATTAGCAATCAAATCTGACCGCTTGTTTACTTTCTTTTATATTCATCGTTATTCCATCTCATTTGAGGTATTACGATGAAATTTCTTTTTTTACTTTGCTTTCTTTTGCCTATCAACCTTTTTGCTCAAAAACCCGATTTAATGTTACTCGGGCAATATAAAAATCAAGATATTCACGGCTGGGTAATGAGTGAAAAACTTGATGGCGTGAGAGGATTTTGGGACGGCACGCAACTACTTAGCCGCCAAGGCAACACATTTTCTCCGCCCGATTATTTTTTCAAATCATTTCCTCCTTTTGCTATCGATGGCGAAATTTATGGCAAGCAAGTTTCCTTTGAAGAAATATCAGCGATCACTCGATCTGTTGAACCCAAAGGCTGGTATAAACTAAAACTCTATGTTTTTGATGTACCTCACGCAGAAGGGAATTTATTTGAACGCTTGGCAAAACTGGAACAATACTTACAAGCCAACCCCACGCCCTATATTGAAATTATTCAACAAATTCCGATCCAAAACTCAGAACATTTGCAACAATTCTACCAAAGCGTACTTCAACATAACGGAGAAGGCGTTGTGGTAAGAAATCCACAATCACCCTATATTCACGGGCGTTCTGCCCAAATTTTGAAATTGAAACCTGAGTTTGATGAAGAGTGCAAAGTGATTGCTCATCATCAAGGAAAAGGAAAATATGCAGATAAATTAGGGGCGATTACTTGTGAAAATCATCGAGGGATCTTTCGGATTGGTTCAGGCTTTAAAGATCAAGATCGCCTTACACCTCCACCTATTGGCTCTGTTATTACCTATAAATATCGTGGACTAACCGAAAAAGGAAAACCTCGCTTTGCGACTTACCTACGCCAGCGATCTGAAAATTAAGCTAGCGAATAACAAAAATGTAATCCTATTCACAAAATTGCATCTCCTAAAGCAGAATAACTCATTTTTTTGCGCTAGATCAAATTGTTGTTTGACAAGCTCGGTATGATCCAAAAGTTCATACATTTAAATGACTGAAGGAGATTAAATGACCCCAAGTGTAATTACCTTATGCTTTTTAGGTTTTGCGGTGTTGATGTTTGCGCTAGAAAAACTACCGCTTGCTGTTACTGCGATGATCGTTACTGTGGGATTGGCTGTAACAGGTGTATTACCGCCTAAAGAAGCCTTTTTAGGTTTCATCGATACTAATGTAATTTTATTTGTGGCGATGTTCGTCATCGGTGGTGCATTATTTGAAACCGGTATGGCAAATAAAATTGGGGGCGTTGTAAGCCGTTTTGCCAAAAGCGAACGTCAATTAATGGTGGTATTGATGGTCATTACGGGGCTTATGTCTGGTGTATTATCCAATACGGGAACAGCAGCAATTTTAATTCCTGTTATTTTAGGTATTGCAATGAAATCTGGTTTTGCTCGTTCTCGTTTACTGATGCCCATGGCATTTGCCTCAACACTAGGGGGAAATCTTTCATTGATTGGTTCGCCAAATAACCTGGTGGTTCAAGGTGTTTTATCACAAACGGGATTAAAATTTGGCTTCTTTGAATATGCGAAGCTAGGTTTACCAATCTTAATCGTTGGCATTCTTTATTTTGTATTTATCGGTTATCGTTTTTTACCTGCACAACCTAACGTTCACGTAGAAGAAGATGAATACCACGCATTCCATAATCATCATAACGATATCCCAAAATGGAAACAATATCTCTCGCTTTGTGTATTGGCAGCCACTTTATTAGCAATGGTTTTTGAAGATGTGATTGGTATTAAGCTCTATATTTCAGCTTGTATCGGCGCATTGATTTTAGTCATCATGCGCGTCATTACGGAGAAACAAGCTTATGAAGCGATCGATAGCCAAGTGGTTTTCCTTTTTGCTGGAACATTAGCTCTTGCCGATGCCTTACAACGTACCGGTGCAGGCGCTGATATTGCGCACTCTATTTTAGGCTTACTCGGTTCACAGCCAAGCCCAACGATTTTATTGCTAACCATTTTATTGCTTAGCTGTTTATTAACAAACTTTATGTCTAATACTGCAACTGCCGCCCTTTTAGCACCGATTGGCTTATCAATTGCCGGTTCGCTCGGGGCAGATCCTCGTGCAGTGCTAATGGCTGTCGTGATTGGTTCTTCTTGCGCTTTTGCTACGCCAATCGGTACACCGGCTAACACAATGGTACTTTCTGTCGGACATTATCGCTTTATGGATTATGCCAAAGCAGGTTTACCACTTATTGCGATTACGATTACCGTCGCAATGATTTTACTCCCTATTTTCTTCCCGTTTTTCCCATAAAAGTGGGAAGAACAAGCGGTTAGATTTTTAATATTTTTTACAAAAAAGTTTGAAATTTAACCGCTTACAAAAGCTCAAAGATTTTTTTGTGATCTATACCTCATTT
This sequence comes from Actinobacillus minor NM305, assembly GCF_000175195.1. Lineage (GTDB taxonomy): Bacteria > Pseudomonadota > Gammaproteobacteria > Enterobacterales > Pasteurellaceae > Haemophilus_A > Haemophilus_A minor. The sequence goes on along the minus strand of NZ_ACQL01000085.1, from coordinate 139,993 downwards.
TTTATCTTGAGCCTTTGCAACAACCGATGTTCAAGATTATGCTTTAAATTACTGACTATTCAACTTCGAAAGGAAACACTATGACTAATGCAGAACTGTTCGGAGAAGGAATAAACCTGATGGCTTCAGGTATGGGCTTTGTGCTCTTTTTCCTCTTCGTGTTAATTTATGCGATTAGCTTTATTTCAACGCTGATCAATAAGTTTTTCCCTGAACCCGTAACCGAAGCTCCTCAACCGAAACCCAAAGCCACCGTTGCTCAAACAGATGATCTTTCTCGTTTACGCCCTGTTATTGCGGCAGCCATTGCCCATCATCGGAAAACGCAAGGGCTATAACCCGTTACCATTCAAAAAAATAACTAAAGGATATAATTATGACAACTCAAACCAAAAAAATTGCTATTACAGACGTAGTTCTTCGTGATGCTCATCAATCGCTTTTTGCGACCCGTTTACGTTTAGATGATATGCTCCCTATTGCCGCAGAATTAGATAAAATCGGTTATTGGTCCCTTGAGGCTTGGGGCGGTGCAACATTCGATAGCTGTATTCGTTTTTTAGGTGAAGATCCTTGGGTTCGTTTACGTGAACTCAAAAAAGCGATGCCAAAAACACCATTGCAAATGTTATTACGTGGTCAAAATTTATTAGGCTACCGCCACTACGCTGATGATGTTGTGGATAAATTTGTTGAGCGCTCTGTTGCTAATGGTATGAGCGTTTTCCGTGTATTTGATGCCTTAAACGACCCTCGAAATATGAAACAAGCACTACAAGCGGTCAAAAAACAGGGCGGACATGCACAAGGGACATTAAGCTACACAACCAGCCCGGTACATACCCTACAAACGTGGTTAGACGTTACCGAACAACTTTTAGAAATCGGTATTGATTCGCTCGTTATCAAAGATATGTCTGGCATTTTAACGCCAATGGCGGCTCACGAATTAGTGATCGAAATTAAAAAACGTTATGATGTTGAACTCCACTTACATTGCCACTCAACCACCGGTATGGCAGAAATGGCATTACTTAAAGCCATTGAAGCCGGTGTAGATGGTGTGGATACCTCAATTTCTTCAATGAGTGGAACTTACGGACACCCTGCAACAGAATCTATTGTAGCAACCCTTCAAGGCACACCTTACGATACCGGGCTTAGTATCCCTGAATTAGAAAAAATTGCTGCATATTTCCGTAATGTTCGTAAAAAATACGCAAAATTTGAAGGTCAATTACGTGGTATTGATAGCCGTATTTTGGTGGCTCAAGTGCCAGGCGGTATGCTAACCAACCTTGAAAGCCAACTTAAACAACAAAATGCCTCCGATAAACTTGATCTCGTTTTACAAGAAATTCCAAAAGTGCGTGAAGATCTTGGCAACATTCCGCTTGTTACGCCAACCTCGCAAATTGTTGGTACACAAGCGGTAATGAACGTGTTAATGGGCGAGCGTTATAAAACCATTGCCAAAGAAACCGCAGGGATCTTAAAAGGCGAATACGGACGTACGCCGGCACCGGTAAATGCAGCATTACAAGCTCGTGTATTAGAGGGTGCAGCACCAATTACCGATCGCCCAGCCGATCATATTGCACCGGAAATGGACAAAATTGTGGCGGAAGTCGTTGCTACCGCCAAAGAGAAAGGCATTGCGCTATCTGAAAACACAGTTGATGATGCATTAATCGTAGCACTCTTCCAGCAAGTAGGTTGGAAATTCTTAGAAAACCGTAACAATCCTTCTGCATTCGAACCCGTTCCAAACGGAGAAGAAGCGAAACCGACAACAGCAGCTCAACCTAAAGCACAACCACAGACAGGCCCTGCTGTTTATACGATTGAAGTTGAAGGTAAAGCCTACGTGGTTAAAGTCAGCGAAGGTGGCGACATTACTAATATCGCACCAACTACTGCTGCACCAGCGCCTGCCGCACCACAAGCGGTCACTTCTGTACCAAACTCTGCAAATGCAGAACCTGTAAAAGCACCAATGGCAGGTAACATTCTTAAAGTGGAAGTCAGCGAAGGACAGCAAGTCGCAGAAGGCGATGTGTTGCTCATTCTTGAAGCAATGAAAATGGAAACGCAAATCTGTGCAGCAAAAGCCGGTGTGGTACAAGGTATCAGTACCAAACAAGGTGATGTGGTTGCCGTTGATCAAGTATTAATGAGCATTGCATAATTTATCCTTCTCTTAGAAATAGACTTATTCCTTCCTCTTAAACCTGTAATGGTGGGGAGGAAGGCTCAAACAAGTCGATTAAGAGAAGAAAAATAACTTAAGGATTTTTATATGATTGATAGTATTATCGCTCTCTTCCAGGGGATGGGCATTATGCATATGGAGTTTGGGCAAGCCATTATGATTGCAGTGAGCTTGCTTTTACTCTGGCTTGCCATTGCCAAAAAATTTGAGCCATTACTGCTTGTCCCTATCGGCTTTGGAGGGCTGTTATCAAATATCCCTGAAGCAGGGCTTGCGATGACTGCTCTTGATAACCTTTTACATCACGGAACAACCGAACAATTAGCGCTCATTGCCGCAAAAGTTAATAGTGCTAATCTTGATGTTCATAGCATTAAAGAAGCCATTGCGATGACTGCTCCTTCGGTGCAAAATGAGCTTGAAGTCATTGCCGGAGATATGGGTTATACCGCAGGTGTTTTAGCGCTTTTCTATAAAGTTGCAATTGGCTATGGTGTTGCACCGCTTATCATCTTTATGGGCGTAGGGGCAATGACAGATTTCGGTCCACTTCTTGCCAACCCAAGAACATTATTGCTCGGTGCTGCTGCTCAATTTGGGATCTTTGCAACAGTATTAGGCGCATTAGGATTAAACTGGTTAGGCATTATCGACTTTACCCTTCCACAAGCCGCCGCTATCGGGATTATCGGTGGTGCGGACGGTCCGACTGCCATTTATCTTGCCAGCAAACTCGCCCCTGAATTATTAGGTGCTATTGCGGTTGCGGCGTACTCTTATATGGCATTAGTACCGTTAATTCAACCGCCAATTATGAAAGCCTTAACGACAGAACAAGAACGAAAAATCCGTATGGTACAGCTCCGCCACGTGAGTAACCGTGAAAAAATTATTTTCCCTATCGTATTGTTACTTCTCGTAGCATTATTACTACCGGATGCTGCGCCATTACTCGGTATGTTCTGTTTCGGTAATTTAATGCGCGTAAGTGGTGTGGTTGAACGCTTAAATGATACGGCACAAAATGCTCTAATCAATATCGTTACAATCTTCTTAGGGTTATCCGTTGGGGCAAAATTGGTTGCAGATAAATTCTTACAGCCACAAACCTTAGGTATCTTATTGCTTGGTGTCATCGCATTCGGTATTGGAACAGCAAGCGGTGTCTTAATGGCTAAATTGATGAACAAATTTAGCAAAAACAAAATCAACCCACTTATCGGTTCCGCTGGGGTTTCTGCCGTACCAATGGCTGCCCGTGTATCTAATAAAGTGGGCTTAGAATCCGATAAACAAAACTTCTTATTGATGCACGCAATGGGACCAAACGTTGCCGGCGTTATTGGCTCCGCCATTGCCGCAGGTGTTATGTTGAAGTATATTTCAGCGATGATGTAGTTTCTTACAAAAGTTTTAATTTAACCTCCTCTGTTAAGAGGAGGTTATTTTATTATAGCTAGACAAAGTCTAGCTATAATAAAACAGTCAAGTTTTCACTTGACCGTTTTAACTTATAACCCGAGTTTAGCCAACTTATCAGCTTCTTCTTTTAACTCATTAATGGCAGGCTTATCAAAGAAATATTGCGTACCACAACACTCACATTGGATATCAATTACCCCATTTTTTTCAGCTAACATAGCTTCAATTTCTTCCGCTGGTAAGAGTAAAATAGCATTGCCAGAACGCTCACGAGAACAGCCACATTTAAATTCCGTTTGTTGTGGTTCATAAACTTCAACGTGCTCTTCGTGATATAAACGGAATAATAATTCTTCCGCGCTAAGTCCGAACATTTCTTCATCTTTTACCGTTTCTGCTAAAGTAGCTAAATGTTCGAAATCTTCCGGAGTCCCTGTACCATCTGGCATAATTTGCAATAACATTCCGCCGGCAACCGCTTTCCCTTCGTACTCTCCCGTACGAATGATGAGGTGTGTTTGTAACTGTTCTGAACGTGCAAAATAATCTTCTAAACATTCACGAATTGTTGGCTTATCTAATGCAATAACACCTTGGTAACGCTCGCCATCGTTTGGCATAATTGAGATAACAAGTACACCGTTGCCAATCATTTGACTAAGCGTAGCCTCTTCCGAAATATCTCCTTCAACACGGGCTAATGCACGAAGTTGCTGATGTTCATTGCCATTCACGACAGCTAATTTTAGTGGTCCATCGCCTTGAATTTGAACGGTAATTGTGCCTTCAAATTTCATGGTCGCCGTTAAAAGACTCGTTGCAACCAACATTTCGCCCAGTAAATTTTGAACACGAATTGGATAGTGGTGTGTATTTAATGTTTCTGTGAACGTGTCATTTAAACGCACCCATTCCCCACGTACTGCACGGTTTTGGAAAAGGTAGCGATAAAGTTTGTCATTATCTTGTTTGTAAGTCATATAAGTCCTATAAAGAAAATGCCCCTCTTATTTTCAATTTCAAAGAGGGGAGTGAAGTTTCCAACGATATGGGGATAAATTTGTATATTACAAGATCTGTTCTTTGAATTTAACCAAATCGCGGCGTTCTTTTTTGTTAGGACGGCGATCCGGATGAGGCATAGAAAGCGCATTAGCTTTGCGAGCAAATGCAAGTGCTTCACGGGTTTTAATGCTTTTTTCCGTTTCTTGATAAAGTTGTTGTGCCTCTGGCGCACCTCGGCGTTGATCGCTTAGTGCGATGACTAACACCTCTTTTTCTTCGTTGCCTTGGCGTAATTTTATGGTTGCACCAATTTCAACGATTTTACTGGTTTTTGCCCGCTGACCATTATAATGCACCTTACCACCTTCAATCATGGCTTTCGCAATAGAGCGTGTTTTATAGAATCGAGCAGCCCAAAGCCATTTATCAAGACGGATATCATTTTCGGTATGCTCATCGTGTTGTCGATTTTTCATCGAATTTCTCCAGATATGAGTATTACCATTTTAATACTAACTAGAAATGGTTTATTGTTTGTATAAAATTGATAAAAATTCTATCACAAAATATGCTATTGTTATGGCTAAAATTCTTTATCAAGCTATGAAAATGACAAAACAAACCCTTCCAACTATTTTAAATATACAAACGATTGCCAAAACACGTATTTTTGAAGTGCAACAAGTCGATTTACGTTTTTCCAATGGCGAAGAACGTATTTATGAACGCCTTGCGCCACAGCGCCGTTCTTCAGTTATGGTACTCCCAATCCATCAGAATCAACTTGTTTTTGTGAAGGAATATGCTGTCGGACCAGAACGTTATGAACTTACCTTTCCAAAAGGGATTGTCGATCAAGGGGAGCAACCTATCGAAAGCGCTAATCGTGAACTCCAAGAAGAAATTGGGTTTGCAGCCAAGAAAATCACACCGCTACGATCTTTATATAGTGGCCCAAGCCATATGTATGGCTTAATGCATGTATTTGTTGCCGAAGATCTTTACCTCTCTTCATTAGAAGGCGATGAGCCGGAGCCTCTAGAAATTATTTATTATCCGTTAGATAAAATAGATGAGTTATTGGCAGATCCCACTTTTGCCGAAGCTCGTAATCTATCTGCACTCTTTTTATTAAAAGATTTTTTGAAAGCGAGAGCATAACAACAAGTACTCTCATAAGTGGATTCTATTTGGGTTTCTTTGGGGATTGCGGTATCATTTGTGGATTCTAGGATGGAGTTTATATGCAGACACTCAACCAATCATTATTAGATCATATCTTAGCCATCGCCTTTCAAGCGGGAGAACATTTAAAGCAATTTTATGCTAAGTCGGTAGAAATCCAAATAAAAGCAGATAAAACCCCTGTTACAGAGGCGGATCTGTTTATAAGCCGATTTATTACCGAGGCATTAAAGCAATTAACGCCTCATATTCCCGTATTATCTGAAGAGTTTTGTAATATTCCATTATCCGAACGCCAACAATGGCAAGAATATTGGATTATTGATCCGTTAGATGGCACGCAACAATTCATTGATCGCACCGATCAATTCTCAGTGGTTATTGGGCTTGTTCAACAAAATAAACCCGTGCTAGGCGTGATTCATTCCCCTATTTTAGATAAAACTTATTTTGCCATGCAAAATCACGGTTGTTTTTTGCAAGAAAATGGACAAATCCGACCGCTTGTGGCAAAAAAAAATCCTTCAGAACAATTACCCTATTCATTACAAATTACCTTAGGCTCTGCAAATTTTTCGCCCATAGAAAAATGCTTACTTGCCCCTTATCATGCCCAATTTTTTAAATATGGCTCAAGTAGCTTGAAAGCCGGTCTGGTAGCTGAAGGCAAAGCGGATTGTTATGTCCGATTTGGCGACACAGGAGAGTGGGATACCGCCGTTGCAGAAATTTTATTACAAGAGGTTGGTGGCGAAATTTTTGATCTTCATTTCAAGCCTTTAACCTATAACCAACGGGAAACGTTTATTAACCCCTATTTTGTCATGGTTCGAGATCGTAACAGGGATTGGCAAAAAATCTTTCAATTTAATTAGTCTTAGCTATTGGCAAGACAATCAAAAATGTTGCATAGTACGCGGATTGCGACAAATTAGGAATGTAAAATGAATTTAGAAAACAGTTGTATTGTGATTTTTGGTGCTTCCGGCGATTTAACTTTCCGTAAGTTAATCCCTGCACTTTATAATCTTTATAAAATCGGAAAGCTTGGCGAACATTTCTCAGTACTTGGTGTCGCTCGTTCAGAGTTAAGCGATGACTCTTTCCGCCAAAAAATGTACGATGCCCTTGTTAAATTCGAGAAAGCAAGCGGTGAATCTTTAGATGCATTTTGCGAACATCTTTACTACCAAGCCGTGAATACCTCTGATGCGCTAGATTATGTCAAACTTCTGCCTCGTCTAGACGAGTTACACGACCGCTATGGTAGCTGTGGAAACACGCTTTATTACCTTTCAACGCCACCAAGTTTATATGGTGTGATTCCTGAATGTTTAGCCGCTCACGGTTTAACGACCGAAGAATATGGTTGGAAACGTATCATTGTTGAAAAACCATTTGGTTACGATATTAAAACGGCAAAAGAGCTTGATGTTCAAATTCATAAGTATTTTGAAGAGCATCAAATTTATCGTATTGACCACTATTTAGGTAAAGAAACCGTACAAAATTTATTAGTGTTACGTTTCTCAAACGGTCTGTTTGAACCGCTTTGGAACCGCAACTTTATTGATTATGTGGAAATTACCGGTGCTGAATCTATCGGTGTGGAAGAGCGTGGCGGTTATTATGACGGTTCAGGCGCAATGCGTGATATGTTCCAAAACCACTTACTACAAGTACTTGCAATGGTGGCGATGGAACCTCCAGCGATTATCAATGCGGATTCTATGCGTGATGAAGTGGCAAAAGTGCTTTACTGCTTACACCCACTATCAAATGAAGACTTGAAAAATAACCTCGTGCTTGGACAATACACAGCAAGTACCATTGATGGCGAAGAGGTCAAAGGGTATTTAGAAGAAAAAGGCGTCCCAGCAGATTCTACAACAGAAACCTACATGGCGCTTCGTTGCGAAATTGATAACTGGCGCTGGGCTGGCGTACCGTTCTACGTTCGCACCGGAAAACGCTTACCAACACGTGTAACAGAGGTGGTTATTCACTTTAAAACCACTCCACATCCTGTCTTTAGCCAAAATGCGCCAGATAATAAATTGATTATTCGAATTCAACCGGACGAAGGCATCTCTATGCGTTTTGGTTTGAAAAAACCAGGTGCAGGCTTTGAAGCAAAAGAAGTCTCCATGGATTTCCGCTACTCTGATTTAAGCTCTGCGGCTAACCTTATGACGGCTTATGAACGCCTATTGTTAGATGCGATAAAAGGCGATGCGACATTATTCGCCCGTACCGATGCCGTTCACGCTTGTTGGAAATTTGTCCAACCGATTTTAGATTATAAAGCAGAACGTGGACAAGTTTACGAATATGAAGCCGGCACTTGGGGACCTTCTGAAGCCGATAAACTGATTGCAAAACACGGTAAAGTGTGGCGTAAACCCAGTGGGTTAATGAAGAAAAAAGTGTAATCGTAGGGACACACTGCGTGTGTCCATATACATTATTGATAACGGACACACGCAGTGTGTCCCACAAGGATTTTATGAACTACATCACATTCCCAACAGCGCAAAATGCTGTTGAAAAAATCGCACAAGAATTTGTGTTATATAGCCAATTAAACCGCCCAGTGCATATTTCATTATCAGGTGGAAGTACACCAAAACTGCTGTTTAAAACCCTTGCGCAAGAGCCATATAAAAGCCAAATTCAATGGCGAAATCTCCATTTCTGGTGGGGCGATGATCGTATGGTTTTACCACAAGATCCTGAAAGTAATTACGGCGAAGTGCAAAAATTACTGTTCGATCATATTCAAATCCCGGCAGAAAATATCCACCGTATCCGTGGAGAAGAACCTGTTGAGCAAGAACTTGCAAGATTTTCGCAAGAATTGACCGCTTGCGTACCTCATGGCGAGTTTGACTGGATTATTTTAGGGATGGGAACAGACGGACATACCGCCTCACTTTTCCCACATCAAACAGATTTCAATGAACCGAATTTAGCGGTTATTGCAAAACACCCTGAAACAGGGCAAATTCGTATTTCCAAAACAGCGAAATTGATTGAACAAGCTAAACGCATTACTTATTTAGTTACAGGATCCAGCAAGGCTGAAATTCTCAAAGAAATCCAAACGACACCAGCGGAAAACCTACCTTATCCAGCGGCAAAAATTAAAGCCAAAAATGGCGTAACGGAGTGGTATTTGGATAAAGATGCGGCGAGATTGCTTTAATGATAATTTGCCCAAAACATCATAGGATTTTAGGGCGAAAAATATTTCGCCCCTACGCTATGTTTAACTGCTAGACGGTATTGAATGATACATTTTCAAAATGAATAAAATTCATAAAAAATCGAAAAAACTTTCAATAGCCTAATAGTGAATCTTCGATTAGGATTTTCTGACGTTAATTTGAAGGAGAATCCTATGACACAATCACAAAATTTACGCCATAAAATTGACCATAGCCCGATGAGCCGTTACCAATGGGGCATTGTGCTAATGGCGGCGATTATGAATTTTTTAGATGGCTTTGATGTTTTAGCTATCGCTTTTACGGCAACCAATATCTCTAAAGAATTTGGCTTAAGCAAAACGGAGTTTGGCGTTTTAGTGAGTGCAGGACTTGCCGGTATGGTTACCGGTTCAATGCTACTTGCACCACTTGCCGATAAATGGGGAAGAAGACCGATTTTATTATTATCGGTTTCATTTTCAGCCGTAGGTTTACTGATTTCAGGATTATCCACCTCACCTGAAATTCTTGGCATTTCTCGGACATTAACAGGGCTAGGCGTTGGCGGTATTTTGGTTGGCACCAATGTGATTACCAGCGAATATTCCTCAAAAAAATGGAGAAGTTTTGCGATCAGCGTTTATGCAGCTGGTTTCGGTATTGGGGCAATGATCGGAGGTATGATTGCAAAATCGCTACAAGCGACTTATAGCTGGTATTCGGTCTATTTTGCCGGTGCGGCGATGACGGCGATAGTGTTACTGGTTTTATGGCTTTGGCTACCCGAGTCGATAGACTATTTAAATTCAAAACAGCCTCAAAATGCTAAACAACGCCTAAACCAAATTGCGCAGCGACTAGGCTTTCCAGGCGAGTGGGAATTGGTTTCGAACGTGGCAGAAAATAAAGTGAAATTACCAATTTCACAACTGTTTAGCGAGAAATATCTTCGTTCAACCTTACTACTTTGGTTATCATTTTTCGCGATTATGTTCTGTTTTTACTTTATCAGCTCATGGACGCCAGCGTTATTAAAAGAAGCTGGTATGAGTGTAGAAGAAAGTATTAACGTAGGCATGATGATTTCACTAGGTGGAGCCGCAGGCTCATTGCTCTATGGCTTAATCGCTAGCCGTTGGTCGGCTCGTGGGGTGCTAATGTTTTTTACGGTAGCATCTTCTGCAGCGATTGTCGTTTTTATTCTTTCGTCTGCCAATTTAGCGCTTGCGATGGTATTAGGTGTGGTGGTCGGTGCGTTAATTAACGGTTGTATCAGTGGTTTATATACCATCAACCCTGCCACTTACGATGCGGATATTCGTAATACCGGCGTGGGCTGGGCTATTGGCGCAGGGCGAGCAGGTTCTGTATTAGCACCTACCGTTGCCGGAATGTTGTTAGATGCTGGTTGGGAAAAACAGGGTTTATATATTGCCGTTGCAGGTGTGATGTTGATTGCGACTATTGCATTAGCATTTAAAAAATCTCACGTAGAAATTAAAAGTGTATAATGAGAAAGAATTAAGCGGTTAAAATTGAAAAAATTTTTGCAAATTTGACCGCTTGTTCTTGTTTAGAAATGGAATTTAAGCTCAAGATGAACCAAGTTAATAGCCACTATCTTTTAGAAATTAAACAAATTCTCGCCAATGCACGCCAAAAGGCTTATACCGCTGTCAATTCAGCAATGGTTGAAGCCTATTGGAAAATTGGTGAACGTATTGTGTTGGAAGAACAAAATGGAGCTGATCGGGCGGCTTATGGGAAAGAGATTTTACAAAAGCTCTCTTTAGAATTAACCAAAGAATTTGGTAAAGGTTTCAGTTACCGCTCTTTAAGAGAAATTCGCCAATTTTATCTACTATTTAAAGACTATCCAATTTGGCGAACAGTGTTCGCCAATTTATCGTGGTCCCATTTTCAGCGTTCATTAAAGGTATCAAATGATAAAGCTCGTCTTTATTATCTAAAAGAAGCTGCTGAAAATAATTGGTCGGTAAGAACTCTTGATCGCAACATTTCTACGCTTTATTACGACCGCTTATTGGCAAGCCAAGACCAGAGTATCGTCAAAGCGGAGATGCTGGAAAAATCCGTGCCATTACAAGCCAGCGATTTGATTAAATCGCCCACCGTATTGGAATTTTTGAATTTACCGACTAACTTGGCATACACCGAAGCAGAGCTAGAAAAAGCGTTGATTGATAATCTGCAACAATTTATGTTGGAACTGGGCAAAGGCTTTGCTTTTGTGGCTCGCCAACAGTGTATTCGCACCGAAACGTCCGATTTCTTTATTGATTTAGTCTTTTACAATTACATTTTAAAATGCTTTGTAATCGTTGAGCTGAAAACAGAAAAGCTCACTCATCAAGATATTGGGCAATTGGATATGTATGTGCGAATGTACGATGATTTGCAAAAACGCCCTGATGATAACCCCACTATCGGCTTGTTACTTTGCACCGAAACCGATAGCGTGGTGGCGAAATATTCGGTATTGAACGACAGCTCGCAGCTTTTTGCCAGCAAATATATGGCGTATTTGCCAAGTGAAGAAGAGTTGGTGCGAGAAATTGAAAATCAGAAGATGATTTTTGAGCAAAATCATAGTTAGGAAAAACAATGTCAATACTGGCGTATATTTTAACCACCCTTGTCGCCCTTGAGCATTTCTACATTATGTATTTGGAAATGTTTGCCTTAAACAGCCCAAAGGCGAGAAAAATTTTTAATTTAGACGAACAAACGGCAACCGATCCAAAAATTCTGTTGTTGTTTGCTAATCAAGGTTTGTATAACAGTTTTTTAGCCGCAGGGATTATTTTTTCCCTTTGTATTCAACAAAGTGCGGTCACTTATTTCTTTTTAAGTTGCGTGATTGTCGCTGCGGTTTATGGGGCGATAAGTGCGAAGAATAAAGGGATTTTGATTAAACAAGGAATGCCGGCGGTGTTGGCGTTGGTGGTAAGTTTAAGTGCATAGGAGTTAAAATGAAAACACTAGGAATTTTAGGGGGAATGAGCCCTGAAAGTACGGTTTCTTATTATCTAGCGATAAACCGAGCAGTTAATCAACATTTAGGTGGCAATGCGAGTGCAAAATTGATGATTTCAAGTGTTGATTTTGCCGAAATTGTGCAATGTCAAAAATCAGGCGATTGGCAAAAAGCGGGTGAAATTTTAGCTGAACACGCTAAATCATTAGAACAAACAGGCGTAGATGGCATTTTATTAGCCACGAATACTATGCACAAAGTGGCAAAACAAATTATCGACAGTATTTCTGTGCCGTTTTTACATATTTTGGATTGCGTAGCAAATCGGATTAAACAGCAGAATTTAACAAAGGTCGCCTTGCTGGGAACGGCGTTTACGATGAGCGATAATTTTTATCGTGATGGTTTAGCCGAAAGAGGGATTACCGCTATTGTGCCCGAGATTGAGACACAGCAGGAAATTCATCGCATTATTTTTGAAGAACTTTGCGTAGGTAAAATTTTACCGCAGTCCAAAGCATTTTATTTAAAAACGATTGAAAATCTGACCGCACTTGGTGCTGAAGGTGTTATTCTAGGTTGCACAGAAATTGGTTTATTGATAAATCAAGAAGATTCAGCGTTACCGTTTTTTGATACCGCTCAATTACATAGTGAAATGGCGGTAGATTTTATTTTAGATAGATAAATTCGGGTTATACAAGCGGTCAAATTTCTTAAATTTTCCGCAAACAAATTTAAAAGTATCAGTAGGGTGCGTTTGCTAACGCACCAAAAATTCAAAACGGTGCGTTGACACGCACCCTACACAACAGGAGCAAAAAATGTCAGTAAAAGGCGATATCGGCGTTATCGGTTTAGCGGTAATGGGTCAGAACCTTATTTTAAATATGAACGACAACGGCTTTAAAGTCGTGGCGTATAACCGTACTACTTCAAAAGTAGATGAATTTTTAGAAGGCGCGGCGAAAGGTACAAATATTATCGGCGCGTATTCCTTAGAAGATTTAGCCGCTAAATTAGAAAAACCACGCAAAGTGATGTTAATGGTGCGTGCGGGGGAAGTAGTCGATCAATTTATCGAGGCATTATTACCGCACTTAGAAGAGGGCGACATCATCATTGATGGCGGTAACTCAAACTATCCTGATACCAACCGCCGTGTGAAAGCCTTAGCGGAAAAAGGTATTCGCTTTATCGGTTCGGGCGTGTCGGGCGGTGAAGAAGGCGCACGTCACGGGCCTTCGATTATGCCGGGCGGTAACGAAGAAGCGTGGCAATATGTGAAACCGATTTTCCAAGCGATTTCAGCGAAAACCGACAAAGGCGAGCCTTGCTGTGATTGGGTGGGTAAAGAAGGTGCCGGTCATTTCGTGAAAATGGTACACAACGGTATCGAATACGGCGATATGCAGTTAATCTGTGAAGCCTACCAATTCTTAAAAGACGGTTTAGGTTTAAGCTATGATGAAATGCAAGCGATCTTTGCTGAATGGAAAAAAACGGAACTTGATAGCTATTTAATCGACATCACGACCGATATTTTAGGCTACAAAGACACAGACGGCACGCCGTTAGTGGAAAAAATCCTTGATACCGCAGGTCAAAAAGGTACAGGTAAATGGACGGGGATCAACGCATTAGATTTCGGTATTCCATTAACTTTAATCACAGAGTCAGTGTTTGCTCGTTGCGTCTCTTCATTCAAAGATCAACGTGTTGCTGCCTCTAAACTGTTCAACAAAACCATCGGCAAAGTTGAAGGCGATAAACAAGTTTGGATCGAAGCGGTGCGTAAAGCGTTATTAGCGTCAAAAATCATCTCTTACGCACAAGGTTTTATGCTCATTCGTGAAGCGTCTGAAAACTTCGGTTGGGACATCAACTACGGTGCAACAGCGTTATTATGGCGTGAAGGTTGTATCATTCGTAGCCGTTTCTTAGGTAACATTCGTGATGCGTACGAAGCGAACCCGGATTTAATCTTCTTAGGGTCAGATGCGTACTTCAAAGGCATTTTAGAAAACGCCTTAAGCGATTGGCGTAAAGTAGTAGCGAAGTCTATCGAAGTGGGTATCCCAATGCCTTGTATGGCAAGCGCAATCACCTTCTTAGACGGTTATACCTCTGAGCGAGTGCCGGCAAACTTACTTCAAGCACAACGTGACTACTTCGGCGCACACACCTATGAGCGTACCGACAAACCACGCGGCGAGTTCTTCCACACTAACTGGACTGGTCGTGGTGGGAATACGGCATCGACCACTTACGATGTGTAGTTTTATCTCTTAACTTCATTTACGCCTTTCTTGATTTTCTTTCAGAAAGGCGTTTATTTTTTAAGTAGAATTGCTTAGGATAATGTATAATAACAGCCTTAATTTTCTTTATCCATTACGCAAAATAATGAGCCAATTTTTCTATATTCACCCTGATAACCCACAGCCTCGTTTAATTAACCAAGCGGTCGAAATTATCAAAAATGATGGTGTTATTATTTATCCGACTGATTCTGGTTATGCATTAGGTTGTGCGATAGGAAATAAATCGGCAATGGAGCGCATTGTCAAAATCCGAAAATTGCCAGAAAACCATAACTTTACGTTAGTTTGTAGCGATTTATCGGAATTGTCCAATTATGCAATGGTTAGTAACCAAGCCTATCGCTTAATTAAAAATAACGTGCCAAATCCTTACACCTTTATTTTGCCGGCAACAAAAGATGTCCCTCGCCGTTTATTAACGAAGCGAAAAACCATCGGGATTCGTGTGCCACAAAATGAAATTGCGTTAGCTTTGATTTCTGCACTAGGCGAACCGATTTTGTCTTGCTCGTTAATGCTACCTGATGAAGAAATCACTCAATCAGATCCCGAGGCAATTCGAGATCTGTTAGAACGTCAAGTTGATTTGATTATCCACGGAGGGTATTTAGGCGCAGAGCCAACTACCGTGATTGATTTAACAGACGACAGCCCAGTCATTATTCGTGAAGGCTCGGGCGATTTAACCCCATTTTTATAGGCAGAGATTCTGCCTTTGATTATCGACGCTTGTGAAAGCGACAATAGGAACGCTAAATGAAAACTTTTCAAACCAAACAAACAACAAAATCGACAGTAGCGAATAAAAATCCTCGCCTTGCAGAACGCAATGAAAAGCGAGCGACTCGTCCAACCTCTAAACCGCTTATTGCAAAAAAAACAGCAAAACCGACCGCTTCTCCAGTCTTAAATGAAAAGAAAGAGAAGGTTGTTGGCGAAAAATTACAGAAAATTTTGGCGCGTGCAGGGCAAGGTTCTCGCCGTGAATTAGAAGAAATCATCGCCGCTGGGCGTGTGAGTGTTGATGGTAAAATAGCTTCGCTTGGCGATCGTGTTCAAGTGAGTTCAGCAACCAAAATCCGTATTGATGGTCATTTGATCAACCTGATTCCAACCCAAAAAGAGATTTGTCGTGTGCTAATGTATTACAAACCGGAAGGCGAACTGTGTACACGTTCAGATCCGGAAGGACGAGCAACAGTTTTCGACCGTTTACCTCGTTTAACGGGTTCTCGTTGGGTTGCGGTGGGGCGTTTAGATATTAACACTTCGGGGCTACTGCTTTTCACCACCGATGGCGAATTAGCTAACCGTTTAATGCACCCAAGCCGTGAAGTTGAGCGTGAATATTCTGTGCGTGTTTTTGGTAATGTTGATGAAGCTATGCTTCAACGTTTACGCAAAGGCGTGCAATTAGAAGACGGACCGGCAAACTTTAAACAAATTAAAGCCGTAGGCGGCACTGGGATTAACCAATGGTTTGATGTAACTTTAACCGAAGGGCGTAATCGTGAAGTGCGCCGTTTATGGGAATCACAAGGTGTTGAAGTGAGCCGTTTGATCCGTATTCGCTATGGTAATATCAAACTGGAAAAAAGTTTACCTCGTGGCGGTTGGGAAGAAATGGGCTTAGAACAGGTAAACTATTTGCGTGAGCTGGTTGGCTTGCCGGCAGAAACAGAAACGAAGGTAGATGTTACTAAAAATCGCCGCCGTACCAATGTTCGTCAAATTCGTAAAGCGGTAAAACAACACGCTAAATATCGTGCGAAAGCGTAAAAGATTGTTGTATGGCTTAAGGTAGTTATATCGAAATGAATCTTAAAAAATATGGATTAATAGATCTCCATCTTCATCTAGATGGTTCTCTTTCTCCTGAGAATGGATGCTTGAATGGGCGGAGAAACAACACATTGCATTACCGGTAAAAAGAGTTGAACAGTTACTACCGTTAATTTCTGCACCTAAAGATTGTAGTGATCTCAATCAGTATTTAGAATGCTTTGCGATTCCTGTTTCGTTATTACAAACAGGGGAAGCAATCACTTCCGCTGTTTGTGATCTTGTCAAGCGTTTAGATGCGCAAGGCATAGCTTATGCGGAAATTCGTTTTGCACCACAGCTACATACAAAAAAAGGGCTAATACAATCTCAGGTTGTTGAAACTGCCTTAAAAGGATTACAACATGGACTGGAACAATCCTCTTTATTTAAAGTAAACTTGATTTTGTGCTGTTTACGAGGTATTGGATCTTTAGAGGGAAATTTAGAAACAGTACGTGTTGCTAAACAGTTTTTAACGGATTCATCAGCAGGTGTGGTCGCGATTGATTTAGCAGGCCCGGAAGCAGGTTATCCGACAAAAGATTTTAGCCAAATATTTGAATTAGCGAATGCATTAGGCGTCCCTTTTACTATTCACGCTGGAGAAGCGGCTGGTGCAGAAAATGTTGCGCAAGCGCTAGACCTAGGTGCAAAACGCATTGGGCATGGGATTCGAGCAGTAGAATCGGAAGATGTGATGCAACGTTTATCAGGAGATCGCGTTGCGCTTGAGATGTGTCCTTGTAGCAATTTACAAACAAAAGCAACGGAGAACTTGCATGACTATCCGCTCAGAACCTTCTTAATAAAAGGCATTTTAGCAACCTTGAACACAGATAATATGACGGTTTCACAAACCTATATTCAGCAAGAATTTCGTTTATTAGAAGCCGATTATCAGCTAAAAGAGGAAGAAGCAAAACAGCTGCTAAAGAATGCGATTCAAGCTGCATTTTTAAATGAGAGAGATAAAAAAGCCTTACAAGCGTATATTATGCAACGCTATGCAATAAGCCTTTAATTAAAATGCCCTCGTTTGTTTTAATACACACGAGGGCATATTATTTTAGTGCTGATGATGTCGTTTTTCTAACTGAATCCAGTTGTAGTAACCATAAATGGAGTTACATAAATACATCATATACATCACTAATAATGGCGTACTTGTTTCGCCATTTTGGAAATACATTACCGCCCAAAGAGAGATAGTCATTATATTCACAATAATCCATAATGCCCATTGCTCACGATAACGCATAATCATTAAGACTTGAGCAACAATAGAAATCACAACCGTCGCACCGTCTAATACGGCTAATGCACTGCCGAGATATTTTAATAATTCAATATAAGAGAAAGTACCGATTACAGTCACAATGGCTAAAATCCCCCACTGTTTGGCGTTGAGCGCTTTGGCAATAACTTCGCTTGCACCAGCAGTATTTACGGTGTTTTGATTAGTCATATTTTTACGCCAGAAGTAAAATCCAATAAACTGAACCGGTACGTAAACCAATAAGTTAAGCATCATTTCGCCGTATAATTTAAATGTATAAGAAATGTAAGCGTAAAGTGAAACAGAGATCAGACCAAAGAAATAGTTACTGATTTTACCTTTACCGACAAAAACCACACATAAAATACCTGTGATTGCGGCAATGGTTGCAATCCAAGAGTCAGGCTGAATAACAAAAATACCTATCTGAATTGCAAGAAAAAGCAATAGCCAACTGGCTTCAAATTTAGTCCAACCACTAAAGAGTTCCTGTTTAAGTTTGGTAAGAAGAGATGTTGAATTCATATAGCCTCCTAAAATGTTCAACTGAGTTTTATTTTACCTCTTTAATATCAGAAATGTAAAATATAAATAACATTTTAGTGTTTTGTTTTGATCTTTTTCATGTTTTATGGCTGATATAAAATACAAAAGCGGTCTGTTTTATTGCAAAATTTGCAAAAAACAGACCGCTTATTTTCTTAAATGTTTAAATTACATTTGTTTATCTTGATGATCTTTTGCTGCTTTAACAAAGCCTTCAAAGAGTGGGTGACCATCACGAGGCGTTGAGGTAAATTCCGGATGGAATTGCGCCGCCACGAACCAAGGATGGTTTGGTACTTCAATAATTTCTACTAATTTACGATCTGCCGATAAACCGCTGACTTTTAAACCTGCTGCTTCGATTTGTGGTAAAAGCACATTATTAACTTCATAACGGTGGCGGTGACGTTCTTCAATCGTTGCTGAACCATAAACTTCACGAGCTTTTGTCCCTTCGATTAAGTGGCATTGTTGTGCACCTAAACGCATTGTGCCGCCTAAATCAGAGTCATCAGAGCGAACTTCAACATTACCTTCAGCATCTTGCCATTCTGTAATTAAACCTACGACCGGATAAGCACACTCTTTATCAAACTCTGTTGAGTTTGCGCCAGCCATACCGGCAACATTGCGTGCATATTCAATTAACGCAATTTGCATGCCTAAACAGATACCGAGGTAAGGAATGTTATTTTCACGGGCATATTGTGCGGTACGGATTTTACCTTCTACGCCACGATAACCAAAACCGCCGGGCACAAGGATCGCATCAACGCCTTGTAATACTTCAACACCTTTGGTTTCCACATCTTGTGAGTCGATATATTTAATGTTTACCGCTAAACGATTTTTTAAACCAGCGTGTTTCAATGCTTCATTTACCGATTTATAAGCATCAGGTAATTCAACATATTTACCCACCATACCAATAGTCACTTCGCCTGTTGGGTTAGCTTGTTGGTAAAGTACTTGCTCCCATTCAGATAAATCTGCTTCAGGGCAATTTAAGCGGAAGCGATCGCAAACAAAGCTGTCTAATCCTTGCGATTTTAATAACTCTGGAATACGGTAGATAGAATCCACATCTTTTAATGAAATAACCGCACGTTCCGGTACGTTACAGAACAAGGCAATTTTTTTACGTTCGTTAGCCGGAATAGCACGATCTGAACGACAAATTAACACATCCGGTTGAATACCGATAGAGAGTAACTCTTTTACTGAATGTTGAGTCGGTTTTGTTTTTACTTCGCCAGCGGTTGGAATGTATGGCACTAAAGTTAAGTGCATAAATAAAGTTTTTTCACGACCAACATCGACAGCTAATTGGCGTAACGCTTCTAAGAATGGAAGAGACTCAATATCGCCAACGGTTCCCCCCACCTCAACGATAACTACATCGCGTCCTTTACCACCTTCGATCACGCGTTCTTTGATTTCGTTTGTGATATGCGGAATCACTTGAATTGTCGCACCTAAATAATCGCCACGACGTTCTTTGCGTAATACCTCAGAGTAAATTTTACCGCTGGTAAAGTTATTCGCTTTGCTCATTTTTGAACGAATAAAACGCTCATAGTGTCCTAAGTCTAGGTCGGTTTCTGCACCGTCTTGAGTTACGAATACTTCGCCGTGTTGCGTTGGACTCATTGTACCCGGATCGACATTGATATAAGGGTCAAGCTTCATGATGGTAACATTTAAACCACGAGCTTCAAGAATAGAGGCTAAAGACGCAGCGGCAATCCCTTTGCCTAAAGATGAAACAACACCGCCCGTCACAAAAATATAATTCGTTGCCATTTTATTTGCCTTTGTGATGATAATTGATTGGAAAATAGATTAAGAAAGTTTACTTTTAAAAGCGAAGTAAACCATCAGGACGGGATAACAGTTTACAGGAAAACAGGCTTTTTTGCTAATAGAAAAACGAGAAAGCGGTCATTTTTGCAAAACTTTTTACAAAAATAACCGCTTGAGAGAAGGTTTAACTTGCAACCGTTAATTGTCCTGCATAGAGGATAAAATAACGTAAACAGAGTACCCCAATTAAGTCAAAAATAGAGACTAAAATAATGATTTTTACACTGTGTTTAACTTTATCGCCACCAAAAATGTTAGCAACTAATGGAATTAAAATCCCGATAAAGAACACGCCAATCCAGAATACCATTCCCCAGAAACCGGATAAGGCATTGTGTAATGCAAGGGTTTTATCGCCGCCACCAAAATGTAAGCCGACAAAGAAGCAAACTAATAAACCTAATTCAGTGACCATAATCGGCACTTCAAATTTATGAATAAAGCTCACTTCTTGACTATGTCCAGATAACTTACCAGCAATTAAAATCATTAAGAAAGTTGCTGCAATCCCCGATGATGTCCCGGAAGCAAGGAATAATGCCGGGAGAACCGGGTTGTTTAGCATTGGATAGCTAATCAATGCTGAAAGTAAGAAACCAGTATAAGCCCCTAATACGGCAGCTAAAACGAATAGCACAAATTCAACTGCTTTGAGCAATTTATTCTCTGCAAAATCAATCCAGCCTAAGAGGAATTTGAATGCAGGAAAATAACGATGCACAAGGTTTGCAATCCAGTCTTTAAACATAATGGCAATCCAAATGACTAATACTGCCATATAGACTTGGAAAAGCATTACGCCCATTGACATCACAGAACTGCCATTATAGTTGAACATTAATTTCCAGAACGTCCACGGTTTTGTTAAGTGAAAGATCAACAAGGTTAAACCGATAATCGTTGGAATAGTGCCTAGTACCGCAGCACTGCGAATAATCCAGTTTTCACTGGGCTTTTCAACCTTCACGCTATTGCGGTAAGCAATAGCTAACTGCACAGAACCTGAAGCAATCCCTAATAAAAAGAGATAAATGGCAATGGTGCTGTCCCACACTAAATTTGGGGTTTGAAATGGAATATAGTTACTCATTATCTATGCTCCCCTTTACCAAATGGAATGTGGTATAAATTCGGCTCTGTACCTAAATTCACTTTTGTACGATAAACCGGATTTTGACGGACTTTTTGTACCACAGCACTGTTTGGATCGTTCATGTCACCAAATGTTAATGCCTTCGTTGGGCAGGCTTCCACACAAGCCGGTTGTTTGCCTTCAGCAAGATTGGTATCACGACAGAAGTTACATTTATCAGCAGATTTTTTCTCTGGGTGGATAAAACGAACACGATACGGGCATACTGCGATACAATATTGGCAACCTACGCATAAATCTGAATGAACATCCACAATGCCTGTTTCAGGATCGACAAAGGAGGCTCCGGTCGGGCAAACACTTACACAAGGTGCATTAGAACAGTGTTGGCAAGACTGACGGAAAAATTCATATTTAACGTTAGGGAATTCGCCATAAGGCTCACTACGAATGATCTCTAAACGAGAAACACCTTCCGGAACTTTGTTTGTTGTGCGACAAGCGTCCATACAAGCAGTACAGCCGATACAGGCATTTTCGTCATGCACCATCGCATAGCGAATTTTCTTTTCTTCTTTCCCAGTAGCAAGGCTGACTCCGGTAGCAAGCCCTGTACTTGCTACCACAGCGATTGCACCTGCCCCTGAGACGAAGTCTCTACGGGTGCAACTCATTATTTATTTTCCTTAGCTTCCTGAGCGTTAGCTTCTTCTTTTTTAGCTTGGATACGGGTATGACAATCTGTACAAAGTTTAATACGTTGTTTTTCAGGAATGTCTTTCATCGGATCTTTTTCCGGGTGAAGTTCGTGGCAGTTTGCACAAGCAATTTTGTTTGCGTGTGTATCGTGCGCCCAGAATTTTTCACGTAATTTATCTTCCGTATGGCAAGCGACACAAACTTGATTTTGTTCGTGAACGGAGCGTTCTAACTTGTCATTGCTTGCTTTACCTTGAGCATTAAAACGCATCACATCTTTCACACCTTTACGGTGATCTTCAGAGATGTTTCCGTGGCAGCTTACACAGGTTACTTGTTTGCCACTATTTGGGCTTTTCGCACTTTCTTGAAAGTGTTTACCCGCATGGCTAAATGGTTTACCTGTTGCATTTGCTGTTTCGTGACACTGCGTACAGTATTTATTAGGATCACGGCGAGCTTCTTCTGCCATTTTGCTGTCAGATTGCTCTGTCCATAGCGGTTTAGGCTGTGCCGGCATTTCAGCATTTACAGTAGAAATCGCAAAAAGACCAGCAAAAACGACCGCTTGTAGGGCGATTGCTCGCCCTGCTTTGGAAATGATATTTTTCATAATTCACCTCAAGCTTCAATTATTTTGCTTCTGCTTTTGGTGCGACAACTGCTTTTGGCTCTTCTTTAGCAGGTAATAAACCTTTTTCACGTGCTTGAGCTTCCCATTGTGGTACAACTGTTTTTAAGAATTCATCTTTTGCAGCTTGTTCTTTAGGAATATCTAAGCCAATCGCTTGTTGTGCTTTTTCACGTGTTGAAATATCTGGAATTGCAACTGGTGTTGTAACACCGTGTTTCGCTAATACTACACCTAATTTCGCACGAGCATCGGCTGCGCGGTCAATACCTGTTGCAATCACGTGTAATGTTACATCTGGTGCATGAATGTGGCTACCGTGACCTGCCGCTGAGTAGTCCCAACGCCATTGAGCGTGACGGATTGCCGTTAAGATGTCTTTCATCTCTTCTTCTGTTGCACCGTTATCCCATGCAGCTTTTGCTTCGAAGTGAGCTTTAACTAACTGATCTTCTAATTTGATCATGGCATCTTTCACTTGTTTTTTGTGTTCTGCTACACGTTTTTGCAAGGTTTCTTTGCTTTGCTCGTGGCAGGTTTTACAAGTTGCATCAAATTGATCGAATGGATTACCGATTTTGTGATCAGTATAAACTTTACCATCTTTATCTTTTACTTTCGGCATATGGCAGTCGATACAAGTCACGCCATTTTTACCATGAACCCCTTGCGCCCAAATTTCAAAATCAGGGTGTTGTGCTTTTAACATTGGAGCACGAGATAATTTATGTGTCCAGTCTGTAAATTGACGTTCATCATAGTATTTCTCAATACTACCAACGTCCACACCGTTATTCCATGGGAAAGTAACATCTTTCTTATCTTTGAAGTAATACTCAACGTGGCAGTTTGCACAAACCGCTACACGTTTGCCATGCTTGTCGAGGTCTTCAAATTTCCAACCTACTGTTTCTAAAGCACGTAATACATGAGGGCGCGCAATACGTAATGCTGGTTTACCCTCTTGGAAATCTTTTGATTTTGTGTCGTGGCAGTCTGCACAACCAATTGAGTTTACGATTTCCGCACCATATTTCGCCCATTTTGGATCAAAGTAACCACGTTCACCTTTTTCTTCGATTAAACGTGCTACATCTGGACCTTTACAAGTCCAACACGCCATAGGTTGAGGACCATCATTTTCATCTTTAGGTGCGCCTGTACGTAAAATATCACGCACATCTGTTACAGAATAGTAGTGTCCACGAGGTTTGTTATACTCTTTAGAGAAAGCATAACCAGCCCATAAAACAACATAACGAGGGTCAATTGCTAATGCACTACCACGATCTGTTGATTCAGAAGTCGCTTTCCAAGAGTTATATTGAAGTGGATATTTTTCAGCGAATTTATGGTTTGCTGATTCCACTTCAACCCCTAATTTTTCATGTTTTAAAGCTTTATCTGTTAAGCTTTCAGCCGTTTTTTCTTCAGCCCATGCCGAAGATGATAAACAGCCCAACATGGCAATCGTTGCCATTGCTAAACTTTTAGTTAAACGTTTCACTTTAAGTCCCCCCACAAGGATCAATTGAATGAGAATTCTTCTTATTAAACAATAAGATATATACTGTTATACGCGTGCGAGCATATAAAATTCATCTCTTCTTTGCTACGGTAAAATTCACTTTCTTTGAAATAAATCAACAAAAAATCGTGAAATACCTCGTTATGGTTATAGGGGTTTTCAGCAAAATAACTCCTTATGGGTAGGGGTGTATACCTAAATTGATACCAAGAAAAAAATGTTCTCTCTCAAGAGAAACGTAAACGTTTGCTTTTAGTTGTGAGTTATCCGTAAAAATTTCATAAAATTTGCAAAATAGAATTTAAAAAAAGGGGATTTTATGTTATGAATAAACCTTTCCATCAAGTATTAAAAATAGCAAAGGAACACAACGTTTAATGAACGGCTCGACTTTAGTAATAGAAAGTTTAAAAGCACAGGGCGTAACACACTTATTTGGTTACCCCGGTGGGGCAATTATGCCAACTTATGATGCAATTTATGACTCAGGGTTAGATCATCTTCTTTGTCGTAATGAGCAAGGTGCTGCAATGGCAGCGATTGGTTATGCAAGATCAACAGGCAAAGTTGGCGTATGTATTGCGACATCAGGCCCGGGGGCTGCAAATTTAATTACTGGTTTAGGCGATGCCTTAGCCGATTCTATTCCTATTGTTGCCATTACAGGGCAGGTTGCTAGCCCACTAATTGGCACCGATGCTTTCCAAGAAGCCGATGTTTTAGGACTTTCCTTAGCTTGCACTAAACATAGTTTTATTGTGCAAAGTATTGAAGAATTACCGGAAATCATCGCAAAAGCCTTTCAAATTGCACAAAGTGGCAGACCCGGACCGGTGTTAGTTGATATTCCTAAAGATATTCAAGTTGCTCCAACGTCAGCACAAGCGGTTAAATATGAGAAAGATCTTGCAAATTCACAAGATCCCACAAAATTAACCATCGCTTTTGAATTGCTCAAGCAAGCTACTAAACCGATCTTATATGTAGGCGGTGGTGTTGGTATGGCTGGAGGGGTACAAGCGGTCAGAAATTTCCTTGAAGTAACTCAAATGCCTTCGGTTTCAACCTTAAAAGGCTTAGGAACTATTTCACCAGAAGACCCGTTATATATGGGGATGATAGGCATGCACGGCACTCGTGCGGCAAACTATGCGGTTCAAGAGTGCGATCTATTGATTGCCTGTGGTGCTCGATTTGATGATAGGGTTACCGGTAAATTAGATACCTTTGCACCTCATGCAAAAGTCATTCACATTGATATTGATGCTGCTGAAATCAATAAACTTCGTCAAGCAAATGTGGCATTAAAAGGCGATTTAATTGAAGCGGTAAATGCCCTTACCCAACCGTTAAACATTGACAACTGGCGTGACCATATCCGCCAATTAAAAAGCAGACTTGATTTTTCTTATGTGGAAAACCAGGGGGAAGGCGTTATTGAACCAACCGCTTTACTACACACACTTTCGCAGCGTAAACCGAAAAACGCCGTCATCACAACAGATGTTGGTCAGCATCAAATGTGGTCGGCACAGCATATGCAGCATTTTGCGCCAGAGAATTTTATTACGTCTGCCGGCTATGGCACGATGGGATTTGGTCTACCCGCCGCCATTGGTGCGGTAAAAGCACGCCCAACTGATCCTGTGATTTTAATCACGGGGGATGGCTCTTTTATGATGAATGTACAAGAGCTTGGCTCAATTAAGCGTGGAAATCTGCCGGTGAAAATTTTACTGCTGGATAATCAGCGTTTAGGCATGGTAAGACAATGGCAATCTCTCTTCTTTAAAGCACGTCACAGTGAAACCATTTTGGATGATAATCCTGATTTTGTGATGTTAGCAAAAGCATTTGATATTCCGGCTGAACGCATTGAAAAGGCTGGTGAAGTGTCTGACGCTTTAGACCGCTTGTTAAATGCTAAAGGCGCTTATTTACTTCACGTTTGTATTCCGGAAGAAAGCAACGTTTGGCCGTTAGTTCCACCGGGTGCTTGTAATACTGATATGCTTGATGAGGAGAAAAACTAATGCAACAGTATCATTTAACCTTAAAAGCACATCAACGCCCAGAAACGTTGGAACGTATTTTACGAGTGGTAAGACATCGAGGCTTTGAACTTTGTACACTAAGTGCGGAGATTCAACAAAAGGTGCTGGTATTATCGCTTGTTGTACAAAGTAGCCGAGAGCTTTCTTTACTGGTTACACAGCTTGAAAAATTGATTGATATAGTCGAAGTGGATTATAATCAGTAGATGATATGGGGTATTACCTTATTTTGGGGTAATACCTTTTCACTTTATTTTTTCTATATTATGAAAGCAAAATCAACACAAAAACAACAATCTCTCGGCGAAGTAAGAGTTATTGCCGGTTTATGGCGAGGGCGAAAACTTCCCGTCTTAAATGCCGAAGGGCTAAGACCGACCACAGATCGTGTAAAAGAAACCTTATTTAATTGGTTAATGAGCGATATCGCAGATAGTCGCTGTTTAGATTGTTTTGCTGGAAGTGGTTCTTTAGGCATAGAAGCCCTTTCTCGCCAAGCACAAGCGGTGGTTTTTCTTGAAAAATTTACCAATGCGGCGGCACAGTTGAAAAAAAATCTTGAGAAGTTAAAAACAGAAAAAGGCGTGGTCTTTAATGTAGATACGCTTCAATTCTTAGCGAAACCAAATCAAGACAAGCCTTTTGATGTCATTTTTATTGATCCACCGTTTCATCATCAACTTGTTCCTAAAGTGTTAGCATTGCTCGCCCAAAATCATTGGCTCTCAGCACAAGCAATTATCTATGTTGAAACGGAAAAAGATCACCCACCTTTAGTATTACCGGAAGGTTGGCAAATAATTAAAGAGAAATCAGCAGGTATGGTAACCAGTCGATTAATTCAATTAATCCCTTTAAAAAGTGAGTAAGACATGACGAAATTAACCCCAGATGAAGCAATTGATATTGCTTATGATATTTTCTTGGAAATGGCAGGAGAAAACCTTGATCCTGCAGATATTTTACTTTTTAACTTGCAGTTTGAAGAACGTGGCGCCGTTGAAATGGTGGAAACCGCTGATAACTGGGATGAAGAAATCGGAACATTAATTGATCCGGAGGCTTTTGCCGAAGTATGGGTAGGTTTAGTGAATGAAAAAGATGAAATGGATGACGTTTTTGCTAAATTCCTCATTTCTCATGATGCTGAAAACCGTGAATATCACGTTGTTTGGAAAGAATAATAAAAATTTGACCGCTTGAAATTTAAATCCGACTTTTTTAGTCGGATTTTTATTGCCTTCAGAAGATAGAGTGATAAAATGCCAAATATCATTTATTTTTGAAGGAAAAAACATGGAAAATCTTATCTGCTATAAACAGATGCCCGTTTGGACAAAAGACACCTTACCGCAAATGTTCCAAGAAAAACATAATACCAAAGTGGGGACTTGGGCAAAATTAACCCTATTAAAAGGCTCGCTCAAATTTTATGAATTAACGGAAGAAGGCGAAGTAATCAGTGAGAGTCTATTTGATGCAGAATATCAACCTCCTTTTGTTGAGCCTCAAGTTTGGCATAGGGTTGAAGCCACTTCAGACGATTTAGAATGTCAATTAGCATTTTATTGTACGGCAGAAGATTTCTATGCTAAGAAATATAATTTAACGACAACCCATTCTGAAGTCATCAATGCTGTGAATTATGTAAAAGGCGGGAAAGCCTTAGATTTAGGCTGTGGACGTGGGCGAAATTCTCTTTACCTCAATTTGTTAGGATTTGATGTAACGGCTGTCGATCATAATCAAGAGAGCATTGATTTCTTAAATTATGTGATAGAAAAAGAAGCGCTAACGAAGATTGATACAGCGGTTTACGATATTAACCAAGCAAACATTGGCACAGAAAATGCTGAATATGATTTCATTGTTTCTACGGTGGTTATGATGTTCCTAAACCGTGAGCGTATCCCTGCTATTATTGAGAATATGCAGAAAAATACCAAAGTTGGTGGTTATAACTTAATTGTTTGTGCAATGAGTACCGAAGATTACCCTTGTCCAATGCCATTCTCGTTTACTTTTAGTGAGGGAGAGCTTGCAAACTATTATCAAGATTGGGAATTGGTTAAATATAATGAAGATCTTGGACATTTGCATAAAACAGATGCTAACGGCAACCGTATTCAATTACGTTTTGCAACTATGTTAGCAAAAAGAGTAAAATAATCTATTCTTTACTTAATCTTGGCACGGCAATTGCTGTGCCACTTTTCCGATGAAAAATCACTCAATTAAAAATATAACGGATATTTTACAGAACTCAAGCCTGACAAAAATTGTCCAACGAGCAAATGAATTAAATGATTTAAATCAAAAAATTCAGAAATTATTGCCTAATCAATATCGTGGGCTTTACCGCATTGTGAATTTAGTTGATAATCAACTTATCTTTGATGTGCCAAATGCGACAATACGTCAAGGCTTACAATTACAACAAGCTGAAATCTTGGCACTCATTCGTCACGATTATCCTCAAGTAAGCGAATGCCTATTTAAAGTTAATCCGAATTTTAAACATTGATAAATGAAGAGGAAAAAAAGATGAAAAAAATCGCAGTGATTACACTGGCTACATTGTTAGGGGCTTGTTCAATGCTACCGAAAAAGAATGTGGCAGGGACTTATCAAGGAGTATTACCTTGTGCAGATTGCGATAAAATTCAGGCTGAGTTAATTTTAAATGCCGATAATACTTACCAATATAACACTATTTATTTTAAAAACAGTAAAGAGTATGCTTTTACAGACAAGGGTAAGTTTACTTGGGATCAAAATAAATCAAATGTTATCCGCTTAGAACAAGATTCTGGTAGCTTAGCATTCCAAGTGACAGATGGTTATGCAGAAATTTGTGATACAAGTGGCAATGTAGTTAAAAATAGCCAGTTGAATTATAAATTATTGAAAGTCACGAAATAATTTCTATAAGCCTCTTTGAATAAAGAGGCTTTCTTTTTGCTAAATAAACTTAAAAATTAACCGCTTTCCTTTAATTACCACATAAAAAATAAAGTGAATCCCTCTCCAAATGGATTGTGAAATTGTGATCTTTATCACATTTTTTACAAATTTTTTCATATATAGTTATCTTGATTTACTTTTTTAACATAAATCACTAGAATAAGCCGCCTTTTGGCTCATTTTCTATTTTTTAAATTAGGAACTCTATATGTTGTGGTTTTTTTTCTGTGTGGCCATTCTTGTATTGGGCTACTTCATTTACGGGAAAATTATTGAAAAAATCTTCGTAATTAACCCAAAACGTCAAACACCAGCTTACTCTGTTAATGATGGCGTAGATTATATGCCAATGTCAAAAACCAAAATTTGGTTAATCCAGTTACTTAATATCGCTGGAACCGGTCCGATTTTTGGTCCAATTCTCGGGGCATTATATGGACCTGTCGCCATGCTCTGGATTGTGTTAGGTTGTATTTTTGCCGGTGCAGTGCACGATTATTTCTGCGGTATGCTAAGTATTCGCCACGGTGGAGCAACAATGCCTTATTTAGCCGGTAAGTTTTTAGGACGTCCGGTAAAAGCCTTTATCAATACTTTAGCATTAGTATTATTACTTCTTGTTGGTGTTGTTTTCGTTGCAAGCCCAGCGCAGCTAATGGGAACAATTACAATGGACGTTCTTGGTGCTTCTCAAGGCGCATTACAATTAGGTGATGCGGAAGCAGTACATAAAGCGGTGGAAGCAGGTGGTTTAACTGTCTGGGGAATGGATAAAGCAACGGTTGTTGCAGTGTGGACGGCTATCATTTTTGCATACTATATTTTAGCAACCTTATTACCGGTTGATAAAATCATTGGTCGAATCTACCCATTCTTTGGTGCATTATTACTCTTTATGTCTGTGGGCATGGTTTATGGTTTAGTAACCTCTCACTTTAGTGCAACGGACCCAATTGAGTTCTTCCGTACTATCAATCAAGATGGGCAAGGTTTAACTTGGGAAAAATTTGCACAAAACTTCCAAGTAAAAGGTGATGTACCTGTATGGCCATTATTATTCCTTACTATTTCTTGTGGTGCATTATCTGGTTTCCACGCAACACAAACTCCGTTAATGGCTCGTTGTGCGGAAAATGAGAGTGAAGGTCGTTTTATTTTCTATGGTGCGATGATTACTGAAGGTGTAATTGCATTAATTTGGTGTATGGTGGGTCTTGCATTCTATGAAAGCCCTCAAGCCCTTCAAGATGCCATTTCAGCTGGTTCACCATCTAAAGTCGTTTATGATAGCTCATTACACTTCTTAGGCTTTATTGGTGGCATCTTTGCTGTATTAGGGGTTGTCGTATTACCGATTACTTCTGGTGATACAGCTTTCCGTGCTGCGCGTTTACAATTAGCAGAAATTTTCCATATTGACCAACGCTCATTACCGAAACGCTTAATGATTGCAATACCATTATTTGTGTTAGGCTTTATCGTTTCAAGAATCGACTTTAGCGTACTATGGCGTTACTTCACTTGGGCAAACCAAATGACTGCAATGGTTATGTTATGGACCGCTGCCGCATACCTCTATCGTTATAATAAATTCCACTGGGTATGTTCAATTCCAGCGTGGTTTATTACAACAGTATGTGCAACTTACTTAGCATATAACAAAATTGGTTTTGGTTTAGACTACCAACTCTCTGTTTATATTGGTTTTGCGATTACTATTGTTTGTATCGTTCTTTTCTTTACTATGCTTAAACCATTAGGTGAGCGTGATGAAGAAGCTTATGTGAACAATTAAAGAAATAGACAAAATAGTTGCTAAAAAGAGGCTTAAAGCCCTATAAAACAATACTTTAAGCCTCCTTTTTAGGATATGAACAAAGTCTGAAGAACTTACTGCGAAACAAGTAAAACAAGTTCTTGCTTTTCTTCATCGCTTAGCCCTTTCGTCCGTTCTTTGGCAATTAGAACCTCCACACGTTTTTCAACCAATTTGGTATATAAAAAACTAAGGGTTTCAATAAATTCTTTCTCAAGGTTTTCATCACTCACTAAGTGATCCCAACCTGCTAATCGTTCTAAAATCGTGTAATTAGGCGTATCTCGCCAATGTTCCAACAATGCCCCCATACTCACACCAACTTGTTCACGACAAACCTGAACAAGCTCGACAAAGAGGTCAAAACCGGCTTCATCTAATTCTTTTAGTGGCGATAAATCCGGCACATGTTTAACCAAATCCGGATTTTGCAATAGTAATGCAATCAACAAACGCATCGGCGTACGTTTAATGCCCTGTGCTTTGGGGGTATCTTGTTTAACTTGCAAACGATTTGGCAATAAGGCTTCTAATTGACTCGGATCTAAAATCCCCAACTTTTGCCCTAAAATGTTCCGTAAATAAACACGCAACATTTCCCCCGGGATGCGGTTAATAAGTGGAATCGCCAAAGAGGCTAGTTTGGATTTTCCCTCTTTACTGGAGAGATCCACTTGAACAAGCAGAGAATCAAATAAGAAATCGCTTAACGATTTCGCATTTTCTTGCAAATAGTGCTCAAAACCGGATTTTCCTTGAGAACGAACAAAAGTATCCGGATCTTCACCATCAGGTAAAAAGATAAATTTTAGTTGTCGCCCATCATATAAATAAGGCAACGCATTTTCAAAAGCACGCCAAGCCGCATCACGCCCTGCTCTATCCCCATCATAGCAACAAATAATCTGCTCTGTTACCCTAAACATTTGTTGAATCTGCTCGCCGGTTGTAGCGGTTCCTAATGAAGCGACCGCATTTTCTACCCCAAATTGAGCGAGCGCAACAACGTCCATATAACCTTCTACAACAAAGAGGTATTGCGGATTTTCATCTACTTGAAGTGCTTGATATAAGCCATAAAGCTCATTACCTTTATGATAGGTTGCAGATTCAGGCGAGTTAAGATATTTAGGGCGCTCATCTCCCATGACTCGTCCACCGAAAGCAATCACTCGCCCACGTTTATCCCGAATCGGGAACATAATACGATTGCGAAATTTATCGTAAATCCGACCGCTTTCACTTTCAGAAAGCATACCAGTATCTCGCAATTTCTGGACTTCTTCAGGATTTTTTCCAAATTTTCTTAATACCGCATCGTAAGCATTTGGTGCAAAACCAATCTCAAAACGAGCAATAATTTCCGGCGAAAGCCCTCGTTGCTGCAAATAGCTTTGGCTTGGAATATCTTGTTGTAGATTTTGTTGATAGAACTGTGTGATCTCTGAAAGCAAGCCGTATAAATCACGTTTTGCTTTATAACTCACTTGTGGAGAACGAGAGTCGGATTGCCTCAAGTTTTCACGAGGTACCTCTAATCCATGCAAAGCCGCTAACTCTTCGATCGCTTCTGGAAATTCAAGTTTGTCATATTCCATCAGAAAGCTAATAACATTCCCATGCGCACCACATCCAAAACAGTGATAAAACTGCTTAGAAGGGCTTACTGAAAAAGAAGGTGTTTTTTCATGATGGAAAGGGCAACAAGCGTGATATTCTCTCCCCGCTTTTTTGAGTTTAACCCGATGATTGATAAGCTCAACGATGTCGGTTCTCGCAATAAGATCATCAATAAATGAACGTGGAATAGTGCCTTTCATTGTTCCTCCATTGCAAAATCTGAGAAAAATCTCACCGCTTGTAAATAGATTAAAGGGGTAAAAACACTAAAACCGTGATTCCTAGAGGTTTCACGGTTTCAGTAAATTGGCTAAATAGCAAAAGCTAATTAGTATAAACGAGTGTTACGTGCATTTTCACGAGCATTACGTTTAGCGTGACGTTTAGCTAAAGATGCTTTTTCACGTTTACGAATTGTCGTTGGTTTTTCATAGAATTCACGAGCGCGAACTTCTGCTAAGATACCCGCTTTCTCGCAAGAGCGTTTGAAACGACGTAATGCAACGTCAAATGATTCATTTTCACGAACTTTAATTACTGGCATATGCCATCACCTCAGAAAAATATGATTAAATTAAACCGCACACTAAGTTGGCGGCATAGAACTAAAAAAGGTGGTTAATTCTACCTTAGCTAAATTGGAAAGTAAAGAGCCGATTCACGTTATTTCTAAAGAGTTCCATCACATAAATTCACTATTGTTAGCGCTCATTTTTCGTTAAAATAGGGCTTCTTCCATCTTCTAGGATTCAGGTATGCTAAACATTCTTTCTAAAAAAATAGAAACAAAACATATTTCTTACTTACTCAATATTCTTATATCACTGTTTTTTATCACTGTTTTAATGTTTAAAAAGGGTTACAGCTACATTCCTATGACATTAGGCGTGTTCAGCGTTATCTATCTTTTGCTCTATATTTTTAAATTCAAAAACAAATGGATTTTAGATAAAGAAGATAAATGGCTTATTTTTGCTTTTTTAGCCTATTTTTCTACTTTCTTTATGTCTGCTATCGCACATAGTGATGGATTTAGAGAAGTAGATAATCCAAGTAGAATTCTACTTTTTATTCCTATTATTCTTTTACTGACACAACTTCTTTATCATATTAATTTTATCTTCTATGCGATTCCCATAGGTGCTATTACTACGGGCATACTGGCTCTTATTCAGAAATTTTATTTAGGCTTACCTAAACCATTCCCTGGTATTATGCATATTCAGGCTGGAGATATTTCTATTGCTTTAGCCTCTTTTAGTATTGCAATAGCCATATTTTGGGGAAGCAAAAAAAATCATAAATGGATGTCTATATCTATTCTTGGCGCAATATTAGGTATATTGGCGAGTGTATTATCTGGTGCTAGGGGAGGTTGGGTAGGATTTCCTTTAGTTGTTTTGGCAATTTTATTTTGTTATCGAGATTTTCTAAATAAAAAACTTATTGTCATTTCACTGTCTGTGATTGCTATACTCATTATTACCGTTGCAAGCATTCCTAAGTTTGGTGTTACACAACGCTATAATGCGGCTAAAACAGATATTATTCGCTACCTAGAAAAAGGACACAAAAGCACCTCTTTAGGTGCTCGTTTTGATATGTGGGAAAATGCAATTTTAGGCATTCAAGAAAAACCTATATTAGGGTGGGGAAGTAAAGGTTACATTGAGCTGAAAAAACAACAAGTTGCTAATAAAACAATGGCAAAATCCACATTACATTTTAATGATACACACAATCAGTATTTAGACGCTTTTGTAAAACGAGGGTTTGTAGGATTTCTTGGGTTAATGTTAATTATACTTGTGCCATTACAATTTTTCTTAAAAAGAATGAGCTCAGCTCATTTAGAAGTAAAAGCGATAGCTATATTAGGGTTTATACATATATTCTCTACTATATTTTATTTCCTGAGCCAAACCTATTTAGCGCATAATTCCGGATCTATATTTTATTTCTTCTTAGTTATTATTTTTTATAGCTTAATTAAAGTTAAAGAAAATTCAAACGTCTAAAAAAACAAAAGCAGAAAGTTTTGTACTTTCTGCTTTTTATTCCTTAAGCACAGAGTTATTCAAATATAATTGTTTCAGATA
The DNA here is from genome assembly GCF_000175195.1 of Actinobacillus minor NM305. GTDB lineage: Bacteria > Pseudomonadota > Gammaproteobacteria > Enterobacterales > Pasteurellaceae > Haemophilus_A > Haemophilus_A minor. The sequence goes on along the minus strand of NZ_ACQL01000085.1, from coordinate 105,625 downwards.
AAATCTTGCCAGCAATATCTTTTACAGATAACCCTGGTTCTCCATCTAAAGGCCACTCAATCCCAACAGTTGGATCATTCCAAATTAAAGAATGTTCTGCTTTTGGATTGTAATAATCCGTGCATTTATAAGTAAATTCTGCGGTTTCAGTTAGCACGTAAAAACCGTGTGCAAAACCTTCAGGCACCCATAACTGGCGTTTATTTTCAGCAGAAAGAATTTCGCCTACCCATTGACCAAATGTTGGTGAGCTTTTGCGTAAATCGACCGCAACATCAAAAACTGCACCCTGCACAACACGGACCAACTTGCCTTGGGTATTCTCAGTTTGATAATGTAAACCACGTAAAACACCTTTGATTGATTTTGAATGGTTTTCTTGTACAAAAGTACGATCTGCGACATTTTGTTTAAACCACTCATCACGGAAGGTCTCCATAAAAAAGCCACGTTCATCACCAAAAACTTGTGGCTCTAATAATTTGACATCAGGAATTTTTGTTTCAATAATTTTCATTTTTTGCTCTTTATTTACAAATCGTATAACCCTGTGGTTGAAAAACTTAAATTCGGGAATTTAACCGAAGTAATCACATCATCTTCTACCACCGGTGCAATCCCAATATATCGCCCATTTTCAAGCACATAGATATGAATATTACGTTCTTCAGGGCGAACCACCCAATATTCACTTACCCCATATTCTTGATAAAGTTCATACTTATCTTTCATTTCTCGCTTGGAATTCCCAGGCGAAAGAATTTCCACCACTAAATCCGGCGCACCAAGACAACCTCGTTCATCTAATTTATTAGGATCACAAATCACACATAAATCAGGCTGCACCACTGTCTTAACGTTACCGTTCTCATCAGGAAAACGTACATCAAATGGCGCTACATATAATTTACAACCACCATTCGGAAATACTTTCAAAAACTCCGATGTTAATTTAAGAGAAATATCTTGATGCAATCGATTTGGCGCAGGCGACATTGCCATAATCTTACCTTTGATAATCTCTACACGCTCTTTCAGCTTCCAAAGTAAATAATCTTTATAGCTGTAACTGCCATTTAGATCTAATTGGTCTAAGCGAGTAATTTCATTCATTGGAATTAAGCTCATATCGCCTCCATTTATTTAACCTTGATACGCCTTAATATTCTTTAAAGCCTTTTGCCAATTACTTGGTTCAATGTTAAACACTTGTTTAATTTTCGTCAAATCCAAACGTGAATTTGCAGGGCGTTTGGCTGGAGTTGGGTAATCGCTGGTTGCAATACTGTTTACAAGCGGTGACTTTTCAAGAATATTTTGCAATTCTGCTTCAGCAAAAATGGCTTTAGCAAACTCATACCAACTCACATAAGGCTTACCTGTAAAGTGATAAACACCAAAAGCATCTTCTTTTCCTGCAAGAATTTGATTAGCGATTTCAATTAACGTTTTTGCAATATCCCCTGCGTAGGTTGGGCCACCAAATTGATCGCCTACAATACCTAAACTATCACGATCTTTCGCTAAACGAAGCATCGTTTTGACAAAATTATGTCCGTGTTCGCCAAATACCCAAGCGGTACGCAAAATAATAGAACGAGAATTTGCTTGTTGAACGGCGATTTCGCCTGCTAATTTTGTACGACCATAAACGCCTTGCGGATTGGTTTGGTCGTCTTCTTTATATTCCCCCGAGCCAGTGCCTTCAAACACATAGTCGGTAGAAATATGTAAAATCATGGCACCAATTTCATTTGCTGCTTCGGCTAGATATTGTGGACCTTTTACATTGATAGCTTCTGACAGCTCAACTTCGCTTTCTGCACGATCAACGGCTGTATGAGCAGCTGCGTTGATAATCACATCAGGTTTAAAGGTTTTAACGATTTTTTTCACCGCACTTTGATCGGTAATATCCAGCTCATCACGATCTACAGCTAAAATCTCAGCTTTGCCTGTTAATTGTTCTGTTAAACAATGCCCAACTTGACCTTTTGCGCCTGTAATTAAGAACTTCGCCATTATTTACCGCCTTTGACTAAACGTAATAAATACTGGCCATATTCATTTTTTGCCATTGGTTTCGCAAGGGTTTCAACTTGCTCAGAAGTTAGCCAACCATTACGCCATGCAATTTCTTCTAAACAAGCGACTTGTAAATTTTGAACGTGCTCAATCGTTTTCACAAAGGAAGCTGCTTCATGTAAGCTATCGTGTGTGCCTGTATCTAACCACGCAAAACCACGACCTAGTAATTGAACATTTAAGGTTCCGTCGTTTAAGTACATTTCATTCAATGTGGTAATTTCTAACTCTCCACGATCTGAAGGTTTCACTTGTTTGGCAAACTCTACAACACGATTATCATAGAAATATAAGCCTGTTACAGCATAATTAGATTTTGGTTTAGCCGGTTTTTCTTCGATTGAGATTGCTTTAAAGTTTTCATCAAATTCAACTACACCGAAACGTTCAGGATCTTTTACTTGGTAACCAAACACTGATGCACCTTTGTTATTTGCATGTTCAGCTGCTTCTTTGAGTGCCGCAGTAAAATGCTGACCATAGAAAATGTTATCGCCAAGCACCAAACAGACACTATCATTTCCAATAAACTCTTCACCAATCAAAAAGGCTTGAGCTAAGCCATCCGGACTTGGTTGAATTGCATATTGCAGATGAATACCAAAATCAGAGCCATCGCCTAATAAGCGTTTAAATGCCTCATTATCTTCTGGTGTTGTGATAACCAAGACATCACGAATCCCCGCTAACATTAATACCGATAGCGGATAGTAAATCATAGGTTTATCGTAAACAGGGAGAAGCTGTTTGGATACACCACGAGTAATCGGATAAAGTCGAGTGCCTGAACCACCTGCAAGAATAATACCTTTCATATAAGCCTACTTATTTGTACCTAAACGTTCTAAATTATAAGAACCATCTAATACACGGCTCCACCATTTTTTATTATTTAAGTACCATTCCACCGTTTTACGAATACCGGTTTCAAAGGTTTCCTGTGGCTTCCAGCCTAATTCATTGCCGATTTTGGTCGCATCAATGGCATAACGCACATCATGCCCTGGGCGATCAGTCACATAAGTGATTAAATCTTCGTATTTCGCTACGCCAGCAGGTTTATTTGGCACTAACTCTTCCAATAAACCACAAATCGTACGAACCACTTCAATATTCGCTTTTTCATTATGTCCACCGATATTGTAGGTTTCACCTACCACACCTTCCGTAACCACTTTATATAGTGCACGAGCGTGATCTTCTACAAATAACCAGTCGCGAATTTGCATACCATTGCCATACACCGGCAATTTTTTTCCTTCCAATGCATTCAAAATCATTAATGGGATGAGCTTTTCAGGGAAATGGAACGGACCATAGTTATTTGAACAATTTGTTACAATGGTTGGTAATCCATAAGTACGCAACCAAGCACGAACCAAGTGATCGCTTGATGCTTTTGAAGCGGAATAAGGGCTAGATGGCGCATAAGGTGTTGTTTCAGTAAAAAGATCGTCTGTACCTTCTAAATCACCATAAACCTCATCAGTTGAAATATGATGGAAACGGAAAGCTGATTTTCGTTCTTCAGGTAAGTTATTCCAATAACCACGAGCCACTTCTAATAAAGTGTAAGTACCAACAATATTCGTCTCAATAAACGCAGCCGGCCCGTCAATAGAACGATCTACGTGACTTTCCGCCGCAAGATGCATCACCGCATCAGGTTGATACTGATGAAATACACGTTCTAATGCGGCCTTATCGCAAATATCTACTTGCTCAAAAGCATAACGAGGGTTATTTTCAACAGATTCGAGTGACTCTAAATTACCTGCGTAGGTTAATTTATCGACATTAATAACCGAATCTTGAGTGTCGTTAATGATATGGCGAACGACTGCTGAGCCAATAAAGCCCGCTCCGCCTGTAACTAGAATTTTTTTTGTCATTTTATTTTTCTTGATATAATCATTATTTTTAATTTGTCATATAACTTATTTAAGTAATATTAATTTATATAATAAGCTAACTTAATTGTGCAACTCGCCAAATTGTTTTAGCTTGATTTGCAAGCCATCTTTGCCAAGATGATATTGTCTGAGGTGTCCACTCAGTATATTGTTCTGCTAATTTTTGGGTTAATGCAAAATGACTTTCTTTAAGAACATTCCTCTTCTGAGAATATTCAGCAACGCCTAAATCTCTATTAACATTTGATTGTAATAAAGTCATATTTCCCAAACGATAAGTTAATGCATTCATTTCTTCATAGCTAAAATCCCCCCAATTATCGGGTGCATTTTGCGGTAAGATATGTTCAATATTAAAAGTATCACTTGAGAAATCGACTTCTATACTATTTGAAATATAGCGCTCAATTTCACATAAAATGAAACGTACTAATTGAGTGCTTCTAGAGTCTGTCGTTTTAATAACTTTTTCTGCAAAATCTCTGCTGAAACGTTGATCGTCAATATAAACTGATTTTAGCAAGCCTAATGCTTGATTTGAATTAGTAATTTTTTTCTTATTTATATGTTCAACAACATTATTATAAGCTCGTTCTAATTCAGCTGGGCTGTATGTACCTATCGTATTATATCTAAAAGAAATGACCATAATAGCATAAAGCAATTTAGTAAAATTCTCTCTATCAAATTCGCGTTTTGCACTTAGTAATAAGGAAAATGGCTGACGAACTCGGAAAAGTTTCAATATATTTACCAAGCGCTTATCTTCTAGCGACCAATCAGAAATATCAGGGGAAGATAAAGACAAATAGGTATCTAAATCCTCTTCCATTCCTCTCAATAATGCAAAAACAGCTGCTCTATCTCGAATATTATTCCGAATTACTTTGAACAACTCTGTATGTCGAGTAAATTTATTTCGACTATTCCAATGAATACGCAAAAAATCAGGAAATTTTTCTGATTGCAGTCGATTTACTATATTTTCCCAACGCTCTTCTAAATTTCTTAATTCGTGGGTATTTTCTTGATTTTTATCTAAAATAGAAAAAAGATAATTTTTTAATAAATCAGTTGAAGAAAGACGAACACCACGAGAATTAAGTGTTTCAAATACTTTATAAGCATTTAGTTCATCAGAAACAGTAATCACCGTAAAAAATAAGTTATCGCTAATATATTCAACTAATTGTGCTAACCGAACACCTTCATTACCCTCTTCTTGTTTTAAATATTGATCTACCTTTTGATAAAACCAATCAAATGCTTTACGCAATAGGTGTTCTGAGGCTCTAAGCCCCCTTTGCGGTAATTTCGCTAATGGAACCAAATAATTCTGAAAATAATCATTATTATTACGGTTCAAGGTTAATTTAGGGCGAGAAACTAATGTAACAGGATCGAGGTAACCTATATAGGTTTGACGAATTTGCTCTAGACGTTTTGTATTAGTAGCAGCATCAATATTTTCATCAATTAAATCTTGCAGCTTTTTCAAAACCGCTAAAATTATTAATGTTGCTGTTGTTAAACGTTGTTGCCCATCAATCACATCAAATGATTTATCGTCCGTAGATTGAAGAACTAAATATCCCATATAATGAGCAGAATCTGTTGGGTCTTCAATAATCCCCATAATATCTACCCATAAATCTTCCCACTGTTCAGCCTCCCAACTGTAATCTCTCTGAAAACGGGGGATTTTATAAGTTAAACCATTTCCAATAAGCTTTCTTAATGTATTATTCTCTGTTTTAAAATTTGTCGCTGCCATATTACATATACTCAAAGTTATTGATTATTACGAAGCGCCATCACGCTTTAAAACAACGCCGATTGTTTTTAACAATATCACAATATCATTCCATAAAGACCAATTTTTAATATACCACGAATCAATATTTAGACGCTCATCAAATGAAACATCACTACGCCCGCTTACTTGCCATAATCCTGTAATTCCTGGCTTTGTTGCTAAAATAATATCGGCAAATTTCCCCATTTTCTTTTTTTCAGTAATCATATATGGGCGATTTCCAACCAAACTCATCTCGCCTTTTAACACATTGAAAAGTTGAGGTAACTCATCTAAAGATGTTTTACGAAGAAAATGCCCAAGCTTAGTAATTCTAGGATCATTCATATATTTATGATAAGTATCGTAGTAGAGTTTTTCATGTGGATTGTCAATTAACCACTGCTGCATGAATTTTTGATCAGAAATCATTGTTCTGAATTTATAGCAATAAAATACTTTTCCATTATTGCCTAATCGCTCTTGTAAGAAGAACACATTTCCCTTAGGCTCTCTAATTTTCATCATTATTGCAACGATAAGAATAACTCCGCCCCAAAGGGGAAAAGACATTAGGGATAATGTATAATCTAATACCATCTTTAAAAAATTATTTTTTTTACTTAACAGCCTATTTTTTAATGCAAATAAATTTACTCTGGCATTAAAATTATGATAAAGAACTGCTTGTGTGAAATCATATTGCTTTAACACAGGTATAAATAAAATCTCTTTATGATTTTTTACATTTGTTTCGATAATTTTATTTAATTTTATAGGTTCCACATTAGAACTAGAAAGAAATAAAGCTTCATAATCTCCTCCTTTAGTAAGTTCATAACCTATATATGGAGAAGTAATTAGTTTTTTATCTAGCTCATCTACTTCCCCAAAAATCTTTATTTTTTTCCTCCATATCCCAACCTCAAATAACTTATTTTTAACAACCTTTCTAGTTATGGGCAAAACTAAAGAAGCAAAAACAAACGTTAAAATCAATACAGTTCTTGAGTAATATTCAATATTTTTTCCTAACGCTAAGGTTGCAAACACAATAATGAAAGAAACAAAACATATTTTAAAAATAAAAAACATCTCCTGCCAAACATCATAGCGTCTATAATATAAGCCAAAGTAGGAAAATAGTACAATAATCATAACATAAGGGAAGGGATATATTAGATAATCCCAATATGACACAGGCTCAAAAGGTATAAAATTATTCAAAATATTATTACGAATATATATAGAAATTAAGATAGCTATAAATATTGAGATAAGATCAGAGCTCAACAACACTAAAAATGAAATATATTTCTTACTCATATCAATCCTTTTTTAGTAATAATTCAAAGAAATCATAATAAAATATGTCATTAACTATTTTTTAGCATTTAGGAAAAGATGCATCACAACAATATTCCCTTAAATTTTGTAAATCATCCAAGTTATCTACTTCAAATATTGAGTTTGTAGGGATATCTCTTTTATAGACTGTTATATTTGATATATAATCCTTAACTAAATCATCCCAATATAAATCAGCAAACTCTCCTTCATAGAATTTTTCTTCCAAAATATTTTGTAAAAACTCACCTGTTCTCTTATCCCAGTAAGAAACCCCTGACATAATTGAACCTTCGCCACTGGAAACAATAATTTCTTTAACTCTATTTTTAGAATCTGTTTTTAGTAACCACTCATTTTTAAAACCAATTTTATATGCTGAGAAATAAGTTGAACAAGTTATTTTTGCATCCAAAAAGTTATCAAATAAATAATTATCAGCATCAATCACATAAGCGTCACTTAAGAACTCTCTAACTAAATACATAGTATAGAAATTATTATATACATTATATTTATCATTATAAATTAATTTTACACCATACTTCTCAGCTAAGAAACTGAATTTATCGGCTAAATACCCAGTTACAACAATAATCTCATCTATTCCAATTTCCTTTAGAAACAGAATTTGTCTTTCAATCAGAGTTATATTATTGATTTCAATTAAAGATTTGGGTGTTGTTAAAGTTAATGGACGTAGCCTCGTCCCCATTCCAGCAGCTAAAATAATTGCACGCATATTATTCCTACTTATAGTTTAATTCTTAATTACAAATAATGTACCAATAATAATAAGCATTCCACAAATAACTAATTTAATATCTAAATTCCCACCAAAAATAAATAATGAAAAAATAGCTGTCCAAATAGAGTACGTAACATTCATCCCTGTTGCTTTAACTGGACCGACCTTATCTATTGCAGAATAATAACAAAGATAAGACATTGTGCCAATCATAGCCACAGCTAATATTAAAAAGATTATTTGGGTTTCAAAGATTATTGATAAGCTATACGAAATATTTCCTTCAAAAGACATAAGTCCCAAATAGGCTAGACAACAAGTCCATTGGCGAATCAATAATGCCTGTTTAGGTTGTAATTTCTCTTTTATGCCATAAGCAATAATAATACTTTCGGCCGCCCAACTGCCTGCACAAAGAAATGCGGCAATCCCCCCAAAAAATAAATTATTTGAAATATCCAATTGACCGGATCCTAATGCAATAACAGCTAGGATTACCAAGCTTAACCCAACCCCTCCCCGCTTTGTTAAATAATCTTTAAAAAAGATAGCACCTAAAAGAGCAGCAAGAGCCGGATAAATTGCAGAAATTGTAGCTGTTAAGCCTGCTCCTATTGAATTTACCGCATATAGATAAGCTTGCATCCCGATTGGTCCCGCAAACAAAGCAGAGAAAGCTACAAAATAAGTACTCTTATTTCTTAATATAGCGATAAATAATTTCTCTTTTTGGCGTAAAACAATATCTCCCGTCAAAAAAATTGCCGAAAAGAAATCATGAAAAAAAGCTAATAGTAATGCTGATGATATCAGTCTAGGATCATCTAGAATGAAAGGGTTAAGAGTTAAAACTAAAGCATTTAAACTAGTATCTAACCCCCATAGCATTCCCGATAGTAAACCTTGCAATACGCCACTAAGAGTCTCCGTCATAATCATTTTTCTTCATCTAATAATTGTATTACCAATGCACTATACTCTCTTGCATAGCTGTATTGGCGATGAGCATATTCACCAAACTCAATACCTAGTATCCGCTTATACTCACACCAATTACTCCATAGTAAACCGCAAGCAGCAACATAAGCATAAATTTTCAAACGAACTTCTTTAGAGCATTTATTTTCAAAATAAATGTCTATCAGATGATCAATATTCTTTCTATCATACCCAGAATAAATTGCAAACATAGCAATATCGACATGAGGATCTTGCATACCTGCATATTCCCAATCAATTAAACAAACCTCTCCTTTTCCATCTTTTGAATAAAGCAGAAAATTATCAGGAATAGCATCTATATGCGAAAGAACTTTTTTCTCAGTATATTTTTCAATAAATGAAGAGAAATTAAAAATACAATTTTTTATCTTTTGATAATCTTGATAAATAGATTGTTTTTCTTTTAATAAGCCTTGATAAAATTCAATTTGACCAAAAATATCAAACTCATGATCAACATGTAAGTTTAATTGATGAAAGCATTTTAATTTCATCATACAATTTTGTACATCTTGTTCACAATAAGGATTACAACTCCTAGCTTCCTCTAAAAATCTAGTAATTTTATAACCATTTTTGGGGTTAATATAAAGCACATCATCACAAACACCAGTATTCATCAGTACTGAATAAACAGAGGTTTCCTGATGCCGATTAATAAGCATATCTGTTCCTTCACCTGGGATTCGCATAATATATTGATTACCATTGCAAGAAAAAAGGAAAGAACGATTTGTCATTCCTTTTTTTAGTGCTTTAATTCCTATAATACTACTTGGATTAACCTGAAAAACTTTACAAATCACATCTATTGCATCTGATTGTAAATGTTCTGATTTACTATCTAACGCTCTCAAATCTTCAAAAGTATTGATTTGATGAATCATTTGTTTGGAAATAAAGTACGGTGAAAGCCATAGTTTATTTTCATCATATAAAGCCTCCTCCCAAAAGGCGAGATTATTTACATCATCTATTGCAACAGCACGCATAGAATTTCTTAATTTCTCAGCATCTTCTTGAGCAATATAAGCAATACCAGTCATCATTTTCCAATATTCTTTCTCGCAATGTATTTGCTCATCATACATTATATAGAAGGAATGTTGATAATCTGCTATAAAAGGATTTTTCAAGCACCAAATATCACAAGGCAGAATAAATGTATCAGAAATGTTTTCAGCAACCAAAGATAACGAATAAAGGTTGTTGCTATCGCTATATTGAGGGCTCTCTACTAAATCAATATCATATTTACTTTCTAGATACTGAAACATTTCTTTCATATAGCCAACAACAACTTTTATATCTTTAATACCAGCTTCATGTAACTGACAAATTAATCTTTCAATTAAAACTTCGCCATTCACTGATAATAATGCTTTCGGTTGTGCCGTATTAATTGGTACCATTCTCATACCAAAGCCAGCGGCTAAAATAATAGCATTTCGTTTTGAGTGTTTCATATATAATTACTGTTTTATTCTGTTTTTAATTACTCTTTCAAAAAAAGTATCTTTTTTTTGAAAATTTTCCTCAGAAAATTTGTATGATAATTTATGGATTGATGTGAGTCTTAATATATTATTTAATCGTTCTTCTGAATATTTTTCAAAGAGTTCTAACTGTAATAAGTGTGGTATGGAATTTGAATATTTAGGTACATTACTCCACAATTGATTAAAATACTCTTTTGAAATATTCATAAAATGATGTAATAAGAAATAATCAATTAAAAAAGTATTTTTTTTCCAATATTCATATAGCATTTGTTGCGTTGCTAATAAAATGGGATGATTTCTTTTTGATACAATAAACCAACTAGAAATGGGAAGGCTATGACCATCAGAACTAGGCTTTAGTTCTTGATATAAAAATAAGTCTGCCCTCAAAATTTCATTAGGTATATTAGACTCAGATACAAAAACGGTTGAATCAATCCAAATCCCCCCATATTTGATTAACAATTCTAGTCTTAATAAATCGGATAAGTGTGTAAGCGTAATTTGTTTATTTGAGATTTTCTCTTCAATAAAATCAGGAAATTGAACATAATCTTTTCGATTATGTTCAGTTATTACAACAATATCATACTCCTTAAAATTACGGTAAATACTATTAACGCATACTTTTACAATATCAGGAGCATTATCTATCCCCTGAAACCAACAAATCCATATTTTATTAGAACTATCACCTAAAGTAGAACTTGAAGAAATATTCCTAAGCGCAGCACTATATCTTCTTTTTAACTTTTGCTGGATTTTCAAACTCACAGCTTCACGCAACAACTCTAAAGCTTGCCTTGACGTACCTAATCTCAATAATTCAGTAATTGCAAATAGTAACACTCTTGCCCTTAAATATTGTTTCATAATATCAAAAGCCTTATATTTTCTTAATATATTTAATAATATTTTCATTCTCACCATCCAAATTAATATCTATAATCTAATTTGTTTTATTCTAGTTCTTAATAATAAAGAGAGCATTACATATACCAATATTGATAATATCCCATATACTAATATAGAAATTATTGTATCCGCAATAATGTAAATAGACTTCATCCATTGAATAATCAAAACAGTACCTATCATCGAAAACAAATTCTTTCCTAATTCAAGAAGAATAAAATGAAACCTAATCCCTAAACCAAATCTCTTTTTAAATCTTAAGAGAATTGTACTCAATGAGAAAAAACCAGTCAAGGATGAAACTAGCACAATACCATATATGCCCCAAAATTTTACAAGAAATAAAGTAAGAATAATATTTAAGCTACTAGCTGTAATACTATTTCTGAATGTATCCTTTGTATTACCATGAGCATAGAAATATTTATAAATTAGATCAATAAGGATATAAAATTGCTGAGAAAAAATAAATACACATGCACAAAAATATAAAATATTGACATTATCCTGTGTAAACTTCCCTCCTAGAAATAACAATGATACAAATTCTAATCCTACATTTATAAAACCGGCAATAATTAACATTAAAATAGCATGAAATAATATACAATAATCCCAAAAATAACTGAGAATACAGATGTCTTCTAACTTGGCTAGAATTTTGGGATATACATATGTAGTCAAATTTCCAATAATTACAGCATTGACTAGAGTGATAATTTGTGATGAGTAACTTAATATCGTTACTTGTCCTTCAGGTAAATTTGTGGCAACAGTCGTCCCTATAACAAGTTGAAACTGATAAACGCTTGAAGCTAGCAATACAGGAAAGAATGTTTTCATCATGTTCATAAGTTCTTTATTTTTTATATCAAAACACAATGTATATCTAAACCCGATTGTAACTGCACATATGATATCTAAAATCAAGTTCATTAGTGCAGCTATAAGTAAAAGAGAGAAATAGGCGCGAATATTATTTATTTCACCAAATAACAAAGTGATAAGTACAAATAAATTAACTAAAAGAACGATAAACTTAGGGGTGTTATACCTATTTTCACATTGATAATAAGCAGCCGTCACTGCTAAAAAAGCAGTAATACCCTGAATAATAAATGATATAATTAAAAGAGTTGAGGCAATAGAAACAAAATTATCACCGCGCTCTGTGAAAAAGGAGATGAAAGGAATACGAAAATTTAGAATAATTAATGCGATTAGAATAACGCTACCATAGGTAATAGTAATAAACGTATTGACTACTCGTAAAGATACTTTCTTTACATATGCAGGAATAATAATAGTGGTAATTCCAGCTGTAACTAGAGAAAAAACAAACGAAGCTATTCCCAATGAAAAATTGTAGGCATCCATATAATCTGTCGCCCCAAAAGTCACAGCTGTAAACTTAGACTTATAAAGAGCGACAATTTGCGAACAGCTAGTTAACAAAATCATTGTTATTAACTGAAAAACTTTTTTCCTATTTGTAGATTCTTTCATTATTCTCGCAACCATCTCCCAATAGGAGTTCATCTAATTTAATAAAATGTTTATTAGCATTATTGCTAATTTCTTCAATATTATTAAACAAAAAATAATCCATTTTCTCTGGTTTCTTGTTAACTAATTCTTCCATTGAGATACAATAAGAGGATAAATTAAAATCATCAAGAAACTGGCTAAATTTTTTGTTGTATGCGATAGGAAATACAGGTACCCTTGCTCCCCCAGCCAATATCATCGCATGAAATCTTGAAGCAATTACTAACATGGAGTTTTGAATCGCATTGACTAACTCTTTCCAATTATCACCAGTATAATTCAAAATAGAAAAGTTTATATCGTTAGTAATTTTATGTCTTAATCTTTTTATAGCCTCCTCATCGCCCTCCATTTTACAAAACGAAGATAAAATTACATCGTAATCTAACTGGCTATAATAATTAATGCAATTAAGGATAAACTGTTCATATTGAGTGACTTTATCTTCAGAGACACCAGGCTTTCTTGAATAATCTATTACGGAAATAAAAACTTGTTTTTTCACTTCTTTATTAAATGAAATAATATTATTAAGCCCCAGTACTATATCTGGTGCAAATCTAATATTTGATAGTTCTGAGAATTTTTCTTGAGACCATTTATCACGAAAACATACGTCCTTCGCTAAAGATAAATAGTCCTGAACAAGTAATCGATACTTCTCTGTCGTATAAGGTCCAAAATTAGCTCCCAAAATATAAGTTGGATTTAAACAAGGCATTTGTGCTAATCGTTCATACGCCCCAAAATCATTCTCCCCCTCCTGAAAAATAGAGCCGCCAATTACAACATTTAATTGGCATTTTTTCTCAATTGTTGTATAAAAATCTTGACCATATTTGATTAGAATACGGTCTAAGGCACGTCTTATTTTGTGATATGAGTGAATAATTATATTATCTTGATCTCGAAATACACTAGTATATTCACTATTAAGAATCACATGGAATTTATGTTGAGGATAACGCTTTGCTAGCATATATAAAAATAAATCATCACCTAAATTAATATGAAAAAAACCACGAACAAAAATATCCATTATTATTCCTCTAGCAGCATTAGATATGGTATGGTAGCATCAATACCATTTATTACATAATATTGGTACCAATAAATACCAAGATAAATAATCAAATAACTAATCATTAAAAAACGCTTTGTTTGGCTACGACTAGTGTAACAAAGAGAAGGGTAGATTAACACCGAAAAGCACCCAAAAAAGCTTGCAACTCTTCCTAAGTACATATTGATGCTTCTAAGTTGTAAACATACTAACATCAAAACAAATAGCGCTAGGAAAAATCTAGCATTATATTCGTAAGAATTCCATTTTTTCCAATTATAGCAAATAAGTAAAAAAATTGGGGCATGATATGCTAGTTGATTAGGAAGAAAATAAAATTTACCTTCTAAATAATTCAAATAGGAATCGTAACCTATTAGACTTAATAACTTTGCAATTAAATTTATTGAAAATAGTCCACAAACTGCCAATAAAATTACGATAAAGACCTTATAAAGCTCTGAATAGATAATCGTCTTGTGGTGTAATGATTTCAATCTTATCCAGTAATAAAGCGCCACAATTACCAATAATATAAAAGCCGTTTTATGAAATAGTACCGCTATTAAGAAACTAATAATGAAATACTTCTTTTTATTTTCCAAAAAGTAAACAATAGCCAATAATATAAAAGAAATAGCTATAGATTGCCTAATCATATTCAAAGTAGAATTATACATCATTAGGTAAAAAACCAACATCCCCAACCAGGCTGGGTATTTATTGTATTTTTTAATAGCAATATAAATAGGAAAAATGATTAGCAATTGAAGAATGAATTTAGTCCATGTCACTCCAAAAGAATTTGCAATAAAATATACGAGTGTGGTGAATCCTATCTCAAACTCACTAACCAAAACAGGTCGCCATTCTCCAAACCATTCAAAATTCAAATACTCATCAAAAGAGGAAGTCTCAAGTGCCGCATTTATGATGGGATTTAAATAGACTTCAACATCAGTACCAATATTATTCGCCCTAAAAGCTGCAAGTACAGCAGGCAAAATTAGCGCTAGAATAACAATATAATTTCTTTGATTTACTTTAACTCTATCGGAAAAAAACAATAGCAGAGTAGATAAAAGAAATGTAATTATGTAAGGAAACATACCGTCCTCATACTATCTATTTTTTAGATTCAAATAAATCAACCTTATTTTTCCAATAACAGTTAATAATGACCATTTCTGATTTAATAAAATAGATAAACGTATTGATGATTTTGAATATCTAGTTTTAGTTAGGGCTGTTATTATATTTTCATCTATTTGCAATAAGGATGTTCTAATCCCACATTTAGACTCTTTAGAAAATATTTTCATCGTAATTAAATCAGCAGCTGTATTAAAAAGTTGCTTAATCATTCTTTC
Organism: Actinobacillus minor NM305; assembly: GCF_000175195.1. Classification (GTDB taxonomy): domain Bacteria; phylum Pseudomonadota; class Gammaproteobacteria; order Enterobacterales; family Pasteurellaceae; genus Haemophilus_A; species Haemophilus_A minor. The sequence goes on along the minus strand of NZ_ACQL01000085.1, from coordinate 90,337 downwards.
CGTTGCTTTTACCTTATAATAGAATTGCTTTTCTATCGGTAAAGCATTTGATATTAATTTTATCATAGCTTGGTACATTTTATTATTATTATCAATAATGATGTTAGGTTTATTAATTAAACGACTATTGGATGTTTCATTATCCAAATTATAAATATATGAACACTGAGGAATATAATACATTTTAGGTGATTGCAATAAAAGATGAATAAGAAAAACCAAATCTTCCCCTGTAATCATTGTATAATCAAATCTAATTTCTTTTTCTCTCAACAAACAACCTCTGATGAATTTACAATACGGCCCATTTAATGTACCATTCTCTACAAGCCTAGCAATAACTGTTTCCAGCTCAATTTCTTTCTTCGTCCCTCCAGAAAAAGCAAACCAATTTTGTTGTTTATTTGTCTTTAAATCTGTAAATAATAAATCATACTTTTGAGATAATAAGTATTTTGATAAATCTTTAATAGGAAGTAATATATCATCTGAGTCAACAAAAGTTATATATTCTCCTTTAGATAATTCAATACCGGTATTTCGAGCAATACTAACACCTTCATTCTGCTTTTTATAAAATTTAAAATTAGAATAATTTGAAACAAATTCACAGCACCAATTAGAAATGGATTCTGTAGAACCATCATCAATAATGATGCATTCTATATTTAACTCTTTATTAAAATTTATAAACTTAATAATTGAATGTAAGCAGACTCTTAATTTATCTATCGGAGTGTTATAGACTGGGACAATTATACTTAAATTAGTCATTTCTTTTACCTAGTATTCTTTTTATATATTTTATAACCATGATGAGCAACTCGATCCTTCTTATCTGGTAATTTCATATAATCCCCATAAATATGAGTTAAAATATCATCATATTTAGCTGGAACTTTATAGTTTCTTCCTTCCATCTCCACATCTATACTATCCTCAAACCATTTTCTTTGGAAGATATCTTTCTCTCCGCCAGATAGCCAAACAATACACCCTACATACTTTGAACTATCATATTCTTTGCATTTTTGTATTAACTCAAAAAGCTTTTTTTGAAAATAGTCTTTTCCTATTAATTTAGTAATAAGAAATAGTGGAAATTTTAATAATTTCCGATACCATTTTTTAGTAGTTTCTACTTTATATTTTAATCTTGTTGCTTGATAACATGCTGAAGAAAGTCTATCGCCTTTCAAACCAAGTGATAATGCGTCTTCTTTAGTATCTCCTAGACCATAAAATGGATAAATATCAATAAAAGCGCCCAAACCATAGCTTTGTTCATTCTCTACATCAATAATATATCTAGTATCGCTGATACGGGTAATCATATATGGATATTCTTTCACGGACTGAGGATTGAAAACTTTAATATTTGGAATTTCATTTTCCTGTAGAAACGCCAATAACTTTTCATAATCATTCTGTGGCATCATAATATCAATATCATCATCCCATGGAATTAGTCCCTTGTGTCTGATTGCACCAATTAATGTTCCATACATTAAATAATAGCGAAAACCTTCCGCTTCACAAATATTTACAATAATGTTCAAAATATTAAGAGAAACCAACTGATTTTCTCTTAGTGATAATTCACTGAGGTTATTAAATGTATTTAAGTTCACCATTATAATTTTCCTCTAAATAATAATTCATACTTATCTACAATAAATTCCCAAGAGAAGTGTTTTTTTACTCTTGCAAAAGCTTTAGATTGTAACTGACTAATTTCATCAATATCTAGCAACTCTGCGTTTTCAATAACCATTGATAAATTATCTTTCTTCCAATAAATTGCAGAATCTTCCGCAACTTCACGGTTAAAACCAACATCAAGTAACAAATTTAGTTTTGTTGAGGCTAGGGCTTCTAGTAAAGAAGGATTTGTTCCCCCTACCTCATGCCCATGAAAATAAGCAAAAGCATTTTCTCGAATATATTTTAGTAAATTTTGATCATAAACCGTTCCAACAAATTTAACTCTAGAGTCTTGATCAAACTTAGTTTCTGCTCTTAATTTTTCAAAAAAACTATTTTTCTCTACATTCGTAATTAAAACAAAGTCTTTCTTGCTATTCGACTTAATAAATTCTCTCAACATTGATGCATAATTATTCTCTGGAACAAAACGGCCAACAACTAAATAATAGCCGTTTTCAGAAATATTTTTCTCTTGAAACCATTTTCTTACTATTTCACTATCTGATGAAAATGTTGATTTACTTAGATCTGTTCCATAAGCAATATATGTAGTTTTAGGTCTAAATCTTTTATATTCGTCCTGAATATATAACTCAATATTTTTACTATCACATACTAATAGATCTGCATGCTTTACCATGAGAGATTCAGAAAATTTCCAATATTTTCGTACCGGTAGACTCCATTTTTCTCTCAACCACTCATGACCATCAGGATTAACAAGTAAACGTCCCCCAATAGATTGGATTTTTTTCTTGAAATAATGAATAAATGGTCCAATACGGCATGCAAGCACATAAAAATCTGGTGCCACATCATTATTCTCTATAGCTAATTTAATAGCTTTATTTAAAGCTACAACATCATAGTAAATAGCCTTTGCAGGACCTATGTTAGGCACATCAACATTAAAGCAAGTTGCACCATTATGTTCGAAAACATCCAAATTTATACCTGACTTTAACGAGTTTTCTCGCATACATGCTACATAATATTTGATATTTTTGCATTGTTGATATTCAGTTAATTTCTCAACAAATGTCTCAAATCCGCCATAGTTAGCAGGAATCCCTTTTGAACCAATAATATATACATTTTTCACAATATTTACTCTTTATCTTCTAGACGTCGGTTTTGCTTAAATAAATAATTCATAATTAATACTAACGCTGATAATAATCCGCCAGCGACAGCGCCACCAAGTAAGATAAATAAGCGTTTAGGCTTATCTTTTACCACAGGATAATCCGGACTCGCCTGATAACTAAACGCATTCGCTTTGGCTTCTTTTACTTTTACTAGTAACGGCTCTAATTCTTTTAATAACTCACTTACTTGATAATATCTTGGTGGGTAGATCACACCTTTTTGAGTTAATACATCAATTTGAGCTTGAAGATACTTTTCTCCCAACATAAATAAATATGTTCCATCACTTAATTTTGAATCCGATAATGGAATTTTGGTCTCAGACATTGCAATTGCTTGAAGAGCTGTATCATTTGTTGCACCAAAAGCTTTCGCATAATCTTTGATTCCTGCTTCTTTCGCTATGTTAAGTGCATTATGTAAATTTTCAAGTTGTACTGAACGTTGAATAGATAAGTCTCTTTCAAATTTTGTTTTCTCATACGTTAAGTCAGAAAGCACTTCATTTAAATTAATCAGAAAGTTTTCTAATTCTAATTGATAGGCTGATTGACTCGTAAAAGCGATAAATTTCTCTAACGTTAATTGCGCATCTTCAGGCGTTTCTGCTAAAAAACTGATTCGGCGACCGATTAAATCTGGCTCTTTTTTAGGATCAGGTTTTGTGATTGCAATATTTTCACGAGTAAGATTCGACAATATAGATCTTTGGGATTTTTCATCCTTTCCTTCTATAAGTTTTTTATATACATCAGATTGGACAAAAAACTCATTACGTTCATCTAATGACTCCGATAACAGGTTAAATTTAGCAAATAAACCATTTGCTAATGCTCCAGCATCAAATTCTTGCCCTAAAATACGAGCATATTCTTTACGCACATTAAAATAACTCCCTAAATCTGTTACTTTAGGCGCAATCACTTCAGCTTTAGAAGTCCATTGTTCTTTTGCGGTAAAGGCATAAATACCAGCAATTGCCGTACAGATGACCGTAGAAATAATAATCCAAATTTTCTTGTCCCAAAGAGTTTTTACAAGTTCAATTAAATCAATTTCATCATTGGCTGAATTCATTTTTGATTGAGAAGACATAACTAATCCTAGCTTGTTTGTTGTAAGGCTTAAAATTAATCTATTTTACTACAACACTTAAAATTTAGCTACATGCTTTGCAACCTTATTCATCAAGAATTCTATTGCTCACTTTCTTAGATTTAGCGATAATATATAGCTAATTTTTGTTTTATGAGATTAAACATGAGCGATATTCAAATCCCTTTAACCTTTACAGATGCAGCAGCAAATAAGGTTAAAAGCTTAATAGAAGGCGAAGATAACCCTAATCTTCGTTTGCGCGTTTATATTACCGGTGGGGGCTGCAGTGGCTTCCAGTATGGTTTTACCTTTGATGATCAAATCAATGAAGGCGATTTAACCATTGAAAATCAAAATGTTGGGCTTGTTGTTGATCCAATGAGTTTGCAGTATTTAATTGGTGGTACTGTAGATTATACAGAAGGATTAGATGGTTCGCGTTTTGTTGTACATAATCCTAATGCAAGTTCAACTTGTGGCTGTGGCTCTTCATTTAGTATTTAATTGTAAAAAAATGACCGCTTGTAAATCTATTGAAATTACAAGCGGTCATTTTCTTTTAGAATTTAACCTAATCAACAATATCAGGGGTTACAGCATCAACAACATCAACAGCTGTGCCAACGACACCGCCAACAACAGAGGTAACTAAACAGCCACTTAATGTTGCGCAAATTCCCAAAAGACCTATGACTTTTAAACATTTTCTCATTTTTGTTCCCTTTCACTATTCAAAGCGCACTTTACCTGATGCAACAGCTGAAATAGTTTCTTTGCCGGCTTCAAGCGGTATATTATCGGAGTAACTGCTTGCCATTTTTGCCATTCTCATTGGTGCAGCTTCAAAGCTATTATTGCCATTTGGTGTATTTAATTGCACATCAACCAACAAGTAGCGCTTTGCACTTAATCCCTTTTGAATCACTGCTGCTTTATGTTGGAATTGCTGAATGACCTCTAAAGTCATCTCATCTTCAAGTGCTTTCATTTTTTCCGGCGATACGCTAAAACTAATGTTTGCAACTGCAACATCTTCGCCTAAATCATTTAGCACTTTTGCAATTGCATCAAAATTTTTGCTTTTTAAATTGATATAACCTTCCGCTATCCAACCATCAACTTTTTGTTTTTCATTGTAATTCACATAGTTGGTAATGCCTTCTGCTTGAACTTCAATATCTTGGTGAGCCTTTGCTTGCTCAATAACTTTATTTAAATTCGCAGAAACATCTTTCTTTAATGCTTCTAGTGATTTGCCATTTTTTCGGCTGTAAACCGTTGCTTGCATTAAATCTTTTTCAACGGTACGGCTAACTTCCGTAGAGAACTGAAAGGTTGTCGCCTCATTGGTTGATTGCGCTTCAACAGGACTTTCCGCAGAAACGCTGAGAGTCGCGACTGCAAGCGGTAAAATTGCGAAGATTTTTTTCAATTTCATATGTTATTCCTTTTGAGTTTTAAATTATCTCGATAAAAGCCTAGCGTTAGGCATAATAACCCCTTAAAAGTTCAGAACTTTAATCTCTATTACAATTGCTTTACAAATCTCTTGTTCATCAATTTTCCAGCGAACATTACAGCCGGCTAAATTCATACCATAAATACGATCCGATTTTTTCTCTTGTTGGTAAGCCGGACGAGGATCTTGTGCAATCACATCAGAGATAAAGGCTAACGGGTCTTGAATACCAAATTTAGCAAAATTTTTCTGTTTTTTAACCGCTTGCTCAACCTCCGGTAAAAAACTTACCGTTAATTTTGCTTGTGGCTTTTCTTGCGCAAAACCCGAAAAGGCTTCCGGTTCACTATCGGCATAGGCGATGTAAGGTTTTATATCTAAAACCGGTGTGCCATTCACTAAGTCGACACTGCCGAGATAAAGCCGCACTTCGCCATCTTTACATTCTATTTTTTCTAATTTGACTTTCGATAAACCAATCGGGTTCGGGCGGTGGGTTGCTCGAGAAGCAAAAACACCAATGCGTTCATTTCCGCCCAATCTTGGTGGGCGAACTGTTGCGTGCCAGCTTCGTTCAGGGATTTGATGAAATTGGAAAATGATCCATAAATGGCTAAATTGCTCTAATCCTCTTACCGCATCAGGCGAATTATAAGGCGGCAATAAACGTAAAATGCCTTTACCTTCTGCCACTAAATTAGGCTGGCGAGGCACAGAAAATTTTTCATCATAGGGGCTTTCGATCACACCAATAGGGGATAAAGTGATTGGACTACACATAACTCATCAGCACAGCTTCGTTTTTCTGTTAAAATAAATCATTCTATTATTTTAAATGAAATACACACAATGAACAAAGATTCGACTTTCTCTATTTGGTTTAGTACGGCTCGCCCTAAAACTTTACCCTTAGCCTTAGCTTCTATTATTATCGGCTCTGCGTTAGCGCATTGGGCAGGGAAGTTTAACGTGATTACAACACTTCTCGCTTTTTTAACCACGATTTTATTACAGATCTTATCTAATTTTGCCAACGACTATGGCGATCACGTAAAAGGCTCTGATACACAGGAACGCATTGGACCACTCCGAGCCATTCAACACGGTGCAATCACTGGTGAGCAGTTGAAAAAAGCAGTCATTTTGCTCAGTGTTTTATCCTTTATTTCGGGGGCGACCCTCAGTTTTTATGCTTATGAAGGCATACAAGATTTATTGGTCTTTTTAGGCTTAGGTATCATTTCGATTGTTGCCGCCATTACTTATACTGTTGGCAAAAAAGCCTATGGTTACTTAGGATTAGGTGATCTATTTGTGCTGATTTTCTTTGGTTTTGTCGCGGTTATCGGCGTATTTTACCTGCAAGCGCATAGCTTACCTTGGCTTATTTTTATTCCGGCATTTGGTTGCGGTTTACTATCTGTTGCCGTTTTAAATATCAATAACTTACGTGATATAAATCAAGACAGACAAGCTGGCAAAAATACCTTAATTGTGCGTATTGGCTCAAAAAACGGGCGAATTTATCACGCCTTATTATTGATACTAGCGGTCGTTTCTTATCTGATTTTTGCCATTTCTGAATTTCAACATTGGTATAGCTATCTCTTTTTACTTGCTGTGCCACTTTTGTTTAAACACGGACGCTTTGTATATCTACATCAAGATCCTATCGAACTCCGCCCAATTTTAGGGCAAATGGCAGGGTTAGCATTGCTGACGAATTTGTTATTTAGTTTAGGGATTGTGTTGGGGTAACCCAAAGAGTATAAAAAGAAAAGCCTACCAGTACTGTGAACTGATAGGCTTTTATTGTAACTGTTGTTTATTTAGTCAGTTAATTTTGTACCGTATAAATAGGTGTAACCAAACGGACTTTGTTTATAGTCTTGAACACGTTTACTTGTCGGCGCAAAGTTAATTGAGTGTGCAACGTTAATCCATGGTGCTTGCTCACGTAATAATACTTGCGCTTGCTCATAAAGTTTCGTACGTTCCGCTTTATCGGATAAACCAATCGCTTTATCTAATAAAGCATCTAACTCTGGGTTATTGAAACGAGCATAGTTGCTGTTACCAATGTTGCTTGAACCGAATAATGGCGATAAGAAGTTATCCGGATCACCATTGTCGCCAGACCAACCATAAGTCCCTGCAGTTAATTCACCTGCTTTAGTACGTTTAATATAGTCGCCCCATTCATAGGTTACTAATTTTGCTTTCACGCCAATTTTTGCCCAGTCTGCTTGGATAATTTCAGACATACGGCGAGGGTTCGGGTTAGAAGCACGAACAACCGGTTGAACCCATAATTCTGTTTCAAAACCGTTTGGATAGCCAGCCTCTGCTAACAACTGTTTTGCTTTCTCAATGTTATATTCTGAATCCGGCAAGCTGTTGTTATAGCCCCAAATTGTTGGCGGTAGAGGGTTTTTCGCGGCTACACCTGCACCTTGATATACGATATCAATGATCGCTTTTTTATCTACGGCAAGATTTAACGCTTGGCGAACTTTCACATTATCGAAAGGCGCTTTTTCAGTATTAAAGGCAACATAAGCAATGTTTAAACCTGGATTTGAAAGTAAATTCACTTTCGGATCGGTTTTCATTTTCTCAATATCTGTTGCATTTGGGAAATCGATTAAATCACATTGCCCCGCTTGTAATTTCGCATAGCGAGTTGTTGCATCCGGCACGATTTCAAAGATCAAGCGGTCGAAATCTGCTTTACCGTTCCAATAATCTTTATGCGCAACATAACGGCTTGCTTGATCTAACACATAGCCTGTAAACGCAAATGGACCTGTACCGATAGGCGTGCTATCAATCGTTTCCGGTTTACCAGCTTTTAACATCGCATCGGCATATTCAGCAGAGTAGATTGACGTAAAATCCATACCTAAACTTGAAAGGAAAGTTGCATCTTTCTTGTTAAGGGTAAATTTCACGGTATTTTCATCAACTTTTTCGACCGATTTTAATAAAGCAGGGAATTTCATTGCTTTAAAGTACGGATAGGTTGCTTTTGATACGTTGTGATATGGGTGATTTGGATCTAACTGACGATTAAATGAAAAGACCACATCATCCGCATTTAAATCACGTGTTGGCGTAAATTCTTTATTTGAGTGGAATTTAACCCCTTTACGTAAATGGAAAGTATAAGTTAAACCATCTTCAGAAATGTCCCAACTTTCAGCTAAAGCCGGCTCGATTTCGGTTGAACCACGTTTGAATTCCACTAAACGGTTATAAACTTGTTGTGAACTCGCATTATATGAAATACCGTCCATTGCTAAAGCTGGGCTAAAGTATTGTGGCGAACGGCTTACGCAGTTTACAAATGTTTTTTCCACAGCGGGTTTTGCTGCAGTTTTGTTTTCTGTATTTTTATCATCGCAAGCGGTTAAAGCAAAAGCCGCCACTAAGCCTGCTGCAACGGCAGTTAATTTATTTAATTTCATAAGAACCTCAAATAAAGGGAAAATTTAACGAGAGATTACCTTTTATTAACATTTGAGTAAAGAATAAAAGGTATGCACTTATAACCAAAAGATATAAAAAATAGCATTATACATCGCATGTACAGCCACTTTTCTTACCTATATTTATAACATTCTTATTCTCTATCCGTTTTCATCCTCTATACAATACTTAATAGGGATATTCACTTAGTTAACCGCTTGCAGATCAAAGCATTTATCGAGTATAAACGAACTCTACGCCTTCTTCATCTTCTTCAGACCAATCATCATCAAAATCGTCCCAATCATCTTCTTCAATTGGATTTTGCATAGCTTGCTGATGATAATCATCCCATTTGAATTTCACTTCTTCCGCTTCTTTATTTTCTTCTTCAAGCTCACGAGGGTTTGCTTCAATAAAGTCCATAATATCACGGGTTAGCTGTTGGACATTTTGACCTGTTGCAGCAGAAATAAGGTAGTAATCGCCTTCCCAGCCAATTTGCTCTGCAATCTCTTTAGCACGTTTTTCCGCTTCTTCTTCGCCGATAGTATCAATTTTATTGAAAACTAACCAAGTCGGTTTTTCTGAAAGTTTTTCGCTATATTGGTACAGTTCGCTTTCAATTACCGAAATATTATGTGCCGGATCGCTTTCATCGATAGGCATAATATCCACTAAATGGATCAACACTCGGCAGCGTTCTAAGTGTTTTAAGAAACGAATACCTAAACCAGCACCTTCCGCCGCACCTTCAATAAGTCCTGGAATATCTGCTACCACAAAGCTACGATCTGCACCAACACGTGCCACACCTAAACTTGGCACTAAGGTGGTAAACGGATAGTCTGCTACTTTCGGTTTTGCTGCAGAAACACTACGGATAAAGGTTGATTTTCCAGCATTTGGTAAACCTAGCATCCCCACATCAGCAAGTAACATTAATTCGAGTAACAAATCACGTTTTTCGCCCGGTGTGCCGTTGGTTTTTTGACGTGGCGCACGATTTACCGATGATTTGAAACGAGTATTACCTAAGCCGTGATAGCCACCTTTTGCCACTAGCATTTTCATACCGTGCTTGGTTAAATCGCCAATCACTTCTTGGGTATCGTTATCAATTGCACGGGTTCCAACCGGTACACGTAAAGTAATGTCATTACCACGATGTCCGGTACAACCTGCACTACGTCCATTCTCACCACGCCCTGCGGCATAGCGCTTCTCAAAACGGTAGTCGATTAAGGTATTTAGGTTTTCATCGGCAATTAAGTAAACATCGCCACCATCGCCACCATCACCACCGTCCGGTCCACCTTTCGGGATATATTTTTCACGGCGGAAGCTCACGCAACCATTACCGCCATCACCTGCTTCGACACGAATCAGGGCTTCATCAATAAATTTCATTTTGCTCCTCTCGGACGCACGTTGTGCGTCCCTACAATAAATTTTGAATAATGTAACCGATAGGGACGCACAGCGTGCGTCCGCAAAATTATTACATTTTCTCTACGGTTTTAATTCCTAAGAGATCTAAACCTTGTTTTAGCGTTTTCGCTGTTAATGCGGCTAAACGTAAACGGCTATTTTTTACCGCTTCTTCTGCATTTAGAATTGGGCATGCTTCATAGAAGCTTGAGAATGTGCCGGCTAACTCATATAAGTATTGGCAAAGAATATGCGGCATTCCTTCTTTTGCTACACCGTTCAACGCTTCTTCAAATTGTAGCAATTTGACCGCTAATGCACGCTCTTTATCTTCAGTTAAAAGAATATTGCCTGTGAGATTATTAGCATCAATACCGGCACGCGCAAAAATCGAACGGATACGAGTGTAGGCATATTGCATATAAGGCGCTGTATTACCTTCAAAAGTGAGCATATTATCCCAATCGAACACATAGTCCGTGGTACGGTTTTTGCTAAGATCTGAATACTTCACAGAACCAATTGCCACAGCCTCAACCACTGCTGCTTTTTCTTCAGCAGTTAAATCTGTTGAGCGAGCTGAAATAAGTTTATCTGCACGTTCTACTGCTTCATCAAGAAGATCTTTTAATTTAACTGTGCCACCTGAACGGGTTTTAAACGGCTTGCCATCTTTGCCTAACATCATACCGAAGAACGGGTGTTCAAGACTGAATGAATCCGGCACATAGCCTGCTTTACGGGTAATTAACCACGCTTGTTGCATATGTTGTGCTTGGCGAGAATCGGAGAAAACTAATGCGCGATCCGCTTTTAATGTTTCATAACGGTATTTTGCCGCTGCAACATCCGTTGTTGTGTAAAGGAAACCGCCATCTTTCTTCTGAACAATAACCCCCATTGGGTCGCCATCTTTATTTTTGAATTCTTCTAAGAAAACAACTAATGCCCCTTCATCTTCAACGGCAAGCCCTTTTGCCTTGAGATCGGCAACAATTTCAGGCAACATTGGGTTGTAAAGGCTTTCGCCCATCACGTCTTTTTCCGTTAGCGTGACATTCAAGCGGTCATAATTTTCTTGGTTATGGCGCATCGTAATATCCACCAGCTTTTTCCACATCGTACGACAATATTCATCGCCACTTTGTAGCTTAACCACGTAGTTACGCGCTTTTTCAGCAAAGGCTTCATCACTGTCGTAGTGTTCTTTTGCCGCACGATAGAACGCTTCTAAATCGCTTAATTCCATTTGGCTAGCGTGTTCATTTTCCATTTTTTCAAGATAAGCAATCAGCATACCGAATTGTGTTCCCCAGTCGCCAACGTGATTTGCACGAATGACGTTATTCCCTAAGAACTCAAGTGTACGCACAACCGCATCACCGATAATGGTAGAACGCAAATGTCCTACGTGCATTTCTTTTGCCACATTTGGCGAAGAGTAATCCACCACAATCGTTTGTGGATTTGCAGTTTGAATACCAAAATTAACCGCTTGCAATGCTTGATTTGCATTCTCCGCTAACCACGCTTTATTTAAGAAAATATTGATAAAGCCCGGACCGGCAATTTCTAATTTATCAACAATCCCGTCTAAATTCGCATTATCTAAAATTTTCTGAGCAAACTCACGTGGGTTCATGCCTAATTTTTTTGCTGCCCCCATAGCACCGTTTGCTTGATAATCGCCAAATTCAGGCTTGCCTGATTGACGAACAAGCGGTTCAACATTTGAATCCGCGCCTGCACTTATCATTGCTTGCTTGATTTTTTCCGATAAAATATGCTGAATATTCACTTTTAATAACCTATCAATTCTGTTTACAAAAAAATGGACAAAATTATATCAGAAACTGCAAATTTTTTCGAGGAAATGACCGCTTGTTTTGGCGATTTATCGCAATTTGAGCAAAATATTTTACAAATAGCCCAATTAGCCAAAATTGATTTAGCTAAATTAGAGATTGATCATGTTGCAATACGAATGAATGGCATTGAAAAAGCTGAAAAATGGCGAACACTTTTGTTAAGAAATGCAAAGTTACTTAAAGAAAGTAAAGTAAACGGTCGTCCCATTGGGCTTTTTTTATTGCCTTATTCATTAAATTTATGTGGCCAGCTTGTTCCCATTTTAGAGCTTCCTTTTCCGAAAGGAAAAAACTACCCCAAAGAAGGCTGGGAACACGTTGAAGCTGTATTTCCAATGCTAGAAACGGAAAATACCGCACAATGGATTACACGAACGTTAGCGACATTTAGCTTAACGGAACATCCAGACTTAGCACTAAAAATAAGTCAGCCTGAAGTGGAAGGGGAACGTTTGCCCAATCCAACTATTGCAATAACTGTCAAGAATGCAACTTTTTGCAATCATTCTTGTCTTAAGTTACACCCTTATGGTATAAATGACGTTATCCGTTCAGAAAGTGATTTCTGAATTTTCTTTATTGGAGTAAAATATGAAAAAATTTGGATTAGCTGCAGCTTTATTATCTAGCTTTGTGATGGTTGGCTGTGCCAATACAGATATTTATAGCGGTAGTGTTTATTCTAGCGATCAAGCTAAGGAAGCACGCTCAATTAGCTACGGTACTATTGTATCGGTACGTGATGTTAAAATTCAAGCAGATAACCAAGGCATAATCGGTACCGTTGGTGGTGGCGTGCTAGGTGGTTTAGCTGGTTCAACAATTGGCGGTGGTAGTGGTCAGGCGGTAGCAAGTGCAGTAGGAGCAATTGCTGGTGCTATGATTGGTAGCACAGTTGAAGAAAAAGCGAGTCAAGTTTCTTCTTTAGAAATGGTGATTCGTAAAGATGATGGCAAAGAAATCGTCGTCGTTCAGAAGAAAGAAGATGGTTTTGTTGCCGGTAAACGTGTAAGAATCGTTGGTTCTAATGCAGATTTAAACGTTTCTTTACTTTAAACTCTCGTTCTTTTAAGGATACATAATGAAAAAATTTTCTCTCGCTCTATTAGTAAGCATGGTTTTAGCGGCTTGTACTGCCGAAGTTTATTCAGATAAAGGTAATGCCACTGTATTAAGTAGCAAAGATTTATCAAAAGATGTTGTTGAATTAACAGTTCAAAAAGACAATGGTGAAATTGTTACTATGACTCGTCAATACGATGCTCATGCAGCTGTTGGTGCTCGTGTGAATGTAACTGATAATTACGAACATAAAGACGCAGATTTAAAAACAATTACGCGTTACGAGTTTAAATAATCCACGTTAAATAATCTAAATAATCCGGTTAAATCATTAACCGGATTATTTTTTATGTCATTATAGCCATTTTTACTCTATAAAAAAATCTTACCTTTTTTCATTCCGAACACATTCCCAACCAAAAAGCCAATTAACCCTATCACTAATGCAGGTACAATTGCATGAAAACCGAAAATGCTGATTTTAAAAGTAGCAATAATCACATAACTCACTAATCCGCAAATCATTGAGCAAATTGCACCGCTTGCATTAGCTTTTTCCCAGTAAAGTCCTAACACAATAACCCATAAGAACGTTGCCTCAAGCCCACCAAAGGAAAGCATATTTAGCCAAATCAACATATCTGGTGGGTTAAATGATGCAAATACCAATAAAATCGTAAAGCTCAATGTAATGACCGTTGAAAGCCATTGTATCTGTTTTTCGTTTTTCGCTGCACTTGGTTTAAAAGAGAGATATAAATCTTTAATTAAAGTTGAAGATGACTGAATAAGTAATGAGTCAATGGAAGACATAATTGCTGCCATTGGCGCTGCAAGAAAAATACCGGCTGCTAATGGTGGGAGTACTTGCACCATCAAAGTGGGAATAACTTGATCCGGAATTTTTAAATCAGGAATAACCGCTCGCCCAATAGCTCCGGTTAAGTGCATACCTAAAGATAAAACAGACACAGCAAGTGTGCCAATAACCAATCCTTTATGTAATGAAGCACTATCTTTATATGCCATTCCTCTAACCGCTAATTGAGGTAAGCCAATTAAACCAAAGCATACCAACACCCAGAAAGAGGTCATAAAAGTAAAATCTAGTGGTCTTTCATCAATGCCGTATGGCTCAAGAAGCTGCGGATTGATGCTTTGAATAGTGTTCATCGCATTCTCTACACCACCTGCGGCATAAAGGACGCCACCAAATAAAAAGGCTGTGCCGATAATCATCACTAGTCCTTGAATGGTATCAGTCATCACAACTGCACGGAAACCACCAATAAAGGTATAAATACCAACCGTACAGGCAAAAATGATGACTGCCATACGATAATCAAGCCCTAATGTCGTTTCTAATAAACGCCCTGCACCAATAAATTGCACCGTCATCATCGCAAAGAAAGAAAGCAACAAAGCAACGCTTGAGATCCAAACAACAAATTTATTTTGATAACGTGAAAGCAGTAAATCGTTGATCGTTACCGCTTTATATTTACGGGCTAATAACGCAAATTTTTTACCTAAAACACCAAGAGCTAATAACACCGCCGGCACTTGGATCATTGCGAGTAATACCCAGCCCAAACCATATTTATAAGCCGCACCTGGACCGCCAATAAAGGAACTTGCGCCAAGATAAGTCGCTGCTGTCGTCATTGCCAACACAAAGCCAGACATTGAGCGGCTACCAATATAGTATTCAGATAAAAAGCTACTTCCGGCTCGTTGGCGGTAAGCATAATAAGCTACCCCAAAGACAAAAAGCAGATAGGTAATAAGCGGAATTAACATTTCTTTATTTGTCATCTTGCTCTGCCTCCAAATCCATTTCTTGGTAAACAGTTTTGATCACAACATATACTGCCAGAGTGAAGACAAGCGGTAAAAATAAACAAGAAAGTTCAAACCAAATAGGAAAGCCTAATATCCCGGCTTTAACAGGGAAAAAATACCCAAAGAAAATCCAACAAGCTAAATAAGCTAAAGAAAGCCCGATTGCCCAGCGTGCTTCTCGAATCAGTTGTTTTTGCATAAAAGTTCCTTTAAAAAAGCCTCACAATCGTGAGGCTCCTGTTAGTTAATATTGCCAATTTTCTGGATCAATACCTAATTCTCGCATCTGTTGTTTTGCTTCTTCCGGAATTTCATCACTACGCTCTTTCATCAAATCTTCATCCGTTGGGAGCGGTTGTCCGGTAAAAGCGTGTAAGAATGCTTCACAAAGTAATTCGCTGTTTGTTGCGTGCCGTAAATTCTTAATTTGACGGCGAGTACGTTCATTCGTCAGGATTTCTAACACTTTAATTGGAATCGAAACGGTAATTTTCTTTACCTGTTCGCTTTTTTTTCCGTGTTCTGCATAAGGGCTGATATATTCGCCGTTCCAATTTGCCATTACTCATTACTCCTATAAAAAGTGATGTTATTGTAATCAAATCTGAACTATATCGCAATCTAGACGTCTAGATTTCTATCTTAATTTTTATTGGTGTTTTTTCTATCATCAGCTAAAATGCTCAAAAATCATTTTTATGAGATTAAAGAATGAAATTAAAATATATTGCATTACTTAGTAGCGTGCTCATTATCAGCGCGTGTTCTTCCTCAATTGATCCCTCAACGGGCGAGCGTAAAGATCCACTAGAAGGTTTTAACCGCGCTATGTGGAAAGTAAACTACGAATACTTAGATCCTTATGTCGTAAAACCTGTTGCCAAAGGTTGGCGTGATTACGTACCAAGCCCCATCAAAACAGGTTTAGTCAATGTTGCCAATAACCTTGATGAACCGGCAAGTTTTGTAAACCGTTTACTCGAAGGTGAAGGTAAAAAAGCAATGATCCACTTTAACCGCTTCTGGATCAATACGGTCTTTGGCTTGGGTGGTTTAATTGACTGGGCAAGCTTAACGCCTGATTTAAAACAAGAAGGTTCTCGTGAATTTGGAGATACGATGGGCAAATACGGCGTAGGAAGTGGTGCTTATATTATGGTTCCAGGCTATGGTGCAACGACACCTCGTCAAGCAATAGGACGTGTTGTTGATAATGCCTACCCAACACTATCTCTTTTAACGACACCGTGGTCAATTACCAAGTTTGCGGTACAAGGTGTTGATACACGTGCAAGATTGCTCGATCAAGATGCATTATTGCAACGCTCTTCTGATTCGTATGTTACTTTCCGCGAAGCCTATTTCCAAAACTTAGACTTTAAAGTTAAAGATGGCAAAGTTGAAGATACTAACGATGGTAAAGAGACCTTATCGGAAGAAGAATTAAAGAATATTGACTAGCTATCATATATAGAGGGGGAAGCCTCCCCCCTATTATTTCCTATAATTTAGCTTTTCAACCATTGCAAAATTCTAACTAAATTTTACCGCTTGTTAAACCTCTAAATACCATTGCGCAAATGCAAGATATTCAGTTAGTTCAGGATATTGCTTCAACCATTTATGCCACTGAATTTTATTAACCTCAATATGTACAATGCGATCGCCAAATTCATTAAACTTTTCCGATTTCAGGCAATTTTGCTGTTTAAATAATGTGTAAATTGCACCAGCGGTTGGCGGAAGAAGTACGGTTTCAGCAATCATTTCATTGCGTAAACGCTCACGGATTGCCTCATACAGTAAATCTATTCCCTCTCCCGTGTGTGCAGAAAGATAAACGGCTGTCACTCGTCCTTCTTCATTTCGTTCAATAAAAGGCGCTATGCCTTCTAATCGATCTACTTTGTTGAAAACTAAAATACTCGGGATTTCTAATGCGCCAATTTCATCAAGCACTTGATTGACAGCAGTAATGTTCTCGTTTTTGCGATCATCAGAAACATCAATCACGTGGAGCAATAAACTTGCTTCTATCGTTTCTTGTAATGTTGCTTTGAAGGCGGAAACTAAATCATGCGGCAAGAAGCGAATAAAACCCACGGTATCCGCTAAAATCGTTGTACCAACATCTTGGATCTGCATTTTTCGCAATGTTGGATCGAGGGTTGCAAAAAGTTGATCTGCTGCATAAACACCGGCTTGGGTTATCGCATTAAAAAGTGTGGATTTTCCTGCATTGGTATATCCCACCAAAGAAACTGTTGGAATATCTGCTTTTTGGCGTGTTTTACGATTTTGCTCACGCTGTTTACTCACTTTTGCCAAACGGTTTTGGAGCTGTTGAATGCGCACTTTAATTAAACGGCGATCCGTTTCTAACTGGGTTTCACCCGGTCCACGTAACCCAACTGCACCACCTTTTTGCTGATCTTGATTGCCTAAACGGCGTACTAAACGGGTTGAAAGGTGTTTAAGTTGGGCAAGTTCAACCTGTAATTTCCCTTCGTGGCTTCTCGCTCGTTGAGCAAAAATATCTAAAATCAGCCCCGTGCGATCCACAACTCGGCACTGACAAAGAGATTGTAAATTTCGGGTTTGGGAAGGGCTAAGTTCATGATTAACCAAAACTACCGTTGCGTTTAAATCTTCAACCGCTTGTTTGATTTCTTCTGCTTTGCCTTGCCCAACAAAATATTTAATATGCGGAGCAGCGCGTGTGGTGGTAAGGGTTGAGAGAATTTCAACACCGGCTGATTCCGCTAATGTTTTAAATTCTGCTAAATTTTCAACATCTTTATGTGAAGAGAAAAATAAGTGAACTAAAATTGCGCGATCTTGATCATGAGAATGTTCAATAACATCCCCATCTTCAGAAGACACAAAGCCAAGCGACTGACTTTCGTCATCACTTGGCTGTAACATTGGAATGGAAGTTTGCGTAGTAATAGTGATTATTCCGCGACTTTTTCTGCAACAACATCTGATTGTTGAGCTGCTTGCTGATGACCATTACCATTATGGTTAGAATGAGAAATCGCACGTGCAGGTACAACCGTTGAAATTGCGTGTTTATAAACCATTTGACTCACTGTATTTTTCAATAAAATCACAAATTGGTCGAATGATTCGATTTGACCTTGTAATTTAATACCGTTCACTAAATAAATAGAAACGGGAATACGCTCACGGCGGAGTGCATTTAAATATGGGTCTTGTAAAGATTGACCTTTTGCCATTTTTTCTTTCCTTTTGTTATTGTTATATAGAGATTTCTGAATCATTTTTGTGTTAAAAGCAGTTAAATTCTACCATAAATAACACATTACCTCATCTGATCTGTAATAGATATGATAAGGACTTTACTAAAATTGTCTAGTAAATTATTAGACATTTTCTTCATAAGGAATAACGATGAAATTCAAATTTGTTTTTTCAACATTTATTTTTAGCATGATAAGTGCTTGCTCATCTCCAACAAAATCAATGGCTTCTGCTGAAAATAATGCATTTTCTCCCCGCAATCTCATTATTTTCTATGACACACAAATTGGAGCAAAACCATTATATGAAGCTATCAAACAATATCACGCAGAGCTTATTTATGATTACCAAACACTCAAAGGGGTTGCAATCCGCGTCCCAAATAATAAAACGATTGAAGAAGCCACAACTTATTTTGAAAAGGTAAGTGGCGTACTTGCCGTTAATCCAGATCAAATAATCTCTTTAGATTGAGACTTAGTCACGTCATCTAAGGCTTTTTCTTTTATTAGCTCTTGTAATTGAGGTAAGAGCTGTACAATTAAACGCAATTGTTGCACAAGAATAAGACTTAGCTCATCGCATTTATCTTGATGAGAAAGTTCAAATTGCGCTAAATCTTCATCAATTGACGTAAGTTCAGTCGTCAATTTTGCCATAGAACGTTTGCCTGTTGCCATTTGCTCAATGAGCAGTGCGACTTCTCTAGCATGCGAGAAAAAGAGTGCTGAAAAATCCACTTGCTGATTTAATATTGGGCTTGCCATACGATAAGCACCCAAGGCAGAAATATATCCTAATAACGTGTAATTCATACCCAATAAATTCGGTGCAATCTCTAATAGCGATTTATATTTCTTCGGTTCACTATACATACTTGAAATTGCCGAATTGAGTGTTGAAAGATTGTTATGCACCTCATGTCGAGCCAAACGATATGGCAGTTGATCGTTATAGCCAAATTGTAATTGAGCAATAATATGACGTAAATAAACGCTACTTGCGATCAGTGTATTTTTGAGATTGGTATAAATGTTCAAATACTTCCAATCCGGAAAAATAAAGGATACAGCAAACCACGCTAATGAAGTCCCTAATAAGGTATCTATAATACGAGGTAAAATACCTTCCTCTGCGCCAATACCTGTAATATCCAGGCTAATTAACACCAATAATGTAATGTAAAAAGTGGAATAGCCATAATGACGAAAGCGGAAAAAGGTATAAAGCGTTGCTGTTAAAACAATCAATCCTAATTCAGCTTCTAATTTTGCGGTAAGATAATACTCTCTCAGTAACATACCAACGAATACGCCGAGAATCGTCCCAACAACACGCTGAATCAAACGTTTTTTGGTTGCGGTATAGTTCGGCTGGCAAACAAAAATCGCGGTTAATAAAATCCAATAACCTTTACTATCTAACTGAAGTATTGGCACTAACAGCCCACAAATGCCTACCACAACCGAAAGTCGAATAGCGTGGCGAAAGAGTTGGGAAGACAACGTGCAGTGATTACGGATTGCTTGCCACATATTTCTTAAGCCAGACACATTTTCAGCCGTAAGGCGATAGGATAAGCGGTAAGATTTTGCAAAATCATTACCAATTTCTACCGCTTGTGTTTCCATTCCATCTTGTTCAATTTGGCTTAATTGCCGTTCAATATTACGTAAATTTTCCGCAATAGATTGCCAACGATAAGCATTTTTCAAGCCTTGTTCTTGAT
This sequence comes from Actinobacillus minor NM305, assembly GCF_000175195.1. Lineage (GTDB taxonomy): Bacteria > Pseudomonadota > Gammaproteobacteria > Enterobacterales > Pasteurellaceae > Haemophilus_A > Haemophilus_A minor. Next base: position 70,260 of record NZ_ACQL01000085.1, on the reverse strand, counting down.
GATAATTTAATGAGTTCAATAAGCCCTGCATAGCTTTCTCACCACGAGGACTATGTTGATAATGCTCAGCATAACGCAAGGCGGTGGCGATTTGTCGGCATGCCTGTGCTTGTAATTCTAACACTCGCTGAAAACGAAACATCAGATCACTTTGATGCAACTGCTGAAATAGTTCTTGATAACGATAATGACTGGAACTCGCACGCTCCAAAATATCTTGCGCCGTAAAATAATAACGAAGCATCTTTTGTGTCCGAGTTTGTCGATTATAACGTTGCAAGCGATAAAATAATGAAACTCGGGTTTGAACAAAAGCCTGCATCACTGCACTATTTGCTTGTGCAAGCGCTTTCTGTTTGCTAGCTAAATCATCATCGTCCGGATCAAAAAATGCTGATTTAGCTAATAAATACGCACTAATTGCCTCATAAGATTTAGCCAAATTCTCTTGAACTGTTCGATTCGGAAAGAGTAAATGAATAAGCATACCGACTATACCGTAAAGCGAAGCTCCGGCTAAAATCATCAGCATATTGTGATACCAAGGGATATCTGGTATGTAAGTTAAAGAAGCATAAACCGAGACCACCAATGTCCCAAATGCAATGGTACTATATCGCTGCCCAATTGCGCCCAACATAACCAAAACAAAGGTACTGAACATTGCAAGCGGTATAAAAAGCCAACCAAAATGCAAAGAGAGGGTTGCTCCTAATGATGAGACTGCAAAAGCAATCAAGGTAATGACTAAATTCTTAAAACGCCCCGATAAACTATTGTCTAAATCAACTAAACCACCGGCAATAATCCCTAAAATTAATGGCATAGCATGTTCAGAAATATTAAGTAACCAAATCGCAACGGCGGCGATATTCGTTGTAATAAAAATGGGTAAAGTATTAATGACATTAGCTGTTAGCCAATGAGCAGATAATTTCTTAATTTGCGTTCTCATAGCATTTATTCATTTGTTTTTATCTATCGGATTTTACGCTAATCTTTTTATCAGACAAGGGGCAAAAAACCTTTTGTTATCCATAGAAAAAATCCTCGCTCAGAAATATGATCTAGATCTAATAATCTTCACTTTCCCTCTAGCTTCATTTGACATTAAATTTATTCTAAATTTAAAATCCGAAAGCCTTTCGCAAACGTTTGCGAAAGATAAAAAGGTGAAACAAAAAATAACCATTGTTTCGTATATACTCCATTTTATAGAGGTCATTAAAAATGGTGAATTTGATCGTTGCCACTCACGGAAAATTTTCTGAAGAGCTGGTTAATTCGGCAAAGATGGTCTATGGCGAGGTAGATAACCTTCATGTCGTAACCTTCTTACCCGGTGAAGGACAAGATAATCTGGTTGAGAAGTATGAAGCTATTATTGCCGGCTTTGAAACTGACACGCCGGTACTATTCTTAGTCGATTTATTTGGAGGCAGTCCATACAACGCTGCTGCACGTGTTGTGGCTAAACGCCCTCAAGATGACATTGTAACAGGTGTAAACTTGCCAATGTTATTAGAGGTGATGGATGCATCAGCAGATGAAGATAACGCTTCTGACTTAGCCGCCATTGCGAAAGAAGTGGGTAACTTAAGTGTAAAAACTTTCCATGCAAAAGAGGAAGAGGCTCCTAAAGCAGCACCGGCTAAAACAGAAGAGGAAGAAGAAGCGCCAGCAGAAGATTTATCAAAATATGATCCAAACGGGCGAATGAATGTTTCCTTGTTACGTATTGATGATCGTTTAATCCATGGTCAAGTCGCAACTTCTTGGGCGAAAGCGGTGAAATGCGAAGCAATTTTTGCAGTAAACGATGATGTAGCAAATGATGATCTGCGCCGTGAATTACTTCTCCAAATTGTACCACCAGGTTTAAAAGGCTATGTGATTCCTGTTGAAAAAGCGATTAAGGTTTACCACAACCCGAAATACGTGGGTAAAAATATTTTATGGCTTGTAACTAAACCTGCCGATGCACTCCGCTTATTAGAAGCCGGCGTAAAATTCGACAAAATCAACGTAGGCGGTATGACATATAAAGACGGCAACCAAATGCTTTCAGATGCGGTTACCGTAAGTAAAGCTGATGTTGAAGCATTTAAAGCATTGCTTGATAAAGGCATTGAGCTAACCATGCAAAAAGTGGCAACAAACCCGAAAGTGGAAGTTACCAAAGCAAAATTAGATGCACTTAAATTCTAAAGCATAGTTCTAAGGATTAAATATGACAACGATTGAAATTATTTTAGTGACACTTGTCGCTGCAATCTGTGGTATGGGTTCTGTACTTGATGAACGCCAAACACACCGTCCACTTGTAGCTTGTACCTTAATTGGCTGGGTACTAGGCGATTTACAAACCGGTATCATCGTAGGTGGTACACTAGAGATGCTCGCGTTAGGCTGGATGAACGTGGGTGCAGCAATGGCACCAGATGCGGCTTTAGCGTCTGTTATTGCGGCAATTTTAGTGATTAAAGGCGGTCAAGATAAAGGTACTGCGATTGCAATTGCAATTCCTGTTGCTGCAGCGGGTCAAGTCTTAACCATCTTCGTACGCACCTTAACCATTTTCTTACAACACAAAGCCGATAAATTTGCGGAACAAGCAAACTTCCGAGGTATCGAATTCTGCCACTTTGCAGGTCTTTCTCTACAAGCATTACGTGTAGCAATTCCAACTTTCTTCGTAGCGCTTGTTGCAGGTACAGATACAGTAACTGAAGCATTAAATGCAATTCCTGAAGTTGTGACTCGTGGTTTACAAATCGCTGGTGGCTTCATTGTGGTTGTAGGTTATGCGATGGTTATCAATATGATGCGTGCAGGTGCATTAATGCCATTCTTCTTCATTGGCTTTGTAATTGCCTCATTCTCGAACTACAACTTAGTAGGTTTAGGTTTCTTAGGTGCATGTTTAGCGATGATTTACATCCAATTAAACCCACAATTTAACCAATCAGCCGCTGCACCTCGTGCAACAAAAAAATTAGCAGATAACGAATTAGAAGGTCTATAAGGCTAGAAGGAACATATTATGTCTGAGAAAAAACAATTAACTGCAGCCGATATTCGTGCAACATACTGGCGTTCAACATTCTTATTAGGTTCATTTAACTTCGAACGTATGCAATCTATGGGGTTCTGCGTTTCTATGATCCCAACGATTAAACGCCTTTACACTAAAAAAGAAGATCAAGCTTCTGCATTAAAACGTCACTTAGAATTCTTCAATACTCAACCATGGGTTGGTTCTGCCATTATGGGCGTAACTGCTGCGATGGAACAAGAACGTGCAAATGGTGCAGATATTGATGATGCAGCAATTAGTGGGGTAAAAGTTGGTCTAATGGGGCCTCTTGCCGGTGTGGGTGACCCAATCTTCTGGGGAACATTACGTCCGGTATTAGCTGCATTAGGTGCAGGTTTAGCGATTAGCGGTAGCTTATTAGGTCCACTTCTTTTCTTTATCGGTATTAACTTATGCCGTGCATTAACCCGTTGGTATGGCTTCAAATACGGTTACGAAAAAGGAACTGAAATCGTAAGTGATATGGGCGGTGGTCGTTTACAAAAACTCACGCAGGGGGCGTCTATTCTCGGCCTCTTTGTTATGGGCTCGCTTGTTTCGAAATGGACAAGTATTAACATTCCACTTGAGCTTTCTCGCTATACTAACCAAGCAGGTCAAGAAGTGGTTACCACAGTACAAAGCGTGTTAAATGACTTATTACCAGGCTTAGCTGCATTATTGCTCACCTTCTTATGTATGTGGTTACTCCGCAGAAAAGTGAACGCAATGTATATTATCTTTGCCCTCTTTGGTGTGGGGATTTTAGGTTATCACTTTGGTGTGTTAGCATAGTACTGATAAGCGGACACTCGCGTTGTGTCCCTACAAAATAAATGGTAGGGACACCACGCTGGTGTCCGCTAAGCGGTCTAATTTCAAGGAAATTTTGCAAATGAACTTCAAACAAGCACTCAAAGCACCTGAACAGCAATACATTAAAAATAGCTCAATGTTGGTCACCGGTTTATTTATCATCGCTGGTGTGCTGTATTACCCAACCAATGGATACGGCTCAGTTATCGCACTTGCTTTAGCCATCTTTGTGCTTATGGGACAAAAACTCTTGATTTCTCAAACCAAGAAATATTTTGCCGAAATGTATGCTGCCAAACAGCAATTTGTGGAAACACAAAATCCAGACTATCTAGAATTTATCCGTTTACGTGGAACACAGATGCTGGCAGATAACAAAGTATTATCAGACAAAGCAAAGCAAGAAATTCAGACTCTACTTAAATTTGTCAGCGAACAACAAAGTCAATCGTAATTTTTTATAAAAAATAGACCGCTTACTCTCTTATTTTAAACGTTCCTGTAAATAGCGTTCATAATCAGGGATTTCAATTTCTACGGGCTGTTGTAATAATGCCGTATGTAATAAGAAATCTGCCGAGGATTGATTGATCGCAACCGGTATATTCCATACCGTTGCAATTCGCATTAATGCTTTCACATCTGGATCGTGCGGAGCTGCATTCATTGGATCCCAAAAGAAAATCAGCATATCTATTTTCTTTTCAGCGATGAGTCCACCTAATTGTTGATCTCCCCCCATTGGACCACTAAGTAATGCCTTAATCTCTAATCCTGTTTCTTTTGCAAGTAAATTTCCTGTTGTACCTGTTGCATAAAGTTGATGAGGACTTAAAGCCTCACAATGCTTTTTCGTCCAAGCGACTAAGCTTTGTTTACAACTATCGTGTGCCACTAAGGCAATATGTTTACGTACGGGAATCGTTCTGGTTGTTCTATACATTTTTCTTTCTTTTAAAATAATTCATTTAAGACGATAGCAATACCATCTTCATTATTCGATAACGTAACTCGTTTTGCTACACGTTTAATTTCATCTGGTGCATTTCCCATGGCAACGCTTAATCCTGCATACTCAAGCATATCTAAATCGTTAAAGTTATCGCCAAAAGCAATCACTTCTTCGCCTTTTACAGCCAAAATACTTTCCATAAAACGAATTGCATTCGCTTTCGTTGCACTTTTATGCATAATTTCTAAATATTCTGGTAAGGAGCGATGAATCGAAAGTTGCGGAAATTGGACTTTAAGTTTAGTTTCTAACGCCAAAATTTCACTTGCTTCGCCCATAATTAATACTTTATTAGCTTGAATAAGTTCATCTGGCTTTTTCACGGATTTTAATTGGGTAATGCGTTCTTCACGCTGTACTGAAGGGAGGTTAGGATCGTTACTGTACCACTCACTTTGAACATAGTGGTTAATCCCCATATGTTGATAATCTTTCAGCACCTCATCTAAAGCAATTTGATCCGCTTTTTCAATCACCACATTATAGAGCGGTTCTAGATCTGCATTTAAAATTAATGCACCACTAAAGCAGATAATCGCACTTTTATTGCCTAATTGATCCATATAAGGGGTAATGGCAAGAGGTGGTCTTGCTGAAACAGGTATAAATGGAAGCCCTTTTGCTAAAACATTTTTAATTGCTAATTCTGTTTTAGGCGAAATTTTGTGATCGCTCGTAATCAATGTGCCATCAATATCGCTAAAAATGGCTTTGTAGTGAGTTTGCATAATACTCTCCTATTAACATACTTTAGTGTGATGATATGCCATTTTTCAATACGGTTTCAATAAAAAAAGCGGCTTAATTTCTAAGCCGCCCTTCATATAAACAAATAATTATTCTTTTGCTTTTTCAGGTCTATGGAATAAGGTAAAGGCAATAAAACCGAAACCTAAGAAGCAAGATGCGATTAAGGCATAGAAGCCACCGTCCCAACCATAAACGTCCACTAATTTACCCATTACCCAACCTGCACTTGCAGAACCAAGTAAGTAACCGAATAAACCAGTTAAACCTGTTGCTGTACCTGTTGCAACGCGTGGCACTAAATCTGCCGCTTGTAAACCGATCATCATTACTGGGCCGTAGATTAAGAAACCAATCGCTACTAAGCAGATGTTATCAACTAATGGGTTACCTGCTGGGTTTTTCCAGTAAACCACGATAGCAATTAATACACCCACTAGGAATAATAACATTGGCGGTGCACGGTGACCTTTGAAAACTTTATCGCTTAAGTAACCGCTTGCAAGCATACCGAAAATACCTGCGTATTCATAAAGGAAGTACGCCCAACTTTGTTTATCCACAGTAAAGTGTTTTACTTCTTTTAGGTAGGTTGGCGCCCAATCGATAATTCCATAACGGATGAAGTAAACAAACACGTTCGCAATTGCAATCGCCCATAGGAATTTATTGTTAATGATGTATTTGTAGAAAATATCTTTAGAAGAAAGGGTGTGTGCTGATTCCACTTTTTCTAATACTTTCTCTCCACGCCATTCATCTACCGGCGGTAAACCTTGTGATTCAGGTGTATCACGCATCAAATAGAACATAATAAAGGCTAATATAATTGCAATTAATGCCGGTAAATAGAAAAGCGATTGCCAAGCACCAAATAAAGATAAACCTAAAATTGCCAATGGACCAATTAATCCGCCACCAATATTATGAGAGACGTTCCACCAACTCCACCAAGCTCCACGCTCTGATTTAGAAAACCAGTTTGTCATCGTTTTTGCACCCGGTGGATAGCCCATACCTTGGAACCAACCATTTAACCCAGCAAGAATAATCATAAGTGGAATTGAAGAAAGCACACCCGGTACTAAACCGAAAATCAAGCTGATGATTGCAGAACCTAATAGACCAATAGTAATAAAATACTTAGGGTTTGAGCGATCTGAGACATTTCCCATAATGAATTTACTAAATCCATACGCTAAAGACAATGCAACACCCACAGTCCCTAGATCAGCTTTAGTAAAGCCATATTCATCAATTAAATAAGGAATCGCAAGTGAAAAATTCTTACGAATAAGATAATAAGCGGCATACCCAATGAAAACCCCAGCAAAAACTTGCCAACGTAATTTACGGTATTCTGCATCTGTACGAGAACTGTCAATTCTCGCAACAGGGGCAGATGCTTTTAAAAATGAAAACATATAAGCTCCTTTAAAATTTAATTAAAATTCATTTTTAACATCATATATGCGATTTATTATCAATTGGAGCAAATATATTGAACAACTATCTTTTGTAAATTTTATGATCTAAATCTAAGTTTTAAATATTAAATGCCTATAAAAACAACAACTTAGTTACGCAAACGGTTACGCAAATTCACATAATGAACAATAAATTTTCATTTTTAGTATGATATTTATCCTTCATTCATTTGTTAAAAATAAGTAAAATTATTTAATTTTTACAAAATCTTCAAAAAATCCAACCGCTTTTCTTGATGTTTGCATTGACTAACAAAGGGGAATAGCTAAAATCAGATTATTTCTCGATTAGCATATAAAGGACAACATTAATGAACCTATACAACATCAAACATCCTGAAGAACAAGTGAATTTTGCCCAAGGCGTTCGCCAAGGGTTAGGTAAAGATCAGGGCTTATTTTTCCCTGAAGTGTTACCTAAATTTGACGATATTGACGCTTTATTAGCATTACCGCTGGTTGAGCGTAGCCAAAAGATTTTATCGGCATTGATTGGCGATGAATTACCGCAAGAAACCTTAAATGCAATGGTAAAAAATGCCTTTACCTTCCCTGCTCCGTTAGCGAAAGTGAATGATGATATTTATGCGTTAGAGTTATTCCACGGACCAACATTGGCGTTTAAAGACTTTGGTGGTCGCTTTATGGCACAGGCATTAAGTGCGGTGCGTGGTGATGGCAAAATTACCATTTTAACAGCGACATCAGGCGACACAGGTGCGGCGGTAGCTCACGCTTTCTATGGTTTGGAAAACATCAATGTGGTAATCCTTTATCCGAAAGGTAAAATCAGCCCGCTACAAGAAAAATTATTCTGCACCTTAGGTGGCAACATTCGTACCGTGGCGATTGAATCAGACTTTGATGCTTGCCAAGCGTTAGTGAAACAAGCCTTTGACGATGCGGAACTTCGCCAAGCTATCGGCTTAAATTCAGCGAACTCTATCAATATCAGCCGTTTACTCGCTCAAGTATGCTACTACTTTGAAGCGGTGGCTCAGTTACCAAAAGAGAAACGTAGCGATGTGGTAGTTTCTGTACCAAGCGGTAACTTCGGTAACTTAACTGCAGGCTTAATTGCCAAAACCTTAGGTTTACCGATTAAACGTTTTATTGCATCAACCAATGCGAACGATACTGTGCCACGTTATCTTAAATCAGGTAAATGGGAGCCAAATGCAACGGTTGCAACATTATCAAATGCAATGGACGTTAGCCGCCCGAACAACTGGCCTCGCGTTGAAGAGCTATTTAAACGTAACGGTTGGAGCTTGAATGAATTAGGTTCAGATGCCTTAAATGATGCAGAAACCGAAGAAGCATTAAAAGCACAATATGCGGAAGGCTATTTATGTGAACCGCACGGGGCAATTGCTTACCAAGTGTTGAAAGATCAGCTACAAGTCGGCGAAACAGGTATTTTCCTTTGCACCGCACACCCTGCGAAATTCAAAGAGAGCGTAGAGCGTATTTTAGACATTGAACTGCCATTGCCTGAAGCCTTAGACAAACATAACAGAATGGAGCTGTTGTCGGACACAATGGCGGCAGATTTTGCAACTTTACGTGCATATCTACTGAAATAGTCATAAAAAAACAGAGGGACGAGAAATCGTCCCTTTCCTTTCTACCTAAATAGCATCCTATTGATGTAACACCATCTCAAATTTAAGAAAATTTGCAAAAAAATCACAAAAACCGACCGCTTACAGGCTATAATAGCCATATTTTTTAGAATGATTTTAGGAAAAAGACAATGACAGCGAAATTTAATGTTAAAACTTTCCAAGGTATGATTTTAGCCCTGCAAGATTACTGGGCAAACCAAGGTTGTACTGTGGTTCAACCATTCGATATGGAAGTGGGTGCGGGTACATCTCACCCGATGACCTGTTTGCGCGCGCTTGGCCCTGAGCCGATGGCGTTTGCTTACGTTCAGCCTTCACGCCGTCCGACTGACGGTCGCTATGGCGAAAACCCGAACCGTTTACAACACTACTATCAATTCCAAGTGGTAATCAAACCTTCGCCAGACAACATTCAAGAACTCTATTTAGACAGCCTAAAAATGTTAGGTTTCGACCCAACGCAAAACGACATTCGTTTTGTGGAAGATAACTGGGAAAACCCAACGTTAGGGGCGTGGGGCTTAGGTTGGGAAGTGTGGCTAAACGGTATGGAAGTCACCCAATTCACTTACTTCCAACAAGTGGGCGGTTTAGAGTGTAAACCGGTAACGGGCGAGATCACTTACGGCTTAGAGCGTTTAGCAATGTACATTCAAGGCGTGGATAGCGTGTACGATCTTGTTTGGTCGGACGGTCCGCTTGGCAAAACCACCTACGGCGATGTATTCCACCAAAATGAAGTGGAACAATCGACTTACAACTTTGAATATGCAAATACCGATTTCTTATTCTACTGTTTCGATCAATACGAAAAAGAAGCACAAGAGTTATTAGCATTAGAAAAACCGTTACCATTGCCTGCTTACGAGCGTATCTTAAAAGCAGCCCACAGCTTTAACTTACTTGACGCACGCAAAGCGATCTCTGTGACCGAACGCCAACGCTACATTTTACGCATTCGTACCTTAACCAAAGGCGTGGCAGAAGCGTACTATGCAAGTCGTGAAGCGTTAGGGTTCCCAGGTTGTAAAAAATAAGGAAGGAGGGAAAAATGAAACTTTGGTACTCAACAACGAGCTCATTTGCACGCAAAGCGGTGGCAACATTGAAATATCACCAACTAGAAAATCAAGTGGAGATGTTGCGTATTACCAACTCATTTGACCCCGACTCGCCACATAATAAAGATAATCCGTTAGGGCGTATTCCTGCGTTACAAATGGAAAACGGTGAATGGCTGTTTGGCAGTTTTCTAATCAGCCAGTATTTAGATGAAATGGGTTCACAACCAACGTTATTTCCAAAAGACGAAAAGCGTTGGCGTGTATTAAGTTTGCACGCATTGGTCGAAGGTATCTTGGAAAACACCACACCAACCATTGTTACCGAACGCCGTTTTCGCCCTGAAAATGAGTGGTGGAAAGCACGTCATCAACAGTTGATGGAGCGAAATATTCGTAGCTTTAAACAACTTGAAGAGAAGCTGGCAGAATTTGGCGATGAATTAAATATCGGCACGTTAACCGCCGTTTGTTTAATTGATTGGTGGCAGTTCCGCCCAGATAATACAGGCTATGATTTAGCAAAAGATTTCCCAAATCTGACCGCTTGGGCGGCAATGATGAATGAGAAATATCCTGCATTGCAAGCCACTAAACCGACTTTATAAGTCCAGATAAAAGAACAAAAAGAGGAAGAGATGGCAGATTATCAATATCCAAAAGATATTTATACAGAAGCGGAGCCGGATGTAAACACCTTAGCCAATTTAGGTCCTTTAACGGCAATGGCTGGCGTGTGGGAAGGTAAACGTGGGCTAGATGTTAATCCAAAAGCCGAAGGCGCAGAAAAAGATCCTTATATTGAGCATATTGAATTACAGCCTATTGATGCTCAAACAAATGGTCCTCAGTTGTTTTATGGCTTACGCTATCATACTCGTATTGTGCAGCCAAATGAGGTTGAAACCTTCCACGATCAAGTGGGCTATTGGTTGTGGGAACCCGCGACAGGTAACATTCTTTTTACGATCAGTATTCCTCGTGGGCAAACGCTGATGGCAACAGGAAATGCACCAGCTGATGCAAAAGAATTTACCGTGAAAGCCGTACGTGGCTCGCTGACAAATGGCATTATTTCAAACCCATTTATTGAACAGAACTTTACGACTGAAAGCTATACCATTAAGGTAAAAATCAATGATGACGGTACTTGGTCTTACGAACAAGATACAGTAATGACTATCCCAAATTATCCTGAACCGTTCCATCATACGGATCGTAACCGTTTGACTAAAATTGCTGAGCCTACGCCAAACCCAACAGCATTGGCGGCGAAATCCGAATAGAATAAATGAGGAGCCTAATGATGAAATGTTATCCTGCAAAAGTATTTCGATATTTAACCGCTATTTTCTGCACATCTGTGTTTGCAAATAGTGTCGTAGCCGAACAGCTAAATGATTTATCATTAGATGAATATGAGTTGGATAAAGTATTGATCTTTAGCCGGCACGGATTACGTTCACCAGTAGAAAAAGATCCTAAAGAAATGGAGAAATATTCTCCTTATTCATGGGCTAAATGGGATGTACCTTCGGGCTATTTAACGGCTAAAGGAACCATTTTAGAAACTTACTTTGGGCAATATATTGGACAATGGCTATCTCAACAAGCATTACTGACAACAGAACGCTGTGCAACGGGTAAAGGAATTTGGGCTTATGCTAATAGCGTGCAACGTACTGTTGCGACTGGGCAAGCTATTATTGCTGGAGCGTTTTCAGGTTGTTCTGTTAATTTACAACATCAAGGCGAAGTGGGGACAGAAAAAGATCCCATTTTTGATGCTGTGGCTCATCAACCAGATGAAATACTTATTGAACAAGCTAAGCGTAATATTGATTTAACTGCATTACAACAGCAACTGAAACCACATTATGCCTTATTAAGTGAACTGATTGATTACCGCCATTCAACGAATTGTCTCCAAAAAAATCAGTGTGATTTAGGCGAAAAATCCGGTGAATATAGTATCCAAGATAATAAATCGGTAAAAATTACAGGGTCAATTAGTACCGCAAAGAAAATTGTGGGTGCATTGCTTCTTGCTCATTATGTTGGTAAACCTAGTGCTGATATTGCCCATGGGAATATCGATACTCAAGAGAAATGGCAAGCGATTAACGAAATCAAAAATGCTTATTATCGAACCTTATTTAAAGGAAATCAGGCTCTAGCACAAAATGTTTCTCAGCCACTTTTACAACTTATTCAGCAACAATTAAACAGCGAAAATAAAATTATTTTACTGGTGGGACATGACTCTAATATAGTGGCTTTACTTGCAGCATTAAATGTAAAGCCTTATGAATTGGAAAATTCATTGGAAAATATTCCAATCGGTGGAAAATTATTCTTTGAGGTTTGGAAACATAAGAATAGCGGACAGAGAAAATTTCGCTTAGAGTACGTTTATCAAACAACAGAACAACTAATAAACCTTACTCCGTTAAATTTATCTACACCTCCTTATCGAGCAAGATTAGAATTAACGGATTGTTCATTGGATAGTAAAGGATTATGTGAATATGACCGCTTCCAACAAATTTTGCAGAACAGTTTAAAGGCTAAAGTGGAAAAATAATGGAGTTCAAGATGACCAAACCCGTTTTATATTTCGCCCACTGGTGTCCCGATACTGCCCCGTTTGTCGCTGAATTACAACGTCTTGGTATTGACTACGAAGAACGTGAAATGACAACAGGCGGTGTAAATTTAAAAGCTTTTTTAAAACTGCGTGATAACCACCCTGCGTTTGATAACGCCAAAGCAAATGGCTATATCGGCATTCCTGCGTTGCTGTTGGAAGATGAGAAAGTGGTGTTGGATTTAGCTGAGTTACCCCTAGCACTGACGTACTAGGTTAAGCATAGTGTTGTCGCTCTGCGACAAGCTAAACAGGTTGCGGAGCAACCGCACTATGCGTAACCCCATACGTCAGTATGGGGATATCAAGGTAAGATTTAGTGGTCGTGAAAATAAAGTGAGAGAATAATTAAGGAAAAGAATAATGGCAGGTTGGGTATATATTATTTCAAATAAGGCAATGCCTGATATATTAAAAATAGGCTATACCGAGCGAACACCTTATATTAGAGCATATGAGCTTTATAATACTGGTTGCCCATATCCCTATAAAGTTGATTATGCTATCTATGTGGATCGCCCTTATGAAGTAGAACAAAAAGCTCACGAGTTACAAAGAGCAAATAATGTTGGGAAAGAGTGGTTTAGCTGTTCCTTTGAAGAAGCTGTTTCAACAATTAATAAGGCTATCAATCTATTAGGAGCTAAAATAGAACCTGATAAAAAACCAGAAGCCCCAACGCCAGATGATATACGAGGTATTATTGCAAATAACCCAGATGCTGCAGTTATTATTGAACAGCCAAAAATTAATGTTGATGCTGAAATAGATAGAATAAAATCGGAATACCAAAATAAACGAAAAGAACTAGAGAGAAAAGAACTAGAAGCAGCAGATTCTTTTAAAATGATACTATCTTGGTTTTTTTTGCAAATAATTGGTGTTTATATACTATATTTATTATTTGGAGATAAATTAATAATTAGAGAAGGTATTTTAAGCACAACTATTTTTTTGATTATTGGAGGCTTTATCCTAGTATATCCAATTATGTTTATCATTCTTTTCATTACTATGATATGTCCATTTTTAGAAAATTGGTACGATAGACTTCTTTGTCTATTAAATAAAATATGTAGATATAAATCTATACTGAAATATCGATCAAATATGTCTTTATTGTATAGTGAAGAAAAATTTCAGCTAGAAAAACTCAATAAAGCTAAATGATTTTAAATCATATACAATATTTCCTTAGAGAGAACACAAAATGACAACACAAAACTTCCTAGCCGAGATCGGCACAGAAGAGTTGCCACCGAAGGCACTCAAAAAATTAGCGACTGCGTTTGCGGAGAATGTTGAAGCGGAATTAAACCAAGCGGGTTTGAGCTTTGACAAAGTGGAATGGTTTGCAGCACCTCGCCGTTTAGCGGTGAAAGTATTGGGGCTTGCGACTAGTCAGCCAAGCAAAGAAGTGGAAAAACGTGGTCCGGCGGTGTCGGCGGCGTTTGATGCGGAAGGTAAGCCGACCAAAGCAGCGGAAGGCTGGGCGAAAGGTTGTGGCATTACCGTTGAGCAGGCGGAGCGTATTGCTACCGACAAAGGCGAATGGCTGGTTCACCGTGCGGTGATTGAAGGTCAGCCGACCAAAAACTTGTTAGTCGGTATGATTAGCAATGCGTTGGCGAAATTGCCTATCCCGAAAACAATGCGTTGGGGCGATAAAACCGAGCAGTTCGTGCGTCCTGTTCACACGGTGACCTTATTGTTGGGCGATGAGCTGATTGAAGGCGAAATTTTAGGTATTGCAAGCGGCACGACTATTCGTGGTCACCGTTTCTTAGGCGAGCGTGAGTTCCAAATCAGCCACGCTGATCAATACCCTGCGCTGTTGAAAGAAAAAGGCTCAGTGGTTGCGGACTTCAATGAGCGTAAAGCGTTAATTCTTGCAAAAGCCCAAGAAAAAGCGACCGCTTTAGGTGGTGTGGCGGATATTGAAGAAGACTTGTTAGACGAAGTGACGTCTTTAGTGGAATATCCGAACGTGTTGGCGGCGAAGTTTGAAGAGCGTTTCCTTGCCGTGCCTGCGGAAGCCTTAGTTTACACAATGAAAGGCGACCAAAAATACTTCCCGATTTATGATAAAGAGGGCAAATTGCTACCGCACTTTATCTTTGTGTCGAACATCAACCCTGAAGATCCAAGCAAAATCATCGAAGGGAACGAAAAAGTAGTTCGTCCACGTTTGACCGATGCGGAATTCTTCTTCAAAACCGACTTAAAACAACGTTTGGAAGATCAGTTACCACGTTTAGAAACCGTGTTGTTCCAACAACAACTTGGAACATTGCGTGACAAAACCGCTCGCATTGAACAGCTTGCAGGCGAAATTGCAAAACAAATTGGTGCCGATGAAACCAAAGCGAAACGTGCCGGTTTGTTGTCAAAATGTGATTTAATGACCAATATGGTGTTTGAGTTTACCGATACGCAAGGCGTAATGGGTATGCACTATGCCCGTCACGATGGCGAAGATGAAGAAGTGGCAGTGGCGTTGAACGAGCAATATATGCCACGCTTTGCAGGCGATGAGTTACCGAAATCGTTGGTGGCAAGTTCTGTTGCGTTAGCGGATAAATTTGATACGCTCACGGGGATTTTCGGTATCGGTCAAGCGCCAAAAGGCAGTGCCGACCCATTCGCTTTACGCCGTGCAGCACTTGGTGCGTTACGCATTATTGTAGAGAAAAACTTACCGCTTGATCTGAGCGATTTAGTGGCAACTTCAGCGAAATTGTTTGGCGACAAGCTTACCAACAGCAATGTTGTAGAAGAAGTGGTGGACTTTATGCTCGGTCGTTTCCGTGCGTGGTATCAAGATGAAGGCATTGCGGTGGACGTTATCCAAGCGGTTCTCGCTCGCCGTCCAACTCGCCCGGCGGACTTCGATGCGCGTGTGCGTGCAGTGTCGCATTTCCGCACCTTAGACAGTGCAGAAGCATTGGCAGCAGCGAATAAGCGTGTGAGTAATATTTTGGCGAAAGTAGAAGGCGAAATTTCATCAGAAATCGACCGCACTTTATTAGTGGAAGCGGAAGAAAAAGCCCTTGCAGAACAAGTAATTACATTACAAGCAGAGCTTGCGCCACTATTTGAAAAAGGCGAATATCAAACCGCACTTGACCGCTTAGCCGGTTTACGTGAAGTGGTGGATAACTTCTTCGATAAAGTGATGGTTAATGCCGAAGATCCAAAACTTCGCCAAAACCGTCAAGCAATTCTAAACAACTTACGTAACTTGTTCTTACAGGTGGCGGATATTTCGTTGTTGCAATAATCTAAATAAATTAGACCGCTTGTTTAAGCGGTCTATTTCTAGTCATTTTTTGCAAATTTAACATCATCTTTAGAGGTAAACATGTCAATTAAAACCGAAGTTTTATTTAGTAATCATTGGAATGTTCGCGTGAGTGATCCAGGCGAAGAAGGCAATGTAAATCATTTTTTTGAAACCGTTTATATTACTCTTGAGGCAAAAATCTCAGAAACAAAAGCAATCTATTCATTTGTACGTAAAGTAGAAGATGATATTAAAGTGCAACGTGAATTCACAGATTTAGATGAATTATTTGAATTCTTGGGTCAGTATCTAAGCCCTGTGGCATTAGGTAATGTGGGCGTGAAAATTGGGCAATTAGGTTTAGCTTAATTTGTGATGGACAATACGCTTTACACTCAAATACAGCCTTATTGGGATTATCTTCGGGCAGAAAAACAAGTAAGTCCTCATACGTTGAGTAACTATCAACGCCAGCTACAAGCTGTCTGTGCGATGTTAAAGCAGCAGCAAATCAGCTCGTGGCAAGAGGTGGACGCTTCGGTTATTCGCTGGATTTTGAGCCAAAGCCATAAACAAGGTTTAGGCGCTAAAAGTATCGGTGTAAGGCTCGTTGCATTACGACAGTGGTTTGCTTATTTAGTCAAAAATGAACAACTGCAGGCAAATCCTGCTCTTGGGATTAAAGCCCCAAAAGTAGGGCGACATTTACCTAAAAATGTGGATGCTGAGCAGGTTGCTCAATTACTAAATACAGAAGCGACCAAGCCTTTAGAAATTCGTGATTTGGCGATGATGGAGCTGATGTACAGCTCGGGGTTACGGCTTTCCGAATTACAAGGGTTAGATCTTGACCGCATGGATTTATCCACTCGAGAAGTACGTTTACTCGGTAAAGGAAATAAAGAGCGTATTGTGCCAATTGGCTCGAAAGCACTTGAAGCGATACACCGTTGGCTTGAGGTGCGTATGCGTTTTAATCCTCAAGATAATGCGGTTTTTCTTAATAATCGAGGGGGACGCTTGTCTCATCGCTCAATTCAGCTCATTATGGAAAAGTGGGGGAGAAAGCAAGGATTGGAAACGCATTTGCACCCCCACAAACTTCGACACTCTTTTGCGACCCATATGTTGGAAGGCTCGGGCGATTTACGTGCCGTGCAAGAATTGCTCGGGCATAGTAGTTTGGCGACCACGCAAATTTATACCCATTTGGATTTTCAACATTTAGCAAAAGTGTATGATGCGGCTCATCCTAGAGCGAGAAAGAAAAAGGCATAGATTTTAAGCGTAGGTTGCTGACAAAATTGATTTTGCTGACCTAGCACGAGCCGTGCTAGGTTCGTTAAGCCCAGCCCCACTGGGGCTGAAAAAAGAGCCCTATACGGCTCGTATAGGGTTTGTCATCAATCTAAAGCGGTCTAATTTTTCTGATATTTTGCAATTGAGGTGGCTATGAATACCTTAAATTCTCTTTTTTCTTACCTGCCTGATATGGTATTCCAACCTTTATTTATTGTGTTGGCACTCCTTGCTATCGCTATTATTCTTTTCATTCAAAATAAGCTCAGAATGGATGTGGTGGCATTATTAGTGATGCTTGGTTTTAGTTTAAGCGGCATTTTAACCACTCAAGAAATCTTTGCCGGTTTGAGCGATCCAAATATCGTGTTATTGGCGTTGCTGTATATTATCGGCGAGGGCTTAGCCCGTACCGGTGTGGCAAATGGAATCAGCGATTGGTTAATGCGGGTTGCCGGCGCAAGCGAAACAAAAGTTCTTGTCTTATTAATGCTATCCATTGGTGTGCTGGGTTCTTTTATGAGCTCAACGGGCATTGTGGCGATTTTTATTCCTGTCGTTTTAGCGATTTGTGCCGGTATGAACATCTCCCCTCGCCGCTTAATGATGCCATTAAGTGTGGCAGGGTTAATCAGCGGTATGATGACATTAATTGCGACCGCACCAAACCTTGTTACCCATTCAGAATTGGTAAAGGCAGGTTATCAAGGCTTTCATTTCTTTAGTTTTACGCCTATCGGTATCGTGATTCTTGGGTTGGGGATTCTGTATATGTTAGTTGCTCGCCGTTGGTTAGATGATGGTGTTGCAAACAACATAAACAATAACAACGAAGATTCGATGGCGAAATTGATCGAAGAATATGGGCTTAATGGTCGAGCAAAAATGGTTATTTTGCAAGAAGATTCCCCTCTGATTGGCAAAACGATTGATGAATTAAAGCTTCGTTCAGTTTATCAGATGAACATTATTGCGATTCAGCGTTTTAAGAATTTCCGTCATATTACGATTGCCGCTTATGGCAATGATCAATTACAGAAAAAAGATATTTTATTGATCGATATTGGTGTCGATGAAGTGCGTTTTCTTGAATTATGCGAACTCTTTAAACTTCAACAAATTGAATTAAAAGGCAGCTATTTTTCAACACAAGCAAAATCCGTAGGCATGGCAGAACTTGCAGTTATGCCGGAAACAGAGACCATTGGCTGTACGATTCCTGAATTACGTTTTCGTTCTTCTTATGGATTAAGCATTATTGGCATTAAGCGTGAGAAAACGATTTTACATAACGATCTATTAAATGAAACGATCCAGTCAGGCGATATCCTGTTGGTCATGGGGATTTGGTCGAAGATAGCAACACTTGCTAAAGAGCGTAAAGACTTCTTTCTATTAGGGTTACCAAAAGAGAGTAAATTGGCAGTACCGGCCGCAAGCCAAGCGCCACATGCACTCTTTTCCGTATTCTTGATGGTGGTATTGATGATTACCGGCGTTGTACCGAATGTCATTGCGGCGTTAATAGCCTGCCTTTTACTCGGTAAGTTCCGTTGTATTGATATGAAATCTGCTTATGATTCTATTCATTTCCCAAGTTTGATTTTGATTGTGGGAATGATGCCGTTCTCCATCGCCATGCAAAAAACGGGCGGAGTAAGTCTGATGGTGGAAGAATTTATCCGCATAACCGGTGGAGCACAGACGAATGCTTATTTTATTCTATTAGGCTTATTTGCTTTAACCGCAGTGGTTGGCTTATTTATTTCAAATACAGCAACAGCCATTTTGATGGCACCGATTGCCATTGAAGTAGCCAAACAATTGGGCTATTCGCCAACGGCATTAGTAATGGTTATTGCGATTGCTTCTTCTGCCGCCTTTATGACCCCAATTTCTTCGCCGGTTAATACGATGGTAATAGGACCTGCCGGTTATCGCTTTATGGATTTTGTTAAAATCGGCGTGCCATTTACCATTTTGGTCATGCTTGCCACTGTATTCCTTGTGCCAGTTTTCTTTCCATTATAAAAATTCGACCGCTTGGTATATCTTTTACAAGCGGTCGTTTTTTCTAACATTTGCGATTTAGATAAAATCTATTTTTGGCCATCTGTTTCATTTCTGATCAAAGTATTTTCCAGCCTTCGTAATCTTCAGTGTTCTAACATCAAACACATCCATTCCGCCGGCTAATGCTGCTTGCACACCTAAATCAGCATCTTCAAAAACTAAACAATGCTCTGGCTTCACGCCTAATTTTTCTGCGCAACGTAAAAATGTTTCCGGATCAGGCTTGTGCTTTGTAACATCTTCGGAATCCACCACAACTTGAAAGTAAGGTGTTAATTGAAAACGATTAAATAGCAACTCGACTAATTTTCGATGAGAGCCTGTGCCTAATGCCATTGGTTTTTTACCAAATTGATTTTTCACGATATCAAAAGCGGGTAACAAAGTCGAATTTTCCAAAATCATTTGTGTTGCGATTTCTCGTTTTATTTGCACAAACTGTTCTAAATAATGTTCAGGCACTTGATATTGCTCCATAATCGCTTTTGCAATAGTAAAAGAGGTTGCCCCACCTAATTGATACATCACATCACCTTTTACATCATAGCCGAATACTTTTCCTGCTTTTTCCCAAGCAAGTGCATGGCTTGACATCGTATCAATCAAAGTGCCGTCCATATCAAAAATCAATGCTTGGTATTGTTCTAAAATCTCTTCTTTTAACATTTTTTCTGCCTCATAAAAAAGCCCCTCGCAAGGGGCATATTCAATAAAATTAACCGGCAACGCTTGGCAAAATACCTGCTTGAATTAGGAATGGGATCACAATAATGATAATCCCCATAATAAGAGCCAAAACTAAACCGATATTTCCACCTGCAACACGATAAGGCAAGTTAGGGTGTAATTGACGCGTTCTCCAGGCTAAGCCAATCGGTAAAATTAAGCCGTAGAAAGCAAAGAGTAAACCGGCGTAACCTAATGCGGCAATAAAGCCGTTTGGATAGAATAACGCAAAGACAAGCGGTGGAATAAAGGTTAACGGCGTAAGCATAAAGCGGTTATGCGGTAATCTTACGCGTTTTAATAAATCGCTGACCCCTTCAAAAATCCCCATAGCAACACCAAGGAAAGAGGTAATTAACGCAAGTGCGGAGAAAATTCGCACCATTTCGCCTAAGATTGTGCTACCTGTAATTTGGCTTGTTGCTTTTACTAAGCCGTTTAAGGTTGGATCTTGGTTTAGTAAGCCGACAAATTCATTTTGGCTTAATACCCCGTGGGTAGCTAATTGCCATAATAAATAAGCTGAAAGTGGGATCATTGTACCGATTAAAATTGCTAAACGAATTTTACGAATATCTGCTTCAAGGTAGCTGTTGATACTGCCCATAATCACGTGGAAACCAAATGATGTAAAGAAAATCGGCACTGCTGAAATCACAAGTAAATTATCTAATGGCACGGCGGTTAGATTTTCTAATTTTGCTTTTGGCAACATCATCAGTAAGACAAAGATAAAGGCAACGATTTTACCGATAAATAACAAGCGAGTTAACCCATCAACCCCTTTAATACCCACCACAACGAAGGCGCCTAAAATAAAGGTAAATAATAAAATCCCGATTTTAAGATTGGTGTCTCCTTCCGCTTCAGGGAGTAATCCAGATACTAACGAGCCACCGCCAGTGATATAAGCAGCTAATAAGGCATATAACAAAATCAGCAAACTGACTGTGGCTAAAACACGCCCTGCCATACCAAAGTATTGTTCTGCTAGACTTGCCACCCCAACATCAGGGCGTTTAGCAGTTTGATAGGCTTCCATAAAGAGCAAGCCTGTATAAGTAAGCAATAGCCATAACCCCACTAACAACACTAATGTCATACCAAAGCCCATACCTGCTGAAGTTAAAGGCATAGCAAGCATACCGGCACCAATGGTCGTGCCTGCAATCATTAATGCACTACCCAAAATTTTATTCTTCATTTTTTCTCCTACATTTTATTTTGTGCAGGCGGTCGAATTTTGCAGAAATTTCCCCAAATTCCACCGCTTGAAACCATAATCATTAACCCACAACCTGCGGTAACCAACCTTGTTCAATTAAGAATGGTACAATCACAATAAATACCCCGATTGCTAAAGCAATAATCAGCGAAGCATTGCCGCCTTTCACGCGATACGCTAACTCAGGCGATTGATTACGCAATTTCCAAACCATCGCAATCGGTAACACAATCGCATAGAAGGCAAACATTTGTCCTGCATAGCCTAACGCGGTAATAAATCCTTTTGGATAGAAGAATGCAAAAAGCATTGGTGGAATAAAGGTTAATAAGCCTAATGTTTTACGCCCTGCATTGATTTTCACTCGTTTGAGCAAATCTTCTAATGCTTCAAATAAACCCAATGCCACACCTAAGAAAGAAGTGACCAACGCTAAAGCAGAGAAAATTTTTACCACGACGCTAATCATCGTGCTGCCCGTAATTTGGCGTACTGCTTCGGCTAAACCATTTAAGGTTGGATCTTGTTCTAAGATTTTCAAAAATTCTGTTTGGCTTAATACACCGTGAGTAGCTAATTGCCACAAAATATAGGCGATAAGCGGAATAGACGTTCCCACTAAAATAGAAATGCGTAATGCTTTCACATTCCCTTCCAAGTATTTATTTAAACTTGGGATCGAGCCGTGGAAGCCAAACGCCGTGAAAAACACGGGGCTTGCAGAAATCAATAACGCATTGTTAATCGGCATTTCCAATAAGTTATCAAGAGAGACTTTTGGCAACAGCAAAAATAACACCAACACAAACGCCAAAATTTTTGTGGTAAACAAAATACGGTTGATTACGTCCACGCTGGTTGTGCCAATTACAATAAACGAGCCAAAAAACACCGTGAAAATCACACCGGCAATTTTGGTTGTGGTTTCTGCATCAACAATAGTTGGCAATATACTTGCCAAAATGGAGCTACCACCCGACACATAAGCGGACAAAATCGCATATAAGAAAACGATCAACACGGTTGTCGAAACAATACGCCCAAAAGTACCGTAGTATTTCTCCGCTAAAGTCCCAATCCCTGCATCACTTTCTACGGTTTGATAAACTTCCACAAACAACAACGCACTAAAGCACAACAATAACCATAAGGCAATTAACAACGCCACAGTAAAACCAAAACCCATCCCGGCTGAAGTCAGCGGCATAGCAAGCATACCCGCACCAATCGTTGTTCCTGCAACGATTAAGGTGCTTCCTAATGTTTTATTTTTCATATAAACACCTGTCAATAAAAATGAACAACCCGATTTTAATAGAAAAAAGCGTTTTTTCCACAAAAATATGAGAATTTTGTAAAATATTTTTGGTAGTGTAAAGATTAGTTTACAAATGGGGAATAAAAAAACCTGCATTGATATGCATCAAAGCAGGTTAAAATTCATAATACCGTACTACTCGTATCGTAATAACAAATAAATACTGTAATGATATTAAATTGAATAGAAAGCGAGTTTCTCCTGATATTCGCTCACTCTGTCGTCATTATTGATAACGCTGATAATTTAACTGTAACCACTGTAAACCAAGTACCGCAATTACATTATCAATTTTACCTTCTTGTACCCATTGATATGCCTGTTCACGACTAATCACGTGCACTAAAATGTCTTCATTCTCTTCTTCCAAGCCGTGAACCTCGCCGTTTCCTACTTTTGAACTATCCACTAAACCGAGGAAAAGATGTAAACGTTCAAGCTGTCCGCCAGGGCTGTCCCATACACTTAAGGCATATTCTACATTTTCGACAACCAAACCTGCTTCTTCTTTTGCTTCTCTGATCGCAACTTCAGCCGGGTCTTCATTTTCTTTATCAATCATTCCTGCCACTAGCTCTAGCAACCAAGGCGAGCGTGTTGAATTTGGCTCATAAGCACCGATACGAACCTGCTCCACTAATACCACATTATCTCTTACCGGATCATAAGCAATAAGTGCTGATGCTGCACCTTTTAGCAAAAGCTCGCGAACCACCTCACCGCTTACGCCACCAGAGAATAATTTATGGCGAAAATGGATTTTCTTTAACTCAAAATGCCCTTTATATACCGTTTCTTCTTTTAAAATTTCTAAATCCTGATGCCCGAATTGAAGCACATTACTCATATAAACTCCCTAATTAACACGATAAACAAGCGGTTGAAATTGCTCAATTTTTTGCAACTTTCCCGCTTTCCATTGAAATAAATGATGGATACTTTGTTCGCTTTCTTGCATAAAATAAGCCAAAAAGAAGGGAAATTGATGATAAAACATCAAATACCCTGATGGGCTATATGCGGTGTTGATTTGATAATCTGCCGGCAGATGTTGCACTTCGGATAGCTTAACGATGCCGACCCCTTGCGATTTTAATACAGCTTCTCGCAAGCACCAACTCAAATAAAAACGAGAGGCTAATTCCGGCAAAATAGTTATATTGGTTTCAAGCAGCTGCTCTATTTCCTCTGGATTAGCATAATGACGAATTAATGCTTCAAACCGCCGTATCTTTTGCGGATGCTCTAAATCAATGCCAACAGCTTTCTTTTCATTCGTAAAAGAGTAAGAAAAAATGACCGCTACCCAATCACCTGAATGGGTAATATTAAAATCAATATGTGGCAATGTTACATAAGGACGCCCACTTTCTGTACGCTGAATATTGACTAGCCAACACTCATCTAAATGATGCTTCTCAAATAATTTTCTCAACAAGAAATCCGCCATTTGACGGCTTTTCCAACGTTTTAATTGCCGTTCGGTTAAATTCGCAGGCGGTAAATTTGTAGCATCAATAGGCTCATCGTGATGAGCAAATACAACATCAAAAATGGTCATAAGTTTACCGTTTTAACGCTAACGTTAGCACACCAGCCGCCACTAAACCGATACCCAGCCAATCTTGATTACTCGGTCTTTCGCCTAAAAATATTACCGCAAAAACCGCAACTAAAACCAAACTGAATTTATCAATTGGCGCAACTTGTGAGGCATTGCCCATTTGTAAGGCTTTAAAATAAGCTAGCCAAGATGCCCCCGTGGCTAACCCTGAAAGCACCAGAAAAAGCCAGTTTTTACTACTTAATGAACTTAACGGTTGCCATTTTGACGTGTAGGTTAAAAATAAAATAAGCGCCAAAATAATCACAACGGTTCGAATAAACGTAGCAAAATCCGAGTCTACGCCTTGTAAACCTACTTTCGCAAAAATTGCTGTGAGTGAAGCAAATACTGCAGAAGCTAATGCCCAGTAAAGCCATTGGTTCGACATAATTCATCCCTAAGATGCATAAGAAAATAACGGTCGAGTGCTAGTTTAGCAAACTTTATACCTGAAATAGCTGATATTTTGCTAAAAAAATGTTATAAGATAAATTAAATTCATTGATGAATAAGCATAAAAAGGAGTGAAAATGATCAGGCAAATTCAAAATTTTCTTAAAATGGAATCCTCAGGAGGGATTTTATTATTAGTATCTGCCATTCTAGCAATGATTTTTGCAAATAGCAGTTTAAGCCCACATTACTTTAGCTTTTTACAAACTGAAGTTATCTTAAAAATCGGTGCATTTAGCATTGATAAGCCACTTCTTATGTGGATCAATGATGGCTTTATGGCGGTTTTCTTTATTCTTGTGGGATTAGAAGTAAAACGTGAGCTTTTTGAAGGATCTCTTTCTAGTGTGCAAAAAGCAGTTTTTCCTGCTTTCGCTGCTGTTGGTGGAATGGTTGTTCCGGCGCTGATTTATTGGTTCATTAACCAAAATAATCCAGAATACTTGAGTGGTTGGGCAATTCCAATGGCAACCGATATTGCCTTTGCTTTAGGTATTGTTGCTTTATTAAGCAAACAAGTGCCGCCAGCATTAAAAATGTTCTTACTTGCCCTAGCGATTATTGATGACTTAGGGGCAATTGTGGTTATTGCGCTTTTCTTCTCGCACGAGATGAGTACCCTTGCGTTAAGTATTGCCGCAATTGCTATTCTTATTTTATTTGCGATGAACCGCTACAAAGTGACGGGTCTAATCAACTATGCCATTATTGGTTCTATTTTATGGGCTTCGGTACTTAAATCGGGGGTGCACGCCACCTTAGCCGGCGTTATTATTGGTTTTTGTATTCCGTTACGTGGGAAAAATGGTGAAACGCCACTTTATCACTTAGAACATATTTTAGCACCATGGTGCTCGTTTGTGATTTTACCGCTCTTTGCCTTCTCAAATGCAGGCGTATCTTTTGAAGGGATGAGCCTTGAAAAACTAACTTCACCATTACCGCTAGGGATTGCATTAGGACTTATTATTGGTAAACCGGTTGGTGTTTTCCTTTTCAGTTATGCTTCTGTTCTACTGAGATTGGCAAAACTCCCTGAAGGAATCAATTTCAAACAAATTTTTGCGATTGCCGTTTTATGTGGTATCGGATTTACCATGTCCGTCTTTATTGCTTCTCTTGCTTTTGGCAATAATCAAACTGATGAAACCTTGTTGCCAATGGCTCAGTTAGGTATTCTTATTGGGACAAATATCTCGGCTATTGTGGGGTATTTCTTATTAAAATACACAACTAAGAAAGCTTAAAACGCTAAAGTTCCATAAAGTGAAACGGTCGGAATTTGCAATAAATTAGCCCATTCCGACCGCTTGTTTTTACCTACTTTAAAAGCTCTTCATTCTTCTTGTAGTTCCACTTACTACGAGGTTTATCAATATATTGAAAATGCTCGTTCGTAAATGTCCCTTGCGCACAAGTTACTTTATCTCGGCGTGTATTCACTTGTTGATTACCGATTGCGCTATTAAGTGTATCAGGTCCGGTCATCACAAAAACACCACCTTCAATTCTGCGATTTTCAATGTTACTGACGATAATTTCCAAGGTCTGTTGCATAATCGGATGACCTTTTTCACACGCTAAAAAGAAATTTGTGTATTTATCACGGCGTTTAATTAACACTTCGCTATCATTCGGCTGAATAATTTGTGAAAGAGGGAAAACTAAATGCCCATCGATATCAATATAAATACCGCCTTCTTTCCATAAAGTAAATACTCGCCAAAAATCAGCCTGAGCTGCGCCATCAGTTAATTTGCTATATGCGTTAAAAATGCGTTCATCAGCATTTTGTTTGATATAGGCTTCACGCGCTTCTGTACTCACATAGCGATAGTCATAACTCAATGACATTAAACGGTTAAACAAGTAGTTACAATACATTGGAAGTGTAACTTTATTTGAATAATTCGTTTGCCAAATGATTGGCGTAATTTTATCCGTTCTTTCTGATTTTAGCTTCGCAGGGCTAAATTCCGGAATGGTAAAACGTTTTTTGGGAAAAACCGCGTGAAATGGATAACTTAAAATTTTGACAATATTGCCTAATAAACGGAATAAGCCATTGCATACCACAATCAACTTTTCATATTTTACTGCCATAATTATTTCTCTTTTTCTAATTGGGAAATCACAAAATCCAGCGCATATTCATACCCTTTTGCCCCTAAGCCACAAATCACGCCTTTTGCCACATCGCTTAAATAAGAGTGATGACGAAACGGCTCTCGGGCGTGAACATTTGATAAATGCACCTCGACAAAAGGAATTGCAACCGCTAATAAAGCATCGCGAATAGCAACACTTGTATGAGTAAAAGCACCAGGGTTAATAATAATAAAATCGGTATTTTGGAATGCTTGATGAATACGGTTAATAATCGGCTCTTCCCCATTTGCTTGAAAATACTCTAGGCAATAACCTCTCGCTTCGGCTAATTGTTGGAGGTGGTTTTCAATATCGGCTAAGGTTTGTGATCCATAAATATGAGGCTCTCGCTTACCGAGCATATTTAAATTAGGGCCGTTTAATAACAAGATTTTTTTCATTGTATTTCCTTACAAGCGGTTAAAAATGAGCAAGATTTTGCAAGTATCATTCAGCATTCGAACAGCTTAATGGGTATAAATTCAATTTTTCCATTAGTACTCTATCGCCATCTTCTTCTGGGTTTTCGGTCGTTAATAATTTATCCCCGTAAAAGATTGAGTTTGCGCCGGCCATAAAACATAAGGCTTGCATAGCTTCCGGCATATTGCTGCGTCCAGCTGAAAGGCGAACATAACTTTTTGGCATCGTAATGCGCGCAACGGCAATGGTTCTCACGAATTCTGTCCAATCTAGGTCTTCTGCATTCTCAAGTGGTGTGCCTGCCACTTTAACCAATTGGTTAATTGGTACGCTTTCCGGTTGAGGATCAAGATTGGCTAAACTGGCGATAAGCCCTGCTCTTTCCGCTCTTGTTTCATTCATACCCACAATACCGCCGCAACAGATTTTTAACCCTGCAGAGCGCACTTTACCTAATGTATCCATTCGATCATCGTGAGAACGAGTATGAATGACCTGATGATAACGTTCCGGATCGGTATCTAAATTATGATTGTAGTAATCTAACCCGGCTTCTTTTAAATCTTCCGCCATACCTTCTTCTAACATACCGAAAGTACCGCAGGTTTCTAAACCTAGGGATTTGACCGCTTTAATGATGGCGGAAACCGTTTCAATATCTTTAGGTTTTGGACCTCGCCACGCAGCACCCATACAAAAACGGCTTGCGCCTCGAGCCTTGGCAATTTGGGCTTTCTCAACAATATAGTTCACATCAAGCATACTTTGCTTTTCAACACCCGTGTCATAGCGGGCAGATTGTGGGCAATACTCACAATCTTCAGCGCAACCGCCCGTTTTAATGGAAAGTAGCGTAGAAAGTTGAATGGCATTTGGATCAAAATGTTGTCGATGAATTTCTGCCGCCCGAAAAACTAAGTCCATAAAAGGCAAATCAAAAAGTTCTTCAACTTGGCATTTACGCCAATATTGTGCCGTTGGATGCGGCGTGAGCTCATTTTTGGCTTTTAAACGTAGCGAATAGGTCGTCATACAAGATCTCCAAAAAAGAGGCACAAGCCGTTGCTTGTGCCATTCAGTGCGAAAATTACTCTTCGATAGAACGTAATAAGTCGTTAAGACCCACTTTACCTAAGGTTTTCGCATCCACTTTTTTCACGATCACTGCACAGTATAAGCTGTGTGAACCATCTTTTGCAGGAAGGCTACCTGAAACCACTACAGAGCCGGCCGGTACACGTCCGTAGTAAATTTCGCCTGTTTCACGGTCATAAATTCGTGTTGATTGACCAATGAATACACCCATTGAGATCACACAACCGTCTTCAACAATCACACCTTCTACGATTTCAGAACGCGCACCAATAAAGCAGTTATCACCGATAATCGTTGGGTTTGCTTGTAACGGCTCTAACACACCGCCGATACCCACGCCACCTGATAAATGCACGTTTTTACCGATTTGTGCACAAGAACCCACTGTTACCCAAGTGTCCACCATTGTACCTTCGCCAACATAAGCGCCGATGTTTACGAATGATGGCATTAACACCACGTTTTTCTCAATGTGTGAACCTTGACGAACAACAGCACCCGGTACAGCACGGATGCCGTCAGCTTTAAATTGTTCTTCGGTATATTGACCATATTTTGTTGGCACTTTATCGTAATATTTTGTTTCTGCGCCATCGATCACTTCATTATCATTGATACGGAATGAAAGTAATACCGCTTTTTTCACCCATTGGTTTACAACCCATTCGCCATCAATTTTTTCTGCAACACGTAAAGAGCCGTTATCTAAACCTTTGATAACCTCTTCAATCGCAGTACGTGTTTCTGCATCAACTGTTTTTGGTGTAATTTCAGCACGGCGTTCAAATGCCGCTTCAATAATTGCTTGTAAAGACATTGTTGTGTTCCTTAATAACAGATAAATAAAAGGGAAAAGACGCCTAGTTTAGGGTCTGTTTAGCTTTCAATAAAAAGCTGCGTTGTCGTCTAAAAAAGCCCTCGGCTAGGCGTAAAACGCCGTTAATAGCGGGACTATTGACAAGTTTTACAACGACGGCGAGGGCTTTTTTAGGCACAACCCGAAGGGACGGGCTTCTTTTTTGCCCACTCTGCGTTAAAAAAACTTTGTTTAGAATAACTAAACGGCAGTTTTTTCGCCTTGATTGGGCAAAAAATAAGCTCCGTCGCTGCCTTTTATTGAAAGCTAAACAGACCCTAACATAGAACGCCATTCTTTTCCACTAGAAATTCAATCTCACTAAACCTGTAACCAAAAAGTTACAGGTCCATCATTTTGCAAACTTACTTGCATATCTGCCGCAAATTCGCCTGTTTGTGTTGTAATTTTTTCTGCAGATTGGCGGCAAAAGTACTCATATAATGCATTTGCCTCACTCGGATGCGCACCACGTGAAAAACTTGGGCGTAGCCCTTTCTGCGTATCTGCCGCTAACGTAAATTGAGAAACGACCAATACACTGCCGCCGGCTTGTTGAACATTCAGGTTCATTTTACCTTGATCATCAGCAAAGACACGATAATGTAGCACCTTTTCTAATAAACGGTCGGATTTTGCCTGATCATCGCCTTGCTCTACGCCCAATAAAACCAATAAACCGTGATCAATTTCGCCCACAATTCGGTCTTCTACCTCAACCTTTGCCCATTTAACACGTTGAATTAATGCTATCATTTTTGTCTTTTTTCTCCTGTTTAATCATTTCGAGTTCTTTTAATACGGCGGCAAATTGTCCGCCTAATAAGACCACTTGCCAGCTGAGGTGTATCCATAGCAACATAATGGGCAATACCGCTAATGCACCATAAATCGCCTGATAAGAAGGAAATGTTGTGATATACCAAATAAAGGCTTGTTTCCCTAACGTAAAGAAGATCCCTGCAAACAATGCTCCCATACAAGCGTGTTTAAATTTGACCGGTGTATTAGGAACAAATTTATAAATCAAAGTAAATAATAACCAAATCAGTAAAAAAGGCGTGTAGTTCAGTAATGTTGTGGTTAGCGAAAATGTTGCTACTTCATTAAATAAACTTAACGACATTATGTAAGAGGTAATTGCAATGCTAACCCCTGCAACAAGGGGAGCAAGCACTAAAATCACGGCATACAGTAAAAATGAAATGAAAATCGACCGCTTGCGTGGTTCGTGCCATAGCCCATTTAATGCTTTATCTACGTTGTGGATCAACATTAATGCGACCACCACTAAACCAATGGTACTCACAATTCCCATTTGCTTAGAATTATTCACAAAGCTATCTAAATTTTGTTGAACAACATCGCCTATATTCGGTGCAAAATTATCATAAATAAAAGATTTAAGTTGCTCGGTCGCCTCGGTAAAAAATGGAAAAATGGTAAACACTGAAAAAACCACCATAATCAACGGCACCATCGCTAACATTGTATTATAGGTTAAATACCCTGCCGTAACGGGTAATTGATTTTGTTCTGCACGTTTTATAAACACCCTGAAAAAGAGGAGCAAAGTATATTTCATAGAATAATTTAACCCTGAATTTCAACAAATAATGGCATTATATGTAAAATTTTAAGAGAAAACGACCGCTTACCAACATTAAATCTTGACCTTGTTTTTATTCCTTGCTTTAATGGACGACCGATTTTAGATTTTTGCATTTGTATAAAAAAGAGGCACATTATGGCAGAAAGTTTTAGCGTAACTCGTCGTTACTTCGATGATAAAAATTACCCACGTGGTTTTGCTCGCCACGGCGATTATACTATTCGTGAAGCGCAAACCTTAGAACAATATGGTCAAGCGTGTTTAGCATTAGAAACTGGGGAACGTAAAGCTAAAACCGCTGAAGAAGAACGTTTTGTTGCTGTGATGAAAGGCGATGAAATCGCAGAAAGCATCATTGAGAAAGCGTGGTTAAAATATCGTTCTCTAACCAGTAAATCTAAACGCATTTACACCCTTTCCGGTAACGCTGGTAGCGATGCTGGAGATGATTTCAGCGCAGCTGAATAAATTTGTTTTTCTTGAAGATAGGGTGCATTTTTGCACCTTGTTTTTTTATTAAATACCGCAATTCCATTTTTAATATGATCTTAGCAACCGAACAATACGCCGATTTACTTGCAAAAAAAGTAGCAAATTTAACCGCTTTACTTTCTCCTTTCCAAGCACCTGAGTTAGAAGTTTTTGCTTCAAAACCACAACATTTCCGCATGCGTGCTGAATTTCGTGTTTGGCACGATAAAAATGAAAAAGGGGAAAACGAGCTATATCATATTATGTTCGATCCTGAAACCAAACAGCGCTATCGTGTTGATCAATTCCCGATTGCTAATGAACTCATCAACAAAATGATGCAATCGCTTTTAGCTGAAATTCAAGGCAATGAATTACTAACCCGTAAACTGTTTCAGATCGATTACCTCAGCACTTTAAGCGGAGAAATTGCGGTTTCTTTGCTTTATCACAAAGCGCTTAATGAAGAGTGGGTTGAACAAGCCAAATTGCTGAAACATCGCCTCAC
Source organism: Actinobacillus minor NM305 (assembly GCF_000175195.1). Taxonomy (GTDB): domain Bacteria; phylum Pseudomonadota; class Gammaproteobacteria; order Enterobacterales; family Pasteurellaceae; genus Haemophilus_A; species Haemophilus_A minor. Next base: position 38,690 of record NZ_ACQL01000085.1, on the reverse strand, counting down.
TGAACAAGGATTTCGTATTCAACTGATTGGTCGTGCAACCAAACAAAAAATTGCTCTTGATTACGACTATGTTGAGGAAGTGCTACCTATTCACGGCAAAAATTATGTTTATCGCCAAGTTGAAAATAGCTTTACTCAACCTAATGCGGAAATGAACATTAAAATGTTGGAATGGGCAAGAAGTTGCACACAAAATAGTCAAGGTGATTTGCTTGAGCTTTATTGTGGAAATGGTAATTTTTCAATTGCATTAGCTGAGAATTTCAGAAAAGTGTTAGCCACCGAAATTTCAAAATCTTCGGTTCAATCAGCCCAATATAACATTGAGCAAAATGGTATTGATAACTTACAAATCATCCGAATGTCTGCCGAAGAATTTACTCAAGCGATGAATGGTGTGCGGGAATTTAATCGCTTAAAAGGTATTGATCTCAAAAGCTACGATTGCAATACGATCTTTGTTGATCCTCCAAGAGCAGGGCTTGATCCAGATACTCTTAATATGGTGCAAGGTTACGAGCGTATTTTATATATCTCTTGTAACCCAAATACGCTGGCAGAAAATTTACAACAACTTTCTCAAACTCATCGCATTGAACGCGCTGCATTATTTGACCAATTTCCATTTACTCATCATATTGAAAGTGGTGTTTGGCTCATAAAACGAAGCTAAGCTTATTAAAAGCTCAAAAAAATAGCAATTAGATAAACTTTATCAAGTTTTACTTGACCTGCGTGAAATAAATCGATAATATTTCGCTCGTTTTCAACGGAGGAATGGTCGAGTGGTTGAAGGCACCGGTCTTGAAAACCGGCGAGGGTTTACGCCCTCCGTGAGTTCGAATCTCACTTCCTCCGCCATCAAATTCTAACCGCCTTGTTATTGCAAAATAACAGGCGGTTTTTCTTTTGTCTCTTTTATCTCCTTCCGCTTTATTTTTATTCAATTTGCTTGCAAACGTTAAGTAAAAACCTTATTCTTATTGAGAATAAATTTCATTTCTTGATTGTAACTAAAGGAGCTTTCTATGCGTTTAAAATCTCTCACCCTTGCGATTTCAAGTTTATTTGTTGCTAGTTCAGTCTTTGCAACGGATTTATCGAAAGAAACCCAAACTTATAAGGAATTTGTCGTTGGGCAAATCGATCAATTAGTGACAGATACCGAGAAATTTGTGGAATATTTAAAAACCGGCGATGTGCAAAATGCGAAAAAAATCTATCCGCTTGCACGTATGTACTTTGAGCGTTCAGAGCCAATTGCAGAGAGTTTTGGCGATTTAGACCCGCGTATTGATGCCCGTCTTGCCGATTTAACTGAAGAAGGGAAAACCGAGAAAGATTGGTCGGGTTTCCATAAAATTGAAAAAGTGCTTTGGGAGCAAAATACCACAAAAGGCACAGAAGCGACCGCTGATCAGTTAGTTAAAGATGTGAAAGAGTTACGTGCGAAAATTCCAACGGCGGAAGTCACCCCTGATTTAATGATTACCGGTGCGGTGGATTTGTTAAATGAAGTCTCCACCACAAAAGTAACGGGCGAAGAAGAAATTTTCTCAAAAACTGACCTTTATGATTTCAAAGCCAACATTGAAGGGGCGGAAAAAATTTATGAGATCTTTAAGGCAAAATTAGAGAAAAAAGATGCAAAATTGGCAAAAGAGATTGCTGATCGCTTCCAAGATGTGAATGTGTTATTGGCGAAACATAATAAATCAAAAGACGGCTATGATTATGTGCCTTATACAGATTTAACCGATAAAGACATTAAAGCACTGGCGGAAGCGGTGAATAAATTAGGTGAGCCTTTAGCGCAAATGGGTATTCTTTTGGGTAAATAAGGATAAACAATGAGCGAAAAATTAACTGATCGCCGTGTGTTTCTTAAACAAGTGGCATTAGTGGGTGCTGGTGTAATGGCGAGCCCTGCTTTTGCCCTAGAACCACGTACCACACCGAAAATTAAAAATATCTATCCATTTTACGGAACACATCAACAGGGCATTGCCACGCCGGCACAAAAAAACATCTACTTTATGGTGTTAGATCTACATTCTACCGATCTCAATAAAATCAAAGAGATGTTTAAAATATGGACGGATTATAGTGCCAAATTAACGCAGGGGCTGAATGTAAAAAGCTATCCTGATAATGCCTACATTCCGCCAACGGATACGGGCGAAGCGGACAGCTTAAATCCGTATAATCTCACGCTAACCTTTGGTGTCACGGCATCTTTCTTTGATAAGCTAGGCATTGCTCAATTCAAGCCAAAACAGCTTAAAGATCTACCGCACTTTCCGCGTGATCAGCTCAAAGAGCATTACACGGGAGGCGACATCTGTATTCAAGCCTGTGCCGATGATCCACAAGTGGCATTCCACGCCGTGCGTAACTTGGTGCGAGCTGCTCGTGCGAACATTACGATGCGTTGGAGCCAAGCCGGTTTTAATTCCTTTGAAGGAGGCGACACGCCACGCAATCTGTTTGGTTTTAAAGACGGTACGGGTAATCCGCAAGGCAAAGCTCTTGATGAAACTGTCTGGTATCAGGACGATAACTGGTTGAAAAACGGTACATTTTTAGTCGCTCGCCGTATTCAGATGCACTTGGAAACTTGGGATCGCACAAATCTTAACGGGCAGGAAGAAACCTTTGGCCGCCATCGGGATAGCGGTGCGCCGATTGGTAAAAAACAGGAGTTTGATACGGTTAATCTTGAGCAGAAAGATGAAAAAGGCAATCCAGTAATTCCTGAAATTTCCCATTTGCATTTGGCGAAAAAGACAGGGTTACAGATGTTAAGACGTTCCTTCTCTTATGCTAGCGGTGTTGATCCGAAAACAGGGCAGTTTGATGCAGGCTTGTTGTTTATCTCGTTCCAAAAAGATCCGCAACAATTTATTACCATTCAAAACAGCCTTGGCAATATCGACAAGATGAACGAATACATTACCCATATCGGTAGCGGATTATTTGCGTGCTTTGCAGGAGTTAAAGATGAAAATGATTACTTGGGTAAATCATTGTTTGAACAACTTTAACCGCTTTTTTGTTGTATTTACGTTCAGCTTAACGCTGGGCGTTGCTTATGCAAAGGTGGAAACCGGCCACTTATTTGTGCATTTATCCGATGCAATGGCGGAAGTGAAAAAAGGGGAAAGTGCAAAATCTCAGCCCTATTTGACCGCTTTACAGCAAGATTTTGAAGCGATCCCAAGCCATCAATCGCAAGCAGGACAAGCGGTCAGTTCTTCGCTGAAAATTGCGATTGCTCAACCTGATTTAGCCCATTTTGAGCAACTTTCCAAGGATCTTTATGCTTTTGAGAAAGAGCAAAACCCCGTAGATTACGAACAGAAGCGTCAGCAATTTGCCAAACGAGTGATGCCTGTTTATCAGAAACTGTTACAAGCGGCACAGCAACAGGATTTAGATGCGGTTCAACAAGCCTATAAACGGTTTAACCAAACCTGGACGCTGAATGAAAAAGTGGTGCGAGAAACCAGCCTTGGACATTACGGGCAGATTGAAACGGCGATGACCTTATTGCGAATTGCGATGTTGTCTGAACCGGCAAATTTCCCTGAAATGCAAACACAAGCGGTCAAATTAGGCGATGCTTTAGCGGATTTTAAATCGGGCAAACAGTTACAACCGCAAGCGGTGCAAGCCGATGCCCCTACCACATTGAAAAACGGCATTGCGTTGCTGGAAAAAAGTTATCAAGCCTTTAGTGAGAACCAAATTTCGCAAGGGCAAGCGAACATTACGCTCTTTATTCAGCAATGGGCAGTCTTTGAAGGGGAAGTGCGAACACGGGACGGTGCGTTATATAATCGGGTGGAAAGCGATTTACCAGTCATTTTGGTGAAGGGCAATCAGGCGGAAAATCTAGTACATTTCAGAACCTTACTTGACGATTTACAACGGCTCGATTTAGCTTCAAGCTATGGCATTGTTGATGCAATGTTGATTTTATTGCGTGAAGGAACGGAAGCCTTACTGATTATTATGGCATTGCTTACCACCCTAAATGTTGCCAACCAACCCCAAGCAAGACGCTGGGTTTATGTTGGGGCTGGATTGGGCATTGTGGCAAGTATTGTCGGAGCTATTGCCTTGCAACAACTTTTCCCAGCCATTTCTGCAGGTACAAACCGTGAAATTCTCGAAGGTGCGGTGGGAATTGTGGCAGTTTTAATGATGCTCTTTGTCGGGGCGTGGCTGCATAGTAAGGCTTCGCTCAAAGGTTGGCAAAACTTTATCAATAAACAGGTTGCCCAAGCCCTTGCTACTGGGAGCTTATTCTCAATGTTGGCGTTGAGTTTCTTGTCGGTCTTTCGAGAAGGGGCAGAAACGATTTTATTTTACGCAGGAATGTTGCCGTTAATGACGATGCAAGATTTCTTGCTGGGCATTTTATCTGCCCTTATTTTGTTAGCGATAATGGCGTGGGCAATGCAACGCTTTTCCCACAAATTGCCGATCCATCATCTATTCAAAGTGATGACAGTCTTGATTTACGGGCTTGGCTTTAAAATCCTTGGAGTTAGTATTCAGGCCTTGCAACTGACACAAATGCTACCACGCCATATTATTGACGGGCTACCGAATATTACTGCTATTGGCTTTTATGCGTCAATGGAAGGACTGGCGGCACAGCTGGTTTATTTGGCGTTAATTCCTGTGGTGGTAAAAGTGATGGGAAAATAATTACCTTCCATAAAAAAGCCTGCTGAATTTTATTTCAGCAGGCTTTTATGTTTTACAACCACCCTTTCCGTCTAAAATAAATATATGGCGTTGCCGCAGCACAAATCATCAATCCAATTGCCATCGGGTAACCATATTTAAAATGTAATTCCGGCATAAATTCAAAGTTCATACCGTAAGTAGAAGCTACCAATGTTGCCGGTAAGAACATAACTGATACGACCGAGAAGAATTTCATAATTTTATTCTGCTCAATATTGATATAACCCATTGCCGCTTGCATTAAGAAGTTTACTTTTTGGAATAACGATTCATTATGCGGTTGGAGGGATTCAATATCTCGCATAATATCTCGGGCTTGTTCTAACTGGTTATTTGGCAAACGTGTTTTGCGAAGTAAGAAACTTAGCGCTCGTTGGGTATCCATCAAACAAAGGCGAACTTTAGAACTCACATCTTCTAATTCTGTTAAATCAGAAAGTGCTTCATTGAGGCTGTTACCTTCTTGTTTGCCATCTAAGATAATGTGGCTGAAATTTTCTAAATCTGCATAAACGGTTTCGATAACATCCGCCAACTGCTCAATTTTAGTTTCAAAAAGATCGAGTAATAATTCGTAAGCGTTGCTATCCAGCAATTTTGCTCGGCGAGAACGCATACGATATAAGCGAAAAGCCGGCAAATCACGTTCACGTAAAGTAAATAAACGCCCATCACGAATGGTAAATGCCACCGTTGCAATATCGGCATAATCGTCATCATCTAAACAGTAGAAAAATGAGTGAAGGTGTAAACCATCTTCATCTTCAAAAAAACGTGCGGAAGCTTCTAAGTCTTCCAATTCGTGTTCTTCTGCGAGGGTTTGGTCTAATCCGAGTTTTAAGACACTCCGTTCATCATCACTTGGATCAATCAAATCAATCCAAATAGAATCATTGAGTTGGTCTTTAGAAGTTTCATCAACACTGACTAAGCGTGCGTTATCTAATGCAAATGCACGAATCATTTTGTTTCTCCATGAGATTAGGAGGCGATGAACAAAAAGGAACAAAAAGATACTAGACAAAAGTTACCGACCAAGCCGGCAACCTGAGGGTTGGACAAGGCGGGTTAATTCATAAAGAAAATTGACGAGTATCGACTATGACTGTCCAAAATGTGTAATCCTCAAGTAAAAATAGTGTGCGAATGGTACAGATTTCAAGAGATATAGTCAAGCAAGCATTGGCTTACACAGGTGCTTTCCTGATATTTTTACCCCATCTACCAATTTCAAGGAGATTTCTTTTTTTTGAATTAGGGGTATAATGGACAAGATTTAATTTTAACCGACCTAAAAAGAGGAATTTATTATGGGTGGCATTAGCATCTGGCAACTACTGATTATCGTTGCAATTATTGTATTACTTTTCGGTACAAAAAAATTACGTACATTAGGTACGGATTTAGGTGAATCTGTTAAAGGCTTTAAAAAAGCAATGGCTGATGATAAGAAAGATGCTGAATTTGAAAAGGTTGAATCAAAAGCAGCAGAATCAACAGAACAAAAAGCAAAAGATAAAGAGCAGGCATAATCCGTGTTTGATATTGGTTTTTCTGAATTAGTGCTGATATTTATTGTGGGCTTGGTCGTTCTTGGCCCGCAAAAAATGCCTATTGCGATTCGCACCGTAATGGGGTGGATTCGCACCGTTCGGGGGCTGGCAGCTAATGTGCAAAATGAATTAGCGCAAGAGCTTAAATTGCAAGAGCTTAAAGAGAGCATCAAAAAAGCAGAGGAATTAAACTTATCTTCCCTTTCGCCTGAATTAAGCAAAACGGTCGAAGAACTCAAACAATCTGCTCAACAGATGCAAGAAAGTTTAAATACAGCTAAAAACGATATTACCAAATTAACAGACGAGCAAGTGGCAGAAATTCAGGCAAAAATTTCGGCTGAAAGTGAGCAACTTAACCAAATTTCTGAAAATCAAGTCGCAGAAAGTGCCTTGCAAAAAAATACAGAAAACTCACCGCTTGCATCAGAAAATGAAGCCAAAGAATTTTCACCGGCAGAGCAGGCTGAAATGGCTGAATTAGATGAAGAAAAATTAAGCGAGCAACTCTCTGCTTATTATCCGCCTGATGATGAAATTTCTCCGGCAACAGAAAAGGAGAAGAGCAATGCAAGCTGATCAATCCCAACCACTCATTAGCCATTTACTTGAATTACGAAATCGTTTATTGCGTTGTATTGTTTGTGTATTAGTTGTTTTCTGTACATTAGTGTATTGGGCAAATGATATTTATACTTTGTTAGCAACACCGCTTACAAGCAACTTACCGGAAGGGGCAACAATGATTGCAACCAATGTTGCAACACCGTTTTTTACCCCAATTAAATTGACGATTGTAACGTCTATTTTTCTCTCGGTGCCTTTTATTTTGTATCAGATATGGGCCTTTGTTGCACCGGCTCTCTATAAACACGAAAAGCGTTTAGTTTATCCACTATTAGTTTCTAGCACTTTATTATTCTACTGTGGTGTCGCCTTTGCTTATTATGTTGTTTTTCCGTTAGTTTTTGGTTTCTTAACCAGCACAGCCCCAGAAGGTGTGCAAATGGCAACAGATATTAGTAGTTACCTTGACTTTGTTTTAACCATCTTTATGGCATTTGGTATCTGCTTTGAAGTGCCTGTTGCGATTATCTTGCTCTGCTGGGCAGGTATAACAACACCGGAAGATTTACGTTCCAAACGCCCGTATATTATCGTGGCAGCATTCGTGATCGGTATGTTACTTACCCCTCCGGATGTGTTCTCTCAAACACTGCTTGCCATACCAATGTGCTTATTATTTGAAGTAGGTGTAATTTGCGCTAAATTCTATAAGCCAAAAGAAGATAGCGAGGAAATCGCTTAATTTACGATAGGTATCGTTTAGAAACAAGTTATTTAAAAGGCATAGTAAATACCGCTATGCCTTGTTATCTGTTCAAACACTATTCAGCTAACGCTTTGCGCTGTGCCTCAATCAATTGCTCAATCCCTTGATGCGCAAGATCTAATAATTGAAGCAATTCCATGTGAGTGAAAGGTTCGCCTTCTGCCGTACCCTGCACTTCCACTAAGCGACCATCATCAACCATTACCACATTCATGTCGGTTTCAGCGTTAGAATCTTCAACATATTCTAAATCACATACCGCATTGTTATTCACAATCCCTACCGAAATTGCCGCAACTAAACCTTTTAATGGATTGGTTTTTAATACGCCATCTGCCATCAATTTGTTAATCGCATCGTGTAATGCCACACAAGCACCGGTAATTGATGCGGTACGGGTGCCGCCGTCTGCCTGAATAACATCGCAATCAATGGTAATCGTACGCTCGCCTAATGCTTTAAGATCTACAATTGCACGCAATGAACGGGCAATAAGGCGTTGGATTTCCATTGTTCTGCCCCCTTGCTTGCCTTTCGCTGCTTCACGCTGGGTACGTGAATGGGTTGCACGTGGCAACATGCCATATTCAGCCGTTACCCAACCTTGTTGTTGTCCTTTTAAAAAACGGGGTACGGTTTCTTCAACAGTGGCGTTACATAGTACTTTGGTTTCGCCAAACTCAATTAACACTGAACCTTCCGCATATTTTGTATAATGACGGGTAATTTTTACGGGGCGGACTTGATTAAGTTCTCGATTATTCGGACGCATGGTTTTTCTTCCTTTTTACTAAAATTATTCTGCATTTTACAGTACAATAGGGCAATTTTCATTAAAAACAGGATAATAACAATGATTTATAGTATGACGGCATTTGCTCATTTAGAAATAAAAAAAGAGTGGGGAAATGCAGTATGGGAAATTCGTTCTGTTAATCAACGCTTTTTAGAAACCTATTTCCGCTTACCGGAACAATTCCGCAACCTTGAAATGACTTTACGTGAACGTTTACGAGCTTCTCTTACCAGAGGAAAAGTAGAATGTAGCTTACGCATTGAATTGGCACAAAATGAAAATAAAGCGTTAGTGCTAAATAACGAATATGCACAAACCGTCATTGCTTCATTAAAAACATTAAGAGAAATTGCCGGCGAAGGCGATATCAATTTAGTCGATGTGTTACGTTATCCGGGCGTAGTGGATAATCAAGCTCAAGATTTAGATCAAATAGGGCAAGATCTCCTTGAAGGATTTGAACAGATTTTAGCGGACTTCATCGCTATGCGTGGACGTGAAGGAGCGAATTTACAAACCTTAATTCAACAACGTTTAGATAGCATTGCGGAGATCGCACAAAGTGTTCAAACTCAAATGCCGGCTATTCTTCAATGGCAAAAAGAGAAATTACAACAACGTTTTGACGAGTTAAATTTACAACTCGATCCACAACGTTTAGAACAAGAGATGGTTTTAACCGCACAACGTGTTGATGTTGCGGAAGAATTAGACCGCTTGCAACTCCATGTAAAAGAAACCACTTCTATTTTGAAAAAAGGTGGGGCTGTCGGTCGTAAATTAGATTTTATGATGCAAGAGCTTAACCGTGAATCCAATACGTTAGCCTCAAAATCGATCAATGCTGATGTAACAAATTCAGCGGTTGAATTAAAAGTGCTGATTGAACAAATGCGTGAACAAATTCAGAATTTAGAGTAGGTTTTTATGAAATGTGAATGTAACCAAATCAGTAAACAATATCCAAATCTTTGTATTTTACTTTCACAATATCGTTTGATTGAAATTGCAGGGATTGATGCAGAGAAATATCTTCAAGGTCAATTAACTTGCGATGTATCAAAACTTGCCATAGGCGAACATACGCTAACAAGCCATTGTGATCCGAAAGGCAAAATGAGTGCTTTACTTCGTTTATATCGAGCTGAGGCAGAGCGCTTTTTTGCCATTATTCATCAAGATCTGCTACCTGAAGCGCTCGTCCAACTCAAAAAATATGCGGTATTTTCTAAAGTAACCTTTACCGAAAAAGAAACCGCTTTATATGGTGTAACCGATTTTGAACGACTTGCAAAACAGCAAGAAAATTCGACCGCTTTAGCACTCACTCAAGGGCAAAAACGGGCGATTGTTTGGGGCGAAGAATTTGCACCAAATGCAGATACAACATTATGGGATTTAATGGATATTCAAGATGGTTTGCCAATTCTATTAAAGGCTAACCAATTTGAATTGATCCCACAAGCTGCAAATTTACAAGCGGTTGAAAATGCAATCTCTTTTACCAAAGGTTGCTATATTGGGCAAGAAACTGTTGCGCGAGCGAAATACCGTGGCGCAAACAAACGAGCCATGTTTACCTTGGTTGGCAAGGTTGCCGAAGAAGTGGATTTACCACAGCCTGCAACGAGCATTGAAATGCAATTAGGCGAAAACTGGCGTTCAACGGGGACAATTATGACCGCCGTTCAACACCAAAATCAGTTATGGGTGCAGATCATTTTAAATAAAGATATTGAGCCAAACAGCCGATTCAGATTGAACGATATTGAATTAGCCATTTGTGATTTGCCTTACTCTTTAAGTGAAGAATAGTTAAACAGCCTTCCTAAATCATGATTTTTTCCAAGATTGGACTGACTTAAGGTTTTGTTGGTCTTTTTAAAAGCGGTTCAATTTTGGGAGATTTTTTGCAAAATCCCTCAATTTCAAGGATAATACGCCCATTTTTGCAGACGAATTAAGAGAAAATATGTCATTAAATAATTACCCTCAAGAAGTCAATAAACGCAGAACTTTTGCGATTATTTCTCACCCCGATGCCGGTAAAACGACCATCACCGAAAAAGTGTTACTTTACGGAAACGCCATTCAAACCGCAGGTTCGGTAAAAGGTAAAGGCTCACAAGCGCACGCTAAATCCGACTGGATGGAAATGGAAAAGCAACGTGGGATTTCGATTACCACCTCCGTAATGCAGTTCCCTTACAATGATTGCTTAGTCAATCTACTCGACACACCAGGGCACGAAGACTTCTCGGAAGATACCTATCGTACCTTAACGGCTGTGGACAGTTGTTTGATGGTGATCGACAGTGCAAAAGGGGTTGAGGAACGTACCATCAAATTGATGGAAGTAACTCGCTTGCGTGATACGCCGATTTTGACCTTTATGAACAAGCTCGACCGTGATATTCGTGATCCGATGGAATTGTTAGACGAAGTTGAGAGCGTGTTGAAGATCAACTGTGCACCGATCACTTGGCCAATTGGTTGCGGTAAGTTGTTCAAAGGTGTTTATCATCTCTATAAAGACGAAACCTATCTTTACCAAACGGGGCAAGGGCATACCATTCAGGAAGTGCGTATTGTCAAAGGGTTAAATAACCCAGAGTTAGATCAAGCTGTAGGCGATGATTTGGCTCAGCAACTGCGTGATGAATTAGAGCTTGTACAAGGGGCAAGCCACGAATTTGAACTAGACGCCTTCTTAAACGGCGAATTAACCCCTGTTTTCTTCGGTACGGCGTTAGGTAACTTTGGGGTCGATCACTTCTTAGATGGCTTAACCGAATGGGCGCCCGCTCCGCAAGCCCGTGAAGCTGATTTACGCAAAGTAGAGGCAAGCGAAGAAAAATTCAGTGGCTTTGTGTTTAAAATCCAAGCGAATATGGATCCAAAACACCGCGACCGTGTTGCCTTTATGCGTGTGGTATCGGGTAAATATGAAAAAGGAATGAAGCTCAAGCACGTCCGTATCGGCAAAGATGTGATCATCTCCGATGCTTTAACCTTTATGGCTGGCGACCGCTCCCACGCAGAAGAAGCCTATGCCGGCGATATTATCGGCTTACACAATCACGGCACGATCCAAATCGGCGATACCTTTACGCAAGGCGAAAACTTGAAATTTACCGGTATTCCGAACTTCGCCCCTGAGTTGTTCCGCCGTATCCGCCTAAAAGATCCGCTCAAGCAGAAACAGTTGCTTAAAGGCTTGGTGCAACTGTCGGAAGAAGGTGCGGTGCAAGTGTTCCGTCCATTGATGAATAACGACTTAATCGTTGGTGCGGTCGGTGTGCTTCAGTTTGATGTGGTGGTTTCACGCCTGAAAACCGAATATAACGTGGAAGCAATCTACGAAACTGTCAATGTAGCGACAGCACGTTGGGTGGAATGTAAAGATGCGAAGAAGTTTGAAGAATTTAAACGCAAAAACGAGCAAAATTTAGCCCTCGATGGTGGCGATAACTTAACCTATATCGCCCCAACAATGGTTAATCTCAACTTGGCTCAAGAGCGTTATCCGGATGTGGAGTTCTTTAAAACACGCGAGCATTGATTTCCTCGTTTCTACAAGCGGTCAATTTTTGATGCCATATTACAAATCATCGAAAAAAATTGACCGCTTAACTTTTTATGTTTTCTTGAAAATTTCCTTAAAATACCTATATAAAACGCACTTATTGAGATAAATCTTGCCAAAATAGGCTGAAAAAATGGTATAATCCACTACTATTTTTTTGCCTGCTCGAAAACGGAAATCATTATGGAACAACACGTAGATCAACAATTAGAACAACAATCTCAAATCGAACTTCTGATTGCTCAAGGTCGTGAACAGGGCTACCTTATTTTATCTGAAGTCCACGACCACTTACCTGAAGAATTGGTTGATGCAGAGCAAATTGAAGATATTATTCAAATGATTACGGATATGGGGATCCAAGTTTTAGAAACTGCCCCAGATACCGATGAGCTAATGCTTGCCGAAAATATTACCGATGAAGACGTGGTAGAAGAAGCTACAAAAGTGCTTTCTACCGTAGAGTCTGAGCTCGGTCGTACAACTGACCCAGTGCGTATGTACATGCGTGAAATGGGTACTGTTGAACTTTTAACTCGTGAAGATGAAATTCAAATTTCAAAACGTATTGAAGAAGGGATTAACGAAGTACAATGCGCTGTGGCTGAATATCCAGAAGCATTAGTTGGCGTATTAGAATGTTATGCGCAAGTTGAAGCCGGTGAAATGCGTTTAGTCGATCTTATTACAGCCTTCGTTGATCCTAACGCACAGGAAGAAGCACCAATTGATGAAGATGCGCATTTAGATGATGAAGAGAGCGACATTGTTGCCGATGTTGACGATGAATCTGAAGATGAAGATGGTGATAGCAGTTCAGATAACGCTGATGATAGCTCAATCGATCCAGAACTGGCCCGTGAAAAATTTGCGGCATTAAAAGCACAGCATGAAAAAGCATTACTAGCAATTCAGAAACATGGACGCACTCATGCAAAAGCTAGAGAACAAATTAATGCACTTTCTGATATTTTCCGTGAATTCCGCTTAGTTCCTAAACAGTTTGATTTACTTGTGGGTTCAATGCAAAAATTGATGAAGCAAGTTCGAGCAGAAGAGCGCCAAATTCAACGTTATGCCGTTGAATATGCCGGTATGAAAAAAGCGGATTTCTTAAAGGCATTCCAAAATAACGAAACCACAGAAGCTTGGATCGAAAAAGCGATTAATGCGAAAAAAGGTGGTGTGCCAAAATTAGCTAATTATGTTGAAAAAATCCGTATCAATATTGTGAATTTGCAAAATCTTGAGCAACAATCTGGCTTAACAATTGCACAAATTCGTGAAATCGGTGGACGTATTGCGAATGGTGAACTCAAAGCTCGCCGTGCGAAAAAAGAGATGGTGGAAGCAAACTTGCGTCTTGTGATCTCTATCGCGAAAAAATACACCAACCGTGGTTTACAATTCCTTGATTTAATTCAAGAAGGTAACATCGGTTTGATGAAAGCGGTTGATAAATTTGAATACCGCCGTGGTTATAAATTCTCAACCTATGCAACTTGGTGGATTCGTCAAGCGATTACCCGTTCAATTGCGGATCAGGCTCGTACCATCCGTATTCCGGTGCATATGATTGAAACGATTAACAAATTAAATCGTATTTCTCGTCAATGTTTGCAAGAAATGGGGCGTGAAGCAACGCCTGAAGAGCTGGCTGAACGTATGAATATGCCGGAAGATAAAATCCGCAAAGTGTTGAAAATTGCGAAAGAGCCAATCTCAATGGAAACTCCGATTGGTGATGACGATGATTCACATTTAGGCGACTTTATTCAAGACGAAAGCCTTGAACTGCCATTAGACTCTGCTACAGCAGAAAGTTTGCGTATTGCGACAAATGAAGTTCTCGAAGGCTTAACACCACGTGAAGCAAAAGTATTACGTATGCGCTTTGGTATTGATATGAATACCGACCATACACTTGAAGAAGTGGGCAAACAGTTTGATGTTACCCGTGAGCGTATTCGTCAGATTGAAGCTAAAGCATTACGCAAATTAAGACACCCAAGCCGTTCAGAAACCTTACGCAGTTTCTTAGACGATTAGTGCTAAATCCTCAGCTTTTTGGCTGAGGATTTTTCTCATTAGTGATAAGGAAAATAACAATGAAAAAATCACTCTTTGCAATGTTTATTGCAACAACCTTTATGATCTCTGCGTGTGATGATGCCAATTTATCCCAGAAAGTGATTGAAACAGAAAAGCAATTCGTTCAATTACAGGCTGATTATAAAAAAGCACAAACTGATTTAACCACCAAAGAAAATGAGCTTAACGCGCTTGAAGCTGATTATACGAAATTGAGTGCGGAATACAGCGAGCTACAAAAACACACAGCTTCATTTCCTACATTACAAGTTGAAATCACAAAGTTGATTGATAAATCCAAAACGTTAAAATTTCCGAAAGATCCAAAGGATGAATTTGCTCGTGAAGAATCTAAAGTGAGCGTGTTTGCAAATACCGCCATTACTCATATTGAGTGGTTAGATCAACTCTTATTACAAGAGTTATTAAAGCTTTATCTCACAAAAGATGAATCGGAGAAAGTGAACCTTACCGCAGTGAAGCCACAAGATATTGTTGAGCGCTTTGAAAAAATATACCAAGAGTTAGAAAAAGATGCAAAAGAGTATAAACCTTTTGCAATGGAAGAAAGTGCCTACACTCAATATTTAGGGCAACGTAATCATATTGTTTCATTTACACAGAGCACTTACTCTTTTACTGGCGGTGCTCATGGTATGGGTCATACAAATTATCTTAATATTGACACAAACAAAAAAGCATTGATTACCCTTAATGATGTGATCAATGAGAAAAACCAAGCAAAACTTAAAGCGCTGCTATGGGATACATATAGTTCAGAGCGTAGTGGCGAAGCCCCATTATTTGTCGAGAAAAAAGATTTCCGTATTTCCGATAATTTCTACTTTAACAAAGATGGAATTGTTTTCGTGTATCCGGTATATGAATTGGGGCCTTATGCAGAAGGTGAAATTGAGTTAGCCATTAACTACTATCAACTTAATGAGCTGCTTGCCCCAGAATTCAAACAAACGGAAAAAGATGGGTTTTATACCTTCCCAGAAAATCAATAAGCGCTTTCCCTCGTTTAAAAATCCGCAGGCTTCCTTCATTGGCGAAGGGAGCCACTTGTCTTACATGTTCAAATAAAATTCCCTCGTAAAATACTTAAATGCTTCACTGTATTGCTGATCTTGCTGATAAATCGTTAAGCGTTCTTCCTGACAAGGTGCAAAAGTCGGGCTAAAAGTTACAATCATACGCTTAGGCAAACTATTGACTTTAGGGCTAATCAACCAACGAGAAATACAATGAAGCGTTGTCTCTTGAATCAATTTGTCGCCGGCATCAACAGGCAAAATAAACGTAATTTTACCTGTTTCACTTAGCCATTTTCTTGCCTGATTAAGCCAATCTAAATGGCTTTGTACTACGGTACGTGCTAAATCACGCTGCGGGTTGCGTGTCGCCAAACTCTGTGAAAAATAAGGTGGATTAGACACAATTAAATCAAATTTTTCCAAAAAAGACGTATTCATCACATCGCCATGAATAACCTTAATTCTCGCAGTCCATGCAGAATTTTTTACATTTTCAACCGCTTGTTGATAGGCGTTTTCTTCTAATTCTAATGCCATGATTTGACAACGCTCTTCTGTTCGTTGCCCTAACATAAGTGCAATTAATCCTGATCCTGTGCCCATATCTAAAATACGTTGAACATTCGAAACGTCTGCAATGGCGCCTAATAAAATACCATCGGTATTCACTTTCATTGCACATTTATCATGGGCAACACTAAATTGTTTAAATTGAAAAGGTGCTGATTTTTTCATTTCTAAATACAAATTTGATTTGAGATACGCTATAATCTCATTGTTTTTTTACCTCTACAACAGAAGGAAATCAAAATGGGCTTAGAAAACGTACCAGCTGGTAAAGAATTACCAGATGATATTTATGTTGTGATCGAAATTCCGGCGAATTCAGATCCAATCAAATACGAAGTGGATAAAGAAACTGGCACTTTATTCGTAGATCGCTTTATGGCAACAGCAATGTTCTATCCGGCAAACTACGGTTATGTGAACAATACGCTTTCTTCAGATGGCGACCCAGTAGATGTATTAGTACCAACGCCATACCCACTTCAACCAGGTTCAGTGATTCGTTGCCGTCCGGTTGGTGTATTAAAAATGACTGACGAAGCAGGTGGCGATGCAAAAGTGGTTGCAGTTCCGCACACAAAATTAAGCAAAGAATACGATCACATTAAAGATGTTGGTGATTTACCTGCATTATTAAAAGCACAGATCCAACACTTCTTCGAAAGCTACAAAGCATTAGAAGCGGGTAAATGGGTTAAAGTTGAAGGCTGGGAAGGTGTTGAAGCTGCTCGCCAAGAGATCTTAGAATCTTTCGAACGTGCTAAAAAATAACCTTTAACAAAGAAATGAAAATGCCAGAGTTTTACTTTGGCATTTTTTATACTTCATTGAGGATATAAAAATGAAAATGATCAAACACCTTGCCCTTTCTGCTTTTATCATTACTGCGATTGCAGCTTGTGTGAATACACAACAAATGAACGCAAAAGCATTACAAGGCTATGCGCAAATGAAACAACAAAATGCCAATGCTATTGATACCTCATCATCAACGGCAAAACGCATTCATGCTGTCTTTAATCGCATGAAACCTTATGCGGAAAAAGCCAATAAAACAGGCGTACCTTTTAGTTGGGAAATTACCGTCTTTCGCACAAATGAGTTAAATGCCTGGGCAATGGCCGGCGGAAAAATGGGATTTTATACGGGGCTTGTTGAAAAACTCAAAATGACCGATGATGAAATTGCAACGGTAATGGGACACGAAATGGCTCATGCCTTGGAAGAGCATAGTAAATCTTCTTATAATTTTGAAATGACTACCGGTATTTTAGGTTCCATTGCAGATGCTGCTGCAACAGCAGCACTAGGTGTTGATACCGGGGGGCTTCTCAGCACAGGAACAGACTTGATCGCTAATAAGCCATTCTCTCGTAGTCAAGAAACAGAAGCAGATGAAATCGGTTTAATGTTAATGGCACAAGCTGGTTATAACCCTTCAGCTGCACCAAATGTATGGGTAAAAATGAGTCAAGCAAGTGGTGATTCAGGCTTATCCATTTTCTCAACTCACCCATCAAATGCAGATCGTAAAGAAAATTTAGAGCGCTTAATTCCTGAAGCGATGAAGGTATATCAAGCAAATAAACGCTAATTCAAGCGGTCAAATTCAACAGATATTTTACTATCGTAGAAAGTAATAGGGGCAATTTCAAATTGCCCCTTTATCTTTCTTAAATCATCACTTTTAATGCTTCTGTTAATTTTTGATAACGTTGGTATTTAGCCTGATACGCATCATAATGATTTGGGTTTGGCTCAAACACTTTCATTTCTGAGGTTAATGCTTTTAGCTCTGTGGTTTTTCTGCCTGTACCTTGCATCGCCATCATTGCTGCACCTAAACACCCCGTTTCTTCGACTTGCGGAATTTCTAATCTCATACCGCTAAGATCCGCTAGCATCTGCATCCATACCTCTGATTTTGCCGGGCCACCGGTTACCCGTAAAATGTTTGCGTGAGGAAAACGCTGTAACATTCGGTTTAAATGGTGCATTAAACTAAATAAAACGCCCTCATAAATCGCTTGTAGTAAATGCATTTGTGTATGATGAGCCTGTATGCCGTAAAAGCTCGCTTGCATACCCAAGCCTGCGTTTGAACCATATAGAAACGGAACAAATAAGATCGAGCTACTTGCTGGTGCAAGTTGAGTTATTCCTTCATTGATTTGTTGGTAGCTGAGATCGCTCCATTGCTTTAAAAACCATTCTAAATTTGCGGCAGAAGTCGGGCTGGCTTCGTGAACAATAAATTGATTTGCTTCTACGTAACGCCCATAAACAAAAGGAAGCGTCTGAGTTTCATCAATATGATCTGTAATACCACTTACCACCGACCAAGTCCCCAAAACTACATTTAATTTTGTTTCATCATTTAAGCCTGCACAATAAGCGGTAGAAACCACATCAAATAAGCCCCCTACAACAGGCGTTCCTGCTGCTAATCCTGTTTGTTGTGCAGCCTGCTCGGTTACATAGCCTGCAATTTCATTCGGTTTAATTACAAGCGGTAATTTTTCTAAAATGTTTTGCAAGCCTAACCGTTCGGCGAGGGAAGGATCATATTTTCCTGCGGACATATTATAGAGATTACTCTCTGAGATGTTTGTTTCTTCACAATGTAATTGTCCAGTTAAACAAAAACGAAGATAGTCGTGCGACATCAGCACTTTATCAATTTTCGCATAACGATCCGGTTCATTTTCTTGAAGCCATTTTAAGATCGAAACAGGGTGCCCCGTCCAGAGTGTTTGCCGTGTGAGAGGATATAATTGTTGTGGGATTTCTTCAGCCTGCCAACGTTTTACGTTCTCCAATGAGCGTTGATCCGAAGATAAAATGGCTCGCCCAAGTGGTTGCTGCTCTTTATCCAGTAAGAAGGCGCCTTTGCCTTGCGCTGAAATGCCAACCCCTTTAATGTCTTCAGCATTGATTTTACTTTGAATGATGACATTTTTTATCACATTGGCACAAACCGTCCATAACTGCAGCATATCACGTTCCGCATAGCCTGCTTGCTCACTGATAACGGAAACATTTTCTCGTGCAAGACTTTGCACGATGCCTTGTTCATCAAAAAGTGCGGCTTT
The DNA here is from genome assembly GCF_000175195.1 of Actinobacillus minor NM305. Lineage (GTDB taxonomy): Bacteria > Pseudomonadota > Gammaproteobacteria > Enterobacterales > Pasteurellaceae > Haemophilus_A > Haemophilus_A minor. The sequence goes on along the minus strand of NZ_ACQL01000085.1, from coordinate 19,874 downwards.
CACAAAAGTGCCACCGCAATCAATGCCGAGATAGTAGTTCATAACAGTTCCTTTTCTACAAATCAAAATACAGAAAAGAAAAGCGGTCTGATTTTATTTCGTTTAACTTCTCCCCCTCCGTTTACGGAGGGGGGATAGGGGGGAGGGAAATACCTTAACTTCACTGATTATATGATTTTTTCCCCTCCCTCAGCCTTCGGCAGCTCCCTCCGTAAACGGAGGGAGCGAAGTTTTTGGGCTAAATTATTTTTTGTATAATTGTTACATAATATCAATAAAATCTAACCGCTTGTCTTGCCATTATTGTGCTAATGCATCCACTTTTTTCAACAGCTCATCACCGTGTTTTTCCACAAAACTTTTACGTACTTGTTCTTCAATAACCGCTTTAAACGGTTTGGTATCTACTTGTTCAATCACTTCGATACCTTGTTTACGTAAATTCGCAATGATCTCTTGTTCATTTTTCACATTAAGATCACGTTGGAACTGCCCAGCTTCTTTTGCTGCTTCAACAATAGCGGTTTGGAGTTCTGGTGCTAAGCTATCAAATTTAGCTTTGTTCATTACCACGATTAACGGGGTATAACCGTGATTGGTTAAGCTTAAATGTTTTTGTACTTCATACAGTTTTGAAGACCAGAAAATCCCGATTGGGTGTTCTTGTGCGTCCACTGCACGGGTTTCAAGTGCAGTATAAAGCTCCGCTAATGGCATTGGTACAGGGTTACCGCCTAACAATTTGAAGGCTTCGATATACATTGGGTTTTGGTTAGTACGAACTTTCAAGCCTTTAATGTCTTCCGGTTTTGTAACAGGGTGTTTTGAGTTAGAGAATGCACGGAAGCCAACATCCCAGAACGCCAAACCTTTTAAGCCTTGTGCTTCAAGATCTTTCAATAAACCTTGTCCGATTTCACCATCTAACACTTTATAAACGTGAGTGCGATCTTTAAAAATAAATGGAATATCAATCACATTTAATTTTGGCTCAATACCTGTAAAGTTTGGTGAACCGGACATTTCAAGATCAATGGTTCCACCACGAACGCCACTAATCATCGTTTGTGCATTACCTAAAGTGCTATCCGGGAAAAGTTTTAACTTAACTTCGCCTTTGGTTTTTTCATTTAATAAATCATTGAATTTTTTGGCAGCGATATGTTGGCTATCACTGCGTGGTGCTTCATAACCAAAACGTAATGAAACTTCTGCTTGCGCGACACCAGAAAATGCAACGGCTGATGCTACAACAGCAGCTAATGTTTTTAAATTAAAGAATGTTTTCATAGAGTTCTCCTTGTAATGCCCTGATGGGCGAAATTTTTTTGCAAAATTTACAGAAAATTGACCGCTTGTTACTGCATCCATTGTAATGGCACAAGAATAAGCTCTGGCACGAAGATAAAGGCAAATAACAATGCAATCATCATTATTAAATATGGGAATACTCCTTTTGCTGCTTGATCAAATGGTAATTTTGACACGCCAGTAATCACGTTTAATACATTACCAACTGGCGGTGTAATTAAACCGATAGAGGTATTTAAGATAAATAACACACCAAAATAAACAGGGTCGATACCAGCCTCTTCAACAAGTGGCATAAGCACTGGTGTTAAAATCAATACTGTAGGTGTTAAATCCATCACCATACCAATAATAAATACCGCTAACATAATCACAAGCAATAATGTTGTTGGACTTTCAATAAGAGGTTCTAACAATTCTGTTAGCATAGTTGGTAACTCAGCAACGGTAATTAACCAACCTGTTACATTAGCGGCCGCAACCAAGAACATCACCACAGCGGTTGTTTTTGCTGCTGCTAAAATCACTTTATACAAATCTTTGATTTTGAGTTCACGATAAACAAAGAGTGAAACCACAAGAGCATAGAAGGTTGCCACAGCCCCGGCTTCCGTTGGGGTAAACATACCTGAACGGAACCCACCAATGATGATAACAGGTAGCAATAATGCCCAAATACTGTTTTTAAATGAAATACAAAGTTCTTGCTTTGTTGCTTTAGAGAAGGTCATTAAGTCGAGGCGTTTTGCTTGCCACCACCATAATGCAGCTAAACAGATCCCCATCATAATGCCCGGGAAAATACCGGCTAAGAATAATTTGGTAATGGAAACACCACTAGCTACACCAAACACGATAAACGGAATGGACGGTGGGATAATCGGTGCAATAATACCTGCTGTTCCAATTAGACCGGCTGAACGATCTAACGGGTAGCCTGTGGTTTTCATCATCGGTAACAACATTGCCGCCACGGCTGCGGTATCAGCAACCGCTGATCCTGAAAGGCTTGCCATAATCATTGCTGCTAGAATGGCAACAAACCCCAAACCACCACGTTTATGTCCAACCAATTTCATTGGTAAATCAATAATACGTTTAGAAAGCCCGCCTTCATTCATAATTTCGCCGGCAAGAATAAAGAAAGGAATTGCCATTAACGAGAAACTATCTGCACCGCTCACTATTTGTTGAGCAAGAATTTGTGCATCGAAGAGATCTAAATGAAGCATTAATGCTACGCCACAAATCAATAAGGCGAAAGCAACAGGCACACCAAGAAGAATGGCGCCTAATAATACTGAGAGGAAAATAGCAACTGTCATTGTGCTTCTCCTTTTCCAAGGCTAACAATGGTTGTAAACATTCTCGCCAAAATTAAAATACCGATTAACACACCTGCAATCACGCTAGCTAAATAAGTAATCCCCTGCGGTAAACCGGAAATCGGGGCAAGATTATTGAGGTTTAGTTGAAATTGGATCCAGCTTCCATCCACAATCAGGTAGCAACAAAACAGCATTGCAGCATCGGTAACGAGGCGTAATAACGAGCGACCTACGGGCGATAATTTGTCCGTTAAAACTGTTACGCTCACGTGCTGATTTTCACTAAAAGCCAAAACCGCACCTAAAAACGCTAGCCAAACGAACATATAGCGAGACACTTCTTCGGTTACACTGATACTACTATTAAAACCGTAGCGTAAAACTACGTTCACAAAAACTAAAATAGACATTGCGGCAAGAATAAACACACATAATGCTTCAAGTGCTTTTCCAACCAGTTGAGCTAGAGATTTCATAAATCACTCCTCAATTTCACTCATCGCAATTTTAACGACAATTTTTCGGATCATCTCCGTACCATCATAAATTGCGGTTCTATGGGTATCTTCAGGGAAAAAGACAGCAAAATTGCCACTCACACAACGAAATTCATTTTCGTTTTCTGCTGTGGTGTAGTATTGAATATCACGAATTTCATCATATGCCTGTGCAATCGGGTTTGTGCCTAAATCCGTTGCTGCTGCCATCACTTCTTTCCCTTTGTGTAGATATTGCACATCAAGATAACGGCGATGAACTTCCGGCTGAAATGCCGATTTAGGTTGAGTTGCTAAGTCTAAAACTTGAACAAAAATTTCACGTCCTTTTAGCTCATATACACCGGCTTCCATCGCATCAAAATCGGTCTTTTTCAGATAATCTAAAGCAAAGGCGATTGCTTTTGGATATTGTTTGGGATTGTAATTTGAGATATGACCAAAAAACATCATTTGCTCCTTTGTGAAGCCGATTTGCAAAACATTTCAATATTTTGACCGCTTGCACTTCGGCTTTTCACATTTCAGTTATAAAGATTTCAATTTCGCCCAAACCGTATCATCAACAGGAATACCATTTGCTTTGTTATCCGCTAGAATGGTTGTAAATTCGTGCCCAGGTAAACGTACTTCCACATTTGGATCTGACGGTTCTGCAGTTTTTACATATTCCATAATGCGGTTAAGTTTTTCCTCTTTTGTTTTACCATCAATCAAACGATCAACCTCAATGGCAATAAAGACTTGTGATACACAGTACTCATCGCTTTTATCTTCAGTTACTGCGGCAGTGGATTCACCATTTGAAAGTAATGTCGCAATCATATCCAACACAATGGATAAACCTGAACCTTTCCAGAAGCCCATCGGTAACAAGCGGCGATTTTTCTCAACAGTTGCTGGATCTCGGGTTAAATTACCATCATCATCAAAACCAGCATCAACAAAAGTTTGGCGACCGGCTAAACGATGCACTTCTAACATACCGTAAGAGTACATTGAGCAGGACATATCCACCATTGTGATTGGTGTTGTCGGCACCGCGATAATTAACGGGTTTGTTCCAATACGACATTCTTTTGCGCCCCAAGGTGGCATAACGGCAAGCGCATTTGTCCAACAAATACCGATATAACCTTTTTCTGCTGCTTGCCAGCCATAAGAACCACCACGCATCCAATGGTTTGCATTTCGTAACGCGACCACACCAATACCATTCTGTGCCGCTAATTCCATTGCACGATCCATCATTTTCTTCGCTGTTAAATTACCAATGGCTTGATGTGCATCCCATTGCTCAACTGCACCTAAACCTAAAACTTTTGTAGGCTCGGCTTCAGGGATAATATCGCCATTTTCAAGCTGCTGAATAAAACGAGGGAAGCGGTTTACCCCGTGCGAATAAGCACCTGCTTGTGTTGTGTCGGTAAAAACCGTTGCACATTCTTCTGCGATTTCTTCGCGAACTTGGCGAGCAAGTAATACACGTTTAAACTCCGCTTTTAATTCATCATAGGATACACGAATAGTCATAATGGCTCCTTTTAGGCTATAATTTCATTTTATGAAATGCTATTTCATATTTGGATATTAAAAGGTTATTTACTAGACGTTAAGAGGGAAAATTCAATTTTGTGAGATCCCTCACATTTTGAATATTAAAAATGTGAACTCCATCACATTTTTTATTCGGAAATTCTCTTTTAATAAAAAAGACTAATCAAAAATCAATACGGAATGGATATGACAGAAGAGAAAGCAAACGGAAATCAAAGCCTAATTCGAGGACTAAAATTACTGGATATTTTAAGCAATTACCCTAATGGTTGCCCTTTAGCACAGTTGGCGGAAAAAGCAGGATTAAATAAAAGTACGGTCCATCGCCTCCTACAAGGGCTACAACAAGAAGGGTTTATTCAACCCGCAACCACGGCCGGAAGCTACCGCCTCACGACCAAATGCCTTTCGATTGGGCATAAAATGTTTTCGTCACTCAACATTATTCATGTGGCAGCCCCTTACCTTGAGCAACTTAATTTAAAAACGGGTGAAACAGTCAATTTTTCAATGCGAGAAGATGATCATGCGATTATGATTTATAAGTTAGAACCAACGACTGGCATGCTACAAACACGTGCTTATATCGGGCAACGTCTCTCGCTGTATTGCTCAGGTATGGGGAAACTCTATCTTGCTTACGATAAAAATTCACTCGCTTATTTAGAAAAATACTGGGAAAGCCATCAAGAGATTATTCAACCTCTCACGTGTAATACGATTACCGATATCCATACGATGCAAAATGAGCTTGCGGAAATCAAACAGCAACATTTTGCACTTGATAAAGAAGAAAATGAAATTGGCGTAACTTGCATCGCTTATCCCATTTTCAACTTTAAAGGCGAAGTTAAATACGCCCTCTCGGTCTCAACATCAGTATCAAGATTGCATCAAATTGGCACAGATTTCTTACATCAAGAAATTAAACAGACCGCTTTAGCGATTTCAAAAGAGCTAGGATGGGAAAAAGCAGATTTTGTCTAAAAATCATCTTAAAGCTAACTAGGATAGATTAACGAAAAAGCGTAATAAGTTATTTATATAAGATTTTTTTAAATAAAAGAGTTGGTAAGAATTAGTTTGAGTAATTATTACCAACTTTGTTTTACTATACCTCTTTATTATAGAGGTACGATGGTTAAATTTGTTTAATTTTGTAATAAAGAGTCACTTACGTTATTTTACTCTATTCGCTAAAAACTGATAAATCGCAGCCATATCCACTTCACTTAAACCAGCGTCATTTGCCTGATTGTAGCTAGTTGCGGCTTGTTCGATAAGTGGGAACGCTCGACCTTGTTTTAACATTTCTGCTTTAGCTAAATTAAAATCTTTCGTCATATGTTTCATCATAAAAGCCGGGCTAAAGTCGTCTTGTAGATACATTGGCACTTTCGCTTGGAAAATAGCTGTATTCATTGCTGAACCTGAGATCATCTCGATGACTTTTTCTTTAGGGATACCATACTGATCTGCAAATACAAGGGCTTCGCCATAGGCTTGAATGAAGATACCTAATAATGAGTTAATCATTAATTTCATTCCACCTGCTTTTCCAACTTCGCCGTAATAAAAAGTCGTGGTGCTAAACGCTGAGAATAATGGTTTAAGCTGCTCAACAATTTCCTCTTTACCTGCAGCTAAAACTAACAATTTACCTGCTTCAGCAACCTTGCTTGATCCAGAAACCGGTGCCTCCACAAATTCTGCACCATATTGTGCTAATAATGCTTCCACTGCTTGGTTTTGAACGGGCGAGATCGTGCTCATATTCACAATGAGCTTCCCTTTTAATGCTGATAAAACCTTTTCGTCTAATACCTGCTGTACCGCTTGATAGTCTGCAATCATTAAAAAGATAATCTCATTTGCTTGCACTAATTCTAAGACGGAATCGTAAGCCGTTGCACCTAATGCCACAACTGCCTCACATTTTGCTTTGCTACGGTTATAAACACCCACTTTAGTGCCTTGATTTAATAAATGCTTAACCATAGGTTCACCCATTTGACCTAAGCCAATCCAGCCAACTTGATTTGTATTAAATTTTTGCATAATTTTCTCCTTTATTATTTAACTATGCATTTCCTTGATTAAGGGCTTTCGCAAATCACTATACCCTGAGGATTTGCTGATAGCACTATAACATAATCGGTATCGTCATCTCAAAATTTGTACAAATTTGTTGCAAATCAATGCGATTGGTCAAAAACGATTATTAAGTGAGGGTAAAGAGTATTTTTACTGAATAGAGGTTTATCATCATTATACTTTTCATTAAAATAACCTAACTTTTTTATCCCGTATTTTATTTAAAAAGGAATCCGATTATGGCAAAACAAATCGCTGTACTTATTGGTAGTGCAAGCAAAACATCAGCAAGCCGACTTGTTGTTAAACACTTACAAAAAATTGCACCGACAAGCATTCAATTAAATATCGTTGAAATTGGCGATCTACCACTTTACGACCGTGATTTAGATGAAAATTCTCCAGCAGAATATACTCGTGTGCGTGAAGCGGTAGCAAACGCAGATGGCGTACTTTTAGTTAGCCCGGAACACAACGCGGCAATTTCAGCAATGTTAAAAAATGCGATTGATGTTGTTTCTCGCCCAATGGGTCAAAGTAAATGGATTGGCAAACCGGCAGGGATCGTAACCGTTGCAGCCGGTATGGCTGGCGGGGTGCGTGTAGCGGATCAATTACGTGCTATCGCATCAGGTACATTTATCAATATGCCGGTTTATTCACAAAATGCTTCTGTGGGAGGCGTATTTAATGGTGTGTTTAACGAGCAAGGCGAAGTGGTTCTTGAGCCAGTTGTTCAGTTGTTCAGTTGTTAGAGAGCTTTATTCAAGGCTACGCAAAATTTGTTGAGAAATTTTAATTTTCTTCGATAAAACAAGCGGTCGTAAATTTTTGATGATTTACGACCGCTTTGTGTTTTTATGCTTTATTTTTTTACGCTAAAGTTTCCGTACTTAACTGCCAGCCCATTTGGCGATATTGTTTATAACGTTCTCTCGCTTGAGCTTTTTCTGTTTCTTGAATAGGTACAAACTCAATCACTTGCGTAAAGCTTGCCACATATTCAGGAATCGCTTGTTGTAGCGAAATCAGCAGATCTCTACGCTGTGCATTGCGTTTCCCTTTCCAAGAAATCTCAATAGGCGTAGCGTATTGTGTCACTTCGCCAGACAAATTGTGTGGCACAAAGGAATCAGGTTCTCTCGCCCAAAGTCGTTCGTCAATTTCAAAGGCTTGCTGTTCCGTTTCACAAGCAATAAGTACTCGTTTTCCTAATCGCCACGCTTTTGCGGCTAAATCGCAAGCTTGTTCATAAATGTTATCTTGGGTTAAAACATAAAATTGTACTTGTTTCACATCATCTTCCTTCAAGCGGTCAGATTTTTATCTTTTTTACCACATTTCATAAAATACCCCTATCCCACCCATTTTTACTTCAATCAATACAGGGTTGTACAAACTACACGGTCACTTTACGCTTTAACTTGTACGGAGCTACACAGTATATCAATAAAGCTGCTCTTCACTTCTGTACAAATTTCGACGCTATATAACCTTAAGCGAGGTTTTGTATTCGCCTTGAAGTAAAAATTACCTTTTTAATCAAAGATCGTTTAACCAGTTAGCTTGCTGGATTTGTGTATCGAGCTCTCGATGTTGTTTTGCGATGTGATCAATGCGTTTACGCAGTTCTTTAACATCAATCGCAGATAACATTTTGATTTCACTACGGCTATAACGATCAAAGGTTGGCGTTGCGGCATTTGCTAATTCCACTAACATGGCATGTTCATTTTTCAATCTGTCTCGTTGAGCCAATGCAGACACCATCAACAAACCATTTTCTAAGCCAATACGATGGTTTGCCATATTAATTTTAATCACCATTTGCTCTAATAACTGCGTAATTTGATGATATTCATTAAGCAAGCTATTCGGATCTTCAGCAGGTTGTTCGCCCTCTTGATATTGGGCATTTTGGCGTAACCGTTGCTTTAATTGTTCTAAGCGGCGTTGTAAATCTGCACGTTCGATCAAGGCTTCTGCTAATTTCATTCCTTCCTCCTGAACTAAATTGAGTTGCAATACTCTAACATAAGAACTACATCATTTCGATGAATGATGTTAAATTTACTCTCTAATTTACCTAAACATGAGGATATGAAAATGGGTTTATTTGATTTCGCAGCAGATATCGGTCGCAAGTTATTTACAAAAGAAGAGGAAGCGTCAAGTGCAGTAACAGAACATCTTGCACAAGATAATCCTGGTGTTGAAAATGTACAAGTTACCGTTGAAAACGGCGTAGCAAGTTTAAGTGGTGTTGCTTCAACAGCAGCAGCGATTGAAAAAGCAGTATTAATGGCTGGTAACGTAGCGGGCATTGATACCGTTAATATCGATAATGTTCAAATCGCAAATGGCGAACAAATTGCTGGTGATGATGAATTCTACATCATTGCTAAAGGCGATACATTATGGAAAATCGCAGAAAAAGCTTACGGTAACGGTGCAAAATATACGGCAATCGTTGAAGCTAACAAAGAAGTTATTAAAGATGCGGATAAGATCTTCCCAGGTCAAAAAATCCGTATTCCAAAAGGTCTTTAATCCTTAAAATATCAAAATGGAGAATAGTATTTCACTATTCTCCATTTTTTATAACATAAACCTTGCGATTTTCTCTCGACAGATCTCGGATAGATCGCTACAATGTTCGCCTATTTCTCTATCTTTTATATACTCAAATTGAGGTTTAAGAATGTCAATTTCTATTGAAACTTTAGAAGGCTTACAACGCCGTGTAACAATTACCGTAGCAGCAGATAAAATCGAAGCTGGTTACAAAGAACAATTAAAAGGCTATGCAAAAAATGCTCGCGTAGATGGCTTCCGTAAAGGTAAAGTACCACACTCAATCATCGAGCAACGTTTTGGTTTAGCAGCTCGTCAAGATGTATTATCTGAAGAAATGCAACGTGCATTCTTTGATGCGGTTATCGCTGAAAAAATCAACCTTGCAGGTCGTCCAACTTTCACACCAAACAACTACCAACCAGGTCAAGATTTCTCATTCACAGCAACTTTTGAAGTGTTTCCAGAAGTTGAATTAAAAGGTTTAGAAAACATCGAAGTTGAAAAACCGGTTGTTGAGATCACAGAAGCTGATTTAGACAAAATGGTTGATGTGTTACGTAAACAACAAGCAACATTTGCAGAAACGGCTGAAGCAGCAAAAGCAGATGACCGTGTAACAATCGACTTCGTAGGTTCAGTAGATGGTGAAGAGTTCGAAGGCGGTAAAGCATCTGACTTCGTATTAGCAATGGGTCAAGGTCGTATGATCCCTGGTTTTGAAGAAGGTATCGTAGGTCACAAAGCTGGCGAGCAATTCGACATCAACGTAACTTTCCCAGCAGAATACCACGCTGAGAACTTAAAAGGTAAAGCTGCGAAATTCGCAATTACCTTGAAAAAAGTAGAAAACATCGTTCTTCCTGAATTAACGGAAGAATTCGTGAAAAAATTCGGTTCAGCAAAAACCGTTGAAGAGTTACGTGCAGAAATCAAGAAAAACATGCAACGTGAGTTAAAAAATGCCTTAACTTCACGTGTGAAAAACCAAGTAATCAATGGTTTATTAGCAAATAACGACATCGAAGTACCGGCAGCAGCAGTTGCTGAAGAAGTTGATGTATTACGTCAGCAAGCGGTTCAACGTTTCGGTGGTAAACCTGAAATGGCTGCACAATTACCGGCTGAATTATTTGAAGCAGATGCAAAACGTCGTGTTCAAGTAGGTTTATTACTTTCAAGCGTGATCGCATCTAACGAATTAAAAGTAGATGAAGCACGTGTTGAAGCGATGATCGCAGATATCGCATCAGCTTACGAACAACCAGCGGAAGTTGTTGCTCACTATGCGAAAAACCGTCAATTAACTGAAAATATCCGTAACGTGGTATTAGAAGAACAAGCGGTAGATGCAGTGTTAGCAAAAGCGAAAGTAACTGAGAAAGCAATGTCATTTGATGAAGTAATGGCACAACAAGCTTAATCTCTTTAAGTTTAAAAGGTGGGCAAATGCCCACCTTAAAAATAAATGGTCAATGACACCAATTTTTATTTGATAAGACTTAGAGAATTTAGCTATGGAACAACTTACTTTTACTCAACAGCTTCAACAATTCATTTCAGCACACCCTGTACTCGTGGCAGCGTGGGTTGCGGTTTTTGTTGCGGTTCTGTTTAGCATGTACAAAGGCTTAACCAGCAAATTTAAAGTGGTTAATAACGCACAAGCAACTGAATTGGTAAATCGTGATAATGCCATTTTCTTAGATATTCGTTCGGATGAAGAATTTAGAAATGGACATATTGCGGAGAGCCATAGCATTCACCCAAGTGATATTAAAAGCGGTAAAATCAATGCCATTGAGAAATTTAAAACTCAACCCGTCATTGTTGTTGATGGCAACGGTTTTAATGCAAACTCATCGGCAGAACAACTTGCCAAACTTGGCTTTGCTAAAGTTTATGTGCTAAAAGAAGGGCTTTTAGGCTGGAGATCAGCAAACCTTCCAACTGTAAAAAAATAAGGAAATCGTATGTCTGAAGAAAATCAAGTTGCGACTCAAGAAACTGAAGTACCTTTTGAGTTTCAAATTCAACGTATTTATGTCAAAGATGTTTCTTTCGAAGCACCAAACTTACCTAACATTTTCCACCAAGAATGGAAGCCACAATTAGGTTTTGAACTTGATACTGAAACACGTGAATTAGGTGAAGATCTTTATGAAGTTGTGTTACACATTAATGTTTCTACAACCTTAGAAGACAGCGGTGATACAGCCTTCATTTGTGAAGTTAAACAAGCCGGTGTATTTACCATTAAAGGTTTAGAAGGTATCCAATTAGCGCATATGCTTGCGGCACAATGTCCGGAAATCCTCTACCCTTACGCTCGTGAGTTAATCGCAAGCCTCGTAAATCGTGGTACATTCCCAGCGTTAAATCTTTCTCCGGTAAACTTCAACGCTTTATTTGCGGATTATCTTGCTCAACAAGAAGCGGCAGCAGAGCAACCGGCAAACTAATTACGCTCAGAAAAAATAGGTATGTGAAAACATGCCTATTTTTTTATTTTTAGCTATGGTATAAAGCGGTCTAATTGATCTTATTTTTTGCAAAGGAATATCTATGACATCAATGTATTCGGCACCTGTTACAATTTTAGGCGCAGGCTCTTACGGCACGGCGCTCGCCATTGCATTATCACGTAATGGACACAAAACTTACCTATGGGGTCATCAAGCCGAAGCGATGCAGGTATTAGCTCAAGATCGGGAAAATAAAGCCTTTTTACCCAACATTCCTTTCCCTGAAGCACTCGAAATTGAAAGTGATTTAGCGCAAGCCCTTTCAAAAGCGAATGATTTATTGATCGTTGTACCAAGCCATGTATTTGCTGATGTCTTAAAAACGATGAAACCTTTTATCCGCCCAGAACATCGCATTATGTGGGCAACAAAAGGGTTAGAGCGAGATACTGGGCGATTACTTCAAGAAGTCGCTTTGCAAATTTTAGGCGAAAATCATCCGCTTGCCGTGCTTTCTGGTCCAACTTTTGCGAAAGAATTAGCAGAAGGTTTGCCAACCGCCATTTCTTTAGCTTCAAACGATCCTCAATTTGCAGATGAAATGCAGCAACGCATTCACTGTTCTAAAGCATTCCGTGTCTATCTCAACACCGATATGATTGGCGTACAGCTTGGCGGTGCAATTAAAAATGTCATTGCGATAGGGGCAGGTATTTCAGACGGTATGGGATTTGGTGCAAACGCACGCACTGCTTTAATTACCCGTGGATTAGCTGAAATTAGCCGCTTAGGGCTTTCGCTCGGCGCTGATCCTAAAACTTTTATGGGAATGGCCGGGCTCGGCGATTTGGTGCTGACATGTACCGACAACCAATCACGCAACAGACGTTTTGGGCTCGCCTTAGGGCAAGGCAGAAAAGCAGAAGAGGCCATTGCCGAAATTGGACAAGTTGTGGAAGGTTTCTACAACACCAAAGAGGCCTATTTGTTAGCACAAAAACAAGGGGTTGAGATGCCGATTGTTGAGCAAATTTATCAAATGCTGTTTGAAGGAAAAAGTGCAACAGAAGTCACCAAAGAGCTACTTGGGCGTGAACGTAAAGGAGAGTGATCCGCATGAAAAATGAAAAAGCGCAACAGATTTGGCAAGAGATCCGTAAAGAAGCTCAGGAACTGGTGGATAATGAACCGATGCTAGCGAGCTTCTTTCATGCAACGATTTTAAAACATTCCGATTTAGGTAGCTCTCTTAGCTATATTTTGGCAAACAAATTAGCAAATGCGATTATGCCAGCCATTGCATTAAAAGAGATCATTGAAGAAGCCTATCTTGCCGATCCACAAATTATTAACAGTGCCGCCAGCGATATTGAAGCTGTCCGCACTCGAGATCCTGCGGTGGATAAATGGACCACGCCACTTCTCTATCTCAAAGGCTTTCATGCTTTACAAAGCTATCGTGTGACCCATTATCTTTGGAAACAAGGACGCAAAGCCTTAGCGATTTACTTACAAAATGAGATCTCGGTAGCATTTGATGTTGATATTCATCCAGCCGCTCGTGTCGGTTGTGGCATTATGTTTGATCACGCAACGGGGATTGTTGTCGGTGAAACAGCTGTTATTGAGAATGATGTTTCCATCTTACAAGGAGTTACCTTAGGGGGAACAGGAAAAGAGCATGGCGATCGTCATCCTAAAATTCGAGAAGGGGTAATGATTGGGGCGGGCGCCAAAATTTTAGGTAATATTGAAATCGGTCAATATGCCAAAATTGGGGCAAACTCTGTCGTATTACAACCCGTTCCTGATCATGCAACAGCAGCAGGTGTCCCTGCCCGTATTATCAGTAAATCTTCAGAACAAAAACCGGCATTTGATATGAACCAATACTTTGAAGATATCGAAGGCACCTATGGAGAAGGTATCTAGCATAAGCGCCAAGTTATGAGGCTTGGCGTGTTTTAATCGTTCTAATACGAAAGAAAAAATACCAATACTGAAATAAAACAAGAAGCATTAATGCACCTTTTGCCCAAATGCTATTCACAGTTAGAAAAGTAAAAAAACAAAATGGAAAGGCAATAGCTAAAATTGTGAGTTTTTGCCTCATGGTCATTGCTCGTTTTTCATCAAATTCCTTTAAATACTTTTGATAAAACAGGCTATTGACAAACCACTGATGCAATCTTTCTGAACTACGGCTAAAGCAGAATAGCGCTAGTAATAGAAATGGCGTGGTTGGAAGAACGGGCAAGAAGATCCCCAGAATGCCCAAGCCAAGCGCCAAACCACCGATGCTCATGTAAACCCACTTTTGCATACTAACCCCATTGTAATTTGACAGGCTGAATTCCAATCTCATCACTGTTCAACCCTATTTTTAATTGGTTAATCTGATGACAAATCTGTGCGGTAACTGCTTCGGCTTGCGCCATTTTTTCTGGTGTAACCCCCTTCGGCTGTATGCCAAATAATAGCGCATCGAGTAACCTTTCCGCATGCATACCTTCTCGGCAATAATGCAAGACGCCAACATCTTGAAAAGCGGTAGCAACTCTAGCCACTTTTGTGGTAGCGATCCCCAATGCCCCATCTTCTCCGCCCAATTCTCGGAACAATGCATGTTGTGGAAAACCGCCACAGGCTAAGAAAAAAGCACGGCGAAAAACAACGTTGCCGCCACAGGTCATCCGCATATGCTGCCAAGCGAAATCAAAGTCAGCGTGGGAAGCATAACGCTCCGGAATCCCCACCGGTTTTAATTCTAAGCGAACAACAGCCGTTTCAGGTTGGAACTCAAAAATCGCTTTGGCGACTTGTAATGCCCCATTTTCGTAAGCATCATCCGCATCCAAAAATGCAATAAACTCTGCCTCACTTTGCAAAGCCCCCCAATTTCTGGCTTTTGCAACACCACCATTTTGCGGCATTTTCTCCACCCGAATTTTATCTGGGAGTTGCGCTTCAAAAGATTTTGCAAGCGCAAAAGTCTGATCTGTGGAGCCATCATCAACAATCCACAATAGACCTAATTCAGGCTGATTTAATACGCTCTGCACAGCACGCTGTAATGTCGTAGCTGCGTTATAACAAGGAATAACAACATCAATCATATAAATTCCGCCCCTTGCTTATCCACTTTCAGAATAGAAGCATAATCTGCTTTCCAATCGCCTAGCACAATTCTTGTAAAATCAGGTTCAAAATGCACCGCTTGTCGGTGGGTATGCCCATGAATCAGTTGTGTAGCATTAAATTTTTTTACCATATTGACCGTAAATGCAGCATTAACATCCATAATCGTGTTGGATTTAGTCTGCTTATCAAGCTGGCTTTTCATTCGGATTTTCTGGGCAATTTTTAATCTTAATGATAATGGCAAGCGTAAAAATAACCATTGACGCCATTTTTGATGCACTTTTTGCCGAAATTGTTGATATTTCACATCATCAATACAAAGGGTATCGCCGTGGCAAAGTAAGGTGCTTTTGCCATAGAGTTCGATGCAATGATAATCCGGAAGCAATATCATACCTGTCTCATTCGCAAACCGCTTACCAATTAAAAAATCACGATTTCCGCAAATAAAATAGCATTTCACACCGCTTGCGGTAAGCGTTTTAATGGCTGACTTCACCTCGCTAATCAACGCAGATTGTTCATCATCGCCAATCCAAAAATCAAATAAGTCTCCCAAAATATAAACCGCCTCTGCAAGCGGTGCTTTTTGCTGCATAAATTGCAAAAAAAGCTGCGTTATCTCAGGTTGAGATTCATTAAGATGAAGATCGGAAATGAAATAAATCATAGGCATTATTCGCTTACCATGGAAATGCTCTAATTTAGCGAAAAGTAGGTAGGGTTGCAAATAAAAATCTTGGCGTTTTTAAAAACATTAGCCCACTTATTAAAGTGGGCTAATAGATAAAGCAACTTATTCTTTGCGGAAAATACCACGAATCAGTTGAAAAGAAAGGAAAAAGAGTAATGCGATTACTGCATAAAGCACATAGCTTACAATCGGGCGAGAAACAGTTTCATCGGCTTGTAGTGGCTTAATTGAAACAATGTTCCTAAACTCATTTAACCAGTTAATCCGCCAACCGTAGTATTTAATTTGCACACGTTGGTGCTCATTAGCATAGGCTTGCGCCTTAGCTTGAATATCCGCTGAACCAAATTTGAAATAAGGCGGCAAGCCCCAGCCGGTATCTTCATTACGGTAAACCATGATTTTTTTCGTTTCAGGGTTTTCTGTAAAAAGGAAATAAACATCACGGACTTCGCCATCTGCCGGATTGGATTTGCTGATAACACCATCTTTATCCATACGGCGAACTTCCATACCGGTTACAACCGTATCTTCATAACTTGGCATGGCGTAATTAACCGCACCACCTAAGACGATGAAAAAAGAAAGCGACACTAAAATCAGAAAATATTTAAGGATAGCTTGCATAGTCAATGTCCTTATAAGTTAATTTTGAATAAGTTTTGCACATTTTGCGTGGTAATGCGAGCAAATTCTTCTGTTGAAACCCCTTTGAGGGTCGCAACATATTCACAAGTTTCGCGCACATAAGCAGGTTGATTTGGTTTTCCTCGATAAGGAATCGGTGCCAAATAAGGCGAATCCGTTTCAATCAATAAACGATCAAGCGGTATTTTTCTCGCTACATCTCGCAATTCTTCTGCATTACGGAAGGTAATGATCCCAGAAATCGAGATATAAAAACCAATATCTAATGCTCGTTTTGCCATGGCATAATCTTCGGTAAAACAGTGCAATACACCGCCACATTTTTCTGCACCGTGTTGTTCTAACATATCCATCGTATCTTGACGCGCTGAGCGAGTGTGAATAATAAGAGGTTTATTCACTTTATTTGCTACTTCAATTTGTTGAGCAAATAGCTGCTGTTGTAGCACTTTTGTTTCAGGCGTGTAGTGATAGTCTAATCCTGTTTCACCAATCGCCACCACTTTTGGATCTTGTGCATATTGCCATAATTTTTCGTAGTCGAAAGGTTCTTCTTCCACATTTAATGGATGTACGCCACAGCTTAAAGACACATCATTACGATGAGCAGTTAATTGCTTCATGGCCTCAAATCGTCCTAATGTAGTGCACACAGAAAGAATATGCTGTACACCTCGTTTTTTGGCGTTCTCAATAACTTCGTCCACATTTTTATGACGCGTTTCATAGTCTAATGCATCTAAATGACAGTGGGAGTCAATAATAAATAAATCGTTCAAAATGCTTTCCTAATCTCACTAAATTGACTTGGCATTATACCGCAAATTTATTCGCAAAAAATGAAGAAAATGTTACCGCTTGCAACAAAAAAGGAGCTTTCGCTCCTTTCTGGTTTTTAACTTTTACAAGATGCGCCTGATTTTTGCACTTTACCGAAATCATTTTGGCTATCCGGCTTGCTCATGTTATTCGGGGCGCCTTTTTGCACGGGATATTTGGAATCCATTTGCCAAGCGTTCCAACCACCATCATAGACATAGCTGTTTTTCCAACCGGCTAGTTGTGTCATAAACCAAGAAACACTTGCACGCCAGCCTGTTCCGCAATAAAAGGCTAAAGGTTCATCTTTTTGAATGCCTTGTGTTTTCCATAAAGCAAAAATTTCATTTGGGTTACGTAGGGTACCGTCCGGATCATAATAATCCGCCACATTAGAGGAATCCGTACCGGCAAATCCCCAAATAGCACCTTGCGGCTCTCCTTTACCCGGAATATAGTCATAACCACTAACATTACCAAGATACTCTTCCCAAGAACGATTACTGATCAATTTCAATCCTTGCTCTTTTTGGGCCTTTAACACATCATCCGGCATAGAGATGTTAATACTCGGATTTGCAGGAATGGTTGTACCAAATGCTGTTTCAGGTGTAGGAATATTGACTTGTGTTTCCGTTGGTAAATCAAGATTTTTCCACGCCCACAATCCACCATTTAAGAAACGGACATCTTCTACACCTGCCCATTTCAATGCCCACAATACACGTAATGCAGCTAGCTGATTATCCGAATACAAAATAATGGTTTTATCTTTTGTGATCCCATTCTTGAGTAAATTGGCTTCAATCACTTTAGGATCGGATAAATTCCATACCGGGTCGTTTTCAATCCAATCCGTGTTAAAATGATATGCACCGACAATATGCTGTGTATAAGCTTTTACCGTTTCTAGCGGTCCCCAAGAAACTTCAAACACCATAAATTTATCATTTTGATAGCTCTCAGGTTTCTCCCCTTTCATCACCACATTCAGCCATTGAGGTGAAACACTTAACTGATAGTGCGCAAATTTTTCTAACGGATAACTCTCCACATTGCTATAACTTAAAATATCTTTAAACACCTTAACGTTATAACCTTTTGCCGCAAATTCCGCGCTCACTCGCTCTAAATTATCAGGATTGCTATCATAAAAGACGATCGTTTTGTCTTTCGTGATCCCTTTACCGGCAGCGAAAGTTTCAAATTTATCTGCGGCAATGTTATCTAACCATTCCGTTGTAAATTGCACCGCATTTTTAATATGCCCTCCTCGGCTCGCATTTGGTTCTTTGAAGCCATTAAAATAGCTATCAATTCGGGTATCCACAATCACATAGTTAGGGTTATCTAAATTCTTTAGTAATTCCTCTGTTTCAATGATTTGAACACTTTTTTCATTACAGCCGGCTAACGCTAATCCTAGCGCAGTTAATAACAAAGTCTTTTTCATTTTCGTCTCCTAAAGTGAACATTGCGTTGGTTTAACAATCGCAGAGGCAACCCAGCAACCTAACATTATCATGAATGTTGCAATCCAAGCTTGCCAAGAAAAATAAGCGGTTGCGACAAGGGAATTGGTTATTGTACAACCACCGGCTAATGCGGCACCTATCCCCATCATCACACCACCTAGAACACGTTGAATAAATTGCTTACCGTCTGGCATACGTAGCTGAAATTCACCACTCGCTTTTGCCGCAATAAAAGAGCCGAATATAATGCCCAGCACTAGATAGGTGCCCCAGTTCAAATAACGTTGCTGACCTGTCACAATATATTGCATAACATTTGCAGAAGGGATTGCAATGCCAAACCCAAAGTTCCGCCCCGTTTCAGCACTGAATAACCACGCAATAACCCCCAAACCACCTAATAAAACCGCACCGAAATAAGGATGCCAACGGCGTTCAAATAACCAATGAACCACGCCTGTTTTTTGATATGTCGCTACCGGTTGGAAACGAGGGTGACGAATTTGGTAGATAACAAGTGCTACCGTTACAGCTATTAACAAACCAACGAGAACCCAAGGCGATATCTGCCAAGTTAAATAAATGTTGTCCCAAGAGGAAGTTTGCTGAACCCAAGGCATTACCCAAGATTTCAACATGCCCGTTTGCGTTGCCGCCATCGTCAGAGCAAAACAGACTAAGGCGATTAAACTTCCTACGGCACCTTCCCCACCACGAAACCAACCACCACTGGCACAACAACCGGCAATAGACATCCCTGCACCAAAGACAAAGCCCCCGACTAATGTTGCAATAACAGGCAAAGTCGTTTGTGGAATCTCGATAAGCTGAAAATGAGCAAGTAAAAATAACCCAACCGATTGGATACTCACAGCAATCAGTAATGCAGTAAGGAAACGGAATTGGCGTTGATAGAAAATGTTTCGAAAGCCCGAAACAAAACAGAATTGACTACGTTGTAGAATGAACCCTAATAGGATCCCGATAAAAAGACCAGATAACATTGATTAACCCTTAATACAAATGTTAGAGATGTATATTTAATCGGCAAAATGATGTGCTGTCAAGCGGTAAGATTTTTATTGCATTTTACAATAGTAAAAAAGAGCCAAATCTCGGTATTATGTAGCACTTAATATGTAGGAATACCACACTGGTATCCGTTCCAAAATATTAGATATGAAATAGTTTACCTATATTGATTTAGGACGCCAGCGTGGCGTCCCTACTCTCATTTTATTGAGGCTGAATTTACAATCCAAGTGCAACAA
>NZ_ACQL01000086.1 GCF_000175195.1 Actinobacillus minor NM305 | reverse complement strand
CATAAATTTTCCTAAAATTGACTTTTGTACAACTGCTACGTAATACCGCAAATTTTTAGAACATAAACTGATAACTTATTTTATGGTTATAGGGCTCATTTGCTTTTAAAATACCGCCAAATTTTGCCAATTCCGGCTGATTTGGGCTGTTGGGGAAAAACTCGGGTTCTAACGCAATACCGGCATAATCTTCATATTCGCCCGCTTGCATATTGGGTTGTCCTTTTAGCCAATTGCCCGTGTAAATTTGAATGGCTGGATAGCTGGTATCCAATTTAAGCGTTAAATCTTCCACTGCTAGACAAGCGGTAAAATCTTGTAATTTTTTTGCAATAAGAAAAGCGTGATCGTAGCCTTTTACGTTTTGTTGATCGGCATCGCTCAGCAAATCCTTGCCGATGATTTTTGCTTGGCGGAAATCAAAACTTGTCCCTTCCACCGATTGTAAAGGCTTATTGGGTGTACCATTTTCATCGACCGGTAAATAATGGCTCGCATTTAATTGCAAGCGATGATGTTTAATTGTAGGTTCGCCACTTAAATTAAAATAAGCGTGATTGGTCAAGCAAAGAGGGGTGTCTTGCGAAGCCTGCGCCGAAAAGTAAACATCAAGACAGTCGTCATTGAGGCTGTATTCCACAGTCGTTTTAACTTCTCCGCCAAATCCTTCTTCGCCATCTGCAAAATAATAGACAAATTTAACCGCTTGTGGGCTTTGGCTTAGGATTTCCCATTCCACTTTATCCGCTCCCACATTACCACCGTGTAGATTATTGCGACCGTTATTCGCTGCCAGTTGGTAAGTCTTTCCGTTTAGTTGATATTGTGCATTAGCAATGCGGTTGGCATAACGCCCAATGGTTGCCCCAAAGTAAGCGGTCTGTTTTTGCCAATTTTTTGCAGAGGTAGTAACCAAAACTTCTCGCTCGCCTTTTGGGTGTTTTACAATGCAAGAAAGCCAAGATGCCCCAAAGGGAGAAAGGGTTAATTTAAGATATTTGTTTTCAAGTGTGATAAGTTGCATAACAGCTCCTTAATTTCCCTCGCCCGCTTGCGGGAGAGGGTGGAGAAAATTCCTAGAATTTTCGGAGGGAGAGGGGAATTTATAAAATTTTTTGAAAAAATGACCGCTTCCCCCTCTCTCTGCCAGCTCACTAGACGTTCGCTGGCTGTCTCTCTCCCGCAAGCGGGCGAGAGTAAGATGGGAATTAAACCACCCTCACCCCATCGCTTGCGGTGCAAACGTAGAAAGTTTCTTTAATTCCCGTTTGTTTTTCGTAATTGTCTGCAATCAATTGGCGGAGTGCTTCGACTTTTTCGTGAGGCACAAGGCATACGATACAACCACCAAAGCCACCGCCGGTCATTCTTGCCCCCCCTTTTTTGCCGATAGCGACTTGGGCTAATTCCACCAAATAATCAATTTCCGGAATGGTAATTTCAAAATCATCACGCATTGAGTCGTGAGATTGCGCCATTAACTCGCCTAATTTTTCCATATCATTGGCTTTCAAGGCAGCGACTGCATCTAACACACGTTGGTTTTCCGTTACCACGTGTTTCGCACGTTTATAAGCTAACTCACTTTCTGCTTTCAATGCTTCGGCTCTGGCAAGAAAATCCGCAACGCTCAAATCACGTAAGGCTTTCACACCAAAGAATTTTGCGGCTTGTTCACACTCTTGGCGGCGGCTGTTATATTCGCCGGTAACTAAATCGTGCTTCACATTTGAGTTAATGATAGCAATGTCATAACCTTGTGGCACAGGCGTTGGCGTAATCTCTAAAGAGCGGCAATCAATCATCACTAAATGATCTTTTTGCCCCAATGCAGAGGTAAGTTGATCCATATTGCCGCAATTTGCTCCGACAAATTTGTTTTCAGCTTCTTGCCCGATCAAGGCGATCTCCGCCAATGAAAGGGGTAAATCGCCAAGCCATTGGCAGGTTTTCCCGATAGAAATTTCTAAAGCGGCAGAAGAGCTTAAACCTGATGACATCGGCACATCACTTGTCATCGCAATATCTGCACCTTGTTGGAAATTCGGGCATTTTGCTTGAATATATTTCACAACACCACGGACATAGTTTGCCCATTTATGTTCACTTTTTTCGATAGGTTGGCTCAAATCAAATTCATCTTGTTCTTGAATATCAATGGCATAAACTCGCCAACGACTGTCATTGCGTTTTTTGATACTTACCGCCATACCATAATTGATCGCACAAGGCATCACAAAGCCATCGTTATAATCTGTATGCTCGCCGATAATGTTTACCCGACCAGGGGCAAAAATGGTTTGCTCGGCGTTTTCGCCATAATGTTGTTTAAATTGGATTTGAGAAAGTTCGATTGGGGTCATAGTATATTCCTCTTAATTGCACAAACTTTTGATTTCGTAGGAGCGGGGGTTATCCCCGCCCGAAAAATACATTTACCGTTCGGGTGGGGATAAACCCCACCCCTACAACGAAAATCTGGTATTTGTGCAAGCTCAGTATAATACTGATTATTTATCTTTATAATGCACTTCATCACTCACGGCATTTAATCTTTCTGCCGCTTGTTCTGGGGTAAGATCTCGTTGGCTTTCTGCCATCATTTCATAACCCACCATAAATTTACGCACAGTTGCAGAACGTAAAAGCGGTGGGTAAAAATGGGCGTGGAGTTGCCAATGCGCATTTTCTTTGCCATTAAACGGTGCAAAATGGAAGCCCATTGAATAAGGGAAACTGATGTTAAACAGGTTGTCATAGCGTGTTGTTAATTTTTTTAGGGCTAACGCGAGATCTTCTTTTTCTGCCGGATTAAGCTCTTCTATCGATTTAAACTGCTTCGCTTTTGGCAATAACAGTGTTTCAAATGGCCACGCGGCCCAATAAGGCACAACGGCAATCCAGTCTTTGGTTTCTACGACAATACGCTCTTTTTTTTCTAGCTCTCGTTGAGCGTAATCGAGCAATAATGGGCGTTGATGTTTGGCAAAATAATCGGCTTGGCATTCATCTTCTGTGGCTAATTCATTCGGTAGAAAATTACTTGCCCAGATTTGCCCGTGCGGATGAGGGTTAGAGCAACCCATCATTGCTCCTTTGTTTTCAAAAAGTTGCACCCATTGATAACGTTGTTTTAGCTCGCCAACCTGCTCTTGCCAAACGTCTACCACTTGCGAAATTTCTTCAACGCTTAATTGTGGCAAGGTTTTGCTGTGATCAGGCGAAAAGCAGATCACACGGCTTTCCCCTTGCGTGTGAGAAATTTGAAAAAGGGGGTCATCATTTGCTTCTGGTGCTGGTGTATCCGGTAACAAGGCGGAAAAATCATTTTTGAACACAAACGGCTTGCTATATGCCGGATTTTGCTCGCCGGTAATCCGTTTATTGCTTGGGCAAAGATAGCAAGTTGGATCATAACTTGGTTTGTCTTCTGCCACGATCTCTTCTTGTTGCCCTTGCCACGGGCGTTTAGCGCGATGTGGTGAAACTAAAATCCATTGATTTTTCAACGGATTAAAACGGCGATGTGGGTGATCATTTAAAATAAATTGCGTTGTCATAGTAATCGCTCCATTTCAATCAGATTTTTGGAGTATAGTTTAACTTTGCTTTTTAAGCTGTGATAAGGATCACAAGTATAGGGAAATATGTAATATAACGTTGTATTTGTACAAAATTTAACACCCTTTTGTACGGTATTATGTAGCAGTTGCACAAAATT
>NZ_ACQL01000087.1 GCF_000175195.1 Actinobacillus minor NM305 | reverse complement strand
TTTCTCATTTCGCAGTGCTACAATAAAGAAAAACGGCATAGACTTTGACATCTAGTTGTAGCTCCCTTTCTCATTTCGCAGTGCTACAATCTTTTATTATTATAAATACTTAATATATATGTTGTAGCTCCCTTTCTCATTTCGCAGTGCTACAATTAAAATAGGAGTAACAGCTTATGGCTAATCGTTGTAGCTCCCTTTCTCATTTCGCAGTGCTACAATGATAGCGGGCAATTCACACCGGACCACAGCGTTGTAGCTCCCTTTCTCATTTCGCAGTGCTACAATAATAATAAACGGCTTGATCTATTTACTCAAGTTGTAGCTCCCTTTCTCATTTCGCAGTGCTACAATACCTATGCTCCAAAGCCTTATCCAGAAAGGCTTTGGAGCATTTTATTTATATAAAAAACAAGTAATTTTCTCTCAACAAGCGGTTGGTTTAGTGAAATTTTTTTGCAAAAAACGGTGGTAAAAAATCGTCCATAATTTACACCAAAGTGATTTTTAGACATAAATTTAGAAAAAATACTGTTCATTAAACAAGCGTTTAAACAATACTTTTGTTTAAAATAAAAGCAATTAAACTGTTATATAATTTTCAGTATTTCAATATTTTTTATTAAAAAAGTAGCATTTGGTTTGCATTAACTTTTTTCTCTTGAACTTTCAACTCTCCTAATAAAATCTGCATACTAGCAAACTGTTTTTCGGTAACTTCTAAGCAACGAATTGAGCCTTCTTCTGGCAGGTGTTCACAAAGTCTTTTATGGTGCTTATCTAACGCATCTCGTCCTCGAACAATGCGGGCATACACTGAAAGCTGTAACATTTGGTAGCCATCTTTTAATAAAAATTGGCGAAACTGATTGGCGGCTTTGCGTTTCGCTGCCGTGGTGACAGGTAAGTCAAAAAAGACGATCATTCGCATAAATTTTGCCTCACTCATAACGATGTTCCTCAAGCGGTAAGATTTCGGGAAGTTTTAACAAATCCGCATCTTTACTCATTAACGCATTCTGAAAGGACGCAACAGCTCGATCTATCGTAGCTAATACACTAAACGTCTGTTGATTAATGCTCATTTGATAGTGCAATAAGCGAATAAGCTGTTGTTTAGTTGCTGGGGTTAAGCCGTTATCAAGCTTATTTTCTTGCCACAGTTGCCACACCATTAAATCGACCAAAGGGCGAAATGGTTCAATAAAATCATCCGCGAGATTAAAGGGATTTTGTTCATTATGATGAAACAGCCCTAACGCTGGTAACCAACCATATTGTACTAACGCCCTTGCCACTGCGGATCGTAATATCGTGTAAGCATAGTTCAGATGAGCGTTAATGTGGTTTTCTTGCCAACGGCGAAAATCCTTTCCAAATGCGGTTTGAAAATAGAGTTGTGCGGCTTGTGCCTCTATATTTTCTTTATCGCCCGATTTCACTTGCCCTGCCATTGCATACAATCTTTTCGCTTCTTTAGGGTGATGGGATTGGGTAAGCACAAAGGCTTGATTACGGATTTTTTGCTGCACAATCTTTTGCCAAAGTTGCTTTTTCTGCGGTTGGCTTGCTTCAAGTTGTAATTTAAGTGTTTTTAATTGGCGATGATATTGAGAGAATGGTAGCCATTGCCCACAAGGTAAAAATTGCTCATCACAACTAAGTAGTGTGATACCTTGTTGAGCAAAGGCTGAAAGTAGCGGAATTGTGATTACAGTTTCCCGACTTTCCACCACGACAATAGCAATATCTTCAAGGGGAACGGTAAATTCCTGCTCTTCTTGTTGGATTAACATCTGTTTACGTTTTAAGGATAATTTTCCCCCATTACTAATTAAAATACTTCGCCAGCTCATAGCATCTCCTTGAATTGAAAAAAATCCCTGCTTTCATTAAAAACAGGGATTTAAAATTAACGAACAGGTGGACGTTTTTTCATTGAACGACAAGGTTGGATATTTTTACCAAGTTCATCAACTTGGTATTTTTCAAGAGATAATGCCAGTTTGACTCCTACCTCCAAATAAATCCCGTCTTTTCCCTTAGATTTATCTAGATCATGCTCTTTAATATTTATGTTACTTGTTGCTCTATTTAATCCGTTAAAATAACCAAATATAGTTTTTTTCTTGGTAACTAATTTAATTAAATCATTTTGATAAAGAGAAAATTGGAAAATCGCAGTTTCATCCATTATATCCCAATATTCCTCTTCCTTACCTTGTGTCGCAGCCCTATTCGGCAAAATTCCTTTTGCTACTTGCCAAGTATAAATTGGAACAAGGAAATATTTTCCGCCTTTAATAAAGACATCCACTCGCACCATTGAGGCATTATCGGCAACGCCATTTTCTTGGCGAACGAGTACGCCGGATTTTTGTACCTGCTCCACACGAACAGCTTTCACTTGTTGCCCACCCTTTTTATAGAATGGGTCAGCAAATGCTTTTGCCGGATCATTATTAAATTTTTCTAGACGTACTTTTAAAGCCTCATAAAGTGCTTTTTCACGTTCTCGATTAACCATATTTTCCAGATCTTTTAATTTCAGTTGAGTGAGTGGCACTCGAGAAACACTTAATCCTTCGGCTAAACGTTTGGCGGATTTGATGGTTTCCATATGCCCTTGCCCCGTCATTTTGCGTGTTGGGGCGCGTGAAACAAAGAGCGGTTGAATAAATTCGTGATTTGCTTGCGGTCGATCTGGCAAGGCAATAACGACATCTTCTGCTGGGGTTTCACTAAACACGCGAATTTCCACTTCTTGACGGAAGAATTTCCAAGGTTCAGGGAAATGGAATTTAATAATTTCCCCTGTTTCCTGATCGATTTTTTCCCCTGTAAACACATTCATCTCTTTATAACGCACATAATCGGTAATTTTCTTTTGTAATGCACGAGTAGAACAAGCGACAACTACAGCATCAACGGCGTGATGGCGGTCATTATCTTCACGCACTTTTTGAATTCCCCAACTTCTGCGAAGTAAGGCAGTAATTTGACCGTTTGAGGCAAATACTCGTTTTTTTCCTTGTCCGACTAATTGCATATTATCTTCAATAAAATTGCATAGGAAACGTGCTACATAGCGAGTATCGTTTAAGTTACGTTCTCTAAATCCGTCTTCATCAAGGTATTTTGTTAAAATCCGTTGTTTTTTGCTATAAGGGAAACGGCTACCATTAACTAAGGCTTGAAAGAGTTTCCAACGCTCTGCGTTTTCTTTGCCATTTAACCACTCGTAAGGGGTTTGATTGCCTTTGTTTTGATTTTCACTGGCAAGCACCAACACTTTATTATTAAAACTGTCATCCCAAGTCCGAGAAAACGGCAATGCGTGATCAATTTCTACATAGCCTTTTTCAAGCAAGCGGTTTAAATCTAACTCTTTGCCAGAATATAAGCATTTACCGTGTTGTTGTTCATAAAGACGCATTTTAAGAATATCTTTCGCTTTTGGCTCGCCCACAAAATGAGGGAAAAATTCTTTAAATTTTTCTACCGCTCTTTGGCGCTCATTGCGGTTTTCTTCCTGACGCTTGCTAATATCTCGACGTTCACTGAAAGATTTACCCACTTCTCGCCCTGTTTCAATATGAATACGAGCTGGAGAACCATATAAACGAACTACCCCATTAATCACTTTTCGAGCTTGAGATAAGGTGCGTAGCACCACAGGATTACGAATGTCTTCCACAGGGATTTTTGGCAAGAAACGTAGCTCAAGTTGTTCTTTCTTGCCATAGTGATCGCCATAAACCTGTTTACACGCCTCATCGTAACGCAAACCTTGTTCCATAAGCGGTAGGATTTTGGCTAAACTTTGCAAAGAAAGTCGAATAAATTTATCAAAACTAAGATTTTCTAATAGGGCATTTAATACCGCAGGTGATAACTCGCCATTCAGATATTGGCTAATATCCTCATCGGTTTTATAAATCGAAAAAGCCGTACCGATTTTATCTAACAACTCTGGCTTGGTTTTTAAACCATTCCATTCGGTTTTCAAGCCATTACTTTCTAAGGCTTTGCGAATGGCGTGCCAAGCCTTCATTTCCATTAAGGTTGCACTTTCTGCATTATCTTTGCCGTAACGAACCCCTTTAAAAATCGCTAAATCTGATAATTCCAACAATTTCCGTGCTTGAGCATAAGTGAATTTTGCTTTCTCAAAAGGTTGATTTATCAATAATTGGCGTTCTTCCGCCGTTAGCCCACGATCTGCACCATTTTCTAAAATGCGTAAGTTATTGAGCTTAGTCAGCCACACAAAATATTCCGCACTATAACTATTTTTCGGGGCTTTATATTCGGAAGGTTCAAAGGTGCATTTCCCTAACATTTTTAAAATAGCCTCGCCGGATAATGCAGGTTTTTGCCACATTAACAATTCTGCGATGGCTTGCTCAAGAGATTGGGATGTATAAGGATTGTTGAATTCACGTTGTTTTTGGAAAAGTAAACGAAGTTCTGCCAGTAAGTCGTTACGATCAAAGGTGTGGCTGTAAGCCCCACGTTGATTGCGGATATGCCCTTCTTCCTGTTGGAACTTTTTAATCGCAATTTCAGCCGGAGTAGAAAATGCCTGAGCTTGCAATAATTGACGGTTTTCACTCACCCCTTTTAACAATGCACCCAGTTCTTTATTGTCAGTTTTACTTTCATTTTTACGTTGTGATAAATAGCCACGATGTTTTAACAAATGTAATAATACCGCCGCCCATTCTTTACGATCTAATAAGTGGTTCAATCCCTTAACACGCAATTCCCAAGGATTATTCGGCAACGGTTTTAAATGGGAAGAGTGGAAATCGTCCGCTTGCAAAATCCCTTCTTGTTTTAATAAACGCTTAGCTTTAAGTAAACGAACGGCTCTACGTCTGACCAACCGTCTGCTACTTCTTGCCAAACGGCGAGCTAGGGCGAGAGAATCCCCTGTTTTAGGCACTTCTGCTCGTTCAAAGGTTCTTACCCCTAAATCAATTAAACGAATCGGGAGTTCATTTTGATCAATTTCAACCACTGCCCACCCCACAGAAGCGATACCTAAATCTAAACCGAGAATGTAATTGAGAGCTTTCATTTGAATATCCTTTTTAGCAAAAATAACAGACGTTGCTATTTTTACCATAAATCAATAAAAATATTGACAATTTTTATTCAAATTTGTAGAATTGTTCACATATTGTTGCACTGCGAAATGAGAAACGTTGCTACAATAAGGCTTTTCTGAAAAGAATTGACCGCAATGCTCTGCCCCTTGTAATTTCGGTTACAAGGGGCATCATTTTGTTTATACATCCATTCAGCAAACGATTGCTTGAATTTATTTTACAACAATAAAAAATATCTGTATAATTCGCCCGCAATAATTTCTATACACATTTTATTTGAGGAACTATTGCAATGGCATTACGTATCAAATCAGAAGCCTTAACATTCGATGACGTGCTTCTTGTCCCTGCCCATTCTACTGTACTTCCGAATACAGCAGATCTTTCAACTAATCTTACCAAAGAAATCCGATTAAATATCCCAATGCTTTCTGCTGCGATGGATACCGTAACAGAAACCAAATTAGCGATCTCTTTAGCGCAAGAAGGCGGTATTGGTTTTATCCACAAAAATATGTCCATTGAACGCCAAGCAGATCGCGTACGTAAAGTGAAAAAATTTGAAAGCGGCATTGTTACCGAACCAGTTACCGTTTCTCCTGAATTAACTTTAGGTGAACTTGCTGAATTAGTGAAGAAAAATGGCTTTGCCGGCTATCCTGTTGTCGATAAAGAAGGCAATTTAGTCGGTATTATTACCGGTCGTGATACGCGTTTCGTCCGTGATTTAAGCAAGCCTGTATCGAAAGTGATGACACCAAAAGAACGTCTTGTGACTGTTAAAGAACACGCCACACGTGAAGAAATCTTAGATTTAATGCATGAACACCGTGTAGAAAAAGTGTTAATGGTTGATGATAGCTTTAAATTAAAAGGTATGATTACCGTTAAAGATTTCCAAAAAGCAGAACAAAAACCAAACGCATGTAAAGATGAATTTGGTCGTTTACGTGTAGGCGCAGCGGTTGGTGCAGGCCCAGGTAATGAAGAACGCATTGAAGCCTTAGTTCAAGCTGGCGTGGACGTGCTTTTAATCGACTCTTCACACGGTCATTCTGAAGGTGTGTTACAACGCGTGCGTGAAACTCGTGCGAAATACCCTAACTTGCCAATCGTAGCAGGTAACGTGGCTACCGCTGAAGGCGCTATCGCTCTTGCAGATGCAGGTGCAAGTGCGGTGAAAGTGGGTATCGGCCCGGGTTCAATTTGTACCACTCGTATCGTAACAGGCGTGGGGGTTCCACAAATTACCGCAATTGCAGAAGCCGCAGCCGCATTAGAAGGTCGTGGTATTCCTGTAATTGCAGACGGTGGTATCCGCTACTCAGGTGATATTTCTAAAGCCATCGCGGCTGGTGCAAGCTGTGTTATGGTGGGTTCAATGTTCGCAGGGACAGAAGAAGCACCGGGCGAAATCGAGCTTTACCAAGGTCGTGCGTTCAAATCTTACCGTGGTATGGGTTCATTAGGTGCAATGAGCAAGGGTTCTTCAGACCGTTATTTCCAATCTGATAATGCAGCAGATAAACTAGTGCCTGAAGGTATCGAAGGTCGTATTCCGTACAAAGGTTTCTTAAAAGAAATCATTCACCAACAAATGGGTGGCTTGCGTTCTTGTATGGGCTTGACAGGTTCTGCGACCATCGAAGATTTACGCACTAAAGCACAATTTGTACGCATTAGCGGTGCAGGTATTAAAGAAAGCCACGTTCATGACGTAACAATTACGAAAGAAGCGCCTAACTATCGTATGGGTTAATCTTTCAACAGGCTTATAAGGTGGGCTGATTAGTCCGCCTTTTGTAGTTTTCATCTCATCACGTTGCAAAATATTCTGAAAATTTAACCGCTTGTAAAATCTAATCTAATATGGACATCAAACTTTTTGAACATAAAGAAGTCCGTTCCGTTTGGGACGAAGAGCAAGAAAAATGGTATTTTTCGATTATTGATGTCATCGAAGTTTTGACGGAAAGCCTAGATGCAGCAGCGTATTGGCGTAAATTAAAACAACGTTTGAAAGCAGAGGGAAATGAAACCGTGACAAATTGTCACAGTTTGAAAATGCTTGCGAAAGACGGAAAAATGCGTTCATCTGACGTAGCCGATGTACCGCAACTACTGCGTAAAATTTTATATAAATCGCACCGCTTGTTCCCCGCACGGCAAGCCGTACGGGGTTACGCATAATTCAGCTCCGTTGGAACTGGGAGTTACAAATGAATGAAGAGCTACGGGAGTAGCTCAATTATGCTTAAACCTAGGGCGTAAGCCCTAGGGATAAAATCAAGGTGGTATTTTATGAATTTAATCAGCCGAGCCAAAGGGTGTTTATTAGGTTTAGCTTGCGGAGATGCAGTCGGAACAACAAATGAATTCAAAATAAGAAGCCCTAATCGACCATTATTAACTGATATGGTTGGAGGTGGAGTATTTGAACTTGAACGTGGGAAATGGACCGATGATACATCGATGGCTTTATGCCTTGCTGAAAGTTTAATCTATAAAAGAAGCTTTGATCCTAACGATCAATTAGAACGCTATTGTCGATGGGCATATGAAGGAAAAAATTCAAGTAAACCCTTTACATTTGATATAGGAAATCATACTGCTAATGCATTATGTGAATTCCGCCAAACTGGATATCCATATAGCTTAAAAACAGACTCAAAATATTCAGGAAATGGCTCCCTTATGCGTTTAGCCCCTATTCCACTATTTTATTTTTCAAATAGCGAAATAGGTGAATATGCTAAATTAAGTTCAAAAACAACCCACGCATCAGAGGAATGTTTACAGGCTTGTGAATTTTTTTCTTATGTGCTGAAAAATGCATTACAAGGAAAGTCAAAAGTGAAGTTATTTGAAGGCATAGATCTTCTATCCTTTGACAAACTAAATCGTATTACTTCATTTGTATTTAAGACCAAAACTGAAGATGAAATTTCAAGCTCAGGCTATGTTATTGATACGCTTGAAGCAGCATTATGGGCTTTTTGGCACACAAATAATTTTAGAGATGCCATTTTATTAGCTGCAAACTTATGTGATGATTCTGATACCGTTGCAGCAGTATGTGGTCAATTAGCAGGTGCTTATTATGGTATTGAAAATATTCCTGAAACTTGGCTAAATTGGCTTTATCGTAAAGAAGATATTGAGCAATTAGCTCTTGATTTATTAAAAACAAGCGGACAGATTTAATCTAATTTTTACAAAACAGAGAAACAAAATGACAAACATCCACAACCATAAAATTTTAATTCTGGACTTTGGTTCACAATATACCCAACTGATCGCACGCCGTGTGCGTGAAATCGGGGTTTACTGCGAACTTTGGGCTTGGGACGTGACGGAAGAACAGATCCGTGAATTTAACCCAACAGGGATTATTCTTTCAGGCGGTCCTGAAAGTACCACTGAAGAAAACAGCCCGCGTGCGCCTGAATACGTGTTTAACGCCGGCGTGCCAGTGCTTGGCATTTGCTACGGTATGCAAACAATGGCAATGCAGTTAGGCGGTTTAACGGAAACATCAGATCACCGTGAATTTGGCTATGCGTCTGTTGAGTTAAAAGCAACCGACAGTTTATTTGCAAAATTAAACGATGATTTAACCGCTTCTCAACCAAAATTAGACGTTTGGATGAGCCACGGCGATAAAGTTACCCGTTTACCGTCAAACTTCCAAGTGACAGGCGTAACTCCAACTTGCCCAATTGCGGCAATGTCGGACGAAAGTCGCCGTTTCTATGGTGTACAATTCCATCCAGAAGTGACCCATACAAAAAGCGGTTTAGAACTACTGAAAAATTTCGTGGTCGGCATTTGTGGCTGCGAAACCAAATGGACAGCGGAAAATATCATTGAAGATGCCGTGGCTCGCATTAAAGCGCAAGTTGGCGATGATGAAGTGATTTTAGGCTTATCCGGCGGCGTGGACTCGTCTGTGACCGCTCTACTTTTACACCGTGCGATCGGCAAAAACTTGCACTGCGTATTCGTGGATAACGGCTTATTACGCTTAAACGAAGGCGATCAAGTGATGGAAATGTTCGGCGATAAATTTGGTTTGAACATTGTCCGTGTAAACGCCGAAGATCGTTTCTTAGATGCCCTTAAAGGCATTGATGAACCTGAAGCGAAACGCAAAACCATCGGTAAAGTGTTCGTTGATGTGTTTGATGATGAGTCGAAAAAATTGACTTCAGTAAAATGGCTAGCACAAGGCACAATCTACCCAGATGTGATCGAATCCGCTGCCAGCAAAACAGGCAAAGCACACGTGATCAAATCACACCATAACGTAGGTGGCTTACCAGATTATATGAAATTAGGCTTAGTTGAGCCATTGCGTGAATTGTTCAAAGACGAAGTGCGTAAAATCGGCTTGGCACTAGGCTTGCCGGCAGAAATGCTCAACCGCCACCCATTCCCAGGCCCAGGCTTAGGCGTGCGTGTGTTGGGTGAAATCAAAAAAGAATACTGCGATTTAGTCCGCCGTGCCGATGCGATCTTTATGGAAGAACTCCACGCATCAGGCTGGTACTACAAAGTCAGCCAAGCCTTTACCGTGTTCCTACCAGTCAAATCTGTGGGCGTAATGGGCGATGGACGTAAATATGATTGGGTGGTTTCTCTGCGTGCCGTAGAAACTATCGATTTTATGACCGCACATTGGGCACATTTACCTTATGATCTATTAGGCAAAATCTCAAATCGTATTATCAACGAAGTGAATGGGATTTCTCGCGTGGTGTATGATGTTTCGGGCAAACCACCTGCGACGATTGAGTGGGAATAAAACGCTTCATTCTCTCTTATTTACAATGACCTAAAGTCATAAGCTTTAGGTCATTGTAATTCCCTATAAGAAACCAATACTTCTGCTCTTACTTTCTTGTTTGATCTCACACTCTGCTTTAATCGCCCTTAACCACTCATCAAGATTATCAAACGGCGCAAACCGATGTCGGCGAGCAACTGCCGCAAAATCACCAGGGTCAGATTTCTTAATTGAGCAATGCGATCTTGTTCAACATCAGTTAAATCAGGCAAGCTCAATTTATTGACTTGTTCTTGAGCAAATTTAACCGCTTGCTCTGGCTTGAGATAATCAAAATGCAATTTGAGATCAAAACGGCGTAAAGCGGCAGGATCAAGTCCGTCCATTAAATTTGTTGAGACCACCAATAGCCCTTCAAATTTCTCAATTT
Organism: Actinobacillus minor NM305; assembly: GCF_000175195.1. GTDB lineage: Bacteria > Pseudomonadota > Gammaproteobacteria > Enterobacterales > Pasteurellaceae > Haemophilus_A > Haemophilus_A minor. The sequence continues at coordinate 61,094 of NZ_ACQL01000087.1, read as the reverse complement.
GAGTGAGCATTTCATTGACTTGGCTATGTTCCCAACTACGTTGCCCACTTTCACGGGCAAACAAGAAAGTATCCACTTCATCAAAGACCAACACCATATTATTTTCTTTGGCTTGTGCAAAGGCTTGAGCAATCTTTTTCTCTGTTCCGCCAACATACATATCCAATAAATCTGAACCGTGACAAACCAATACCGACATTCCCAACTCTTGCCCTAACCAATTCGCCCAAGCTGTTTTGCCCGTTCCCGGTGGACCATAACAACAAATTCTCCCCCGTTTAGTCCGCTTTAACCCTTCAGTAATTTTATAAATATCATCATTGCAAGCGACCCAATCTAAGTTGTAGCTAATTTTCCCTTCCACAAGCGGTTCGATTTTCTTAAAACCTTGCGATTTCAACATTTGATTAAACCAATTTAACGTTTTTTCGGCAAAATCCTGTTGAGAACAATCAGAATACACCTGTTTCATTACTGTCAATCCACGCGTAATTATCGCAGGCGACAAGGCTTTCACTTGTGAAAAATGGCGAATGTAATCGTGAGATAACTGTTCATTGACAATAGAACGAATTAACTTTTCTTTATGACTAAATGGCAAATCAGGCATTTCGAACACAAGATCAAAACGGCGTAAATAAGCGTTATCAATACAACTGACCGAATTTGACAGCCAAATCATCGGTACATCATTATTTTCCAAAAATTGATTAACCCACGCCTTGTTCTCCTGTGCCACAGAACGTTCCGTAAAACTGCTGGCAAACACATCTTCGATTTCATCAAAAATAATGACCGCACTTTTATCTTGTAATAAGCGTTGAGCTAAACGGCAATTTTCTAACCGTCTTTTTCCACCAAGTACATCATCATCTTCATCCATATATGCCATCGTATAACTTGATACATTCAATGCTTCGCTCAATAACCTTGCAAGCTCGGTTTTCCCTGTTCCTGGCGAACCATAAATTAAAATGTTCGTCCCTTTTTTAGCGTTATCAATGCTAAATTTCAAATGAGAAAGCATTAATTCATAGGTTGGTTTAATATGCTCAAAATGGGAAAGAGAAAGGGGCGGCTTTTCAGTTGGTAAAGTGCAACGGGCCAATAACATCTCTTCCGTCAAAGGTTGAGTTAAAAAGTCGTCAAAGTCTAATGTATCTCCCCAACCTAAATATTCTTCTAATCGATCAGGGCTATAAGAAAACTCCATTAATCCATAAGCAAATAATTTCTGTTTTTTGCTGAAAACCTTTCTTACATCATCTTTACTCAAAGATAAAATATCCGCAACAATTTCAATAGCTTGGCTTAAATTGATATGCGGAAGATAGTACATCAAATCTTTCATCTGTTTTTCTGCTCTCAAGTGGAAAACAAAACGAAATATGCCCTTTTCTGCTTCATTTAACTCTACAATCTCACTTAATTTTTCAATATTTTGATATGCCATTTTCCAACGTTCAGACACATCTTCGGAAAAATTCGTTTCCTTATAACGAGTCTGTAAAAGCTCTTTTACAACTGCTCTTACATTGTCGATATTTTCCATTTCTGGAGGTAAGCCTAATGCAGTTGCAATATTATCATCTCGCCAACCATTCTCTCTAAAAATTTCAGGAAAGCCTTTATGCTCAAATAAGAGTTTCAACATTAAATGTTCTGTATAAGCTGAAACCGTAGGTGGGTTTAATTGATATTGATTGCTCATAAAACTATCTCCTATCCTATTTCACAATAGTATTTTATTGAGTGTAACGACAAGATGTGTCGTACAAAAAAGAAAACGATGGAATTTGCAAATTACTTTACGAATTTCACCGCTGTAGATGTTGAATTGAATAAATTAACGGATAATTATCCTATATTTTTACATCGAAAAATGTTAATTAGCGTTTCTAAAATACTCAACTAGTCTCATTGCTCTTTTATATCCTAACCCATACTTCCTCTGCACCCCAGCAATTGTTATTTTCTTATCTTCCAATACATCTTGAGAAATAAAAACCTTCAACTCATCATCTGTATAACAAGCATAACCATAACACTGTTTCCATCCCGATTTTCTTAATTTCTCATTCTGAAATTCCGTATTCTCATTTTCTAAAAAAGCCTGATGTATTCCGTCTTTCAGTCAATATTGTAATCTAAGGCAGAAGCCATATTTCTCCAAAAAATTAATCACTATATTAATTTGATGTTCCATCAATAAAGCTTCCATATCCGTATAATGTTTATTTTCTACGTCAAACTCACAATAATACCCTTTCTCTGTTTTTCTAATATAACAATCTTCATTTAATAGATGATCGTAACATTTCCCATAAATTTTATGTTCAAATTCACAATCTAAGCTCATTTCAAAGTGAAATTTAGAATGTTGAATAAATACTAAAGAAAGTGGTGAACTCCAATAGATTGAACGAATTTCTACACGATTATATTTAAAGGTAGCAATAAGTCCCCATTCTTTACAAGCGAGATGATTTAACAATTTTTCTGCAATCATTTTTTGGAAATAAAATTTAGCCATTTTAAAGCTCCCTATTTCTAATAAAATTAAATTCATCAATCATCCGCAACGCTTCCAATGCACCCATTTTTAAACCAATATGCTGTACTTGAAATACATTTGGAAAATCAGGGTTAATCCGAATAAGTGGGGCATTTTTCAAGCTGGCAATGCGGTTAGAAAAGTCACGCACTGTTGGAATAGCCGTTCCAGCTCCAATTTCAATAACCGCTAATTTTTTGGGTTTAGGTAGCCAAAATTCGTGAAAATACATATTTTGCCAATCGCAAGGCTTGCTGATCCAATCATAATCATCAAACATCAAAATCCAAGGTCTAGCCAAACCTTGACAATGTGGGCAAGTCGGTAGCTCATTCGTTAATAAGCCGGTTTCTTCATCAATTTCAGGAAGAAATTCCGTAGCAAGCCAAATATCGTCACAACATTTTTTCAGGCATTGCATCATATAAATAGAGCCGTGACATTCTTGTACCCGATTAGGCGGAAACCCTGCTTTTTGAAATTGCTCATCAACATTGCTGGTAAAAATATAAGCTCCAAGCGGTAACTTATCCGCCCATTTTTTCAAAATCTGAAAACCTTGATGTGGTGTAGTTTCTCGATACTGCTTTAATCGCATACCATAAAAGCCCCAAGCAAGGCGTGGATTTTCAATAAATAGTCGTGGCGTTGCCAAGGCTTCAAAAGTGATGTTACGTTTTTCAAACATAGGGTAAGCTCGCCAAAAGCCATTTTTTCCACGAAAATCGGGCAGACCGCTATCCACGCTTATTCCAGCCCCAGCGGTAATTAATAAGCTATCGGCAGTTTGAATTAATTCTGCACAACGTTTGATTTGATCCGAGATTATCATTTTGGTTACCTTTGCAAAATTTGGGGTTAATCTGACCGCTTGTTTAGTTGCTCATCAATCGCCACTAATGCTTCCAACGCTTTCATTTCCAGACTTAAAAAATGCATTTTGGGTACGCCTGCATCAAGGGGGTTAATACGAATAAAACCACCCTTTTTCTGTTTTGCTGTCCGCTCTGAAAATCGCCGAACCGTTGGGATCGCCTTACCTGCTCCCAATTCAATCACCACTAATCGTTCCACCTGTTTTAGCCATTTTTGTAACGCTTCCAGTTTAGGTTCGTAATGTTTATCGCAATAAAGATAGTCGTCAAACATCATCACATTTTGGCGAGCCATACCGTGACAATCAGGGCAAGTTGGCTTTTCACTTAAAAGTAAACATTTTTCATTATCCACTTCAGGCTGAAAATCGTCTGAACGCCACGTTTTATCTTGGCAGTTATAAAAACATTGCATTCGGTGCAAAGAACCGTGAACTTCATAAATCCTCTCATCATCAAATCCTGCTTGCTGAAAATGCCCATCTACATTGCTAGTAAACACAAAATAGCCGTGTTCCATCTGCTCCGCCCAGCGTTTTAAAATGTGATAGCCTTGATGAGCAGGCGTTTCTCGATAACTTTTCAGTCGATGAGCAAAAAACCAATAGGCAAGTTCTGGCTGTTCAAGATAGATCTTAGGTGTCGCAATCTCAGCAAAAGACAATCCGAATTTTTCAAGTGGCGGATAAGCATTCCACAATCCGCCTACACTGCGAAAATCAGGCAGACCACTGTCCACACTCATTCCTGCTCCAGCTGTAATCAAAATACCATTCGCTTTGCGAATAAGTTCGACGGCATAATTAAGATCATTTTTCATAACTCATCTCTCTTCGTTTTTTCATTTTATGCACAGAATTTTATAAAGAGCGGTGACAAAATGTGTCGCACTTATTTCAAAATTTTGCCAAAAGCTCCTCTACCCATTCAGGCACAAGTGTTCCTGCTTTGCCAATTCGCACTTCATCAAAATGCGATTTGACTTTGCTTGGCTCTAGATTGATCTCAATCGTTTTACAACGGTAAGGATGTGTTTCACGAACAAATCCTGCGGCAGGATAAACATTGCCAGACGTACCAATCGCAACAAAATAATCACATTGTTGAAGTGCGGTCTGAATTTGTTTCATTTCAAAAGGAATTTCACCAAACCAAACGATGTTAGGGCGTAAAACATTTGACGGTTCACAGCAAGTACAGCGATCACTGTCTGTGACATCTTTATACCATTCATAGACCTTACCTGATTTAACACACCGCACTTGAAGCAATTCGCCGTGCATATGAATAACATTCTTAGATCCTGCACGTTCGTGTAAGTTATCTACATTTTGCGTCACAATTAGCAAATTATCACCTAATGTCTGCTCTAATTTCGCTAAGGCTAAATGTGCCGCATTTGGCTGAATATCAGGGCTCGTCAGCTGGCGGCGGCGTTCATTATAAAAACGTTGAACCAACGCAGGATTACGCCGAAATCCTTCGGGCGTTGCCACATCATCAATGTGGTGATCTTCCCACAATCCATCTGACGCACGAAAAGTGCGGATACCCGATTCGGCAGAAATGCCTGCACCGGTTAATATAACGACTTTAGGTAAATTCATAATTTCTCCGTTAAAATTGACAAATAATGGCTGAAAAATCATCGTAATAACGGTGCTTTTTTACCATTTTTCTGCAAATGGTCAATCGCTCTCGATTAGTCGAAAACTGTTGCCAGATTTTCTTAAGTAAGTCGGAATGAAGGTAATGACTTAAGCCATCAGAACAGAGCAGAATCGCTTCACCTTGAACAAGCTCCGTTTCAGCTACTGCAATCCTAAATGCGATTTCATTCTCATCTGCGACCAAGCAATCAGACAAGCCGTTGTACAGTCCCGAATACGCTATTTTCCTATCTGCCAAGCCCTGCTCTTGCATTTCATTCAAAATGGTGTGATCAACACTTAGCTGTTGCCACTCGCCTTCAGCCGTAATTTTATAGGCTCGACTATCGCCCACATTGATAATTTTGCATTTGCCATTTTGATTTACTTCGCAAGCCACAAAGGTGGTCGAAGACCCTAAGTAACGGCTTGATAAAGTTTGGCTTAATGCTTGCTGTGTTTGACGTAACCACGCTGAACTTAACTGCTGACATTGTGCTAATTGCTCCATCATAAATCGGCTTGCATAATGAGATTTTGGGCTGCTTGATACACCATCAGCCACGCCTAACATTATTTTTTCAGCACTCAACTCAATGGTTTCCGCTTTCTTTAATTGATATTGAAAAACTGAATTTCCATTAAATAATGCGTCTTGATTTTTTAATTTATCTTTGCCGGCTTGTTGGCAAAATGTGATAGTAAATGTCATATAAACCCTATTGTATTTTATCGTTCTACTTAACAGGCTCTAAATGAAAGTTAAAAGTCAGGTGGGAAATTTTTTACAAAGGAATAATATCGCTTAGTGCGACAAGATGCGTCGCAAAAAAAAAATAAAATTAGAACGACACAGAATGTCGCGCATTAACATATAATCATCTTTAATGAATTTAACCCAACAAAGGAGAATATATGCACCCGATCAATGAATTTTATTTAGGACTACGTAAAACAGAAAGAGGATTTGATTTGCCTACGTTGTGGAATCTTAGTCCTACAATGATTGGATTACAATACTTCTATATCGAATGGCTATTTCCTGTCAATCAAGCTTCCAAATGGAACAAACATGCACCACTATTATTAGGTGATGATTTAGACTTTTTCAAACAGAATGAGGAGATTCAGCAAAACTATCTGACATCATTTGACAAAATTATTCACTACTTTGGAATCTATCGTGAAGGAAATACATTGTTTATTTCTGATGAACTCAAAGTTCGCTCCTACTGGCTAAGAGAAGTAGGACATGAAGAAAAGAAAATTAGCCGAATTATTCGATCATTAGCATGGTGTGGGCATCTTGAATTAGCAAGAAACCTGCAAAAACTATCCATTGAGCTTATAAAAGAAAAAGGTTATCTAAAAGAAGGCACATTAACTATTTGGCAAAATATTCTTGATGAATATCAAAAATAGTATTATTTATACATTTAAGTCAGAAATAAAAATAACAATCCGCATTTATAATATTCGGATTGTTATTTTTAATTACTCTGAGATAATTTTATTTACCACTCTCAGCCTTATTTAATCCATCTAACAGCATTTCTATTGGATTCCAAAAAGCCTTCGTCACTGAATCAACATCACTTGCCATATGCGTAACCCAGTACGGCTCTGCCGTGCTAGGATATTAAATAAACACCTCTTGATGATCTTGCAACCTCAAAACATCAACAAGCCCTAATTTGTGCCAAATTTCTTTTTCGCCGCTTCAACAATTTCGTTAAAAATCGGATGGGCTTCTTTTAACGTTTTTAACGCATCACGAATCGGCTCCATTGCATCTTCTAAGGAATCAGGATAGTTCTCAATGACTTGTTTAGGATCTAAAGGTTTAATTGGTAGATAAAAATCATGTTCTTTAGTATTAAATTTAAAGCCCAATTTCTCTAGCTTAGTATACTTTTTATTCTGTTCTATCATAAACTCTTTCCAATCTTTATTTCCACATTTAGAAAATTGTTTTTTCCAACTATAAAAACCTAAAACCATTCTCTCAGCATTTGAAAATAAAGAAGTAATTCCCCAATAATGAATTACTTTACCCGTTTCTTCTGATTCGAAACCCAAATAATAATGTGCGTAGCAGTTATTCGCATCTGTACCATCTGATGAATTTGCTAACCAGTGTGATGGATAAAATCTTGATTCACGTTCTTTAACAAAATCAAATTTTCCTTTACACTCAAAATCAAACTCGAACTCTTTAATCACATTATCTACAGCATTAAAAAGTTCAGAATCAAACTCTTCACTAATTAACTTTGAAGCTTCATCAAACATCTGAATGATTTCGATAATTAATTTGAAAGCGGCTTGTTTACTCATTTTAGTTTCCCTCATATTAAAAAGTTAAGATGTGTTCTACAAACTGTTCGGCTAACCATAAACTGCGGTTATTTGGATTTTTTCTTAGCTCTTGTCTTATTTGCTTCTGCAAAACTTTCGCAAAATGCGTCCAAGAAAGACCTATAATTTTTTCTTTATCCGATAAACTTTGTTTATCTTCCTGATCATATTTAACAATACCATCTTTTGTTAAATAAATAATTTTCCATTCTCTTGAACCTGCTTTTATTTTGGCAACATCATGATATCTTTTTAGCTGCTCTTTACCTTCTAAAGCATCAATTTTTACCTCAATAAATAGCAACACTTCGTCAGATTCAATTTCAATATCGACTCGTTCACTTTCATCTCCTAAAGGACAACATTCTTCCGTTGCCCGATAAACGCTTGGGAAAGGAAAGGATGACTTATCCCAACCTAGACTGTCATACAACGCTTTCAAGAAGAAACTTCCTTGTCCATGATCTTCGTGCATATCTAAAAACCAGCGTAAAACTTTACTATTGCGAACCTCATAACGCCCCAAGTTTGCGGTTTTCCATACATTAACCTTCATGCCTAAAGCCTTTTCTTCTTCCATCGGTACTCGTGCTTCTTTATACTCATTAAAAAAGTATTGTAATTTTTCACGATCAGGAATCACTAATTCTGCTTTTTCTTCCGAAGGCTCAAAAAAAACACCGTCTTTCCACATTTTAAAAAATGTATCTAGTTGAGCAATGTCCAATGTTTTATCTTTATCTTGATTAAAATTTACTAATAAATGCATATTTTACCCTTCAATCAAATGATTAAATCTTGTTATAAACTGATTATATTCAGCAATGCGACAAGATATGTCGCACTAAACACTCTCTTTCTCAATATCCCAAATCTCTTCTCCAAAATGTCTTATCCACCATTCTAACATATCCGTATCGGCAACGGTCGCTTGGAAACGGTAATGTTCTTCGCTTTCTTCGAGTGTAATTTGATCTTTTGAAAGTGGCGTTTCGGTTAAATGGAAGCCTGCCCAGCGAGTAATGGAAAATGTCAGCTTCACTTTCCCATCACTTCCGAACCCTAAATGCCCTTCATCTTGATACTGTTTTAAGTTGAAATCTTTTGGGCGTTCAAAGCTAAAAGTTGATAATTCCGCTTTTTTGATACGATGTAAGGCAAGTAAGCGGTTATCGTCAAACCCATCATAACGAGCGACTAAATAGGTGCTTGCCCCTTGTTGCGCAATCGCCAATGGCATAATTTGTGCTTTATGTTTTTTGCCAGTTTGGTTTTGGTATTCAATGTGCAGTAATTTATTTTGGAAAAGAGCGGTACTGACAGCTGTAAAAACGTCCTCTTTCACTTTAGCTGGGATAAGTGGCTGGCTAGTCGGTAGGCTACAAATTTTCCCGAGCCACTGATGTTCAGGATTGCTCGTCCCTGTTCCTACAATTTTTTCTGCCTGTTTAAAAAAGGGTTCCATTGACGACATAATATTCGCAGGCAAGAGATATTTAAGTTGCTGTTCCGCTAATTTTAAGATTAACGCTTGTTGTTCGTTCAACATCGATACCGAAAGCCCTTCTGCGTGTTCGAGCCAATAATAAGCGTATTCGTTATCACGATCATCGCACTCTAAACCGGTAAAATAATCGCTTAATTTTTTCAATGCGCGTTGAACACTGCGTTTATCTTTTGTAAATCCAGCATCTGTGATGGCGGAATACATTTCTGATGTGGTAATTCGCCTTGGTTGTCTAGGTATGCGGCGTAAAATTTCGAGTAGAAAAAAGGTAGAATCTAAATCAGATGGGCGTTTAGGCATAATAATCTCCTTAGTCAAACTAAGGCGATTATAGCAATCTTAGGGCATACATTTGTAAGAAATAGAAAGAATTTTGCCGCTTGTAAACCCTTAGATTATCAGTTGAGATTAGTATTTTTCTAAATCTTCTGAAAAAACATCATCTTCAACACTTGCAATACGTTTTTCTTCGCTAGCCCATTCGCCTAAATCAATGAGTTGGCAACGCTCGCTACAAAATGGGCGGTATTTGCTTGATGGATTCCATGGTACTGGTTTGCTACAAATAGGGCAATTTACGATTGTTTCTGACATTGTTTTTCCTCTGCGAGTTGAAGATAAAGTGTATGTAATTGTTTTACTTTTTGTTGGAGTTGCGCTAAGCCCCTCTCAAAAGGAAGGTTATTTTCAATAATATCATCGGCATAGCTTAACCGCACCTCTCGGCTCACTTGCGATTTCATAATGTTTTTAATGATTTCGAGATGATTTTGATCTCGTTTTGCTGCCCGTTCCAGCTGGATCTCAGGAGCAACATCAATCACTAAAATACGATCACATAACGTAGTTAATTGGTTCTCAATCAGCAACGGCACCACAAAAAGTACATAAGGTGCTTGGCATGCTTGTAATTGGTGTATCATTTCTTCTCTAATCGCAGGGTGAAGCAAATGATTTAACCATTGCTTCTCGGCTTCATGCGCAAAGATAATTTGGCGTAATTTTGCCCGATTCAGTTCCCCTTGTTCAGTTAAGATGTGACGCCCAAAATGCTCAGCTATTTGAGCTAATAGCGGCGAGCCTTTTTCTACAACTTGGCGAGAGACAATATCTGCATCAACAATCGGCACGCCTAATTCTGAAAATAAATTGGCAATGGTTGTTTTGCCACTGCCAATTCCACCGGTTAAGCCCACAACATACGTCATATGATTTTCCTTTTACAAACTATGTTTAAATTTTATCAACAAATACAATAAAAGTCGAAGCAGTTATAAAAGGGATAAAAGGCAATTTAGCCAGCTTTTGTTTTGTGATTCCCCAATAAAAAAGGTAATAAATAATCCCAAGTAAAGAGGCGATAAGAATTAAATACAGCATTTGTTCTATTTGAAATAGAGGTGATAAGGCTAAAAAAAGTAAATAATCACCCATGCCAATCCCTTCTTTCTTTAAAATCACGTATGAAATAATTTGAATGATGATAAATAACCCAATCAAAACATATAAGGTATTAATTTCGCCTTGAGATAAGGATAATAAAAAGATTAGTGCGACTACTCTAATATCTGTTAAATAATAAGCAATATCTAAACAGGCTAGAAAACACAATAGAATTAAAATTCCGCCAATAATCACATCATCATAAAGTATTAAAATACTGGGGAATAATAGAAAAAACAGATAAGAAAAATGCATTTCTTTCGGTTGCAAACAAGATTTTTTCTGAAAGAAATCATAATTTTCGTTCATATCAACAAGAGAATGATATTCCATATAAATCTGCCGATTAATTCTTAATGCAAACGCTGGAATTTCTTTTCTTCCCCACCATGCGAAGCAAATCGCTAGTATGATTTTAAAAAAAATAGCCATATTCCACTCACTCTACTAACGATCCCATATCAAAAATAGGAAGATATAATCCCACAATAATCGTTCCTACTATCATTCCCATAATTAACATTAACATCGGTTCTAATAATTGAGAAATCATGTCAATTTGATAGTCTAACTTTTGCTGATAAATTTCATGAATATGCTCACTCATTTGTGCTAAATTTCCACTTTTTTCGCCAATAAATAGCATTTGAATGACCTGTTCATTAAACAAATTCGGGTTTAAACTTTCTGATAATGAATACCCTTGCTTTAATAATTGTAGGCTTGTTGTAATTTCTTGCTGTAATTGCGGATCATCGGGAGCTTCAGATAAAAAAGAGCGTAATATGGCATCTAGCCTGATATTCGCATTTAACATTAAAGCTAAATTTTGATGAAAAAAGACAATTCGCGCATCATTAAAAATCTGATTGAAGATAGGTGTAGATTTCAATAAACGATTTTTTATATGGAAAAACCAAGCTGTTTTTCTCACAATAAATCTGAAAAATAGCACAGTAACAATAAAAAAGAAGATAAATTCGCTAATATATTCTTGTAAAAATGCCGATAAACTAAATAAAATTTCAGTAATCATCGGGAGGCTTTTATCTTTTGCACCATACAATTCTGCAAATTGTGGAACAATAAATAGCAATAAACCAATCGAAAGAGAAAACGAGATCGTCAAAACAACAATGGGATAAAATAAGATCTTTTTTACCTTTTTTAAGGTCTTTTCTTTTTCTGTTCTAGCTTTTGCAATGTTTTGTAAAATAGTTTCTAACTTGCCACTTACCTCCCCCATTTTAATGAGTTGAATTTCTTGTTGAGGGATATATGTCTCTGACCTTCCTAATGCCGCTGAAAACGCATAGCCTAATTCAATCCATTTAATTAAGGTTTCGAGCCATAAATAAATTTTTATTTGTGTGCAATTTTCTAAAATCATAGTCAATGCCGATTTTAACGGAATTTTGGCTTTTACCAGCATTGCTAATTGAGAAAGGACTTGGGTTATTTCTTCTGATTTTGGCGATTTCGCTAAAGCAAAATTCCGGCTTATTTTGATATGATGATAGCCCTTTTTTAACAGCAGATTTTCTAATTCTTCTTGATTTTTTGCTAATCGCTTCCCTTCTTGTTTTTGCTCAAATCGATTTATTGCCGACCATTGATATTCATATACTTTAAACATAGCCTAATACTCTTTTCACTTCTGCTTCATCTGTTATTTTTGCTATAACTTTTTCTTTTGCACTTTCAACGAGCGTTTTAAAGTCTAAACAAGCGGTCGTTTTTTCAAAAAAATTGCCATTTTTAGATAATAATTGATAAACGCCTGTACGTCCTTTATAGCCTTGATAACAATGTTCACAACCTTTTCCTAAACAATGAGAACAAAGTGTTCGCACTAATCTTTGTGCAATAACCAAAAGCAACGAATTATTCAATTCATATTCTTTTATCCCTAATTGTAATAAACGCTCCACAGCAGAGAATGCATCATTAGTATGCAATGTCGAAAGTACCAAATGCCCTGTTTGCGCAGCTCTTAATGCCATTTGCGCACTCTCTTCATCCCGAATTTCACCAAACATAATGATATCCGGATCTTGGCGTAAAAAAGTCCTTAATAATTGGCTAAAATCTAATTGAATACCTCGATTTACTTGTGTCTGAATAATTCCATCTATTTCAATTTCAATTGGATCTTCAGCAGTAAGAATATGTCTTTGATTGTTATTTAAATAACTGAGTGCGCTATATAATGTAATACTTTTACCGCTACCTGTTGGTCCTGTAACTAAAATTAAACCTTGAGGTTGTTCTAAGGAAAAAATGAGTTTTTCTTTTTGTTGTTGATTAAACCCTAGAGATAAAAAATCGGCTTGTGTGGGTTTATTTTTTTGTAAACGTAAGACTAATTTTTCTCCATAATTTGTTGGCAGACTTGATACACGAAAATCTAAAATATCTCCTAATAATGTTTTAAAATGAAATTGCCCATCTTGTGGAAATCTTGTTTCGCTAATATCTAATTTAGCTAAAAGCTTAATCCGTGAAACTATCCGATTAGATAAACTAATCGGCAATGTTTTATAAATATGCAAAACACCATCAATTCTTAATCGAATCATTAAATGAGCTTTTTGAGGTTCAATATGAATATCAGATGCGTTTTGTTGTAAACAAAATTTAAAAAGCTGGTCCAATGTTTGAATAATAGGATCATTTGGATTTGTTATTTCCTCTTGATCTTTTTGTGCTAGTTGAAATTCTGCCTCTTCATAAATCACTTGTTGTTCAGGCGATAATTCATTAAGCAAATACTTCAATTCTTCTTTTGAAATTAATACAGGCTCAATAGCTTTATGCACCAAAAATGAGAAAATTTCACAAGCGGTTAAATTATTTAAATCATCAATGGCTAACCAAAGCTTTTCTTTATCTTCTTTTATTGGCACGGCTAAATAACGAAGCAATATCTGCTTTTCATGGCAATTTTTTTGCCATTGTTTTTCTGAAATATCAAATACTTCTTGGGTATTAAGATCACATACTGAATAAGTCATACGTTATCCTCCCCATTCTTTCTACGAGGCAAAAAGAATGGGTTGTTTTTTAGTTAGTCGAACAGAAATTTGCAGGGAACAAGCTGGTGTCTGAACCTGTACATGCGGTTTTCCAACTAATCGTATTATTTGCAAATGTTGGGGTCATGCTATAACCAAAGCCATCAACATTCCCTTTTCCTGCCACACTAATTACCCCATTCGTGACAGAAACGGATTTCAAGTATTTGGTTTCATCGCTTGAGGTTTTATTAGCTTGAATACCATTCGAACCACCCGAACAATTCGTCACAGCACCAGTATTGTAGATACAGACCTCCACATCTGATTTATAAGAGGAAGATGCTCTGAGCAACTCTGATAGCGCTGCTTTCTGGGTATAGGTGGTATATGAAGGGATCGCAATCGTGGCAAGAATGGCAATAATCGCAATCACGATCATCAATTCGATTAACGTAAATGCTTTTGCCGTTTTAAATAAAAATTGAGATTTCATGTAAAGTTCCTTTTGTAAGACGCAAGATTTGCGCCCTTATAGTTTGCCGAACTCACTCTTTTTTGCGAGTGGCAATCTTAAAATTTTCGAGCACGATCGCAAAAATAGTGGCATAGCATTTACTTTAATCTATAAATTTTGCTATCATCTGTTTGTTTTTACAGTGATTTATTTGAGGTTAAAAATGGCTAAAGCTCCTAAAACAGCCTATGTTTGTAATGATTGTGGTGCGGAATATTCAAAATGGCTTGGGCAATGCAAAGAGTGCTTATCTTGGAATACCATTAGCGAGGTTCGTCTCATTTCTGCCAAAGAAACAAAGAAAAATGACCGCTTTAGTGGCTATGCTGGTGAAACATCAGGTAAAGTACAGGCTCTCTCAGAAATTAGCCTGCAAGAAGTGCCTCGTTTCAGTAGTGGATTTTATGAATTAGATCGTGTTCTCGGTGGTGGCGTTGTGCCAGGCTCTGCTATTTTAATTGGTGGACATCCGGGGGCAGGAAAAAGCACCCTACTCCTTCAAGTAATGTGTGGCTTATCAAAAGAGATCCCAACACTCTACGTCACTGGGGAAGAATCGCTCCAACAAGTCGCTATGCGGGCAAATCGATTAGGCTTACCCACCGAACATCTTAAAATGCTCTCTGAAACGTCTGTCGAACATATTTGTAATATCGCGGATCAGGAAAAACCGAAAATTATGGTTATCGACTCCATTCAAGTGATGCATCTTGCCGATATTCAATCTTCGCCGGGGTCTGTTTCACAGGTGCGTGAATGTGCTTCATTTCTTACTCGTTATGCCAAAACACGCCAAGTCGCTATTATTATGGTGGGTCATGTAACAAAAGACGGCACATTGGCGGGACCGAAGGTATTAGAACATGCCATAGATGCCTCTTTACTTTTAGAAGGCGAATCTGACTCTCGCTATCGAACATTACGCAGCCAAAAAAACCGTTTTGGTGCTGTCAATGAGCTCGGTGTTTTTGCGATGACGGAACAAGGTTTACGTGAAGTTAAAAACCCTTCTGCAATTTTCCTTAGCCGTAGTGAAGAGTTAGTCTCAGGTAGCTCTGTGGTTGTATTGTGGGAAGGAACACGCCCACTGCTTGTTGAAATCCAAGCTCTTGTCGATCACTCAATGTTGGCAAATCCACGCCGTGTTGCGGTAGGCTTAGATCATAATCGCTTATCTCTATTACTTGCTGTACTCCATCGTCATGGCGGATTACAGATGTCGGATCAAGATGTGTTTGTGAATGTTGTCGGTGGTGTAAAAGTGACCGAAACCAGTGCTGATTTAGCGTTAATTCTTGCCTTAATCTCTAGCTTTAGAAATCGTCCATTACCTCAAGATTTAGTCATCTTCGGCGAAGTTGGCTTAGCCGGTGAAATACGTCCTGTCCCGAGTGGTCAAGAACGTATTTCTGAAGCTGCGAAACATGGTTTTAAACGTGCCATCGTACCTTTTGGCAACATGCCGAAAAAAGCCATTAAAGGTATGGAAGTCATGGGGGTTAAAAAGCTCTCTGAAGCATTAGATATTTTGGGGAATTTGTAAAGTGCTTATTTTCACATGAGCTCTATATAATAGGTAAACAAAGGTGGGCGATAACACATTCCCACCTTTTATACATCATACAATTAGAATAAGTCATTATGTTTTATAAAGCCAGAATAGAATAATTTAATCTTTCTATTTGTGGCATTTCAATTATTTTTGACCGCTTGAACTTAAGCAATTAGTGGCAACCACCTTGGTCTTTTTTACCACAACACTTATCGCAACCACTGCAAAGATTACGTTTCCTATTTAAACCGAATTTCCAAACAAGATAACCAAGGCATGCGATAACAATCGCACCAACAATAATATTCTGAACCATTATATAACCCTCAATGCAATATGATAAACCACAAAGGCAAACAAGTATGCCAATGCAAAAAGATAAGCAGTAATCAATGCGGTTTGTTTGGTTGATTTCGTTTCACGCTTAATTACCGCAAGTGTTGCCATACACATTGGTGCATAAATATACCATGTGATGAAAGCCAGCGCAGTTGGAAGCCCCCAATCATTGGTTACAACCGGAATCAATGCATCGACAATTTGATCTTCTGAACCACTCATGGCATAAACTGTACCAAGTGCTGCAACAACCACTTCTCGAGCTGCTACACCCGGAATCATTGCAATACACATTTGCCAAGTGAAGCCTAAAGGCGCAAAAATAGGTTGAATCAAATGACCTAACATCCCCGCAAAACTGTAATCAATTGCCGGTGCAGTTGCGCCCTCTGGCGCAGATGGGAAGGTAACTAAGAACCATAAAATGACACTTAGAGCAAAAATAATGGTTCCTGCACGTTTTAAGAATGCACTTACTCTATCCCACAATGTTAAACAGATATGACGAATGTTTGGCATACGGTATGTTGGAAGTTCCATTAAAAGAGGAAACTGCTGAATATTCCCTTTGCGTAAGGCAAAACGTTTCGTGATATAAGCAACAATACCAGCCGATAAAATCCCAATGAAATAAAGTGAGAATAGTACTAAACCTTGTAGATTAAACATTCCCCATACCGTTTGATCAGGAATGATAGCGCCTATAATTAGTGCATACACAGGAAGTCGAGCTGAACAGGTTAGCATTGGCGCAATCGCAATAGTCACTAAACGTTCTCTCGGATCTTGAATCGTTCTTGCCGACATCACGGCGGGTACCGCACAGGCAAAGCTTGATAGCAATGGAATAAATGCTCGCCCTGATAATCCACTTTTGGCGAGTAAATTATCCAATAAGAAGGCGGCTCGAGGTAAATAGCCAGAATCCTCTAAAAGTAAGATAAAGGCAAATAAAATGGTAATTTGTGGTAAAAAGACAAGCACGCCACCTACCCCAGCTATCACACCATTTACCAATAAATCAACCAATAACCCTTCCGGTAAAGTTGCAGTCACCCATTCTCCTAGCCATGTAAAGCTATCTTCAATTAACGTCATAACAGGTTCTGCCCAAGAATAAACCGCTTGGAAAACAAGCAATAAAATGACGAGCAATAACCCAATTCCCATAACAGGGTGCATTACAATGTTATCTAAACGTTGGTGCCATTGAGGAAGTTCTAATTCACGAGTAACGGATTGAGAAAGGAGCTGTTCTACTTGTTGATACAATAACTGGCTATCAAGTTGCTCTAGCATTTTTTCTGCTGATTCTGTATCTAACGGTGTCGCTTTTTGATGAGGTAAGTCTTTGATCGCTTCGCGTAGAGCTTGTGTTCCCTCTTTTTTGATTGCTACCGTTTCAATGACAGGCACTTCAAGCAAAGCACTTAATTTTTGTGTATCAATGATTAAACCACGAGAACGGGCAATATCACTTAAATTTAGTGCGACAACAATAGGCAAACCTAACGTTTTAATTTCAAGCACCATACGCAATGTCATACGTAAATTGGTCGCATCTGCCACCGCAATCAATGCATCAGGACGTTTACCGATTTTACCTAAAACCATATCACGAGCAACAGCTTCATCTAGGCTTGTAGTTCGTAAACTATAAGTGCCCGGTAAATCAATAATACGAATATTCGCATCATCAATAAAAGTGCCTTCTAACTTATCAACTGTTACGCCAACATAGTTAGCCACTTTAGCATTAGAGCCTGTAAGGCTATTAAAAAGAGCCGTTTTACCACAGTTAGGAGCACCTAGGATAGAAATATAACAACTCATACTATTCTCCTACAATTTGGCATAAAATTTTATCAGCCTCAGGCCCACGTAATACAAATTGTGATTTATTTCCTAATCGTACTGCATAAGGTCCTTTTCCAAAGGAACCTTTAGCAATCACTTTTAACGGCATACCTTTTGAGAACCCAAGATCTGCTAAACGGCGACTTACTACGTGATCAATCTCGCCAAAAATATCACTCGCAATAATCTCATGAATTTGAGCCGATACATTTTTTTCTAATGAAGAAAGTGAAATCATAGACATTTGACACCTCTTTATTTCAAATAAGAATTGATATCAAATTCTATCTAGATGCAAATGACTCGTAAATACATTAAAGCTTAATATATTGATAAAGCTCAAAGAAATTTTAAAGATAACAGTTATTTACCTCTTTTAGTTAAATAACCGATCTAATCCCTCAATAAGCGCTAAACTCGGTTTATCAAAATAAACACCACTTTGCGGAGAACCATTCATGCCTCGTAAGAAGAGGTAAGCTACTCCGCCAAAGTCTCTTTGATAATCATATTGCTTGCCTAAACGCCCTTTTAGGTAACGATGAACCGCCAAGGTATAAAGTAAATATTGCAAATCATAGCGGTATTGCCCCATTGTTTTTGCTAAATTTTCTGCTGAATAATCTTGTGGTAAATAGCCTAAGAAGTTTGATTTATAGTCAATGACATAAAATTTACCCTTCACTTTTGCAATACAGTCAATAAAACCTCTGACAAATCCTTCTAAATCAGGCAATTTTAATGGCGGTAAATGTTTTGCCAACTCACTATGTTCTTTCAGTAAGTGATTGAGTTCACTAACCCAATCTTCATTATTTAAACGCAAGAAGAATTGCCATTCATTTAAGCGATTTTCTTTGGCAACTTCACTTAAAGAAACCAAATCTTCGCCAAATGGTGTTGTTCTAACTTTTTCAAACCATTGACAAACAGGTTCAACCCAAACTTCATCAATTGCTAATTTCTCGCATAATGCAATAATTTCTGTTTTTTCAACCGCTTGTTGGAAATCATAATGCTCAAAAAATTGATGCAACATATTCCCAATTTTAGTCCCATGCGGAAAATGGTAGGCATTTAATGCTGAATCCAATTGCTCTAATTCATCAGTTTGATTAAGTACTGAAACAGATTGATCATAATCTTGTGCTAAATCCGTTAATAGCGAACCAGCCTCATTGTGATCCTTTGATTGTTTTTTCCATTCATGATAGCTATACAATGCCGTAAAACTGGTTATTTGTCCCTCTCTTTGGGGAATACTATGTTCAAATGGTAGAACAGAAAGTGTCTCTTGTTGATCTACTTCAGCTCGCCAATCATCAATACGAGGTTGCTCCGGCAAATTCTCAATCTTACAAGGCATATTTTTTGCTTTAATATAATCCTCTGTTGAAATAGCCGCTTCTTCTCGATTATCTAATGCTAACTCGCCATTACTGAGTAAATAGTGCATGGCATTCCAACCTTTGGCAAAATGCGCCGGTAAAATCAAATTCATTTGATGTTCAGCACGAGTTAGCGCGACATAAAGTAAACGTAAATCTTCCGCAAATTCGGCTTGATTTCTCAAACGCTGGATACGTTCATCTTTTTCATTGAAATCCCATTTTTTTTGGTCTTCTTCATCGTGATAGGTCGCTAAACCGCCATTTCGGTTTTCGTAGCTATTTTTCCCCACAAAAGGAAGCCAAACGATAGGATACTGTAACCCTTTTGAGCCATGAATGGTCACAATTTTGACTAAATTTTCTTCGCTTTCTAAACGTAACGTATTGGCATCATTTGCTTCATCATCTTCTAAATGGCGCTCATACCAACGTAACAACGCCGTTTCATTTTCAACGTCATGACTACCGCTTTGTAAAAGCTCGGCAAGATGAAAAAGGTCGGTAATCAATCGTTCGGCATTTTCTCTTGATTTCAACCGTTGAATAATACCTTCATTCAAGAAGAGCTGATGCAGCATAGCCAGCACACCTTGCTTTTGCCAAAGTTGTTGGTAAGCAACAAAATTCGCCACATAGTTTTCCCACACGCTTTCATCATGTTTGAGTTCGTAAAGCTCGAATGCCGTTAGCCCCCATAAATTAGAGCCTAATGCACTCAGTAATGTTTTTTGATGATAAGGATGTAAACATGCCTTCAAAATTACAGCCAAATCATAAGCTACTTCACTTTGATAAACACTGCTTTTTTCAGACAAAAAGACCGATTTAACACCTCTTTGTGCTAATGCATTTTTGACTAATGAAGCTTGATTTCGTGAACGAACCAATACCGCAATATCTTTCGCTTGAAAAATATTTTTTGAAGAATCATTTAGCCCCACAACCCCAAAGTTCTTTTCTTGCATTGCTTTAAGTTGAAGCTGAATTTGGGTGGCACAATGCTCTGCCGCTTGCTCCTCATCAAATTCTGTTTGTAAATAGCAAACAACGTGCTCGCTGCCCATCAGTTGAAATTCAAACTCCTTCGCACTCACGGGTTGGAAGTGAATATCTTGGTGTAAAAATGGTGATGCTTCCGTATGTTGAGGGAAAGAAAATAACTGATTAACACTCTCTACCACTTCGGGGAAGGAGCGCCAGTTTTTCGATAACGTCCGTTTTTCTTTCGCTTGATTTGCGGCTTCAAGATAAGTAAAAATATCGGCTCCACGGAATTTATAAATCGATTGTTTTGGGTCGCCAATCATAATAAATCCCTGATTTTCCGCCTTCTCAGACATAAAAATCTGACGGAAGATATCATATTGCGTTTTATCTGTGTCTTGGAACTCATCGATCATCGCAAAAGGAAATTGAGCTCGAATTTGTGCCGCAAGCTGCTCGCCTCGTTCTCCTTTTAAGGCTTGGTTTAACATTTTTAATAAATCATCAAAGCCACGCTCCGCATACTGCGCCTGATGTTCCGCAATTTTTTCCCGTAAAGAAAGCAGAAAATGGTAAAGCAATACAGGTTTAATTTTGCCATCAAATTGAGTTTGATAAGCGGTTAAAAATGCCTGATTTTTTGCAAAATGTGGTGAAGTGAGTGGTACTCCCCCCTCTTCTGCTTTTTCTATTAACATTTGCTGGCAAAAGCGTTCGAAAGCATTAGCAGGGAAAGATGATGAATCACTTGCAACCCATTGGTCTACTGCTTTAATCCAATTTTCAACCAAATTCTTCTTATAACTTTGACGACTCAGCGCTTTTTTCTCACCTGTTTTATATTTCTTTTCAAGCTCATTTTGAATTGGTGTCACAATATCAGCACGATATTCACGCCAATAATCTTTTAACTCTGTAAAAAAGCGTTGATATTCATTTAAATACTCAGAAATTGGTTGAGAAAAAAGCTGCTGTTGCTGACTTAATTCAGGAAGGGCATCATTTAAATAACTTCTGATCTGTTTTAATGCCTCTTGAGGCGCCTTTAATTCTTGAGCGACAATTTGTGTTTCTTTTAACCCCATAGGGTAAAATTGTTCACGCCAAACCTCTTGGGCTAACTTCAGCATCAATTCACTTTGCTCGGCTTTAAGTTCAATATCAAAACGCACACCTGAATCAAAAGCAAACTGGAATAACATTTTTTGGCAAAAGCTATGGATAGTAAACACGCTTGCAAGATCAATCTCTCGTTCGGCTATGCGCAAACGTAACAAGGCTTCTTCTTTATTTTCTACTTGCTCAAACAGTTGCTCAAAAAAATCATCAGATTTAGTCTCTTCCCCTGACAATCTCTCTTGAAAAAATGTGTAACACGCTTGAATATTTTCTCGAATACGCTCTCTCAACTCCTCCGTTGCTGCTTTTGTAAAGGTAACCACTAAAATTTGAGCCACCGTTAAAGGCTGAAAAGCACTTTTATCATGCCCTAACCCAAGCAATAAACGTAAGTATAGGTTCTTAATCGTATGCGTTTTCCCCGTACCTGCCGAGGCTTCAATAAGACTTGAACAATTTAATGGAAGCGTAATAGGATCGAGCGTTTTCATAATTGTGTTACCTAAAGTTTTGTTACCTTAATCTTATTTAATTTTTTCTAATTTTCGAATCAACTGTTCTGCCGGAATACGATGAATTTTTACCATTTGCCAGATCAATAATCCACTCGCTAAACTTAAACAGACACAGAAAGTAAACCAAAAACCTGCAGCTGCCATAGGTTCTACTAACCAGTTAGTTCGAGCAAGGATAAAACCTAAAGGCATGCCGACAATCCAATAACAAAATAATGTTACAAATAAAATCGGTTTTGTATGTTTATAACCTCTTAATATACCGTTAGCGACTGCCTGTAAAGCATCAGGAATTTGATAAACCGCTGCAAATAGCAATAAATGTGCTGCAATAGAAATTGATAACGTATCACGGGTAAAGGCTAAAGGAATCAGTTGATTAAAGAGAATGATCACAATAGCTGCCAGAATGGCGAATATAAACCCGGTGAGTAACGCGTGATAACTCAATACTTTTGCTTCCTCAACCAATTTTTGCCCAAGTGTTTGCCCAATAACAATCGTTGTCGCAATACTAAAAGACATTGGAATCATAAAAAAGATTGAACTGGTTTGTAATGCAGCTTGATGACTCGCCACAACTTGCGCACCTAATGGCGAAAGCAACAATGATGAGGTCGAAAATAACATCACTTCCGTAAAAGTCGCAAAACCGATAGGTAAGCCCAATTTGCAAATTTTTAATAAAGTTTGACCGCTTGGTTTTTCAAACCATTGGTTAAATAAACCAATATCTCGTTGAGATTTATGAGTGTAACTATAATGCAACATCAACAAGAACATAACCCAATTAACAATTACCGTTGCCACACCACACCCAACAGCCCCCATTTCCGGCATACCTAACTTCCCGAAAATAAAAATATAGTTAAGAGGAATATTGAGTAATAACCCGAAAAATGTAATACGCATTGCAGGCGCAGGATTTGATAAACCATCATTCATACAGCGTAGATTGATTGCTAATAATGCTGGGATTACACCAAGCGACATAATCGCTAAATACTGTTGTGATTTCAGCGAAAATGAAGCCGGCGTTTGCATATAATCTAAAATCAGATTGCTATTTAAAAAGATGATAATCAGCGGCGCAGATAATGCTAAAACCAGCCAAAAACCTTGACGAATTTGATGCGCAATTAAATGCCGCTGATTTGAGCCATTTAAATAAGAAACGGTAGGTGTAATAGCATTTAATAAGCCTAAGACAAATAAAAATAACGGGAAATAGATAGAGTTACTGACCGCTATTGCAGAAACATCATCATCGCTCACTAATCCTGCCATCACGATATCCGCCAACCCCATACCTGAAGCGGATAATTGAGAAATAAAAATAGGAACCGTCAATTTAAATAATCGATGGGCATTTTGGGGATATCTTTGCCACTGTAAATTCATAAAAAACCTCAAAAAATAATACGCTATTATACCCCAGCTTTTGCGCGAAATCCTTTATCAAAGAGCAAAACAACTAGCCTAAACACAGATTCTTTAGTTTAAATGCCTCTGTTTGTGTATTGTCTATTGCATAATCAATTAAAATCCGTTAGAATCCGCCCGATTTTGTCTTTTTTAAGACAAGCTAATAATGGAAATCTGCTCGGCAGAATATTCGTATAAAACTAACTAGAGGAATAATACTATTAAACCTGTAAAACGTGTTCAGACAAATCGCGCGCATCGTCTTAACGAAGAAATCCGCGTGAAAGAAGTTCGCTTAACTGATCAAGATGGTGAACAACTTGGTATCGTATCAATTCAAGAAGCATTAGCAAAAGCTGAAGAAGCTGAGTTAGACTTAGTTGAAATTAGCCCAAATGCTGAACCACCGGTTTGCCGTATTATGAACTACGGTAAGTTCATCTACGAAAAAGAAAAAGCTGCAAAAGAGCAGAAGAAAAAGCAGAAAGTTGTACAAGTGAAGGAAATTAAATTCCGTCCGGGTACAGACGAAGGTGACTATCAGGTAAAACTACGCAGCCTGATTCGCTTTTTGGAAGATGGCGACAAAGCCAAAATCACTGTTCGCTTCCGTGGACGTGAAATGGCTCACCAAGAAATTGGTATGGACGTGCTAGAACGTGTTAAAAACGATTTAGCAGACATTGCCGTAGTAGAGTCTGCTCCAGGCAAACTCGAAGGTCGCCAAGTTGTAATGGTTCTAGCTCCTAAAAAGAAATAGTCCATTACCTTGAGATGTAATTAGTGCTTCCAAGTAATATTGGCAACAATATTCGCCTAATTACTGGTTATTAACATAAACAATGCGGAGTTATTTTAACAATGCCTAAAATTAAAACAGTACGTGGTGCTGCGAAGCGTTTCAAAAAAACAGCTTCAGGCGGTTTCAAACGTAAACAATCTCACTTACGTCACATTTTGACTAAGAAAACAACTAAACGTAAACGTCACTTACGTCACAAATCAATGGTAGCGAAAGCAGACCAAGTTTTAGTAGTAGCATGCTTACCATACGCATAAGCGTAAATTAAGCATAACGTACGATTAGTTAATTTTTAGTTTAATAAATGTAAAAGCGTTAATTTACGCTTAAATAGTAGGAGATTTAATAATGGCTCGTGTAAAACGTGGTGTTATTGCAAGAGCACGCCATAAGAAAGTTCTTAAGGCTGCTAAAGGTTATTATGGTGCACGTTCACGCGTGTATCGCGTTGCTTTCCAAGCAGTAGTTAAAGCTGCACAATATGCTTACCGTGACCGCCGTCAACGTAAACGTCAATTCCGTCAATTATGGATTGCACGTATCAACGCGGCAGCTCGTCAAAACGGTTTATCATACAGCAAATTCATCAATGGCTTGAAAAAAGCTTCTGTTGAAATCGATCGTAAGATCCTTGCTGATATCGCAGTATTTGACAAAGTGGCTTTCGCAGCATTAGTTGCTAAAGCAAAATCTGCTCTTTAATTTTAAAGAATAGATAAATAGGACGCTTTCGGGCGTCCTTTTTTATATCCTAAAGAAATTATTTTAAATAAAAGGGATAATTCTTAAAAACAAGCGGTCTAATTTAAACACTTTTTTACCATAAGGAAATATGATGAAAAAATTTATTCTCTATTTAGCACCTTTTTTAGTCGTTGCCTGTTCTACACCACAGCAACAAAGCACGGTTCCATTAGATATGAAAGCCGTTCAAGAATATCAGCAACGTATTACAAGTGGAAATACCGTTGATAAAAACAATCCATCTAATAATGAACCGCTTAACCAAAGCGATCATAAACCTAAAGTGGTTTATCAGCGAGCACCTGCTGCCATTTACCCTTCTGTGGGTGTTGGTTATGGCTGGGGGCATAGACACCATCATTATGGTATTGGCACAAGGCTAGGTACGGGCTATTGGTACTAATGATCTAAGGGCTGTGGAATAATCCACAGCCCTTTAATTTATGCTAAAATGAATTAACGATTTATTTAGGATAGTTTACGATGAAAAAAATTGTCATTTTAGGTTCAACAGGATCTATAGGAAAAAGTACCCTCTCTGTTATTGAAAAAAATGCTGATCAATACCAAATTTTTGCGCTTGTTGGCGGAAAAAATGTGGAATTGATGGCTGCACAATGCTTATTATTTCAGCCTCAATTTGCGGCTTTAGATGATGAAAATGCAGCTTATGAATTAAAAAATCATCTGGCACAATTAAATGTGAAAACCGAAGTGCTTGCCGGACAAAAAGCCATCTGCGAACTCTCTGCTCACCCTGAAGTAGATATGGTAATGGCAGCAATTGTCGGGGCGGCAGGTTTATTACCAACACTTTCAGCGGTGAAAGCAGGTAAAAAAGTCCTACTTGCCAATAAAGAATCTCTAGTAACCTGCGGGCAAATTTTTATTGATGAAGCAAAAAAATCAGGTGCACAACTTTTGCCAGTTGATAGCGAACACAATGCGATTTTCCAATCGCTACCGGTAGAAGCGCAACACAAAGTTGGCTTTTGTCCTTTATCAGAACTTGGCGTGAGTAAAATTATTCTAACCGGTTCAGGCGGACCTTTCCGAACCAAACCGTTGGAAGAATTTGCAACCATTACCCCGGCTCAGGCTGTTGCTCATCCTAACTGGTCTATGGGTAGAAAAATCTCTGTCGATTCTGCCACAATGATGAATAAAGGCTTAGAGTACATTGAAGCACGCTGGCTATTTAATGCTTCGGCTGAAGAGATGGAAATCATCATCCATCCTCAATCGATTATTCACTCAATGGTACGTTATATTGACGGTTCAGTAATTGCGCAAATGGGCAATCCTGATATGTGTACGCCAATCGCACATACCATGGCTTACCCAAACCGTATCCATGCTGGCGTTGCGCCATTGGATTTCTTTAAATTAAAAGAATTAACCTTTATTGAACCTGACTTTGCCCGCTATCCAAATTTAAAATTAGCGATTGATGCTTTTGCTGAAGGGCAATATGCGACCACTGCGATGAATGCGGCTAACGAAATCGCCGTAGAAGCCTTCCTTAACGAGCAAATTCGTTTTACCGATATTGTGCATATCAACCGCACCGTTGTAGAAAACATTGCGCCAATTGCCATTCGTGAAATTGCCGATGTGCTGCATATTGATAAACTTGCGAGAGAACTTGCAAAACAAGCGATCTTACAGCAATAAATAAAAAAACACCGTTAGTTTTTCTCCTAACGGTGTTTTTGTTTAAGCATTACCTGCTTTAATGTTTTCTAAGGTTTCCCAACGCTCAAAAGCATGTTCAAGAGCCTGTTCTGCTTCGGCTAATTTTTGTAGTTGCCCTTGTGTATAAGCGGTGTCTTTCGTGAAGAAATCTGCACTATTCACTTCGGTTTGTAAAAGCTCAATCTCTGCCTCTAGCGCTTCCATTTTAGCAGGGAGTTCTTCCAGTTCTCGTTGATCTTTATAAGAGAGCTTCACTTTCTTATCAGTTTTAGGCTTCTCTTTAACTGCTTCTTTTTTTACGGCTTCTTCTTTTGCAAGCGGTTCATTTTTCTTCACATTTTGCGAAGCCGCTGCCAATGTCGCATGGTAGTTTTCTTGCTGCTGTTTCGCATCGAAATAACCACCAATATATTTATTCAGTACGCCGTTTCCTTCAAAGAAATAACATTCCTCAACGGTATTATCAATAAATTGACGGTCGTGGCTAACAATTAACAAAGTTCCCTGATAATCCGCGAGTAACTCCTCCAATAATTCCAGCGTTTCCACATCTAAATCATTGGTTGGTTCGTCCAGAATTAACAAGTTATTCGGTTTTAGCAATAATTTCGCTAATAATAAGCGGTTACGTTCGCCCCCAGATAATGCTTTAACGGGCGTCATCGCACGTTTAGGCGGAAATAAGAAATCTTGCAAGTAACCTAACACATGGCGTTTAACGCCATTTACTTCAATATCTTGCTTACCATCCGCCACATTATCCATTACTGTTTTTTCTAAATCCAGTTCTGCACGGTATTGGTCAAAATAAGCGACTTCTAGTTTTGTCCCACAACGAATTGAGCCTGAGGTAGGTTGAAGTTCGCCAAGTAACAATTTGATAAACGTTGTTTTTCCACAACCATTAGCACCCACGAGCGCAATTTTATCGCCTCGCTGAATGGTCGTAGAAAAGTTTTTCAATAAGGTTTTACCTTCAATTTCATAACTTGCATTTTCGACTTCAAAGACGATCTTGCCTGAACGAGCTGTGGTATCGAGCTGAATTTTAGCGGTTCCCTGAACCTCTCGGCGATTTCGGCGTTCTTCACGTAATTTTTTCAGCGCACGTACACGCCCTTCGTTACGGGTTCGGCGAGCTTTAATCCCTTGACGGATCCAAACTTCTTCTTGAGCAAGTTTCTTATCGAATAGCTCATTTTGTAGCGCCTCTACCCTTAATTCTTCCGCTTTCGTTTCTAAATAAAGATCGTAATTTCCCGGATAAGAGACCAATTTACCACGATCTAAGTCCACGATACGGGTTGCCATTTTGCGAATAAACGAACGGTCGTGCGAAATAAAGATGATCGAACCTTTAAAATTGAGTAATAAATCCTCTAACCACGTGATTGCTTCTACGTCTAAATGGTTGGTCGGCTCATCTAATAAGAGAATATCGGGATCTGCCACCAACGCACGAGCTAATGCTGCTCGGCGAACCCAACCACCGGATAATTCACATAAACGTTTATCCGGATCGAGCTCCAATAATTTCAACGTATCTTGAATACGGTTCTCAAACTGCCAGCCATCGTTATGCTCTAACTGACTTTGCACCGCTGAAAGTTTTGCCATCAATTCATCGCTATAATCCGTTTGCATTTGTTGCGAAATATGATGATATTGCTTTAATAAATCACTTAAATGCGCAATGCCTTCTGCTACATAATCAAACACGGTTTCTTGAATATGACGAGGTGGATCTTGTTCTAAACGAGTAACGACAATATCTTTTTCAAAGATTAATTTCCCATCATCTAATTGAACTTCGCCGGCTAATACCTTCATTAGTGTGGATTTCCCGGCTCCGTTACGCCCCACTAAACACACTCGTTCATTGGGTTCAATATGTAATTCAGTATGATCTAAAAGCGGATGATCGCCAAAGCCTAAATAGGCGTTTGAAAGGTTTAGTAATGCCATAAATATAATGCGTTTAAAAAGAAAATGGGGCTATTTTAGCAGATTTCAGAAGTGATGTAAGCGGATAGATTTTAGGTATCTTTTGCAAAAAAGCCTTGTATAAAATACAAGGCTTAACAAAATTAAAGTGCTTGCTCAACAAAAGCAGCAAGTTGTGATTTTGGTAATGCACCAACTTGGGTTGCTACCACTTGGCCATTTTTGAAAAGAATTAATGTTGGGATTGAACGAATACCAAATTGCGCTGGGATTTGTTGGTTTTCATCCACGTTCACTTTGGCAATTTTAGCACGACCAGCAAATTCTTCTGAAAGTTCATCTAAAATTGGCGCAACCATACGGCAAGGACCACACCAAGGCGCCCAGAAATCTAATAATACAGGCACATCTGATTTTAAAACTTCTTGTTCGAATGTTGCATCAGTTACTTGTAAAGTCATAATTTTTCCTTATTTTGAGTAAATCGAAGTAAAAACGCCACCAGTAAAATCTCGTGGCGTTCGGTTGGGGTGTAAGATAAGGTTTAACTAAAACAATTTCAAGTCTATTTTCCCAATTACACCAATAAATCTATTCTTTATCTTCAGGTAAAACCAGGTTAAGAACTAAAGCTAAGATAGAACCTACGGTAATCCCTGAGCCAAAGACTTCTTTAAAGAATGAAGGCAGTTTATCAAGTAGCTCAGGTCTTGTTGTTACCGCTAAACCACAGCCAATTGAAATCGCAATAATTAAGCCGTTACGTTTAGAACGTTCCACTTTATCTAGCATTTGAATACCGGCTGCAATGATCATTGCAAACATCATTAAGCCCGTGCCCCCCAATACCGGGCTAGGAATGGAAACGATTAACGCACCTAACCAAGGGAAAATTCCAGCAAGCACTAATAATACGCCCATGACGGTAACAACATAGCGACTTGCCACACCGGTTAAAGAGATTACCCCAATATTTTGAGCAAAAGATGAAAATGGTGTCGTGGACATAATCGCCGCTAAAGCAGAACCTAAACCATCACAAAGTACACCGCCACGTAAATGTTTACCGGTAATTTCTGTTTGAGTTGCATTACCTAATGCTAAAAAGTTACCGCTTGATTCCACAATCGTTACCAAATAAGCAATAGACATGCCAATAATCCCTGAAATTGGGAAGGCTAAACCGAAATGCAATGGTTGAGGAATTGCCACTAAATCCGCATTTTTTACCGCATCAAAGTTAATCCAACCTAATGCTAATGCAACAACATAACCAACCATCATACCAATTACAATAGCCGCTGCCGAGAAAATCCCTTTACCCCATTGCACTAAAATGACCACTAAAATCAGCACGAAGGTTGCCATCGCAAGATTTGCCGGATCAGCATAATGTGGATCACCTTTTTGACCACCGGCAAACCAATCCACCGCAACGGGGATAAGACTTAGACCAATCATCATAACCACAACGCCGGTAACAACCGGTGGGAATAATTTACGCACATAAGGCATAAAAAAGCTACCGATAATCATCACAAGAGAGCCAACAAGCGAAGCTCCTAAAATACCGGCAACACCGTGTTCACTAAAACCAATGGCAAGTGCCGCAGCCACAAAAGTAAAACTTGTGCCCATTACGCTTGGTAAACGTAATCCAATCGGACCAATCCCTCGACATTGAATAATGGTAACAATCCCTGAAACCAATAACGCTGCATTGACCAAGACAATCGTATCTGGCGTTGGAAGTTTTAACACATTTCCGATAACAAGCGGAACAGCGATAATACCGCCTAATGCAGCCAAAAGGTGCTGAGCGGCTAAAAGAAGGGTTAAACCAAAAGGAGGTTTTGAATCAACAGGATAACGTAATTTTTGCATAAATGCCTCATCGTAAAAAAATTGAGGCGATTATACGGATTTCTTTGATTTTACGCAAACGTTTGCGAAGCAAATTGAAGAAAAAGGAAGCGGTTATTTTTATAAAACAATTTGCAAAAAATGAAGGGATTATGTAGAAATGGCACAACGTTTGGAATTTGTTTTTGTAGGGGCTAATTATATTAGCCCCAAGTAAACGGTGAATGAATTTAATGGGCAAATGTGATTTGCCCTATAATAATTTACGCTTCGGATTCTTCGAAGTCCTCTTCTTCATCCACATCGCAGATGCGCTCTAAACTCACAACGTGTTCATCATCAGCAGTGCGGATAATACGAACGCCTTGTGTGTTACGTCCGACTAAGCTCACTTCATTTACACGGGTGCGGACTAACGTGCCGGCATCGGTAATCAACATAATTTGGTCATTTTCTTCAACTTGAACAGCAGCAACTACTTTACCATTACGCTCATTCACTTTGATCGAGACAACCCCTTTTGTTGCACGTGATTTTACAGGGTATTCACTTAATGCCGTACGTTTTCCGTAACCATTTTGCGTTACCGTTAAAATTTCGCCTTGCGTATGTGGAATAACTAAAGAAACCACTTTATCAGTCGTTAAATTCACACTTGATGTTTCTTCTGTGTCTTCGTTTTCAACGGTCTCAATTTCAACATCTTCAACTTCATCTGAAATTTCTGTTGTTGCCAGTTTAATACCACGAACCCCTGTCGCAACACGTCCCATACCACGGACTTGTGTTTCGGCAAAACGAACAACTCGACCTTGTGCAGAGAAGAGCATAATCTCGCTCTCTCCGTTGGTAATATCTACACCAATCAACTCATCGCCTTCGCGAAGTTTTAACGCAATTAGACCGCTTGAACGAACGTTACTAAACGCATCTAATGAAACTTTTTTCACCGTGCCGCTTGCTGTTGCCATAAAGATGAATTTATCTGCACTAAATTCACCATTTGGAACCGGAAGAATTGCTGTAATACGTTCATTTTCCTCTTTAACAAGCGGTAAAATGTTCACGATTGGCGTACCACGTGCACCACGGCTTGCTTGTGGTAATTGATATACTTTTAATTGATATAAACGACCACGGCTTGAGAAACAAAGAATAGTATCGTGCGTATTTGCCACTAATAATTTCTCAATGAAATCATCTTCTTTCATCTTCGTTGCCGATTTACCTTTACCGCCACGGCGTTGAGCTTCGTAGTCTGATAACGGTTGATATTTCACATATCCGGCGTGAGAAAGTGTTACTACAACATCTTCTTGCGCAATTAAATCTTCGATATTGATGTCGCCCGATGCTGCCGTGATTTCTGTACGGCGCTCATCGCCAAATTCGGATTTCACGCGCTCTAACTCTTCACGGATAACTTCCATTAAGCGTTCCGGGCTAGTTAAAATGTGCAATAATTCTCCGATTTCCACCAATAACGCTTTGTATTCATCTACGATTTTTTCGTGTTCTAAACCGGTTAAACGGTGTAAACGTAATTCTAAAATGGCTCGAGCTTGTGCTTCAGATAAGAAGTATTTTCCATCACGTACACCTAATTCTTCCGGTAAATCTTCAGGACGAGATGCATCAACGCCTGCGGCTTCTAGCATTGGAGCAACGTTACCGAGCTCCCACGCACGAGCTAATAAACCTTCACGAGCTTCATCTGCCGTTTTAGATGCACGAATTAATTCAATCACAGGATCGATATTAGCTAATGCAATCGCTAAACCTTCTAAAATATGTGCACGCTCACGCGCTTTGCGTAACTCAAAAATGGTACGGCGTGTTACTACTTCACGGCGGTGTTTCACGAAGGCTTCTATAATCTGCTTGAGGTTCAATACTTTTGGCTGACCATTGTCTAATGCCACCATATTGATACCAAAAGTTACCTGCATTTGGGTAAGTGAATAAAGATGATTAAGTACCACTTCGGCTACTGCATCACGTTTCACTTCAATAACAATCGAGATACCTTTTTTATCCGAATAATCATCAATTTTACTGATACCTTCGATTTTCTTGTCTTTTACCAATTCCGCAATTTTTTCGATTAATTTTGCTTTATTAACTTGGTAAGGCAATTCAGTCACAACGATTTGCTCACGACCTTTATCAGTCGTTTCTACACTTGCTTTCGCACGAACATAAACTTTACCTCGCCCCGTGCGATAAGCTTCTTCAATCCCTTTACGTCCATTGATAATCGCCCCTGTAGGGAAATCAGGACCAGGGATATGACGCATTAGCTCTTCAATTGAAATTTGCTCATCTTCAATGTACGCCAAACAGCCATCTAATACTTCATTTAAGTTATGAGGCGGAATATTGGTAGCCATACCAACCGCAATACCTGATGAACCATTTACAAGCAATGCCGGAATTTTGGTTGGAAGAACATCAGGAATCATCTCCTTGCCATCATAGTTTGGCGAGTAATCCACGGTTTCTTTATCTAAATCCGTTAATAATTCCTGAGTAATTTTTTGCATACGTACTTCGGTATAACGCATTGCCGCCGGAGCATCACCATCAATCGAACCAAAGTTACCCTGCCCGTCCACTAACATATAACGAAGCGAAAATGGCTGCGCCATACGTACAATGGTGTCATATACTGCTGAATCGCCGTGAGGGTGGTATTTACCGATAACATCACCCACAACACGAGCAGATTTAACGTGAGGGCGGTTAAATGTATTGCTGTTTTGATCCATAGAAAACAGCACGCGACGATGTACAGGTTTTAAACCATCACGCACATCGGGAAGCGCACGTCCGACAATAACAGACATCGCATAGTCGAGATAAGACGTTTTCAGTTCGTCTTCAATACTGACGGGAGTAATATCTTTGGCTAATTCGCTCATTGAAATTTCCTAATCTCATTTATTAAAAAGAAAGCCTTACTAGCAAGGCAAAATTGTGCAAGATTATAGCATAAAAAGGGAGAAAAAGGGGAAAGAAGCACAGAGAAAGCAGAATATTCTTTAAAAAGAAAAGCGGTTTAATCACCTAAAAAGGAAAAGAAACCGCTTATTTTCTACATCATTTTATGCTTTTTGAATATTTGTCGAACGATAACAACAAAAATAATAAATCACTGCAGCTGATGTTACACACATTGCCATCGCATAAAGCATAGGCTTTTCACTTGTCACAGCAATTTGTGAAAGCAATGCTCCCACTAATGAACCAATCCCAAAACGAGCCACGCCTGCAACAGCATTTGCCGTTCCTGCCATTTGAGGATAACGATCCAGCACCGCTGCGGTCGCATTACTACCAATCGTTGAAAGCATACCTACATAAAACGGCACCCCGACAACCATTGCCCAGAATCCTAATCTAAAGGTTGCAACGATCGCAAGCCAAATACCTGCCAATAACATCATGGTTAAACCAATACGCAGCATTTTCTCTGACCCTAGTTTGGTTACTAACCGACCATTTAATACCGTCATAGAAAGCATTACGATCATATTCAGCATAAAGAAATAGCCAAAATATTCTTGCGACACACCATAAATACCGATATAGACTAACGAGCCGGATGTTAAGAAACAAAACATTCCAGCAAACGTTAAACCACCGACTAACACATAACCTAAAGTCGCTTTATGTGATAGTAAAGAAGCAAAGTTCTTTAATACTTGCCCGAATTTTAATGGTTGGCGTTTTTCCGTAGATAAGGTTTCCGGGATTTTCCACGAAACGAGAACGACACAAACAACGCCCATTGCCACGAGAGTGTAAAAAATGGAATGCCAATGAAAGTATTTGGCAATATAGCCCCCCATAATCGGAGCTAATAAGGGCGCTAACATCGAGATAATCATAATAACTGACATCATTTGTGCAAATCGGTTACGCTCAAATAAATCTCTAACTAAAGCCCCTAATACGACAGCAGGCGCAGCGCCACACAAGCCCTGGATCAATCTTAAAACATAAAAGGTTTCAATATTATCTACGTGAGTGAGGAAATAAGCTGCCACAGCAGCCCCCATCAAACCAATTAAAATAATCGGTTTTCGCCCAAAACTATCTGCTATTGGACCCCAAAACAATTGTCCTGTCGCAAAGCCAAAGGTAAAAACAGCGAGCGTAGTTTGCACTTTTTCTTGAGAAACATTAAGATCCCGTGCGATATCAAGGAATGAAGGTAAATACATATCAATAGCCAAAGGCGGCAACATAGCCATCATCCCGAGAATAATAAAAAAGCACGGATGTGGTTTTCTTTCAGTCATTAAAAACTCCCCATTTCATCTTCCGTTAAAGGGCGAAACTCCCCTTCTTGTAAATTTTCATCTAATACAACATCACCAATGCGCCAACGATGTAAGGCTTCAACTTTATTTCCCAATGCCGCAAACATCCGTTTAACCTGATGATATCGTCCTTCACTTATGGTTAAATTTACATTATAGTCATCTAGTACTTCCATTTTTGCCGGTAAACAAGGCTCTCGTTCGCCTCGTAATAAAATGCCTTCTTCAAATCGTTGAGCATAAAAATCCTCAACCGGATCAGCTAATGTCACTAAATATGTTTTTTCACAATGGTGTTTCGGCGAGGTAATACGATGAGACCATTTACCGTCATCGGTTAAAAGAACAAGCCCCGTAGTATCTACATCCAAACGCCCAGCTGTATGTAATTTAGTCATTAATGGATAGTCAAAAAATTGGAACACCGTTGGATATTCGCCATCATCGTGAGAGCAAACATAGCCTTGCGGTTTATACAACATAAAATACTGCCCTTCGTCCATCCATTCCAATAATTCGCCATCATAGCGAATTTCATCCTGAGCAGAAATTTTTACTGAACCACTTTTTTCAACCTTTTGATTTACGGTCACTAAACCGCTTTTCAATGCTTTTGCAGCTTGTGAACGCGTAAGTCCCGTATTTTCTGCAATAAATTTATCTAATCTCATTTTATTTTTCCTCTTATCGTCTTGTATCATTATACGCTTTTCACTTTACAAGCGGTCGTTTTTTCTTGGTTTTACGGCATTCTGTAACAGTTGAACAAAGAATCATTTAGCTCAAAGACCTTCGCTCCCTCCGTTTACGGAGGGAGCTGCCGAAGGCTGAGGGAGGGGAAATAATATATAATGAGTAAAGTTAAAGTATTTTCCCTCCCCCCTATCCCCCCTCCGTAAACGGAGGGGGAGAAATTAAATAAAATTTCGAGCAGCTGCAACATAATATCTGATTTTTATGCAAATTGTATCGGTTCAATAAATTCGCTTTGCAGATCAGCTAACGGTAACGATGATCCGTTCCACCCCCTTACTAATTGTACCTTCATTAAATGCAAGGTATCCAAGCCGGCAACGCTTTCAGGGGTATACTGTTTGGCAATACGAGCTAATTGACTTAATCCTAGACTGGATTCGATACTTGAGCTAATGACTACTTGCAAACCTTGCTGATGTGCTTGTTGAATGAGATCAATACATTTAGCCAAAGAGCCCACTAAGGTAGGTTTAATGACAATCGCATTTAAATAAGGTTCTTTTTTAACACAAAAATCAGCCTCTCTTACCGTTTCGTCCCAAGCAATCGCAATCCCTGTAAGTTGTGCAAACTGACGAGACAAGCTAGGCGTTTGGCAAGGCTCTTCAATAAATTGAATGCGGAAACGCAATGATTTTGCAATTTGTTGTGCAAATTCGACCGCTTGATCCTGTTGCCAAGCTCGATTAGCATCTAAGCGTAGCTGTAATTGAGGAAATTCAGTTAATAATCTATTTGCCAATAGCCCTTCTTGCTTAGCATCAAAACCAATCTTGATTTTAGCCAGAGATGAGCCTGTTTGCGCAAGTTTTTCCTTAAATGCTGCCATATTTCCATCACATAGCAAGGCGGATTCAAATGCCCCCTCTTCGTCTAAACTTCCCTCTAATTCTGCTAAAGCACAGCTCAATCCGAATGCTACCGAAGGATATAGCTCTTCCACATTTTGCGTAGGACTTTGACACCAGCGTTTTAACTGCTGCTCTGCCATTTCTAGCGTTTCGGTGCTAAAGGTCGGTAAAGGCGCAATTTCGCCAAATCCCATTTTTCCCGAACGTTCCAGTTGAATGATAAAACCTTGTCGCTCAACTAATGGCTGTTTTCGCAACACAACACCGGTTTGACAAGGAATTCGATAACGATAGAGCTTAATTTTATCTATGCTTTGCATTGAAAATGACCGCTAACTATGATGTAAGGTATCAAAAATCGTTTCCGCAAGGGAAGCTGAAATCCCAGGTACAGACTGGATTTCTTCTAAAGTCGCGGCTTTTACCCCTTGCATACCACCAAGATATTTCAGTAAAGCTTGGCGACGTTTAGCCCCAACTCCGGCGATTGACTCTAAACCGCTTTCGGTAAAGGCTTTTTGCCGTTTTTTGCGGTGTCCGCTAATGGCGTGGTTATGGGATTCATCACGGATGTGCTGAATTAAATGTAACGCAGGGCTGTCGGGGGGTAAGTGGATTTCCTTGTCCCATTTGCTGATCAGCAAGGTTTCTAGCCCTGCCTTGCGTTCTACGCCTTTTGCTACGCCGATAAGTAATGGTTTGGATTTATCCCATTCCACTTTGAGATTGGCAAAGGTTTCTAAGGCTCGGTTTAACTGTCCTTTTCCGCCGTCAATAAAGATAATATCGGGGATTTTTTCAGGCGGTAGCGGTTTATCGTAACGTTTGAGCAGAGCTTGTTCCATTGCGGCATAATCATCGCCCCCTGTAATACCTTCAATGTTAAAACGGCGATAGTCGGATTTTAACGGGCCATTTTCATCAAACACTACGCAAGAAGCGACCGTTTGTTCGCCCATCGTATGACTGATGTCGAAACATTCCATTCTTGCAATTTTTGGCAAAGAAAGCACCGCTTGCAAGGCTTCATAACGGGTTTGGATACGAGCATCTTGCTTGAGTTGCAAAGTCAGTGCCGCCATTGCGTTGGTTTTAGCAAGCGCAAGGTAACGGCTTTTTTCGCCTCGCACCTTGTCGGTAATACTCACTTTATGTCCTGCTTGTTCCGATAACACCTTTTCTAAGGCTTCCACTTCGCTCACGGGGTGATCGATAATAATTTGATGTGGAATGGTGCGATGTTGGTTCATCTGCAAATAGAATTGCCCGATAAAAGTGTCGCTCAATTCAGCGAGTTCGGTATGGTTCGGCACTTTTGGGAAATAGCTTCGGCTACCCAACACTTTCCCTTGTCGCACAAACAGAATATGCACGCAAGCGATACCGTGTTGATAGGCAATCGAAATAATATCGAGATCGTCTAGACGTTCATTCGATACAAATTGCTTTTCAGTGACCGCTCGCACCTGCTGAATTTGATCTCGAAAACGAGCGGCAGCTTCAAAATCCAGATCTTCCGCTGCTTTTTCCATTTTGCTAATCAAATGTTCGATCACTTGCTGATCTTTGCCTTGTAAAAACAAGCGAACATACTCCACCTGTTGATCGTACTCTCGTTGGGAATAAATGCCTTCCACGCAAGGGGCAAGGCAACGCCCGATTTGATATTGTAAACAAGGGCGAGAACGGTTTTTGTAGTAGCTGTCTTCACACTGGCGGATCGGAAACAGTTTTTGTAGCAGATTTAAGGTTTCCCGCACCGCCCCTGCATTTGGGTAAGGCCCAAAATATTCCCCTGCAATTTTTTTGCTTCCCCGAAAGCTGGCTAAACGTGGATGCTGGTGTTTGGTGAGCAAAATATAAGGGTAAGATTTATCATCACGTAGCAACACATTATATTTCGGCTGATTTTCCTTAATGTAATTGTGTTCCAACAGTAAGGCTTCGGTTTCCGAATGGGTAATGGTGGTATCAATATGAGCAATTTGCGATACCAAGGCTTCAGTTTTTCGGCTGGCAAGAGTGCTACGAAAATAGCTCGACAGACGTTTTTTTAAATCTTTTGCTTTGCCGACATAGATAATCGTGCCTTTATCGTCATACATACGATAAACACCGGGGTTATGTGGTGTATCCGCAAGGAATTGTTTGGAATCGAATTTTGACATAGGGTTGTAGGGAGATATTAAGAATTTTTGCAACATTATGTAATACTTATACAAACATTCAATTTTGTTCGTAGGGGTGGGGTTTATCCCCACCCGTAAAACCAATATTCGGGCGAGGATCCCCCCCCCTACACAAATTTTCTTAAAATTGGCTTTTGTGCAACTACATAATATCGAATTATTAGGATTTTAATAAACTGCCTTTTGAGGCCTGTAGATATTGCAACATCGACCAAATGGTTAAAATAGCTGCGATGTAAAGTAAGATAAATGCAAGAATTTCCATAAATTCACTTTGTCGCCATAGCATACCGCCTAATGCCAACATTTGAGCTGTTGTTTTCACTTTCCCCCAAATAGAAACGGCAACGCTCGCTCTTTCACCAATTTCAGCCATCCACTCTCTTAATGCTGAAATAATAATTTCTCGCCCGATCATAATGCTTACCGGAATGGTAATCCACCACGTGTGGTAATACTCGACCACGCAAACAAAAGCTGCTGCAACAAGTACTTTATCGGCAACCGGATCTAAAAATGCGCCCAATCTTGTGGTTTGATTCCACTTACGGGCTAAATAGCCATCAAATAAATCGGTAATAGAAGCAATAAAAAAAATCAGAGTCGAGATTTCTGGTGCATAAGGGGTTGGCAGATAAAATGCAACGACAAAAAGCGGAATCAGAGCGACCCGAAATAAAGTTAAATAAGTTGGAAAATTCAGTTTCATTGTTGTGGCTTGCAGAAAGAAAATTTATGAGA
Source organism: Actinobacillus minor NM305 (assembly GCF_000175195.1). Classification (GTDB taxonomy): domain Bacteria; phylum Pseudomonadota; class Gammaproteobacteria; order Enterobacterales; family Pasteurellaceae; genus Haemophilus_A; species Haemophilus_A minor. The sequence goes on along the minus strand of NZ_ACQL01000087.1, from coordinate 22,085 downwards.
AGAGTTTATCACATTTTGAACTGATTTTTCGATTGACTTTACGTGAAATTACAGATAATTTTGCACTTGATTTATGGTTTTTCGCCCATAAATAGCAAATGAATTTTTGACTTTCCGTTTCTTAGGAGAATATATGGAAAATCGTTTAACACAGGGCTATGCTCGTCGTGAATCTTTAATTAGCACACATAAAGTGTTGCGTAACACCTATCTTCTATTAGGTATGACTCTCACTTTCTCTGCTGTAGTAGCTTTTATTGCAATGACAATGAATGCACCAGCACTACCTTGGTGGGGATTATTAGTGGGTTTTTATGGCTTATTATTTTTAACTAATGCAACAGCAAATAGCGGTGCTGGTATTTTAAGCGTATTTGCTTTAACAGGTTTCTTAGGCTACACCCTTGGTCCTATTTTAAATCGTTATTTAGGTGCTGGCTTAGGCGATGCCGTAGCACTTGCATTAGGTGCAACCGCATTAGTATTCTTTGCTTGCTCAGCTTATGTATTAACCACGAAAAAAGATATGTCTTTTTTAGGTGGTATGATGATGGCATTATTTGTTGTGCTTTTAGTTGGTATTATCGCTAATATCTTCCTTGCAATGCCAGCGCTAAGTTTAGCGATGAGCGCATTATTTGTTATCTTCTCAAGTGGTGCAATTCTATTGGCAACCAGCAATATTATTCACGGTGGCGAAACTAACTATATTCGTGCAACTGTAGACTTATACGTATCTATCTACAACCTCTTTGTAAGCTTCTTACAAATCTTTGGTGTATTAGGTAGTGACGACTAATTCTTAAATTTTTGGGAGTGCCACTTGCTGTGGCACTTTTTATTTTATGCATACCATTGAATTAAACCAAAATAGCTACCCAACGGATGAAAGCGGTTATCTTAAAAATCTTGATGACTGGTCAGTTGAATTAGCTGAAAAAATTGCCGAAAAAGAGCAAATTCAATTAACAGAAGAACATTGGGAAATTATCTGGTTAGTCCGAGATTTCTATCAAGAGTACAAAACTTCGCCGGCAATTCGAATGCTGGTTAAAGCAATGTCGCAAAGATTTGGCGAAGAAAAAGGCAATAGCCGTTACTTACAACGACTGTTTCCTGATGGACCGGCTAAACAAGCTACGAAAATTGCTGGATTACCCAAACCGGCTAAATGTTTGTAAATCACGTTGAAAAAATGACCGCTTGGAGATGAAGCGGTTATTTTTTTGAATTTATCAACGATATTCCTTGTTTTTTTGATCATTTTTGTCTAAATTCTTTAAGTTATTTTGTTTTTTATAAAAGGCTAAAAAATGAACCAATTAGATTTAATTAAATCGTCTATCAAATCTATTCCTAACTATCCAAAAGAAGGCATTATTTTCCGTGATATCACTTCATTACTTGAAGTACCTGCAGCATTCCAAGCGACCATTGATGCGATTGTGGCAGAATTTAAAGATAAAGGAATTACCAAAATTGTTGGCACAGAATCTCGTGGCTTTATTTTTGGTGCGCCAGTGGCTTTAGCGTTAGGTGTGCCTTTTGTATTGGTTCGTAAGCCGAAAAAACTCCCTCGTGAAGTGATTTCGCAATCTTACGCTTTAGAATATGGCGAAGATACATTAGAAATTCACACCGACTCAATCAATACACAAGATAATGTGTTAATGATTGATGACTTATTAGCAACCGGCGGCACTATTGATGCCACTGCAAAACTCATTCGCCGTTTAGGTGGTAAAGTAGAACACGCTGCTTTCGTGATTTGGTTACCTGATTTAGGCGGTAAAGAACGCTTAGAGCAAGAAGGCATCAAATCTTTCACACTTGTGAGCTTTGAAGGTCATTAATTTCCCCAAATATGAGTTATCAAGTTTTAGCCCGTAAATGGCGCCCACAACGTTTTTCTGAAGTTGTTGGACAGCAACACGTTTTATCTGCCCTCGAAAATGGTTTACGAGAAGGCAGACTTCATCACGCCTATCTTTTTTCAGGTACTCGTGGTGTTGGTAAAACCTCTATTGCCCGTTTATTTGCCAAAGGGCTAAACTGCGAAACCGGTATTACGGCTACGCCTTGCGGAGAATGTGCTAACTGTAAAGCCATTGAAGAAGGGCGTTTTATTGATCTGATTGAGATTGATGCGGCTTCACGTACCAAAGTTGAAGATACCCGTGAATTATTGGATAACGTTCAATACAAACCTACAGTTGGACGCTTTAAGGTTTACCTGATTGACGAAGTGCATATGCTCTCTCGTCATAGCTTCAATGCGTTATTAAAAACCCTTGAAGAACCTCCTGAATACGTCAAGTTTTTGCTGGCAACCACTGACCCACAAAAATTACCGATTACAATCCTCTCTCGCTGTATGCAATTTCATTTGCGTGCGCTCGATCAAACGCAAATTGCTCATCATTTAGAATTCATTTTAAAAGCAGAGCAAATTCCCTATGAAACTGCGGCTATCGAAAAATTAGCGAAAGCGGCTGAAGGCAGTATTCGGGATTCATTAAGTTTAACGGATCAAGCTATTGCGGTTACTAATGCCAATGTAACGCTTTCTGCGGTCAGCCAAATGCTTGGGTTAATTGATGATCATCAGCCTCTTGAACTAATTATGGCACTAGCCAATGCTGATGGCGAAAAAGTCATGGCAGTTATCCAAAATGTAGCCGAGAAAGGGGTTGATTGGAACCAACTCCTTAATGATGTTGCAGAAGTGCTACATCAAATTGCTATGTTACAATTGGTCAAATCTGCCGAGCAAGAAGAGAGTGCAATCCATTTTCTTGCCAAACAAATGGCACCGGAGGATATCCAATTCTTCTACCAAGTAATTTTGATGGGTAAAAAAGAACTTCCTCTCGCCCCTGAACAGCGTTCAGGTGTTGAGATGACGTTCTTGCGTGCATTGGCTTTCCACCCTAAGCGTACAGAAGCCATTAACCTGAATGTTGCACCTCAGCAAACTCAAAACAGCGTTGCGCCACAACAAATTGTTCAACAACCGACACGTACTGCACAGGATAATATTGCTCAATTACGTGAGCGTTTAGCGAAAGAGTCTTCGTCAACACAAGCGGTTCAAAATAATGAACATTTTGCAAAAGTATCGCAAAATGCGACCGCTTATTCACCAAATGTGAATGCACCAACTTCAACTGAAACACCAACACAAGGTGTTTCAGCGGCATTGGTTGCAATGCAAGCTCGTAAACAGCTACAAGAAACGCAAGCTCAGCTCGATCAAACAGAAAAAAAAAAGCCTGAGTTAGTTATCCCTAAGCCAATCAATACGAATAAGCAACCGGCTAATCTTCAAGAACGTTTTATGAATTTAGCGGTTGCACAACAGCAACAAACAACACGTGAAAAAACGGTCACTAAACCGGTTGCAACTGCTAAACCAACAAACGATGAAGATTATCGTTGGACCTGGCTCAATCCCGAATTAGAAAATCAAGACGAAAGTGCCAAACCTTCTGATATCAAACGAGCGATCTTACAAGAAAGAACGCCTGAGCTGGTTGAAAAAACAATCTCACTCTCTTGTGAACAAGATAAATGGTGTAAATTAGTCAATGAATTAGCATTAGGCGGATTATCTCGTCAGCTTGCCTTAAATAGCTATTTAAGTGATACCCAAAATAACGAATTACATTTAGTACTCAAACCGGCTATGGCACATTTAGACAATCTGGAATCTCGTCAAAGCCTTGCAACAGCATTATTAGAAAAGGGCTTTACTTATCAATTAACGCTTGGCGAAAGTGCTGAAAACAAAACGCCCCTTGAAATTCGCCGAGCTATCTTTGAACAATTAACCGTAGATGCTAAAAATGCGCTTTTTTCAGATGAAAAGCTAATGTTACTCAGACAAGCATTTGATGCTGAAATCGATGAATCTACCATTCGTGCCGTTGCTAATCCAAAGGCACATACAAAAACAAAGTAAAGCTATGTATGCATTAGAAATCCAAAATTTGGTAAAGACTTACCCGACTGGTGTTCAGGCAGTAAAAGGCATTGATCTTATCGTTGAACAAGGCGATTTTTATGCGCTCCTCGGACATAATGGCGCAGGGAAATCAACGACTATCGGTATTATTAGCTCCTTAGTGAATAAAACCAGCGGTACGGTCAAGGTTTTTGGCTACGACCTAGATAACCAAAAAGTGCAATTAAAGCAACAAATTGGCTTAGTTCCTCAAGAGTTTAATTTTAACCAGTTTGAGAAAGTAATTGATGTACTCACTCAACAAGCCGGCTTCTATGGTATTCCACTAAAAGAAGCCTTAGTTTATGCTGAAAAATGGCTGAAAAAGCTCGATTTGTGGGAAAAACGTCATCATCTTACCCGTGAACTTTCCGGTGGTATGAAAAGACGTGTGATGATTGCCAGAGCATTAATGCACCAACCGAAACTCCTCATACTAGATGAACCAACAGCAGGGGTTGATATTGAACTTCGCCGTTCGCTTTGGGATTTTCTCCGAGAACTCAATCAACAAGGCACAACCATTATTCTGACGACCCATTATTTGGAAGAAGCGGAAAATTTATGCCGTAATATCGGCATTATTCAAAATGGAAAACTCATTGAAAATACTTCGATGAAAACCCTGCTCTCTAAATTGGAAACTGAAACTTTTGTGCTGGATTTGCAACATTCAGAGAAAAATCAACCGCTTGTCATTGAGCATTATCAATATCAATGGTTAGATGAAAATACAATTGAAGTTGAAGTCAAACGTAAACAAGGTTTAACTAATCTCTTCCAACAGCTGGCTCGGCATAACATTGAAGTGTTGAGCATGCGGAATAAATCCAACCGCTTGGAAGAGCTTTTTATGAAAATGGCAAACTAATATGAATTTAACAGGCTTTTTAACCCTTGCAACCAAAGAATCTCGCCGAGTACTACGTATTTGGAAGCAAACGCTCGTCCCTCCAATTATTACAACCACACTCTATTTTTTGATTTTTGGGAAATTGATTGGTGGGCGAATCGGCGATATGCACGGCGTCAGCTATATGCAATTTATCGCGCCCGGTTTAGTGATGATGACAGCAATTACAGCTTCTTACGTTAATACCGCGTCCTCTTTCTTTTTAGGCAAATTTACCAAAACCTACGAAGAATTACTCGTTTCGCCGCTTTCTAGCCACGATATTATTTGGGGATATGTTGCTGGGAGCATAATGCGTGGCGGCTTGGCTGGTATTCTCGTGATGTTAGTTGCTCTTTGTTTTGTGTCATTTGATATTCATTCTTGGGCAATTATTCTGATTACCTTATTACTCACAACAATCAGCTTTGCTTTAGGCGGCTTAATCAATGCAATTTTTGCGAAATCTTTTGATGATGTAGGGTTAATTCCAACCTTTGTACTGACTCCCCTAACTTATTTAGGTGGTGTGTTTTATTCGATTTCGCTCTTACCTGAATTTTGGCAACAGGTATCTAAATTCAATCCGATTGTCTATATGATCAATGGCTTTCGCTATGGTTTTTTAGGGATTAGTGATGTCCCTGTCATTTATACATTTATCGTATTGGGTTGTTTTACAATTGTGTTATACTGGATTGCCTTCTCACTGATCGAGAAGGGGGTAGGATTACGTTCCTAATTTCATTGCCACGGATTGCACGAGAGAGATTTTGCCAAATTAGGAATTATCTTACCCGTTGTTCTCTCGTGCCAATTTTTAAGGAACTTAATATGAAAAAAACATTAACCACACTTGCTTTGACAAGTGCTTTTGCCTTACTTTCAACAACCGTTTCTGCAGAAAATATTACCGTATTCGCTGCGGCTTCTATGACTAATGTTTTGCAAGAAATCAATAAAGATTTCGAACAAAAATACCCTCAAGATAAGGTAACCTTCTCTTTTGCGTCTTCCTCTGTTTTGGCCAAACAAATTGAACAAGATGCACCTGCCGATGTTTTTATTTCCGCCGATACGAAGTGGATGGACTACGTTAAAGAGAAACAACCAACTAAAACCCAAAATATTGAAATGTTAGTCAAAAATGATCTTGTGCTTATTGCGCCTATTTCTAGCAAAATTCAAGCCGAGAACATTCAATCTGTAAATTTCAGCAAAGAATTAGCTGACAGCTATCTTTCTGTAGGCGATCCGGATCACGTTCCAGCGGGTAAATATGCGAAAAAAGCGCTTGAATACTACAACGTATGGGGCGATGTTGAAAACAAACTGGCTCGAGCTAAAAATGTGCGAGATGCATTATCCTTTGTTGAACGCAATGAAGCACCTCTAGGGATTGTTTATTCTACGGATGCGAAGGTCTCAGCAGATAAAGTAAAAATTGTGGCGGTATTCCCTCAAGAGAGCTATGGCGAAGTGGTTTACCCAGCAGCAACGACAAGCAGCAAGCCCGAAGCGAAGAAATTTTTAGATTTCTTAAAAACCCCTGAAGCTAAAGCAAAATTTGAAGCAGCGGGTTTCTATCCTGTTCAATAATCTCAACAAATACAAGCGGTCGTAATCTTAAAATATTTTACGACCGCTTGCTCTTGGTTTTCTGATGATGATATTTTCACAACAAGAACTTGATGCCATTTTTTTGAGTTTAAAAGTCGCCTCTATTGCGATTATCTTAGCCTTACCTTTAGCAATCTGGATTGCTTGGATTCTCTCCCGTAAAAATTTCTGGGGAAAAAGTTTACTCAATGGCATTGTACATTTACCTTTGGTGCTTCCTCCCGTTGTTATTGGGTATTTGCTTCTAATCTCAATGGCAAAACGAGGCGTTATTGGGCGATACCTATGGGAGTGGTTTCACTTTTCGTTTAGCTTTTCTTGGAAAGGGGCGGTATTAGCCTCAATGGTCATGGCATTTCCGCTAATGGTTCGCTCTATCCGTCTAGCCTTTGATGCTATTGATCCTAAGTTGGAACAAGCAGCCAGAACGTTAGGTGCCACACCGATTAAGGTCTTTTTTACCCTCAATCTTCCTCTTTCATTTTCAGGTATTATTGCCGGTGCGGTGTTAGGTTTTGCCCGTTCACTCGGAGAATTTGGTGCAACAATAACCTTTGTCTCCAATATACCAAATCAAACCCAAACTATTCCGGCTGCACTATTTACCTTTATCGAAACACCAAACGGTGAACTCGCCGCCGCACGTCTTTGTGCTGTTGCTATTGCAATTTCGCTATTGGCACTCTTTCTTTCCGAATGGTTGGCTGAACGCCAGAAAAAATATGTAAAAATCAGCTAAAAAAAGACCGCTTGTCATTCTGCTCTCCCCTCCACAAGCGGTCTTTTTTATCACTTTTCTAACTAATCTTCGCCCCAAATTTCTTTGGCAATTTCTTCCACATGGCGTACTTTTGCCCATTGTTGGGCTTCAGTCATAATATTGCCTTCTTCGGTAGAAGCAAAACCACACTGTGGGCTTAAGCAGAGTTGTTCTAATGGCACATATTTTGCCGCTTCCAGAATTCGGGCTTTAATTTGCTCTTTATCTTCAAGTTCAGGGAATTTAGAACTGATTAAGCCTAACACAACACGCCCTTTGTTATTGGCAAAATGCTTGAGGGGTTCAAAACCGCCAGAACGTTCATCATCATATTCAAGGAAATAACCATCATAATTGGTTTGAGCAAATAATCCATCGGCAATAGGATCGTAAGCCCCGCTTAAAAGATAAGAAGATTTATAGTTACCACGACAAACGTGGGTAGTAATGGTTAAATCTGCCGGTTTATCGGCTAAAATAGCTTGAATGTTTGCCACCGCTTGTGCTTTATCGGCTTCAAAGGTCGGTTGCTGATAATTGTTGCAAAGCGATCCCCAATAAACATCGTCAATTTGTAAATAACGGCAACCGGCTTCATAGAACGCTTTAATTGCCTCTTTATAAGCCTGTTGCACATCTTTGGCAAATTCTTCACGTGTTGCATAAACACCAGTATCCCATTGAATTGGATACATCAGCTGGTTTGGACTTGGAATAGTAAATTTCGCCACTGCTCGCCCGGCTACAATCCCATTAAACTTTTTAAAATGTGCAATAAAAGGGTGATTTGGATTCCAAGAAACTTTACCACAACAACGGGTATTATAAGGACGAACTTCTACGCCTTTAAACGCATAGGCTTTTTCCGGCACATAACCTTCAATGCCATTTAAATTTTCTAAGAAATCAATATGCCACCAAGAGCGATGAAATTCGCCATCGGTTACCACCTGAATTCCGGCGGCTAATTGTGCTTCAACCAGATTTTTAACTTCTTGCTCGACAATTTCATCACGAGCTTCTAATGAAATTTTACCTGCTTTATAGTCTGCATGAGCCTGTTTCCAAGCATCTGTACGTAAATATGATCCAACGGTATCTGCGTGTAAAGGTAATGTTTTAGCCATTTTATTCTCCTTGTTATTGATTTAATTTTGTTGTCTTTAATCCTAAGAGAATCTTTCCACTTCGGCAATAAAAAGGCTATATTTACCCGCTGAATTATTTTCCTTTTTAATATGAATGGATTTCATACACCTACAAATCAAGAGGCTTGTTGTATTGATATCTGATTATTGAGTGCCTGATTTATCCATTATGTTAGAATATCCATATAAATATTTATTAGATGTTCTATTAATTTCTGGTAAAAGTATAATATATACTTCTACATAAATTTTATTAAAAATCAGCCTCCGCACTAAACGTCATCAATTCCCCTGTTATCGGGTGGGTAATGGTTAGACTTTCCGCATGTAAACACAAACGAGATGCTAGGCTTTTCGCTAATGGGTTCGCATAAAATTTATCGCCAAGAATCGGGTGTCCTAATGCTAGTGAATGAACCCTTAGCTGATGAGAGCGTCCAGTAATGGGCGTTAATTTAACTCGTGTTGTATTATTCGGTAAATGCGCCAACACTTCATAATGTGTTACCGCTTTTTTACCTCGTTCATAGCAGATTTTTTGACGAGGACGATTTTCCCAATCACAAATTAGAGGAAAATTCATCACGCCCTTATCCCCTACTCGCTCGCCTAATTTACCCCAAAGTAACGCAATATAGTGTTTCTTCGGCTCACGCTCTCGGAACTGGCGTTTTAACTCTTTTTCTGCCACTTTGCTTAATGCGAACAATAAAATACCGCTTGTAGCCATATCTAAACGATGAGCCGGTTCGGTAAAGCCATATTTTTGCTGAACCCGTGTCATTGCGCTGTCATAGTATTCAGGGCGATTCCCTGGAACAGAGAGCAATCCGCTCGGTTTGTTGATGACCAAAATATGGTTATCTCGGTAAACCTCATCTAAAAAAGGTTCTAAAGGTGGATGATATTCAATAAGTGCCATATATTTCCGAAATCATGTGGGATATGTACCACAGGTTTAAAATCTATTTATAAGTTGTAGGGGCGAATCACATTCGCCCTGATGCACCATAAATTGTTTAGGGCAAATATAATTTCTCCCTACAATTTTAACTAGCTTTGATTGCTCACAATGACACGCAAGCAATCAAGTCGCCAAGTAGCAAGATCTAATTGCGTGAGTGTATCATTAAGCTGTTGCTCTAACGTTGCAATTTCATCTGCCCGAATGTTTTTATTGACCGATTTTAACGCTTCCAAGCGGTGTAATTCGGCTTTTAATTTGCTATTCGCTTCCGCTTTTGCTTCAGCAATGATCGCTTCGGCTTGCGCTACAACTTTCTGTTCACTCGCACCAATCATCTTCTCGACATTTGTACGTGCCATTTTCGCAATTTTATTTGCCATCTGCTTATTTACCGGCTTCAATTGCTTTTCCAAACCGGCAAAAGAGACCTGAGCAGCCATATCGTTGCCTTTATTATCTAATAAAATACGAATTGGCGTAGGTGGTAAGAAGCGAGTCAAATTAAGCCCTTTCGGTGCTTGCGTTTCCACAATGTAAATCGCCTCAAGTAGCAATGTGCCTGCTGGTAAGTTTTTATTCACTAACAGCGACACCGCCGATTTTCCAATATCGCCCGATGTGATTAAATCAATACCATGACGAATCATTGGGTGATCCCAAGTTAAAAATTCCACTTCCTCACGCATCAAGGCTAATTGGCGATCAAAAGTTACCGTGCTACCTTCTTCCGCAAGCCCCGGGAAATCCGGCACGAGCATATGCCCAGTCGGGCTAATCACAATGCTTTGTTCGCCTAAGTCTTCTTGTTCCAAACCGATCACATCAAAAAGATTTAAAGCAAAATTTACTAATTGAGGTTGATTATCTTGTTCTGCTATCGCTGCTGCTAATTGTTGCGCAGCTTCTCCGCCATTAGAATTAAGCTCTAATAAACGATCTCGCCCTTTTTCAAGTGCCGCTTTTAACACTTTTTGGCGTTGATTTACTTTGGTAAGAAATTCGTCAAATCCGTCCGCTTGTGGATTATCTAAATAGCCTTGCAACTTCTCATGATACTCATCAAAGAGCGTAGCCCCCATCGGACACGTTTCCTCAAAAGCATTTAAACCTTTGTGATACCATTCTGCCAACACAATTTGAGCAGAATCCTCAAAGCAAGGCACATAAATTTTAATATCATTTTTCTGCCCAATACGATCCAAGCGACCAATGCTTTGTTCTAACACATCTGGATGATCCGGCAAATTAAATAACACCAAATCGCTGGCAAATTGGAAATTTCGCCCTTCCGAACCAATGCTTGAACTAATGAGTACCTGCGCGCCTTCTTCTTGCTGAGCAAAATAGGCAGAAGCCTTATCTCGTTCAACAATCGACATACGCTCGTGGAACACCGCTGCACGAATTGCCTCTTTTTCACGCAAGATCTGTTCAAGTGCAATCGCCGTTTCCGCCTGTTTACAAATCACTAGCACCTTCTCATCACGATGATTTTTTAAGAAGGTAATTAACCAATTAATACGAGGATCAAATTCCGCCCAACGAGCCGTAGGATTTAAACGCTGAAAAAGTTGTTCCGGATAAAGCAAATCACTTTGCTTAATGCCCCCCATCATTTTCATCACTTTCAATGCATTTGTATATTGCCCCGGCATTGCCAATTTGACCTGATGATATTCACGATGTGGGAAACCTTTTACCCCTTGGCGAGTATTACGGAATAGCACACGGCTGGTGCCATGACGATCAATTAACTCTTGAATCAACTCTTGGCGAACTTGTAAGCGGTCGGATTCTGATGATTTTTCGCTATTGATGATTTTAAACATCGGCTCGGTATCTTCTTCGCTCAATAGCTCCGAAATCGTATTTTGCGCATTCGTACTCAATGGTTTATCGCTTAACAAAGTAGTAACCGCATCCGCCACCGGCTGATAAGCATTTTGTTCTTCAGCAAAGGCTTGATAATCATAAAAACGGTCTGAATCTAGCAAAGCTAAACGTGCAAAATGGCTTTCTTGCCCAAGTTGTTCCGGCGTTGCGGTTAAAAGCAATACTGAAGGAATTTGTTTGGCTAATGCCTCAACTAATTGATAAGCCACAGAAGGAGCCTCTTCCGACCACGCTAAATGGTGCGCTTCATCAACAATCAGCATATCCCATTGACACGCTTTAACCTGCTCCGCACGATGAGGTTTCGCCGATAACCAATCAATCGAAGCAATAACCATTGATTCCGTATCAAATGGGTTCTCACTCACATCATGACCATCTGCATCCGCTTTATCAAAATCGCTACAACGCTCCTCATCAAATAACGAGAATTTAAGATTAAAACGGCGAAGCATTTCCACTAACCACTGATGTTGCAAGGTTTCAGGTACTAAAATCAATACTCGCTCTGCACGGCCGGCAAACAGTTGTTGTTGTAAGATCATACCGGCTTCAATGGTTTTACCTAGCCCCACTTCATCCGCCAATAACACACGAGGCGACAAACGCTGTCCCACTTCTTTGGCGATATGTAATTGATGAGGGATAAGTCCGGCTCTTACTCCACGCAGCCCACGTAGTGGAGATTGAAATTGTGCTTGTTGGTGTTTTAGCGCATGATAACGCAGAGCAAACCGATCTGAACGGTCTATTTGTGCGGAAAACAAACGATCTTGAGGACGGCTAAAACTCACTTTATGATCAAGCCCCATTTCGGGCAATACCACTTCCTCTTGAGTATCTAAACGTTTACCAAGATATAAAATCACGCCCTGATTCTCAATGACTTGGCTAACCTCCATTTGCCAACCTTCTGATGCGTTGATAACATCGCCCACTTGAAATTGCACTCGAGTGAGTGGCGCAACGGCGATCGCATAAATGCGCTCCTCCTCCGCTGCCGGGAATTGAATCGTAATGGCACGGTTATCCACCGCAGAAACAATCCCTAATCCCAAGTTATTTTCAGATTCACTTATCCAACGCTGACCTACAACGAACATTTTTGCCTCTTTTTTATTTTAATTCAGGAGAATTTTACCAAATTTACCATCGAGAAAAAACTAGCGGTCATTTTCTTCGGTTATTTTACAACGTTTCCTAAGCTGAATTTCAGGCAAAAAAAAAGCCTCTATTAAGAGGCTAAAGGAATTATGAATAAATTTTTACCCTTTTATCGTTTATGGGTTTTTAGCTTTTTCGCAAAGTATCTTTATGAAAAAACTTCCCTATTATAAAAAAAAAAAAAATAGTCAACCGAATTTTTTTGATCAAAAAAAAGAGAATTGAGTAAACACAGGGCACACAAACGTTAAAATCATCACCAACACTGTCTTTTTCTAGATTTCAAATATAAAAAAAGCCTCCAATGGAGGCTAATGATACATGAATAAAATTTTACCCTTTTATTTAATGGGCTTTCTCGCTCTTTCGTAACAAAACAAGGGTTTGTCAGAAAAAACTATCCTATTCTAAAAAAAAAAAAAATAGTCAACCTAATTTTTTTACTATAAATCCTCTAAAATTCAAGCAGATATATTGAAATCCTTCGTAAATTCTATTGAATTTACTACGATTGAAAAGACCGCTTGCATAAACGCAAGCGGCCGCTTTCCGAGTTAAAAAACAAAATTAATTTTTATCTAAATCTAAATCCGCTTTATATTCAATACGGTTGTGGTCTTTCACTTCAATTTGCACATCAAGTTCTTGATCGCCACGTTTAAATTTTAAATCTGCATCGTCACGCTCAATATCAGATTCTTTTAAACGAAAACCATGTCTTTGTGCATGAGAAATAACTCTTTTAGCTAACCCACGAACATCATTTCCTTTTAAACGATATTCAACTTCATATTCGCCACTACCTTGTTTATCGACTTTTACCAACTGACCATTCGGACGATAAATTTCACTCGGAATGCTTGCAGCAAATGCTGATGAGGTAAATAAACCTAATGTTGTTGCGAATAAAGCAGCTTTAGATAACATTTTCATTTTTGATTTCCTTCATAAGGTAAAATAAATCATCTGCTTTTATGACTGAGGGTCTCCAAATAAGTTCCCCTTTTAGCCATTTTGTTCGCTTTTTTATTTTTCGATATAATGGTTCATTATTGTGATTTATCTTTTCATCTTATGTGATAAAAAATGGTGTTATTCTATTCTGAAAAAATGGCAAAAAAGCCGCAAAAAAAGACCGCTTACCCTGTGGTTGAAATCCAATCGTTAGATTATCAAGGGCTTGGCGTAACCAAAATCGATGGCAAAACTTGGTTTGTTGAACATGCACTTCCGACTGAAAAAGTCGCAATTCAAGTGATTGAGGAAAAACGGCAATATGGGCGAGCAAAGGCGGTTAAGTGGTTAAAAACCACAGAAAACCGTCAAACACCAAGTTGTGCAATTTATTCTCAATGTGGCGGTTGCCAAATGCAACACATTTCGCTTGAGGTACAAAGAGAAACCAAACAACAAGCGTTATTTCAACGTTTACAAAAATTGCAATCTTCGCCTATTACACTTGAGCCAATGCTCGTTGGGCAAGCGAAAGGCTATCGCCGCCGTACCAAATTAAGTGTTGCGCTACAAAACGGGAATGTGGTTATGGGATTTCGTATGCAAAATTCCAACCAAATTATACCGCTTGAACAGTGTGAAATTTTAACACCAGCACTCTCCGCCTTATTGCTACCATTGCAAAATTTATTGCTGAATTGGAAGCAGAAAAAACACTTAGGGCATATCGAGTTAGTTGAGGCAGATAACACTGTTGCGATGTTATTAAGATATATGGGCGAACTAGCCCAATCTGATTTGGCTCAATTGCTTGCATTCGCAAAAGAAACCAAACTTTCGCTGTTCTTAATGAACGATGCACAACAAATTGAGCATATTTGTGGCGAAAAACCATACTATAAACTCAATGATTTAACACTACATTTTTCTATTCGTGATTTTATTCAAGTCAATGCCGAACAAAATCAAAAAATGGTTGCGCAAGCCTTGAATTGGTTAGCTCTCGAAAAATCAGATCGGGTTTTAGATTTATTCTGTGGTATGGGGAATTTTACCTTACCGCTTGCGCAACAAGCCGGCTATGTTGTCGGCGTGGAAGGGGTTGAAGAGATGGTGGCTACGGCTCGTCAAAATGCCGTAGAAAATCAGTTGGATAATGTCGCCTTTTATCAAACCAATCTAGACGAGCGTTTTGTCGATCAGCCGTGGGCAACAGAAGCCTTTAATAAGGTGCTATTAGATCCGGCTCGCCATGGCGCTTATTTTGCGTTAGATCATTTGTGTGAGCTTAATCCCGAGCGGATCGTTTATGTCTCTTGCAATCCGGCAACCTTAGTTCGAGATGCCGAAAAACTCATAAAATCAGGCTACTCTCTTGCGAAAGTAGCCGTGATTGATATGTTCCCTCATACGGGGCATTTAGAGTCCATTTCGCTTTTTGTTAAAGCAAAATAATTAGTTTTTAGCTAATTGGCGAGCGGCAGCCACAACAGCCGCAATCGCATTTTCTTCCGTACTCTTCATTGTTGCTTCATTTGGAATTTCTTGTTGAGTACGGTTTACAATCACACCGGCAACCATACCGGCTTTTAAGCCTAAAGCAGCACACATCGTAAAGAGCGTTGCCGATTCCATTTCATAATTCATCACGTGTAAATCTTGCCACTGTTTTAGGCTACCTTGATATGCCGGATAGACTTTACCTGAATAGGTGTCGTAGCGCTCTTGTCCTGGGTAGAATGTATCTGATGAAGCGGTAATCCCTACATAAGTTTTCACGCCTTGCGCTAATGCAGCTTGATGTAATGCAGTGGTACATTCAAAATCCGCTACTGCAGGATAAGCCAATGGTGCAAAATGTTGGCTTGCGCCATCTAAACGCACCGCCCCAGTGGTCACTAATAAATCGCCAACATTGATATGAGGCTGAATTGCACCGGTTGTGCCAATACGCAAGAAGGTACGCACACCTAATTGTGCTAACTCTTCCACACAAATAGAGGTTGAAGGGCCGCCAATCCCCGTAGAACAAACCACAATCGGCTCGCCATCGGCATATCCCAGCCAAGAATTAAATTCACGATGGCTGGCTAAAAAGGTTGGATTTTCTAATTTTGCCGCAATGCGCTCACTTCTTGCCGGATCGCCCGGAATAATCGCAACTTTCGCGCCGTTTAACATTGCTTTGGTTAAGCCTAAATGGAATACTTCAGACATATTTTTCTCCTTTATACTTGCCTAAATTAAGGTTTATTTTAACAAAATCTATATTTAACTTATTGCGTTTAAACAAATTTTTTCACAATTATGTTATTGTACATTCCGTTAAAATTTCGTAGGGGCGGGGTTTATCCCCGCCCGAAATATCGAGGTTCATTTACGGGCGGGGATAAACCCCGCCCCTACGTAAACGATTATACTCATTGTGCCTTTTGCGTAAGCAATAGCACATTTTCAAACAACTGTTTAAATAAGACAGGGATTTTATCTTCCCCTCTTAATTCCATCTCTTTTGAAAGTGCAATTGCTAAATCGGGTTTAGAGGTAAAATGCACGGCTCGTTTAATGATTTGCGAAGTGGGATAAAATTTTCCATTCGGTTGCCAGCGTGCTAACTTTAAGAAAACAGCCTTAAAACCGGAATGATAAAAGAAATGCTCAATATCCCGATAAGGCAAAATGGTTAAACGGTTGGCAAAATTATCCTCTAAACTTTGAACAGTATCAGCATAGCGCAAACCGGCATCATCGCCATCGGTTAAGACGTACCATTCAATCCCCATTGATTTAGCATATTTAATCAGAGGCCTTAAACCACATTGGGCAAATTCTACAATCCGAATTCCCTCGATATCTAAATCGATATTCAGTAATTTTGCCATCTCTTCTAAGATCCAAACTTCTGTTTCGCCTTCTACTAAAATCCACGTTTTGGCAAAGAGTGCTAGCCCCCGATTATGATGAATATGAAAGGTTAGTTTTCTTAAGTTTTCTTTACCTAACATACCACCTTCAATTTGGTAAGCATGAGTATGATCAGGGGAACGGACTAATCGGCAGATCTCTTTTAACGGAATATGTGATAACAACTCCATTGAATTGGTGGTGGTAATCCGCTGAATTTGTAATTGGCTGATTAATGCCCATAAGATAGCAATCATTCTAGGGTGTAATTGCGTATCAAGATCTTCAAATAAGATGATCGGTGTGCCTATATTGGCTAATTTTTTATCCCGAACAAAAAAGGCTGAGAGATATTCACGGACTTTTTCCGCAAGATGAGGTTCTTTTTGTAATCGAATACAAAGCGCTTTAGCCTTTTCCCATAAGAAAGCATTATCTTGCATAGCTTCGAGGGCATTTTTTCGGCTTTGTGCCGTTAAAAAATAGTACTTCATCAACAATGCAAGAGCATCTAACTCTTGAGCAAACGCTTGATCTGAAGCGTTAATAGGCATCGGTGTTAATTGCACCTGATTGATCGATTTATTTAAACGTGCATCACGTAAACGATATACAGGGTGTCGCTGAATTAAATAACGAATAACCTCTTGTTCGTTTTCACAACTTATCACGCGGTGTCGTTCATTCGTAAAACGATAGTGCGTTGTTACTTCCCCATTATTCCGCTCTCCAAAAACCTCCAAATGAAGATAGTGCAACCCTTTATCATCATTGATAAATAGTCCACGACAAGGTTTTAACTCTGCTTCTCGATGTTCGTTTTCCCGCTCTTCACAAAACGTAAAACGTAATCGAATTTGTGGATGCTTTTTCGGCTGGCTACCAAATTCAACGTGAAAATCGTTTTCCGTAAATTGATAAAGTTCATCGCTGGAGCTGAAGATTGTACTCAATGCCCCTAACAAACTGGATTTACCCCAAGTATTTTCGCCAATAAGCACCATATTTGGACGTAATTTCAAAAAGAGGGAATTGATGCCACGAAATCCGTGAATTTCAACAAATTTTAGGTACATATCTCCCCCTATTTCAAAATTTCATAACAAGGCTGATAGGCTTTTTCTGTCGGCAATTTCATTCGGTTTTGTTGCACCAATGATTGTAAAAGTCGATCCATTTTTTCCATCAACAGCAGATCGCCGGATAACTTAAACCGCCCTTCTTTTTCAATCAATGCTTGGGTTTCAGGCTTGATATTCCCTGCCACGATGCCCGAAAATGCGCAACGCAAGTTTGCGGCAAGTGCTTCTTTTGATTGTTCAAAATGTAAATTCAGTTGTGCCATTGAATGATGCGTTGGCACAAAAGGTTTGATCAGTGCTTCAGGAATATTGAGTGACCAGTTAAAATGATAAGCCTCGCCATTTTGACTACGTTGCTGTTTTAAACGAGCGATTGAAGATTTCATTTTTTTTGCCACTAACACAGGATCATCGATGATGATTTCATACAACGCTTGTGCTTCTTTCCCTAACGTTTCGCCAATGAAGCGGTCGATTTCTTCAAAGTAATTTGCAGATGCTTTTGGCGCCGTTAAGATGACTGGAAGCAGTTGATCGTGATTGGCAAAGTTGAGTTTAATCCCCAAAATATACAATAGCTCTTCTAATGTCCCCGGACCGCCCGGAAAAATCACAATACCATGCCCAAAACGCACAAAAGCTTCAAGACGTTTTTCGATATCAGGCATAATGATAAGCTCATTGACAATAGGGTTTGGCGGTTCAGAAGCAATAATGGAAGGCTCGGTAATACCGATAAAACGGCTATTTTTGTAACGCTGATGAGCATGCCCGATAGCAGCCCCTCTCATCGGCGCTTCCATCACACCCGTGCCACAGCCGGTAATGATATTAAGTTCTCTTAATCCTAATTCTGTCCCAACAGCTTTACAATACTGATATTCCGTTTCGCTAATAGAGTGCCCTCCCCAGCAAACGACCAAATTTAAATCATTGTTTGCCGGAAATGCCTTAGCATTACGTAAAATGGAGAAGATTAGATTACTGCTGTATTTTGATAAAGGAATGTCCAATATCTCTTTTAGTCGCCCTGCCATACCATTCACAAAAACAATATCACGCAATACAGAAAAGAGATGGTATTGGATATTTCGAATAATTTTTTGATCGACAAATGCCGTTTCAGGCGGATTATGCAATTCAAGCACAATACTTTTCTCACAAGCGACTAATTCAATATCAAAATGTTGATATTGCGCCAAAAGTGTCCGACTATCATCTGTTACCGCCCCTGAATTTAACACCGCCAGCGAACAATTACGATAAAGCGGGTATAAACTCCCTTTAGCTTCTTTTTTTAATAGCTCCACCTCTAACTGAGAGAGTTGTTCCATGCTTCCTTTGGGGGCGATTCTATAACGACTCATATCGGATTCCTTCTAGTCTTTTCAAACAACATAACAAAAAATAAATTTTTATGAAATAGATTTATCGGTAATTCTCTCGCTTTTATTTAATATAACAGGGACATCACGCTGACCTCCGTATAAATCCAACACGGAAAAACAATGTATTTTTAGAACATGATAAAAACGGGCGCCAACGTGGCGCCCCTACTATTTCTTGAACAACATTAATTAAAGTTTAGATGAAACGTGATTTCAACTCGTTCTTCATTCAAGCGATACTCATCTTTCAAATTCGGACCGCAAGAATTAGAGCCGATACCACTCATTTTGTAATCTACACACAAAATGGTTGAAGCGGCTTCTTCTAACTCATAATGATGTTTTTTCGTGGTAAGTTCTTCCGCAGTATAAGGCGAGAGGTTAAAGCTAAACGCTTTATCTGCACTAATATACAATCTATTTAATTTCAGATACTCACAACCAAAATGGCTACCATTTTCTTGCGGTTTGACGTAATCCGTATGGTTCGCTTTTGCCGTTGTGCGGTAAATCCCCAATTTTGCTAAATGGTGTTTATCAATGTAACTTTCTGCTTCGCCATAGCCAAAATACTCTAACGGCTCCGCTGTTGAAATTTGATTTCTCGGTAAATAGAAACGTAGTCCAAAGCGAGGTAAGAACGGTAAATATCCTTCACGTTCTCCTTGAATATGCAATGAGATTTGCCCGTTTGCCCAAATTTGATAATGGAGATCTAAAGTCAAAATGCGCCCACGAGAAATCGCTAAAATGGCAGATTTCACGGCAATTTCAACCGCTTGCTCCGTCACTTTTACAATAGTTTCATAAGCTCGGCTATACGCCTTATCGTAACCGGCATTTTGCCACGTTTCACGAATAAGACGGTCGTTATCCGTTGGCGCTCGCCAAATCACAAAATCTAGAGGCTGCTCAATTTGTGCAACGTTGTTTTTCTCAATATGGCTGAAAATGCCTTTCTGTTTATCGAACAGATAACGATAAGCACCATTTTTAATCTCAACGGTAAGGGCTGTTTCGGTTACTTCAAAGTAGGTTGCTTCTTTAACAAGCGGTTGTTTTTTGAAGCGATTTTGCGGATAAAGCAGAATTTGATCAAAGCCTAATTCGTGATTTTCTGCCACCAATGCCGAAGCGTGATTTTGCGTATAACGTAAATTTAGTAGCCAATGCTCGCCGTTATTTTCAGGTATCGTCAAATTAAGCACGGCACTTTGCTGCGGTTTGCAATCGATTTGGCATTTTCCACCGCTTGTTACCACACCGTTTTGAACAAATTCATAATGCACCGTTAAGAAATCCGCTAAATCCGTGAAATCAAGATAATTATGCAGGCGTAATTCGCCATTTTGATAACTTACTCGAACAGGGCGATTTACATTTTTCAACTCTAATAAGTTGCTGTGCGGAATACGATCCGGCGAAACTAAACCGTCCATACAGAAATTACCGTCATTCGGCGTGTCGCCAAAGTCGCCGCCATAACCAAATTTGCCGTTTGGTAAGTAAGGAGCGTGATCGCACCATTCCCACACAAAACCACCACAAGATTGGCGATTGCGTTGGAACGCTTGCCAATAATCTTCCGCATCACCGTTAGAGTTCCCCATTGCGTGAGTGTATTCACATAAGACAAACGGCTTCGCTTTCGGCTGTTCACAATAGCGATCAATATCTTCTGTTGAGCCGTACATTTCACTGTAAAAATCTAAATTCGAGAGATCATTTTGGTGCTGGGAATGTTGATAAATTGAGCTTTCATAATGCACCAAACGAGATGGATCTCGTGATTTTATCCATTCGGCAGCCGCTTCAAAATTCTCGCCGTAGCCACTTTCATTACCTAGCGACCAAATGATAATTGAGGTACGATTTTTATCTCGTTCTACATTCGCTTGTTGGCGATCTAAAATCGCCTTTTTAAAAGCAGGCTCACGTGCAAAGTAGCAGAAATTATCAATGGTATCTTGGCGAATACGTGCCGTTTCAGGATCATTTTCGTGATTAAGGAAAATGCTCGGTTCCGGTGTTTTTACCGTGAGCATACTCGCTCCGTGCGCTTCCACATCTGCTTCGCCAATCAGGTAGAAACCATATCGATCGCAAAGTTCGCTAAACCAAGGGGCATTCGGATAATGGGCGGTACGAATGGCATTGATATTATGTTGTTTCATCAACTGTAAATCTTTCAAGGCTTGCGCATAGCTGATGGCATACCCTGTTTTCGGATCGCTGTCGTGGCGGTTCACGCCTCTAAATTTAATCGGCTGCCCATTGAAATAGAAAATGCCCTCTTTCACGTCCGCTTTTCTAAAGCCGATTTTTTGGACAATTACTTCATCAGCATAGCGTAAAATCAAGGTGTAAAGTTGTGGGTTCTCTGCATTCCAAAGTTGAATATTCGTGATTTTTTCACAAAAATCGACCGCTTGTTGCTGTAAAACTAAAACACCATTCGGATCAAAAAGCTGAACATCAAGCGGTTGTTTTTGCCCTACAAATTGCGTTTCTAAACGAAGCTCCGCTTGGCTTAAATGCTCGTCTAACTCATAACGGATAAAGAAATCTTGCAAATAATTTTCTGGGCGTTCTAGCAAATACACATCTCGGAAAATGCCCGACATTCGGAATTTGTCCTGATCTTCCAAATAACTGCCATCGCACCATTTTAAGACGACAACTGTTAAATGATTTGTGCCTTGTTGCAGGAATTCCGTCACATCAAATTCCGAAGTGTTATGGCTAATTTGGCTATACCCGACAAATTGTTTATTGAGATAAACAAACAAGCAAGAGTCCACGCCTTCAAAATTCAATAGGTAGCGTTTAGCCGATTTAGGCTGTGCTGTAAAGGTGCGATGATAAACGCCGCAAGGGTTTTGCTGTGGCACAAATGGCGGATCGAATGGAAATGGGTAGTTAATATTCGTGTAATGATGTCGATCAAAACCATGATTTTGCCAATTAGATGGCACAGGAATTTTATGCTCAAACGCCATACTTAAAAAATCTTGAGGCAGTTGATGATAGCTTTCGTAATAATTGAAATCCCAATCGCCATTAAGCAAAGTAAAATAGGCTGAATTTTCTCGCTCCTCTGCCGTTTCTACACTTTGATGGGGAATAAAATAGGCGTGATGAGGCAAGGTATTAATGTGTAATGTGTTTGGGTCTTGGAAATAGTTTGGAAGTTGCATTTTCATTCTCCTATTTTGGTGCCTCTTTTTTATAAAAGAGGAGGATTTTTGATATTATGTAGCACTTGCACAAACGCTTAATTTTTTCGTAGGGGCGGGGTTTATCCCCGCCC
>NZ_ACQL01000088.1 GCF_000175195.1 Actinobacillus minor NM305 | reverse complement strand
CCTTTCTCATTTCGCAGTGCTACAATTCGTCCGCAATGTACACGGATCGGGAAATCGTTGTAGCTCCCTTTCTCATTTCGCAGTGCTACAATAGTAACTTTTTTAATTTGTCAATCATTATTGTTGTAGCTCCCTTTCTCATTTCGCAGTGCTACAATACGCAATAAGAGATCGGATCGTGATAGCTTGTTGTAGCTCCCTTTCTCATTTCGCAGTGCTACAATCAAATAAGTGAGCGTAAGATCAAGTTATTTGTTGTAGCTCCCTTTCTCATTTCGCAGTGCTACAATATATGAAAAAATCAATTATTTATTTAT
>NZ_ACQL01000089.1 GCF_000175195.1 Actinobacillus minor NM305 | reverse complement strand
TATGCTAAATAAGATCCTCTCTCGAGTAACCCAATTAGAAGATGTGATTGAGGCGAAAAGGGCGAATTAGAACTAGCTTAAGCCCTAGCATTTTGCTAGGGCTTTTTACTATCTTATTTGTTCTTAAAAAATAATACTATTACTGTATTAAACGGCGAATTATTAAATAATTTTGAAAGAAAATAGTCTTATCAGAAGTGTATCAAGAAAAGGTATTACTTGGATAAAAAAAGCCATAGGGATTTCTCCACATTTTTAAAAGTTGAAATAATTCCTATTGACTGAAATATAGATTTTGCTTTAAACCCAAAGTAAGCTTTATTTTCAATAAACAAAAAGGACTTCCCCTATAAAAACAAGGGAAGTCCTTAAATTAAATAAATCTAACCTTTGTTATGAGATTATTTCTACCTGATTTTTGTATTTTCAGCGTAAGAATTAGATTTTTTGCATTGCCGCAACTTCTGCAGCGAAGTCTGCTTCAACTTTCTCGATACCTTCACCCACTTCTAAACGGATGAAACCAGAAACTGAAGTATTTACTGATTTTAAGTATGCGCCAACAGTTTGTGATGGATCCATAACGAATGCTTGGCCAGTTAATGATACTTCGCCAGTGAATTTCGCCATACGACCTTCAACCATTTTTTCTGCGATTTCTTTTGGTTTACCAGAGTTCATTGCGATTTCGATTTGGATTTCGCGCTCTTTAGCAACCACTTCAGCAGAAACGTCTTCCGGGTTTACGAATTCAGGTTTGCTTGCAGCTACGTGCATTGCAACTTTCTTAAGTTCTTCTTCAGAACCTTCACCTGCTACTAATACACCGATTTTCGCACCGTGTAAGTATTGTGCAATCACTTGACCTTCTAAGTATTGAACACGACGAATGTTCATGTTCTCACCGATTTTAGCAACTAATGCAACACGTTTCTCTTCAAATTGTGCTGCTAATGCTTCGATAGAGATATCTTTGTTTGCTGCTGCATAATCAACAACTTCGTTTGCTAATTCTAAGAAACCAGCATCTTTTGCTACGAAGTCAGTTTGGCAGTTCATTTCAACTAATACACCAAAACCATTTGCAACGCGAGCTAAAATAACGCCTTCTGCTGCGATGTTACCTGCTTTTTTAGCTGCTTTTGCTTGACCTGATTTACGCATGTTATCGATTGCTAATTCGATATCGCCGTTAGCTTCAACTAATGCTTTTTTACATTCCATCATACCTGCACCGGTACGTTCACGAAGCTCTTTTACTAATGCTGCTGTAATTTCAGCCATTTTAATATCCTCAGAAATGAAATTTAGATAAGAGAAAGCAGGGATTACTTTTCAGCCCCTGCTCTCGAATAGATTTAAGGGCTATGCCTTAGTTCCAGATAACGATTATTCTGCTGCTAATTCAGCTTCAACGTTAGCACCTTTACCTTCTTTGATTGCAGCTACTGCTGAATCTAAGTAAAGTTGGATTGCACGAGTTGCGTCATCGTTACCAGGGATGATGTAATTTACGCCATCTGGAGTTGAGTTAGTATCAACGATTGCAAATACAGGAATACCTAAGTTGTTTGCTTCTTTGATTGCGATATGTTCGTGATCAGCACCGATTACAAAAATTGCATCCGGTAAGCCGTTCATATCTTTGATACCGCCTAAGCTTAACTCTAATTTTTCTAACTCACGAGTACGCATTAACGCTTCTTTTTTAGTGATTTTGTCAAAAGTACCGTCTTGAGTTTGAGTTTCTAAATCTTTTAAACGTTTGATTGACTGACGAACTGTTTTCCAGTTTGTAAGCATACCACCTAACCAACGGTGGTTTACGTAGAATTGTTGGCAATCTACTGCTGCTGCTTTAACTGCGTCTGACGCTGCACGTTTTGTACCAACGAATAATACTTTACCGTTGTTGCTTGAAATACGAGTTAATTCAGCTAACGCTTCGTTGAATAAAGGTAAAGTTTTTTCTAAGTTGATGATATGAACACCATTACGAGCACCGAAAATGAATGGTTTCATTTTTGGATTCCAGTAACGAGTTTGGTGACCATAGTGAACGCCTGCGTTAAGCATATCGCGCATAGAAACTTGTGCCATAAGAATTTTCCTTTAAAGTTGTTTGTCCAGCCACTTATGAAAGACTGAACGGGGTTTAGCCTCCATCTACCCTAGAAAATTAACCGCATAAGCAGCACCCCAATTTCCAGTTTTATGATAGATGTGTGTTTTAGTGTTAAAAAATAAATACCTTGTTTTTATTGCCAAAAGCCGGAAATAAAAACGGCAAGATTATGCCAAAAATTTAAGCAAAAAGCCAATAAAATTTTTGCAAGCGGTTAAATAAATTCAACCGCTTGCAATCATTCTAACATTGGCATTCCATACATTTAAACTCCCCTAAGGTAATTTGCTTATTATGGAATTGTTGAAGCGTACAACGATGCCCCACACTGATAATAATGCTTTCAGGTAAGAGATGGCGAATTGTACGATATAAAATCGCTTCTGTCGGTTCATCAAGTGCCGATGTGGTTTCATCTAAGAAAATCAATTTCGGTTTGGTTAAAACAATTCTAACAAAAGCGACTCGCTGTAATTCCCCGGGCGATAAAGTCGCTTGCCAATCCGTATCATAATCTAATGCATTAACATATTTTTCCAAACAACAAACTTCCATCGCTTGTTTTATTTGCTCATCACTTGCACTTAAATGCGGATAACAAATCGCATCTCTTAATGTACCTTGTGGCATATAAGGTCTTTGCGGTAGGAACAACGGCATTTCTGTGCAAGCTTGCTCCGCCACGCCAAAGGTTTCAAACGGATAAATACCGGCAAGCGCTTTCAATAACGTCGTTTTTCCTGTGCCCGATGCACCTTGAATTAACAAAGCATCTCCGGCATGCAATTCGATATTGATATTTTTTAATAAAATCTGACCGCTTGCATCTTTCACGCCAAAATTATGTAAGTAAAATCCTTTTGAGCAAGGATAAGGCTGACGAGCCGGTATTGCGTCTAATTTATCTAATGTCGTAAAAAAGCCATAAAGACGATTTAATCGAGCCTGATAAAGCGTGAACTCTTCGTAAAACAATCGGAAAAAAGATAATGCCCGCATTAAACGGTTAAACGATTGTACGGTTTGATGCATATCCCCCAATGTTGCCTGCCCTGCAAAAAAGCGAGGAGCTTGTAACATTAACGGCAAAATCATGGTAATTTGTGTTACCCCTGTATTAAAGCCATCTAACCCCAGCATTTTACGCACAATACGCCAGCGGTTTTGAATGATTAAGTCAAACTTATCTCGTAAATGCTCCTGTTCTTTCTCTTCTCCTGAATAAAAAGCGATACTCTCTGCATTATCTCTAACACGAATAAGCGAATAACGATAATCCCCTTGTAATCTCTCTTTATTGAAATTTAAATTGATAAGAGGACGACCAATCCATACTGATAATACGGTCGCAAGGATAATAAAAATATAAATGAAAAACACAACCCCTTTAGGAATATCAACGCCAAAGAGACTTAAAATGCCGGATAATCCCCATAGAATAATCGTAAATTCAATGGTAGCCACAATCGAATTCAGAACACCTTTAACCATCTCGACCGTCCCCGAAATAAATGCGGTCGCATCTTGTTCAATACGTTGATCAATGTTATCTGGTAATTCTTTTTGATATTGTAATAAATAGTAATTTTTATTTACTAGCCAGCGATCTAGCATTTCTGCATTAAGTTTTTCAAGCCACTTAATTTCAAACGTCTGTATAAGAAAGTACGTAATAATAGAATGAATAATTTTAACCAGTACTAATAACGCATTGATCCCAGCAAAAAACCAGAAAGCCTCTACCGCTTTATCTTGTAGCGATTTATATAACCCATTGTAGAAAAAAGTATTTAATACACTGATCCTTACTTCTAAAAGGATCAAGAGTAAAAGTAGCCCAATTAGCCCTAATGTTTTTATTTTATTGCTTTTATACCAACAGGGTTGAACAACTTTCCAAAATTTATAACCTAGTTCGGTTCGTTTAAATAAAAATACAACGCTTACTAAGCCTAAAACAACCCAAAAAAATGAGCTAATAAGCCAATAAAAACTGTTATTGAGTTCCGTTTGCCAATTCATTGAAAATCCTAAATATAAAAAACGGCTGGAATTGAGAATAATTCACAACTCCAACCGTGCGTATTTTAAAGACTTTACTTATATTGTCAATTCAATGTCATGGATACAAACACCTTCTTTTCAATACATATCTCTCAGCATATTTATTTAAATGAATTTAACATCTCTAAAAATATAACGAACAGCAACATCATGCCGAATATCTTCACTAACAAAAATCACGGTTTCATCAGGGGACAATGTCATTGTATAGAAATCATTTTCACCGACATACTTTGATTGACCATTTAAATAAACGTAATGAGCCATCGGTAGCTTCCGATTAAATATTTTGTGGTAACAAAATTTAAATGTAATAGGCTCAGATTGATGATTTCGTAACATTAATTTACTATTTTGCTCAAGATCTAAGATCAAATCTCCCTTCTCGTAAATCGTACCATCCTTATCCACTCGAGCAATCACTGAAACTGTTTCTAATTTTTCTGCCATAACTGCGTTTTCTGCTTTTTGCGGTAATGCAGAGAAACTCTCTCCACAGTGAGAAAAAAGTTTAGGTTTTCTAACTAAACTAAACGCCTTCCCTTCTGATAAATAGATATGTTTTCTTAGATGTAGAAAATTATATTCATGACTAGAACGGTGATAATTTGTTATATGAATTCCTTCAACCGCCTCATCTTCGAAGGTAAAATTTAACGGTTCATTCGGCACTTGTTTTACTCGCATTCCCCACAGCGGTAAACAGTTATATTTTTCCGAAAGATGGCAAACATTTCCTGTATCCATTGCATAGAAATTAAACACTGTAGTATCAACACCATAAACCATTGAGAATCCATCTAAATTACATAAGTTTTGTTGAATATAATTTCGATAATTTACCCAAGCATTACGTGTGCCTGCTAATAAACCAACCTGCCAAATACCACCTTGTTCTTGATAAAGGATATCAAATCTTATTTGCGCTTTATCTTTTTCATTCTCTGGTAAACACATTGTTAAAAATGGGGGATAAATAACATCATAACAAGCATATAAAGATTGTTCATTTTGTAATTTATCAAAAAGCGTAAGATTCGTTTTCGGAAACCAAATATCTGCATCATATAACGCTATTTGATCATAGTGATATTCTTCAGCAATTGATGCTGCAGTGAGACTTCTATCAATGGACAAATCAGGTAAATATTTTCCACCTTCAAAAATAAGAATATTATTTTCTTGTAATTTTTCTTTTTTCTCCTGAGACAAATGATAGGTAATAACACCTATATCATCTTGGTAGTTCGTTTTTCTTAAGCTTAAAATAAATGGAACAAAGCAGCTATACCAAATCTCATCACTATCATTTATTGCCGTTAGAATTAAACGCTTCATCTTTTACCCTAGATTAAAATTATATTTGTAAATTATAAAAGAATTTTGTCTGCTTGTATTTAAGAAAAAGACCGAGTCTTTTAATAAAAACTCGGTCTTTTATATATTTATAATACGTTATTTATCCGCAACTTCACCATCTACTTTAGGTTCTTCTAAATCGGATTTAACTGGTTCTTCATTGTTAGCACTTGAAGAATTTGGCGTATTCGCCCCACTTTCAGGTTTATCATTCCAACCTGAAGGTTCGCCTACTGGGCGGCGAGCCATTAAATCATCAATTTGCTTGCGATCTAAAGTCTCATATTTCAATAACGCATCTTTCATCGCATGTAAAATATCCATATTATCTTCGAGCGTTTGTTTGGCTCGTTGATAGTTGCGGTCAATAATTTTACGCATTTCAATATCAATCAATTTTTGTGATTCTTCTGAAACACCTTTGATTGCGCCCATTCCATCTTCATTTTGATAGAAGATTGGACCGAGTTCTTTAGAAAAGCCCCATTGTGTTACCATTGCTCTAGCAATTTGAGTCGCACGATGAATGTCAGAAGATGCGCCGGTTGTAATTTTATCTTCACCAAAAATCAAACCTTCTGCAATACGTCCTGCAAATAACGTTGAAAGTTGGCTTTCTAATTTAGTGAAAGTTTCACTTACACGGTCGCCTTCCGGTAAGAACTGAGCAAAACCAAGTGCTTGACCACGAGGGACAATCGTTACTTTATTTAGCGGATCGTGTTCCGGCATTAAATACCCCACAATCACATGCCCTGCTTCGTGATATGCTGTATTGATGATCTCTTTTTCTGTCATCGTATTAGAGCGACGTTCCGGTCCCATATTGATTTTATCGCGAGCTTGCTCAAAATCTTCCATCGTCACAACACGTTTATTCTTACGTGCAGCGAACAATGCCGCTTCATTAACAAGGTTCGCTAATTGCGCCCCTGAATAGCCCGGCGTACCACGAGCAATTTGCATCGCATCAACATCATCTGCAAGCGGTACTTTTTTCAAGTGAACTTGCAAAATCTGCTCACGACCTTTTACATTCGGTAAATCGACTGTAACTTGACGGTCAAAACGCCCCGGACGTGTTAAAGCATCATCAAGTACATCGGCACGGTTCGTTGCCGCAATGATAATGACGCCTTCTGAGCCTTCAAAACCGTCCATTTCAACTAACATTTGGTTTAATGTCTGTTCACGTTCATCGTGCCCACCACTAAATCCTGCACCACCACGTTTGCGACCAACCGCATCGATTTCATCAATAAAGATAATACAAGGCGCATTTTTCTTTGCTTGTTCAAAAAGATCCCGTACACGTGAAGCACCGACCCCGACAAACATTTCAACAAAGTCAGAACCAGCCATTGTAAAGAATGGCACTTTTGCTTCGCCGGCAATCGCTTTAGCTAAAAGTGTTTTACCAGTTCCTGGAGGACCAACCATTAAAATACCTTTAGGAATACGACCACCTAATTTCTGGAATTTACTTGGATCACGTAAGAAATCGACAACTTCGCCAACTTCTTCTTTCGCTTCATCGCAACCTGCGACATCAGCAAAAGTGGTTTTAACCTGATCTGCTGTCAGCATTTTAGCTTTGCTTTTACCAAAGCTAAATGCGCCACGACCGCCGCCACCTTGCATTTGGCGCATATAAAAAGCATAGAAGCCGATAAGCAATAACATCGGGAACCAAGAAATCAAGATTTGTGTTAACAAACCACGGCGCTCTTCCGGTTGTCCTGTTACAGTTGCGTTCGTTTTTGCCAAATCCGCCATTAAGTATTCATCATACATCGGCATCACGGTCTGGTATTGCGAACCATCATTTTTGGTCACACTAATAACATCTTCATTACGCTTAAAATCCACCTCTTTTAACGTATTTGATTTAATATCATTTAAAAAAGTTGAATACGCAACAGTGTTGTTTGAGTTGCTTCCAAAGTTTGAATTAAATCCTTCAAATGCAGTAACCATCACAACAGCAACCACGACCCAAAGGACGATGTTTTTAACAAAATCGTTCAAGATTTAGTCCCCTATGTTATAAAAAAACTGGTTATTATCCTTTATACCCTGTCGCAACAATATAAACTTCACGAGAACGATCTCGTGATGCTTCAGGTTTACGCACTTTTACCGTCGTAAACATTGCTCGGATATCTCTTAAATATTCATCAAAACCTTCGCCTTGGAAAACTTTGACCACAAAACTGCCTTTTGGTGCCAATACTTGACGACACATATCTAAAGCCAATTCAACCAAATACATTGCTCGAGGAATATCAACAGATGGCATTCCGCTAAAATTCGGCGCCATATCAGACATCACAACGTCCACCATATCATCGCCAACACGTTCTAATAACGCATTTAAAACGCTTTCTTCACGGAAGTCCCCTTGCAAAAAATCAACACCAACAATCGGGTTCATATCCAAAATATCACAGGCAATAATACGCCCTTTGCTTCCAATCTGCGTAACTGCATATTGTGACCAACCACCCGGTGCAGCTCCAAGATCTACCACCGTCATCCCCGGTTTAAATAAGCGATCTGTTTGTTGAATTTCATCTAACTTAAAATATGCTCTTGAGCGCAACTTTTGCTTATGCGCTTTTTGAACAAACTGATCTTTAAAATGCTCTGCCAACCAACGAGACGAGCTGGCACTCCGTTTTCTACCCATTTTCTCTCAAAAAATATTAACAATTACAACTGAATTTCTTAGTTTACCATAATAAGGGCAAATTATCGCTATTCAAGTCAATTCATTAGATTTTTGTGATAGTTTTTTCCATTAAATAAATTATAGCCCCTTTCTCATTTCGCAGTGCTACAATGACCAAAGCGAACTTTGGTCTAACTCACTAGTTGTAGCTCCCTTTCTCATTTCGCAGTGCTACAATCAAGATGAGGCTTTTTCTCCTACATCGCCAGTTGTAGCTCCCTTTCTCATTTCGCAGTGCTACAATAAAGGCTCTAAAAGCTCTTTATAATCTACTGTTGTAGCTCCCTTTCTCATTTCGCAGTGCTACAATATTGGTGTAGGTGCTTAGCTTCCTCAAGGGGTTGTAGCTCCCTTTCTCATTTCGCAGTGCTACAATATTAACTAACCGCTTACTTGTAACAATGTAGTTGTAGCTCCCTTTCTCATTTCGCAGTGCTACAATGCAGTAAGTTATTTAGACAAGCCCCAAAAAGTTGTAGCTCCCTTTCTCATTTCGCAGTGCTACAATAAAATTTGCATTTTTTGGTTTAAAAATGAGGTTGTAGCTCCCTTTCTCATTTCGCAGTGCTACAATTCAAGATATTAAATTAGTGGCTAACACTTGGTTGTAGCTCCCTTTCTCATTTCGCAGTGCTACAATCCTATACGTCCTCGTACAACTGCGGGC
>NZ_ACQL01000090.1 GCF_000175195.1 Actinobacillus minor NM305 | reverse complement strand
GCTCCCTCCGTAAACGGAGGGAGCGAAGATTTTTAAGCCAAATCTAACCGCTAAAATTTATTACCAACCTTTCACAACACCGTCTTTAAAGTGTTTTTGTGCTTCTTGGTAAACTTCTTCTGTTTGGTATGCTTTTACAAAATCTTGTACTGCTTTGCTGTCTTTGTTATCAGTACGAGCCACAATGATGTTCACATAAGGCGAATCTTTTGCCTCCACGAAAATACCATCGCTTGCGCTTAAACCAACTTGACCCGCATAAGTATTATTTACAACCGCAAGTGCCACATCATCTAATGCTTTTGCTGCAACCGATGTATCTACTTCTTGAATTTTAAGATTTTTAGGGTTCTCAATAATATCTTGTGAGGTTGAGAATAAGTTAGTGTTGTCTTTTAATTTAATAAGACCTTGTTTCTCTAATAAAATTAACGCACGAGCAAGGTTGCTTGGGTCATTTGGTACAGCCACAACTGCGCCTTCCGCTAATTCTGATACGTTTTTCACTTTCTTAGAATAACCGGCTAACGGATAAACAAAGGTATTACCCACGATTACGAGATTTTTCAACTCTTTTGCTGCTGAATCTTTATCTAAGTAAGGTTTGTGTTGCATTGCATTAATGTCTAAATCGCCTTTGCTTACTGCTGTGTTTGGTAAAGCGTAGTCATTAAATAAGACGAATTCGACATCTAAGCCGTATTTTTCTTTTGCCACTTGTGCAGCTTTTTCCGCAACGGTATGCTCAGGACCAGACATCACGCCCACTTTAATTTTATTGGTTGGCTGCGCAGCTGCTTCTGCTTTTTTTTCTTCTTTGCAACCTGTTAAAGCTAATGCTGAAACAAGGGCTACTCCTAAAACTTTCTTAAAGTTCATAAAATTCTCCTTTCGATGAGATATGTTTGCATATAAATGATGAATTGCTTAATTAAGCCGTTCGTTTACCGATGATCAAATTTTTTCGCTAAATGATCACCTAATTTTTGTGAAATCATCACAATTGCCACAATAATGACTGTTGCAATCCATTTCACATAAATCATATTTCGGTGTTCGCCATAACTAATTGCTAAGTTACCCAAACCGCCACCACCAACAGCACCAGCCATTGCCGAATAACCAATCAATGCCACTAATGTTAAAGT
Organism: Actinobacillus minor NM305; assembly: GCF_000175195.1. Lineage (GTDB taxonomy): Bacteria > Pseudomonadota > Gammaproteobacteria > Enterobacterales > Pasteurellaceae > Haemophilus_A > Haemophilus_A minor. The sequence goes on along the minus strand of NZ_ACQL01000090.1, from coordinate 41,843 downwards.
GATACCGTTAATTAAAATCGGTAATGATTCCGGTAAATAGAATTTTGTTACCACTTGCCAATTTGTTGCGCCCATTGATTTTGCAGCTTCAGTTAAACCTGCCGGAATTTCAAGTAACGCATTGGACGTTAAGCGAGCAAAAAAAGGAATTGCCGAAACACTTAAAGGAACAATCGCTGCCGTTGTGCCAAGTGTTGTGCCAACGAGTAAACGAGTAAAAGGCAATAATACGATCAACAAAATAATAAAAGGAACAGAGCGCCCAATGTTGATAACTACATCTAACACTTGGTGTAATCGAGTATTTTCTAAAATTTCGCCTTTCCCTGTTAAGAATGCTAAAAATCCAATCGGTAACCCCACCACAACGGATAATAAGGTTGCCACAAATCCCATGTAGATGGTCTCTAAGGTCGAACTTGCCACTAATTGCCACATTTGAGGCGTTAGTTCATTCATAAAATTATCCCACATAACCTAACACCTCAACTTTTACATTATGATCAATTAAATAGAACTTAGATTCTGCAATGGCATCACTATCACCACAAACTTCAGCGATCACAAAACCAAATTTTACACCGCCGGCGTAATCAATTTGCGACATCAGAATACTAAAATCAATGCCAAATTTCTTAGAAACATTGGAAAGTAACGGCGCATCTACCGAACGTCCGGTAAACTCAAATTTGATAATCGGTTTACTCTTTTCTGTTGCGGTTTGTGAAAGTTGTTCCGTATATTCTGCCGGCAATTCAAAATGGAAGGTCGATTGAATAAATTTCTGCGCTAATTCCGTTTTCGGATTAGAGAAAATTTCACTTACCGAGCCAGTTTCAATTAACTGCCCTTTATCAATTACTGCAACACGATCACAAATGCGTTTTACCACTTCCATTTCGTGAGTAATCAATAAAATGGTTAAGCCTAAACGTTTGTTAATATCTTTTAATAATTGAAGGATAGATTGTGTGGTTGCCGGATCTAATGCACTGGTTGCTTCATCACAAAGTAAAACGTGCGGATCGCTGGCTAATGCGCGAGCAATAGCAACACGTTGTTTCTGCCCACCCGATAAATTACTTGGATAAACATCTTTGCGTTCGGTCAGTCCAACTAACTCAAGCAATTCATTGACCTTCTTATCAATTTGCTCTTTAGGCGTATTGTTTAAACGCAACGGCAAAGCGATATTGTCAAATACCGTTTGCGAAGAAAGCAAATTAAAATGTTGGAAAATCATTGCAATATTACGGCGAGCTAAAATGAGCTCTTTATCCGACATTGCGGTTAAATCTTGTCCATCAACGATCACTTCACCAATGGTTGGGCGTTCTAATAAATTGACGCAACGAATAAGCGTACTTTTACCGGCACCTGATGCACCGATGACGCCATAAATCGTACCTTTTGGTACATGAAGATTAACATTATCTAAGGCGGTAATTTTTTTACCTTTTACCTCAAACTGTTTGCTGATGTTTTTCAGCTGAATCATAAAATTATCCACTTTATTTTTTATAAAAAACTTTTGTTATTTTAGACGTCTAGAATGCTATGTCAATTCACAGCACCGCTTTTTTTATATCAAAATGGAATAAAAGAACTCAAATCATCATATTTTGATGAGAACGTCTCATTTTTACTTCAATATAGCTGCAACTAGGTTTAATTTTGAGCTGTTGTGCTTGGGCAAAGCTAATCAATGCATCGTAAAGCAATCCTGCAATCCCTTTCCCTTGGTGGCTTTCTGCCACTTTAGTATGAAAAGCATCGATCACATCATCTTTAATGTAGCGATAACATAGCTTCCCAACTTTCTCCCCTTGCTCATCAAAGTAAGAAAATTCAAACTGTTCCGCATTATATTGAATAGGCATTCTCCCCTCCTTTGTAAAAAAATTCATAAAATCAACTGCTTGCTAATGAAAAAAGCAAACGTTTGCGCTATAATCCTGCCGATTTATTTTAATCCATTTATTAAAGGAACTCAAAATGGCGATTCAGCAAGCATTATTAAGTGTGTCTGATAAAAAAGGCATTGTCGAATTTGCTCGTGGGCTTTCGGCTCGTGGCGTAAAATTACTTTCTACCGGCGGTACGGCAAAATTATTAGCCGAAGCAGGTTTACCGGTTACAGAAGTATCAGATTACACCGGCTTTCCGGAAATGATGGACGGGCGTGTAAAAACCTTACACCCAAAAGTTCACGGAGGGATTTTAGGTCGCCGTGGCACTGATGATGAGATTATGAACCAACACGGTATCGAACGTATTGATATGGTGGTGGTAAATCTTTACCCATTCGCTGCAACTGTGGCAAAACCAGATTGCACCTTAGAAGATGCGGTAGAAAATATTGATATTGGTGGCCCGACAATGGTACGTTCTGCAGCGAAAAACCATAAAGATGTTGCGATTGTCGTGAATAACAATGACTTTGATGCAATTTTGGCTGAAATGGATAACAACGCTAATAGCCTAACGTTAGAAACTCGTTTCAACCTTGCGATTAAAGCCTTCGAACATACAGCACAATATGACTCAATGATCGCTAACTACTTCGGTCAAAAAGTCCCACCATATCAAGGTGCGGAAGAAGAGGATTTAACACAGCCTTGCGGTCAATTCCCTCGCACGCTTAATCTTAATTTTACACGTAAACAAACCATGCGTTATGGCGAAAATGCACATCAAAATGCCGCATTTTACGTTGAAAATGAGCTAAAAGAAGCCTCTGTTTCTACGGCTAAACAACTACAAGGCAAAGCTCTTTCTTACAATAATATTGCCGATACAGACGCAGCGCTTGAATGCGTGAAAGAGTTTGCAGAACCAGCTTGTGTGATTGTAAAACACGCAAACCCTTGTGGTGTTGCCTTAGGTAAAGATATTTTAGAAGCCTATAACCGAGCATACCAAACAGACCCAACTTCTGCCTTTGGTGGCATTATCGCTTTCAACCGTGAATTAGACGGCGAAACAGCACAAACGATTACAGAACGTCAATTTGTTGAAGTGATTATTGCGCCAAGTGTGTCTGAAGAAGCGAAAGCAGCCTTAGCGAAAAAGAAAAATGTCCGTGTATTAGAATGTGGCGAATTTTCTGCACCACAAAAACGTTTAGATTTCAAACGTGTTAATGGCGGTTTATTAGTTCAAGATGCGGATCAAGGTGCAGTGTCAATTGAAGATTTACAAGTTGTGTCAAAACGTAAACCTACTGAAGCAGAATTAAAAGATCTCTTATTCTGTTGGAAAGTAGCAAAATTCGTAAAATCGAATGCTATCGTGTATGCCAAGGATGGGCAAACTATCGGTATTGGCGCAGGGCAAATGAGCCGCGTTTACTCTGCGAAAATTGCCGGCATTAAAGCCGAAGATGAAGGCTTACAAGTTGCAGGTTGTGTGATGGCTTCTGATGCCTTCTTCCCATTCCGTGATGGTATTGATGCTGCAGCTAAAGTTGGTATTACTTGCGTTATCCACCCAGGTGGCTCAATGCGAGATCAAGAAGTAATCGATGCTGCCGATGAACACGGTATGGCAATGGTACTAACCGGAATGCGTCATTTCCGCCACTAATACCATTTAAACGGTTATATTGGTAAAACATTTTTACATCCACTTCCTAATCCCTATTAAGTAAAATCTTGGTAGGGATTTTATCTATTTTGCAAAATTTTTGTTAAAAAAGACCGCTTAAATGTTGAAAATCTGATATTGCTCACATTATTCTTTTCTTATTTCAAGTATAATATCTTAGATATCTACAACCAAACAGGTTAGGTCTATATGCAATATCAATATAAAAATTTTGATGATTGGCTCGCTTCGAGTCCATTTGGGGGCTCGAACCAAGCCTATGTTGAAGAAATCTACGAGCAGTATCTTGAAGATCCGGCTTCTGTTGATGCTTCATGGAAAGCTATTTTTGACAGTTTCCCTGCAACAACCGTTGCGGAACAACCACATTCTCAAGTTCGTGATTATTTCCGTAAGCTAGCGCGAGAAAATCTCCCTGAAGCCGTTTCTGTCGTTGATCCTGAAGCAAGCGCTAAACAGGTAAAATTACTTCAATGGATCAATGCTCATCGCATTCGTGGCTATACTCAAGCAAACCTTGACCCTTTGAACTATTATCGTTGGAAAACTTCGCAAGTTCCTGAGCTAGATTACCGTTTTCATGGCTTTAGTGATGCAGATTTAAATGAAACGGTTACCCTAGGGAAATATGTTTATGGCAAAGATACCATGAAATTTGGCGATCTTGTCAAAGCATTGAAAGAGACGTATTTAGGTTCTATCGGGCTTGAATTTATGCATGTTCACGATATGGAACAGCGTAATTGGCTTCAAGCAAAAATGGAAAGTGTGCTGAATAAACCTCTCTTTACAAAAGAAGAGAAAATCAATCTTCTTGCAGAATTAACGGCCGCTGATGGTTTAGAACGTTATCTTGGTGCAAAATTCCCTGGGGCAAAACGTTTCTCTCTTGAAGGTTCTGATGCCTTTATTCCGATGATGAAAGAAATTATTCGTCACGCAAGCCGTAATGGTATGAATGATGTTGTGATGGGCATGGCTCACCGTGGTCGTTTAAATATGCTCGTCAATGTTCTCGGTAAAAAACCGGGCGAACTCTTTGATGAATTTGCAGGAAAACACGCTGATGATAATCGTACGGGGGATGTAAAATACCATCAAGGTTTCTCATCTGATTTTGCCGTTGATGATAAACGTGTGCATTTAACCCTTGCATTTAACCCTTCTCATCTTGAAATTGTGAGCCCTGTGGTCATCGGTTCGGTTCGTGCTCGTCAAGAACGCTTAGGCGATACGACTCACGAGAAAGTGCTTGCCATTACCGTTCATGGCGATTCTGCGGTTACAGGTCAAGGCGTGATGCAAGAAACGTTAAATATGGCAAATGCTCGAGGTTATACGGTAGGCGGTACAATCCGTATTGTGATCAATAACCAAATTGGTTTTACCACGTCAAACCCGAACGATACCCGCTCTACCGAATTTTGTACTGATATTGCAAAAATGATTCAAGCGCCGATTATCCACGTTAATGGCGATGATCCGGAAGCTGTTGCATTTGCAGCTCGTATGGCAGTTGAATATCGCACTAAATTTAAACGTGATATTTTCATCGATTTAATTTCTTATCGCCGTCATGGACATAACGAAGCAGATGAACCTCTAGCGACACAGCCGATGATGTATAGCATTATCAAAAAACACCCTACTCCACGCAAAGTCTATGCGGATCGTTTAGTAGCTGAAGGTGTATTAAATCAAGATGAAGTCACTTCAATGGCTAATGAATACCGTGATGCGCTTGATCATGGCGAATGTGTTGTACCTGAGTGGCGTGAAATGGATATGGCAGCAGTTGATTGGCTACAATACCTCAACTACGATTGGACTGCACCTTATGAAAATAGATTCCCGACAGATCGTTTTACCACTTTAGCAAAACGTGTTGCTGAATATCCGGCCTCTGTAAAAGCACATTCTCGTGTAGAAAAAATCTATAACGATCGCAAAGAAATGGCAGAAGGTAACAAACCTTTTGATTGGGGTATGGCTGAAACGATGGCATATGCAACCCTTTTAGATGAAGGAACTCACGTGCGTATTTCCGGTGAAGATGCCGGACGTGGTACGTTCTTCCATCGCCATGCTGTTGTGCATAATCAAAATGATGGTACCGGTTTTGTACCATTAACCCATTTACATGCAAACCAAGGTCGTTTCCAAGTTTGGGACTCGGTACTCTCTGAAGAAGCTGTTTTAGCTTTTGAATATGGCTTTGCAACCACCGATCCAAAAACATTAACGATTTGGGAAGCACAATTTGGTGACTTCGCAAATGGTGCACAAATTGTGATTGACCAGTTCATCAGTTCGGGCGAACAAAAATGGGGACGTATGTGTGGTCTTGTGATGTTGCTTCCTCACGGTTATGAAGGGCAAGGACCGGAACATTCATCTGCTCGTTTAGAACGCTATTTACAACTTTGCGCACAACAAAATATGCAAGTCTGTGTTCCGAGTACACCGGCTCAGGTGTATCATATGTTACGCCGCCAAGCCATTCGTAAAATGCGCCGTCCGTTAGTGGCGATTTCACCAAAATCACTTTTACGCCACCCACTTGCCGTTTCATCTTTTGATGAATTAGTGAATGGACAATTCCAAAATGTGATTGGCGAAATTGATAGTATCGATCCGAAAAAAGTGAAACGTGTCGTGATGTGCTCTGGTAAAGTTTATTACGATCTACTTGAAGAACGCCGTAAAAAAGAGCAAATAGATGTTGCGATCATTCGTATTGAACAGCTCTATCCATTCCCGGTTGAAGACATGGCGAAAGTTCTTGAGCCTTATGCGCATGTAAAAGACTTTGTTTGGTGTCAAGAAGAGCCTCAAAACCAAGGCGCATGGTATTGCAGTAAACATAATTTTGAAGCGGTTATTCCGGCAAAAGCTAAATTACATTATGCCGGACGCCCTGCTTCTGCAGCCCCAGCAGTCGGTTATGCCTCATTACATAACAAACAACAACGAGAGCTTGTTGAACAGGCTTTAACTCTTTAATTATACGTCTCTCCCTATTCGAGATAGGGAGAGTAAAATGAAATTTAAAAAGGAAAAAAATATGACAACTGAAATCCTAACTCCTGTTCTCCCTGAGTCTGTGGCTGATGCGACTGTCGCAACATGGCATAAAAAGGCAGGCGATAGCGTAAAACGCGATGAAGTTTTAGTTGAAGTAGAAACAGATAAAGTCGTACTTGAAGTCCCGTCTCCGGTTGATGGTATATTGAGTGAGATCTTACAAGAAAGCGGTTCTACCGTTATTTCTTCACAAGTATTAGGTAAAATTTCAACCACACAAGCGGGCGATTTTATCCAAAATGTTGCAACAAACAGTGTAGAAGCAACACCAGCGGATAGAAAGACCTCTGCCATTGAACACGATCATTCTGATGCTGATTCACAAGGCCCTGCAATTCGCCGTTTACTGGCTGAACACGGCATTGAAGCAAATCAAGTTCAAGGCACTGGCGTTGGCGGACGATTAACGCGTGAAGATATCAATGCTTACCTTGCAAAACGTGAAGCACAACAAGCGAAATCTGCAATGGCAACGGAACAAAATACAGTAAGCACGGTGGCCTACTCTTCTCGTAGCGAAAAACGTGTGCCAATGACCCGTTTACGTAAACGTATTGCAGAGCGCTTACTTGAAGCTAAAAATTCAACAGCAATGCTAACCACTTTCAATGAAGTTGATATGCAGCCAATTATGACGTTACGTAAAACCTATGGCGAGAAATTCGAGAAACAACACGGCGTACGTTTAGGCTTTATGTCTTTCTATATTAAAGCTGTTGTTGAGGCACTTAAACGCTACCCTGAAATCAATGCTTCGATTGATGGCGATGATGTGGTCTATCACAACTATTTCGATATCAGTATTGCCGTTTCTACACCTCGTGGTTTAGTCACACCGGTTATTCGCAACTGCGATAAGCTTTCTATGGCGGAAATTGAGAAAACAATCAAAACGCTTGCAGAGAAAGGGCGTGATGGTAAATTAACCGTTGAAGATTTAACCGGTGGGAATTTCACGATTACCAATGGTGGGGTATTTGGCTCACTGATGTCTACCCCAATTATCAACCCACCTCAAAGTGCGATTTTAGGCATGCATGCCATTAAAGATCGCCCAGTGGCAGTTGATGGGCAAGTGGTTATTCGTCCTATGATGTATCTAGCGCTCTCTTATGATCACCGACTCATTGATGGACGTGAATCGGTAGGTTTCTTAGTGGCGGTAAAAGACTTACTTGAAGATCCAACACGTCTATTATTAGAAATCTAATCTCAAATGAAATAAAGATTAAAAAGGCATAGTAGACAAATTTGTCTACTATGCCTTTTAAATCAGTAAGCCTAACGTAAATTAAAGTGCTTTTAACACATTAACCATTTCTACCGCGCCTAATGCACATTCAGCACCTTTATTGCCTGCTTTAGTACCCGCGCGCTCAATCGCTTGTTCAATATTTTCGGTTGTTAATACGCCAAACATAACAGGTACACCCGTTTGTAAAGCCACTGCACCAATACCTTTTGCCGCTTCGTTACACACATAATCGTAGTGAGTTGTTGAACCACGAATCACTGTACCTAAACAGATTACGGCATCATATTTACCACTTTCTGCCATTTTTTTAGCAACAAGTGGAATTTCAAATGCACCAGGCACCCAAGCTGTATCGATGTCATCTTCTGATGCACCGTGACGAACTAATGCATCAACTGCACCACTTAATAATTTGTCGTTAATAAAGTCATTAAAACGGGCTGTTACGATACCGAATTTTAACCCTGTTGCAACTAAGTTACCTGTAATTTTTGCCATTTTTAAAGTTTCCTCTGATAAATAAATTTGTAATCATATTCTCCCTCTTTTCTAAAGAGGGATTTTTCTATTAGAAATTAAACATATGTCCCATTTTGGTTTGTTTAACTTTTAAATACTCAATGTCGTTTTTATTGGGTTCAACAATAATCGGTTCACGTGAAGTAATATTCAAACCTTGCTCTCTTAGCCCTTCAATTTTTGCGGGGTTATTTGTGAGCAAACGAATAGATTTTACGCCAAGCATTTGGAACATTTGTGCGCCAATATAGTATTCACGTTCATCTTCTTTAAAGCCTAAAGCAACATTTGCTTCTACGGTATCCATTCCTTTGTCTTGCAATTCATAGGCTCTTAATTTATTAATTAAACCAATGCCTCTACCTTCTTGACGTAAATAAAGCACCACACCTCGACCTTCTTTTTCAATTTGAGTCATTGCTGCCGCAAATTGCTGACCGCAGTCGCAACGTTGTGAACCAAAGGCATCGCCCGTTAAACATTCGGAATGAATACGTGCTAACACATTTTCCCCATCGCCAATATCACCTTTCACTAATGCTACGTGCTCTTTACCTGAAATAATTTCCACGAAGCTATGCGCCATAAAATCGCCATATTTCGTTGGCATTTTCACCACAGAAACCTGTTTAACTAAGCAATCGTGCTTACGGCGATACTCTTGTAGCTGTTGAATGGTAATAAACGGCATATTATGTTCCGTTGCAAATTTCTGAAGCTCCGCCATTCTCATCATCGTGCCGTCTTCAGCCATAATTTCACAACATAAACCAGCCGGTTTTAGTCCTGCTAAACGAGCCAAATCAACGGTCGCTTCGGTATGACCATTACGCACCAACACGCCACCATCTTTTGCAACTAATGGAAACATATGCCCCGGACGGCGGAAATCACTCGGTTTGGCATTATCATCAACTGTTTTTATTGCGGTAATAGAACGCTCAAACGCAGAAATACCTGTTCCCGTATCAATATGATCGACAGATACAGTAAATGCAGTTTCGTGGTTGTCCTGATTAACAGGCACCATTGGATGAAAGTTAAGTTTATTTGCGATCTCTTGAGAAACGGGCGTGCAAATTAACCCCTTCCCATATGTTGCCATAAAGTTGATATTTTCCGGTGTGGCAAATTCTGCAGCGCAGATGAAATCGCCTTCATTCTCACGATCTTCATCATCAGTAACTAAAATAATTTTACCGGCAGCAATCGCAGCAATCGCCTCTTCTACGGTTGAAAATTTAAACATTTCTTACTCTCTTTTCTATATCAATATTTTTATTTAAGGATTAAAACCCTGCATTTTTTAGAAAATCCATTGTCAATTTATCTTGTTGATATTCTGGTTCTTTTTTTAGTAAAAATTGTTCAATATATTTACCCACAATATCATTTTCTAAATTCACTAAACTACCAATTTTCTTCGTGCCTAAATTCGTTTCTTTAATGGTATGTGGAATAATCGACACTCGGAATGAACTCTCATCTGTATCAACGACCGTTAAACTAATGCCATCAATAGTTATCGAACCTTTTTCAATGATATAACGCATCAATTTTGCAGACGTTTTAATACGATACCAAGTTGAATGGTTAGCCGGCGTGATTTCAACAACTTCGCCCGTTCCATCAATATGCCCTGATACGATATGCCCGCCAAAACGTCCATTCGCCGCCATTGCTCGCTCTAAATTAACCGGACTGCTTGGTTTTAGTTCGCCTAACGAGGTACGTTTTAAGGTTTCCGACATCACATCTGCTGTAAATTGACTTGCTGTAAAAGAAGTTACGGTTAAGCAGACACCATTTACCGCAATACTATCGCCTAAATGAACATCACTTAGCACTTTATTTGCATTAATGGTAACAACCGCAAACTCGCCCTGTTTATGAATTTGGGCAATGCTTCCAACCTCTTCAATAATACCTGTGAACATTATGCCACCTCATAATCAATTAAAATATCTTCGCCAATTTGGCTGATTTGTGCATTTGTTAATTTGACAGCTTGTGATAACACGCCAATCCCTTCGCCACCAATCGGTGTTTTTGCCGTTGCGCCCCCCACTAATTTCGGGGCAATATAACAATGAACACGATTAACTATGCCCACTTGTAATGCACTGAAATTCAGGCTTGAACCACCTTCTAATAACAGGCTATCTATTTGCATTTCACCTAGTTTTTGCAAAAGGTCTTGTAAATCTACCCGCTTGTCTTTCACTTTACACACTAAAATTTCTACACCAAGCGGTTGAAATTGTGCGATTTTTTGCAAATCATCTGAAACCGTTGCAATTATCGTGCGATATTCTTTTGCCGTCTGAACCAACTGACAATCTAGCGGCGTTCGAAGCGAGCTATCACAAACAATGCGTACCGGTTGTTTAGCATTTGGCATACGGCTATTTAACATCGGGTTATCTGCCAATACCGTTTCAATGCCGACCATAATTGCACTATATTGATGGCGCGTTTCTTGTACCTTGGCTCGTGCCAATTCGCCAGTAATCCATTTCGATTCGCCGCTACTTGTCGCAATTTTACCATCCGCTGTCATTGCGTATTTCAACAACACATAAGGGCGCTTCGTTTGAATATAGTGGAAAAAAATCGGGTTTAGTCGATCACATTCCTCTCGCATAAAATCGGTTACCACTTCAATGCCGGCGGCTTGTAACTGTTTTACGCCTTTTCCCGACACCAACGGATTAGGATCTCGTGAGCCTATAAAGACTTTTGAAATCCCACGCTCAATCAATAAATCTGAACAAGGCGGCGTTCGACCGTGATGGCAACAAGGCTCTAACGTCACATACGCTGTTGCGCCACGCAGATCGGCATTTGAATTCAAAATCGCATTACGCTCTGCGTGCCAGCCACCAATACGTTCATGATAGCCTTCTGCAAGGATTTCATCATTTTTTACAATGACACACCCCACCAAAGGATTTGGATTTGTCCAGCCTCGGGCTTTTTCAGCTAATGCAATGGCGCGAGCCATATAGTCAAAATCAGTCATAGCAACGTAAAATAGGTAAATTTCGGGCAGGGGAAAGAAAAGGCAAAGCCTTAATAGCAAAAAAACCTTGAATCCAAAGACTCAAGGCTTGCAAAAAAGAATAGGAAAATGACCGCTTAGATAAGCGGTATTTCTATGACTCTTCTTCCATCCAGACTATACTGTCGGTACCGGAATTACACCGGTTCCTGCCAAACCTTTTTCGTTTCGCTCGCGGACTTTACCGCCGATCGGGAATTTCACCCTGCCCTGAAGATAATCTAAAATTGGGGATGATTTTGCTTGGATTCTATAAGAATGTCAAGGTATTTCTACCAGCGATTTCCTTCTTTATTTTCACTTAAACTCCTCATGTTTTGTAAAGAAATTTACAAAATTTACATAAATCACATATAATAACAATACTAATAACATTATAGCATTCACTTTTTTAATTACTCGGAATTTTATAACTATTATCAAGAAGCTTAAGGAGACATAAAATGAATAATCATAGTACGTTTCGCTATTCTTTGCTTGCCTTACTTGTTTCAGGTGCTATTTATAGTGACACCTATGCAAGCACTGTCCCTAATCATATTAATTACCAAGACTATCGTGACTTTGCCGAAAATAAAGGCAAATTTACAGTAGGTGCTAAAAACATTGCAGTTCATAGCACATCAGGCGCTGTATTAGGCACAATTATGACTAAAACACCAATGCCTGATTTTAGTGCAGTCAGTAAAAATGGTATTGCAACCTTAGTTAATCCTCAATTTATCACTAGCGTTGCGCATAATACCGGCTATACCACAATAAATTTTGGCTATAACGATATTCAAAATCAAGACTATAACTACCTCGTGGTTGCACGCAATAATTTTGCCGAGACACATTCTACTAGCTATGATGATTATCACGCACCACGCTTAAATAAATTGGTCACTGAAGCTGAACCTTTACCTATTCATTACTATGGCGAAGATGCCACAGCTTATCGTAACCCTACTCATTTTTTAGATTATGTAAGGCTAGGTTCCGGCTCTCAATATCAAGGTACAACGCCTGATGATAAAACAAATTTATCGGGCGCTTACAAATATCTTACAGGGGGAACACTCCCCGCTTTTGCAGATACCGTTGGAAAAGGCGTTCTCTATTTTAAACGTAGCTTTAACAATGCTCAAGGAGCAATGCCTTCTATGATTGAAGCTGGAGATAGTGGTTCTCCTTTGCTTGCCTATGATGCGAAAAAGAAACAATGGGGATTTATTGGCGTAGCAAGAGGTATATCAAGCAGCAAGATGTGGTACACCCTTGCTAAACAAGATTTTACGGATCAAAAAGTTAAAGAAACATATGCCGGAACGCTAAATAATACCCAAACAGGTGCTTCATTTAGCTGGGTTCCAACAGGAAATACCAGCCAAATTAGTGGCGTCGGTAAACGCCTACAAGTGGATCTTAAAGATGATGATAGTGTTAATACATCTAAGGAATTTCTAGCACTTAATCACGGTAAATCTGTTATTTTTACAGGAAAATCAGGTGTTCTTACCGCAAGCCAAAATATCCACCAAGGTGCCGGTGCTTTAGAATTTGAAACAGACTATACCGTTAAAGGTACAACATCCAATACAACTTGGGTGGGGGCTGGTGTTGTTGTTGCTGAAAATAAAACCGTAAACTGGCAACTCAAAAACCCTGAAGGTGATCGTCTATCAAAATTAGGCAAAGGCACTCTTAATGTAAGTGGCGCAGGTGTAAACCAAGGTGATATCAGCGTTGGCGATGGAACCGTTATTCTTGCGATGAATACTGATGCCAATGGCCAAAAACAAGCTTTTAATAAAGTTGAAATCGTTAGTGGACGTTCAACGGTTGTATTAGCTGATGATAGCCAAGTAAAACCTGAAAACATTGTTTTTGGATATCATGGTGGTCGTTTAGATTTAAATGGCACAACCTTTAATATCACCGCAATTAACAATCAAGATGAAGGCGCTCAAATTGTAAACCACAACAATAATCAAACCGCTAATCTTATTATTCGAGGTAATGGAAACGTTGATACCAATCTGACGTGGGGAACATGGGGAAAAGCAGGGGCTGATATTTATGAATATATCAACACCCATCATAACAATCGCAAAGATTATTTTGTACTAAAAAACAACGGGAACCCAAACCACTACTACCCAACTAACCAAAGCAGTAATGCAAGTTGGGAATATATTGGTAGCGATAAAGAAGCTGCAGTACGCCAAGTTCAAGCCAATAAACTGGCTGAAGCATTAACTTGGGGGCAATGGGCAACATCAGGGGCGGATATCTATGAGTATGTTAATACCCATGCAGGTAACCGTAAGGACTACTTTGTCCTAAAAAATAATGGTCGCGCAAACCAATTTTTCCCAACAAACCAAACAAGTAACGAAAGTTGGGAATATATCGGTAGCGATAAAATAAACGCTATTGAAACAGCTTTTGCTCAAAAAATGGCTAAAGAACTCACTTGGGGAACGCTAGGCTCTGCAAGTGCGGATATTTATGAGCGCAAAACAGCAAACCGCACCGATTATTTCACGTTAAAAGAAAATGGTAATGCGAATAGTGCCTTCCCAACCACTCAAACCAGTAATACACATTGGCAATATATTGGTAGTGATCTCTTTACGGCAGTAACAAAGGCTCTATATCAAAAAGAAATCGCTAATTTAACGTGGGGAAATTGGGGCAAAAGTGGTGCAGATATCTATGAATATATCAATAACCACGCTAGAAATCGCACTGATTATTTTGTCCTCAAAGAAGGGGGAAACGCAAATAGCTTCTACCCGACAAACCAAACGAGTAATGCAAGTTGGGAGTTTTTAGGCAGTAACAAGGATGAAGCAATCAAAACCGTTTTATCTCGCCAATATGCCAATAGCCACATAGAAACATTTGCTGGGATGATTGGTGAAACCAGTGGCACAAATGGCAAAATGAATGTTACCTTTGCACCAACAGATGCCAAAGATACACTGGTAATGACGGGAGGAATGAAGCTAAACGGCGAATTAAAAGTCAATAATGGTGCAGTCATCCTTTCAGGAAGACCTGTTCCTCATGCTTACGACTTTATCAACAATCAAGAGGTTATTTATGATAATGAGTGGCTCAATCGCGAATTCAGAGCCAATGCCTTTAGCGTAAACCATGATGGAAAACTGATCTTTGGGCGTAATGCAGAACTTGCAACAGGCAGTTTCTATGCAGCACAAAACGGTTTATTACAATTGGGCTTTGTTCAAGGAAATACCCCTGTTTGCCAACGCTCTGATTACACGGGCGTTACAACTTGCCAAACGCCAACCGTAGGAAAAGAGGCATACGACAGCATTCCAACATTACAAGCTAAAGGTAATGTTCGCTTGTGGCACAATGCTCAACTGCATATTGGTAAATCTATTTTATCTGGTGCAATCACAGCTGATAAAGAAACCAAAACCACCATTGAACATGATGGCCAATGGTTAATGAGCGGTAACAGTAGTATTGGAAGCCTCATTTTAAATGGTGGTGTTGTTGATCTCAACGCAGACAATAACCATAAAGCTTATCAAAAACTGACTATTAACGGTAATTTATCTGGCCAAGGACAATTTATTTATCTTACAAACGTTACGGCTGGTAAAGGGGATCATGTTACGGTAAATGGAACCGCAACGGGGAGTTTCTCTCTTTCGATGGCGAATACAGGGACTGAGCCTAATTCCGTTCTACCAATCAGTCTATTTACCGTAGATAACCATAGCCAAAATGCAAAATCACTAAAACTTTCACTGAATGAAAAAGGCTACGTTGATTTGGGTACTTATCGCTATATTATTAAAAATCAAAATAATGACTATCTCTTATATAGCCCTTTACGAGATGCTCAAATCAATAACAATTACTCACAAATTCAGTCTCTACTCTCTGATGCACAACAATCAGCTAAAGACTATGCTGAAGAAGTGATAGAACTGAGTAACAAAGTAAAACAAGTTCAGACAGAGCAAAAAAGTGTCAAGTTATCCATGGACAAAGCTCAACAACAAGTGAATGAACAGCAAGCCAAAGTAAATAGCTTGCCGTGGATTCGTTTTATTGCAAAAGCTCAAGCACGTAAACAGCTAACCAAGCTACAAAAGCAATTAGGTGGCTACACTAACTTATATAGCCAGCTTCAAACAACCATTGAAGCACTTGATCGCTCAATTCTACATGCGCAAAATCAGAAAGCGAATGCAGATGCCCAACTTGAAGCTGTCGATTTGATGGTTAAAGATATTCTTGTTAAAGCTGAGAAATTATGCTTACAAACGGAGTCCGCTGGAATTTGTAATGCCGTTGTGAATTTAACCTCCGCAGAACCTAGCGATAATACTCAAGCAGATCGTGTGATACTTAATCAAAAAGATGGCATTAGCCGTTATACTAATGCAGCTTTATCTGAGCTTTCAGCACAAATAGGCGCGTTACTACAAGTAGAACGCAATCTTCATCGAGAACTGGTTACACCGAAATATGAGCCTTTATCGGTATGGGTAAACTACGACTATCAACAAATTAAATCAGACTCAAATAATTATAGAGGATATCAAAAAAATAGCACCTTAACGCAATTAGGTGTGGAAGGCGAAATGTCTAAGCACTTCCGCTTAGGAACGATACTTTCCTCTGTGGATTCATCGTTAGATTATGATCAAGCACAAGGTAAAGGAAAGCTAAATATGGCAACACTTTACTTAAAAGCACAATCTGAAAATGGTTGGCTTTCAACCCTTGAAGCAAGCTATGGTCAAACTAAAAATGAATTACAGTTAGATGGTGAACGTAAAAATATCAACAGAAACACCTCAGCATTTGGAGTGAATTTTGCTAAAGCTTGGCAGCTAGAATCGTGGAAAATTCTGCCTTCATTCGGTATCAAGCGTTAT
This sequence comes from Actinobacillus minor NM305, assembly GCF_000175195.1. Classification (GTDB taxonomy): domain Bacteria; phylum Pseudomonadota; class Gammaproteobacteria; order Enterobacterales; family Pasteurellaceae; genus Haemophilus_A; species Haemophilus_A minor. The sequence goes on along the minus strand of NZ_ACQL01000090.1, from coordinate 25,408 downwards.
CGTTTATCTGGAGAAAATTACACACTTAATGGTGCAAATGTACAACTTAAACCACTAACATTTACAAGCTATCAAGCAGGCTTATCGCTTTCTCGTGATTTTATGCTTGATAACATGACCATTACGCCACGTATAAGTACGATTTATATTGATGCTCGTCATCATTCTAACGTTGAAAACGCTGTAACCGTCAATGGAAACCCATTGGTGCAAAAACTAGATCGCCACTTCAACCATGAATTTGGTATTACCTTTAAAGGTAACAACTGGTCTGCTGATGCCAATATCGGGGTAATCTCGAGCAAAGAAATGCAAAGACGGCGTTATGCTGGATTGAAAGTGGGTTACCACTGGTAAAAATTCAAAATCATTTTTAAATACCCTTTATCTCTAAATAAAGGGTATTTTATTTAAAATCTCCTCATTTACCGAATAGAGAAATCGAAAATTCCCCCTTGTATTTCCATTTTTAGCCCCCATAATGGATAGACTATAAATAAAGATAATTTAAGAGAGCAAATTTATGGCACCAAGAAAAAAGAAAACAATTGAACTACCATTGCTTCCGTTACGAGATGTCGTGGTGTTTCCGCATATGGTTATGCCATTATTCGTTGGGCGTGAAAAATCTATTCTTGCGTTACGTGCAGCGATGGATAGCAATAAACAGTTATTTTTAACCACACAAAAAGATCCTCAAAAAGAAGATCCAACACTTGATGATATTTACGATATTGGTGTAACGGCAAATATTATTCAAATGCTTAATCTGCCTGATGGCACAGTGAAAGTGTTAGTTGAAGGTCAAGCTCGTGCGAAAATTGAAAAAGGGCACGATGATGAAACAGGCTTATGGGCTGAAATTAGTGTGATCGATACACAAGAAAATAATAACGATGAAGAATTAGCTGCACTAGCAAAAACGACATTAACGGAATTTGAAACTTACCTTAAAAATAACAAAAAAATTCCTGCGGAAATTCTGGCTAAATTGCAAAAAATTACTGAATTTGACCGCTTGGTCGATACAATTTCGGCGAATTTATTAACGCCTGTCGCAAAAAAACAAGCACTATTGGCTGAACCAAGTCTGACTAAACGTTTTGAGTTATTACTGGTTGCAATGGCAACCGAGCTAGATTCCATGGAAATGGATTCTCGTATTCGCGCCCGTGTTAAACAACAAATGGAAAAAAATCAGCGCGATTACTACTTAAATGAGCAAATCAAAGCGATCCAAAAAGAGTTAGGCAATGGCGAAGATCAGGAACAAAGTGAACTTGATAAATTAAAAGAAAAAATCAAAGAAGCTAAATTGCCGGAAGAAGTCTTAGCCAAAACAGAAGCTGAATTCAAAAAATTGAAGGCTATGCCACAAAGTTCATCTGAAGCTGCGGTAATTCGTGGTTATATTGACTGGATTTTACAAATGCCGTGGCATAAAAAATCTGCAGTGAAGAAAGACTTAAGCAAAGCGCAAGCGATTTTAGATAAAGATCACTATGGTTTAGAACGTGTAAAAGAACGTATTGTGGAATATCTAGCTGTTCAAAGCCGTTTAAATAAACTTAAAGGTCCTATTCTTTGCTTAGTTGGACCTCCAGGCGTTGGTAAAACCTCTCTAGGTCAATCGATTGCCAATGCGACCGGACGTAAATACGTGCGTATGGCATTAGGTGGTGTGCGTGATGAAGCTGAAATTCGAGGTCATCGCCGTACTTATATCGGTTCAATGCCGGGTTCATTGATGATGAAAATGGCAAAAGTGGGCGTGAAAAACCCATTATTCTTACTCGATGAAATCGATAAGATGGCACAAGATATGCGTGGCGACCCAGCTTCTGCTCTATTGGAAGTGTTAGATCCGGAACAAAACAAGGCATTTAACGACCATTATTTAGAAGTGGATTACGATTTGTCGGATGTGATGTTCGTGGCAACCTCTAACTCGATGAATATTCCACCAGCATTATTGGATCGTATGGAAGTCATCCGTCTTTCAGGTTATACCGAAGATGAAAAATTACATATTGCGAAAGAGCATTTAATTGCAAAACAGCAAGAAAATAATGGCTTAAAAGCAGGCGAACTTACTATTGATGAAAGTGCTATTATGAGCATTATTCGTTACTATACTCGTGAAGCCGGTGTTCGTAACCTTGAGCGAGAAATTGCTAAAATCTGTCGTAAAGCCGTTAAAGCCCTAGTGTTAGATAAAAAGCTGAAGTCTATTACCGTAACGGAAGATAACATTACCGATTACTTAGGTGTAAAACGTTTTGACTACGGCAAAATGGATAATCAAAACCGTATCGGCGAAGTTACAGGCTTGGCTTGGACGGAAGTTGGTGGCGATTTGCTTACGATTGAAACCGCTTCTGTTCCGGGTAAAGGTAAATTCTCTTACACAGGCTCATTAGGTGATGTAATGAAAGAGTCTATCCAAGCGGCGATGATGGTTGTTCGTGCAAGAGCTGATAAATTAGGTATTGCGGAAGACTTCCACGAAAAACGTGATATTCACGTTCACGTACCAGATGGTGCAACGCCTAAAGATGGTCCAAGTGCAGGTATTGCAATGTGTACGGCATTAATTTCAAGCCTTACCGGCAACCCTGTTCGTAAAGAAGTGGCTATGACCGGCGAAATCAGCTTACGTGGAAAAGTGCTTCCTATCGGTGGTTTAAAAGAGAAATTGCTCGCTGCCCATCGTGGTGGCATTACAACGGTAATTATCCCAAAAGAAAATGAAAAAGACTTAGAGGAAATTCCGGAAAATGCAAAAGCCGCATTAAACATTCATGCTGTGGAAACCATTGATGAAGTGTTGGCTATTGCGCTAGAAAACCCACCGGAAGGTTTGGAAATCCTAGCAAAGCCATCTGCGGTTAAAGTCAAAAAAACACGCACTAAAGCGGTTATTCAATAACCATAACAAATCGTTGCTAATCTCTATTAGCAACGATTTTTTTATCTTTTGTCCAACTTTCCTTAGGGCTTACCCTAAAATACCGCTTATATTCTCGGCTAAATTGACTTGGACTTTCATAGCCAACTTGAAATGCCGCGGTTGAAATTGACAAATTTTCTTGAGAAATTAACCGCTTGGCTTCCAGCAATTTTAATGTTTTTTGATATTGCAAAGGCGATAAGGTGGTCAATTTTTTAAAATGAGCATGAAAGCCAGACAAAGACATACCACAACATTCCGCCAGTGTTTCTACCTGTATGCTTTCTCGGAAATGTGCCTGTAAATACGCCGTTGCTTTAGCAATTTTTTGCGTATTTGAGTCAAAGCTGACCATCTGTTTTAACTTATCGCCTTGCTCCCCTTTGAGTAATCGATAATAAATTTCTTGCTGAATAAGTGGTGCAAGAAATTCAATATCTTTTGGATTTTCGTGCAAGATAAGTAACCGTTCAAAAGCATTACGTAATTCAGGGCTTAAATCCCATTGAGTAAAAGCGGTAGAATTTTCCGATTTTTCGGCAAAAAGTGCGGGCTGTTCTAACAAAATTTTATTGACGGCTTGTAAATCTATTTTCATTGATAACACCACAAAAGGCTTTTCTGGTGTTGCTTGCTTGATCTTACCGCACATAGGCACATTCACAGGGCAAAACATAAAATGCCGTTCGTCAAACAAATAGTATTGTTCGCCTAATTGCACTTCACGTTCCCCTTTTACCACAATACAAATACTGGGTTCTTGAATAACATTTTCATAGGAAAATGGGTGATCTGAATGATAAATAACTAAGCCGTTAATTGGCGAATAATAGGTCTGATTAGGCGGAATAACTTTTAATAAGTGCTTAAATTGCTGTTCTGATAACATAATAATTTAGAGAAATAGGCAAGAATTTTAGATAAATGATATACCGCAAAATTGTTCAGATCAATATACTAACGCCATTGAAACAAACAACAGAAGGAAAATATAATGAAAATTTTTTATCACACATCAGCAACAGGCGGTCGTGACGGCAGAACACAAGTAGATGACGGCTCAATCGGCTTTGATTTAGTGTCATTCCAAAATGAAAGTGGCAAAATCGGCACAAACCCTGAACAACTTTTCGCGATGGGCTATGCGGCTTGTTTTGATAGCGCAATGAACCATGTTGCACCGAACTTAGGCTTAAAACCAACTTCATCAAGCACAACTGTAGGCGTAGGTATTGGTCAAAAACCAGATGGTGCATTCAGCCTTGATTTAGACATTACCATTACTGTGGCGGGTTTAAGCGTAGAAGATGCGAAAAAACTCATTGAAAAAGCTCACGAAGTTTGCCCATATTCAAACGCAACACGTGGCAATGTTGATGTGCGTTTACATGTAAATGTAATGCAAACATTTGATTTATAATAATACTGGCCCTACGCTCTAGCTTGGGGTTTCTTGATTTTGAAGGAAGGAAATACAATGATTACCCTACATTATTTAAAACAATCTTGCGCCCATCGTATTGTGTGGTTACTTGAAGCCTTAGAATTAGATTACGAGCTTAAAATCTATGATCGCGATCCACAAACCGCGCTTGCTCCTGCTGAATTAAAAGCACAGCATCCACTTGGTAAGGCCCCGGTGCTACAAGATGGCGATTTAATTCTTGCAGAAGGTACTGCAATTATTCAGCACTTACTTGATCGCTATGATGATGAAAACCGCTTTACCCCAGCCCACAAAACGGATGCTTATTCTAACTATGTATATTGGCTAGCAATTTCTGCCTCTATGTTTTCAGCAAATATGTTTGCATTACTGACAAAACGTGGCGATTTTGGTGACTTTGCTCAATATGTTGCAGCACAAACACCACTTTATTTCAATCATGTGGAACAGCATCTTGAAGGGAAAAAATGGGTTGTCGGCGAGCAACTCACAGGCGCTGATTTTGCGATGAGTTTCCCACTGCAATGGGGATTAAATTACCTCAACAAAGCTGATTATCCAAATATTGTTCGCTACATCGAACAAATTGAAAATCACCCAGCCTATCTCAAAGCTAATGAGAAAACAAAAGGTAACTTGGATTTAAGCCGATTTTAGTCTATTTTTGTTCCCCCACAAAAAAGCGACTGTTTGACCTGTCTGAAGGGGTAAGTGATATTTGCCCCTTCGGTATCATTCAATCCTCTCTTTTTTCCCCAATGTAACATGCCATTGTGTTCTCACTTATATCATTAACTGTCAGGCAGATTCACTTATATCAGGCATTTGGATACCTCAAATACTCGGCTTTATTATAACAATAATAGGCTATTGATATTGCCTATATAGTGGTGAAATCCCCGCTCATCCGGGCTTTGTGAGACAAATTTTCATTCAAAATAGGGCGTTTTTTTGTTAAAATCTTCCAAATTTTGGATGGCTAAATGTTTAAAATAACACTAGCTATCCTAGCTGCAAGCGGTTGTTTTTACACAATCTTTTTCGATTCTCTATAAAGACAACCTATGATAATCATCTTTGTCGAAAAGAGAGTACTACAATGCACCAATTAGCCAATTATCTAAATAAAGTATTAGCTGAACTCAATTTAGCTAAATTACAACCATTCAAAGACCATGAATTGGCTAGTTTTCTTCGTAATGAGCTCCCAAAAGAAATAGCAAGTATTCTGAAAAATCATCAAGTTACGTCGTATTCAGTAAAAGGACATCCTGGTAATGGCGGTTGGGCTGATGTACTTTGGATCGAAGTTATCCATCCTAGTATTACAAAATCTGTTCAATCTGATATTTATCCAACGTATCTATTTAAATCCGATGGTTCAGGTGTTTATCTATCTTTACAACAGGGCGCCGATAAACTATCTAGTGAACAGATTGCCGCGCTTGGCGCTTTTAAATCCTCGCTCTCACTTAAAATTCCTGAGTTGAAAAATTGGGACACTCATACCATTAATTTATTAGCCTCAACCGCACGTAGTAAGAATTACGAAAAGACTAACTTAGCTGCAAAATTTTACGATAGCAAGCATATTCCTTCAGACGATGAACTCACTCGAGATTTATTAGCAATACTAGCGCTGTATGAAAAAGTTGCTAAACAATCAAAAGTAGCACAAACAGATGAAAAACCAATGAAACATTCTATTCAGTCAAATACACTGTCTCTCCCCAAACCTTTCCTCCTTCTCGCTGGTGTTTCAGGGACGGGGAAATCACGTTTTGTGCGAGAGCAGGTGCCGGAGGAAGAGCGCAAAGAGCGTTATCAATTAGTCGCTGTTCGCCCTGATTGGCATGAGCCATCGGATCTATTGGGGTATGTTTCTCGTTTAAGTGGTCAGGCGCAATATGTGATGACCGATGTACTGAAGTTTATTGTGAAAGCTTGGAAAGCTGTCGCAAACGTAGGTTTGCTCCGCAATAATGAAGTAGCAGGCTCAAAAGCGCATCTAGAACAAGTTCCGCCTTATTGGTTGTGTTTAGATGAAATGAATCTCGCACCGGTGGAGCAATATTTTGCCGATTATCTTGCCGTGATTGAAAGCCGTAAATGGGTATGGCACAACGACAATGAATTTAGCTATCAAACGGAGGCTTTATTAAGCCCAACAGCTTGGGAAAATATTGCGAATTTTAAAGAACAATTAGATGTTGATGATGAGCTTTGGGATTTCTTTCAAACCAACGGTATTGGTATTCCCTTTAACTTAATTGTGGCGGGGACGGTAAATATGGACGAAACCACTCACGCCTTTTCTCGCAAGGTCTTAGATCGTGCTTTAAGCTTTGATTTTAGTGAATTTTATCCAAATGATTTTGATGCGTTTTTTGAACCGAAAACACAAGAAAAACAATTAAGTTATCCGGTTTACTCTCAAATCACACAAAATGATTTTGATAACTTAGAGTTTGCTAGCAAATCTATCGAGTTTCTAACCGCACTTAATAAGCAGTTTGAGAATACCCCATTCAAATTGGGGTATCGCGCATTGAATGAATTGTTATTGAGCGTCAAATCCTTTCAACCTCAAACGGATGAAGATCTCCAAGCCGTTTGGGATGATTTTGTGATGTTGAAAGTGTTGCCACGTATTGAAGGTGATGAAAATAAACTTTATTCGGCTACGCAAGAAGGTCGATCTGTATTGGATGCGATAGAAACGGTATTAGCAGAACACCTAAGCGATATTTGGCAAGACAGCGATGCTGTACGTGTTGATTTTTGGCAGACGGATGCTCAAGGCGAGCTACTGAAAACAAAATGTCGCACCAAACCTAAATTAGCTAATATGAAAGCGCAATTAACAAACCATGGAATGATCAGTTTTTGGTAGGTGGATATGAAAAATGTAAACGCTGAATTTGAAATTCATCATCAACGTGAGCTTGAATTCGCCCTATTTTGTATTGATTTTGTCGCCAAAGAACTCAATATCCCAGCCAAATTGGTATATCAAGAATTAGCTGAAAGTGGTTTGCTGCAAAATTACATTATTGCAAATTATGAAATGTTACACACTCTTGGCAAAGATTATTTAGTGTCGGATATTATTGGCTTAATGCGTGAAAGGAATTTAATATGATTTTATATCATGGCTCAACATTAGAAATTTCCCACCCAGATATTGCTTTTTCGCGTGAGAAATTAGATTTTGGACGAGGATTTTACACAACACCAATAAAACAACAGGCTATTAACTGGGCAATGCGCTTTAAACGGTTGGGAAAAAGTGCGGTATTAAACTGTTATGAATTTGATGAAACCTTACTTTCTCAGTTTCATATTAAAGAATTTGATGTTTATAGTGAGCAATGGCTAGACTTTATTTTAGCGAATCGAACAGGACAAGACGTTGAGCATTTTGATATTGTGCTTGGTGGCGTGGCAAATGATCGCGTTTTTAATACCATCGAATTGTTGCTTGAAAATTTAATCTCGAAACAAGAAGCTCTTGGTCGATTGATCTACGAAGAAAATAATCAACAAATTTGTTTTCTCAAACAAGAAATTTTAGATCAACACCTCGTTTTCAAAGGGAGCGAAAAGCTATGATGGCAAGCCCTGTGTTGTTACAACGGAAATATGCACGCATTATTGCGTTGCTTGCAGATCAGCTACATATTTCCTTGGCTGAATCATTAGATCGTTTTATGTTTTCAAAAACTTATGAGCTAATGAGCGAAGGCGTGGCGGATATGCATTGTTTGAGTGATGGTTATTTAGTGGAAGAAATTATCCGAGAGCAACAAAATGGATAATGCAATTTATACTTATTTGGCCATTGATAGCGCAGATAGTATCGTCTTTAAACTCTCTATTTATTCTCATCATCTTTCTGTTCGCCAACTTCGCTACGTGCAAACTTTGCAAAAGCGTGGCGAGGAATCCCCTACCTGTTATGTGAAAATTAATGGCGAAAAACAACCGCTTGAGAATCCTATTTTCTTTGAAAATAGCCGTTATGATATTGAATGGGAATTTCATCAAGATGTTAAAAATGTCCAACTTAAACATGATTTAAACTCTATCAATAATGCCTTTCGCTTTAATGCCAACAAGCAACTTTTTACAGGAAGTATTGAAACGGCAAATGATATTGGGTGGTTTACTTTACGGCTAAGTTATGAAATTAATAGTGTCACTTATCCTTTTGATTTTGCTTTTGAAGTCTTGCCAAGCAAAATGGATTTACATCAAGATTTGCCCGCAATGTATCAAGATATTGACGCAGAATATCCTCTTTGGCGGTTTAATCTTGCGGAAAAAACCAGCCAAAATGTGAGCGATAGCTTAAGCCGTGAGCATTTTCCGCTTTTTTGGTTAGCACAATTCCAACGTTTACAAGAAGATTTTGCTCACGCCTTAAATGTAATTGCTAATAGCCCACATCATCGTTTACAAACGGTTGAAAAATATCAAAAAGCGGAAAGAATGAAAGGCAAGGTGCCTGAACGCTCTGCGATGAAAATTCGTAACGATTTCAAAAATGGCTTGTACCATAAACGCTATGCAATAACGGAAAAACGTTTATCGGCAGATACGCCAGAGAACCGTTTTGTCAAAATGGCGGTGGTACGTTCATCACAAATTTTAAGTAAATTTGACCGCACTTTACGTCAAGAAAATGCGAAAAATGACCGCTTGTCTGCCGCTTTTTTTGAGCGTTTACATAGCTGGCAGAAACCATTAAAACAGATGCAACATCAGCCTTTCATGCAACAAGTGGGCGAATTTCAAGGATTGATGAAAGAAAGTTTGGTTTTACAACAACGCTCAGGGTACAGTCGAGTATTCCAAATTTGGCAAGAGTTGAAACATTATTTAAACTTGTTTGAAAATCAGACTGAGATTTCACAAAAATCCGTTGCTGAAATTTATGAGGTTTGGTGTTTTTTAGCTTTAAGGCGCTGTTTACTTGCCTTGGGCTTTAAGGAAAAATTTAAAAATAAGGCGAATTTAGTTGAAAGTGGGGATTTTAGTTTATCTATGCGAGATGGTATTCGTGGTGCATTTCACTTTGAGAAAGATGATATTCGAATCCGCTTAGCACACGAGCCTAAATTTACTAAACAAAATCGAACCCTTCGCTCTTTTGTTACCCCACAAAAGCCTGATATTTTTCTGGAAATGACATTCCCTAATCAGCAACGTTATATTTGGTTGTTTGATGCGAAATATCGAATCAAAACGGAGCAAGAACAAGGGGAAAACGATGATATTGAGCATGTGGATTATGTGCCAGATGATGCGATAAACCAAATGCACCGTTATCGTGATGCCTTGATTTTATTAAATGAAAACGAACTTAACCCGAAGTCTCGTCCTGTCTTTGGTGCTTTTGCGTTGTATCCAGGATTTTTTAACCAGCAAAAAGAGAAAAATCCTTATCAACAAGCCATTGAGCAAGTAGGAATTGGGGCCTTTGCCTTATTGCCTACACCAGATGGCGATCATTGGCTGAAAACATTTTTACAAGAAAAATTACTCGGTACGGAATCGCTGCAATCTCAACTATTATTGCAACATGAGGCACGTATTGCCGATCATGGTACGCAACAACGTGTATATTCTAATTTAGTATTGATGATGGCATTGGGTGAAGATCGTTCTGAGCAATATATTAGTGATTTCAAACAAGGTAAACTTAAATGGTATCATACCCCTGTTGCCACATTTAGGCTGAAAATTGCTGATTATCTTGCTAGCGAAATTCAATTTTTAGCTTTGGCATTTGAAGGTAACATTGAGCGAATTTATCCCGTTAAACGCATAGAAAAACTCAAACGCTCACAAATTACATTCGAGCAAGCGGGGAGCCAAAATCCAAGTGATGAAGAATACTATCTTTTCGAGTTAAATAAGCCTTTACGGCTGGAACAACCTATTTTAGGTGTTCCTCAATTAGATGCTCAAGGTAAAGGTTTCCGTCATTCCATTAAATTAACCACATTGGATAAGCTGGATGATAAATTGATGTTTGATGAAATTGAGGCGGTGTGGGAATAAAAAATGCCTTAACTTTAGGTTAGCAAAGGCATTTTATCACACATCAGCAACTGATGGTCGTGATGGTAGAGCACAAGCGGATGATGGATCAATCGGCTTTGATTTAGTGTTATTCCAAAATGAAAGTGGAAAGAGCGGCACCAATCCGGAACAACTTTTCACTATGGGTTATGCCACTTGCTTTGATAGCGTAATGAATCATGTTGCCCCTTTATTATCATTCAAAGCTCTCTCTTTTCTCGCCCCCAAATATAATTCCCTGCTGTTTTCTCGCTTGTTCCATTAATTGGCAGACTGATTCGCTTATATCAAGCATTTGTTCAGCAAGTGCCCTGTCTTGGCAGTCAATCATCTGAATAAATTGCTGAAATTCATAGAACATTCTATGCTGTTGCTCAAATTGAAAAGATTGCTTTTGACCGTTATTATCCACAAACTCAAAGTAATTCATCGCATTTGCCGGCATAGGAATGGTAATACAGCCTTGATCGCCTTGAATAGATAACATCACTGGTGCATTACAATCTTTAGCCCCAATACAAACTACCTTAAATGTTGGATAATCTAACAACATAATACCGCTGGTATCAATGTTTCGTTCAATATTGGCGACATAAAAACAAGATTGTGGCTTACCAAATAACCCAAGCGCAAAGTGCAAATTATAGACATTTAAATCCATCAATGCCCCACCTGATTTCTCAGGGTCAAAAGCAGGAAGAATTTCCCCCATTTTAAAGCGGTCATATCGGGAAGAATATTGGCTATAATTTAAACTCACAATTTTGATTTTACCTAATGCTGAAAGTTGCTGTTTAATTTTGAGATAAGCAGGCAAATAATGCACCGTAACCGCTTCTATTAAAATTTTATTTTGAGCCTTAGCTAATTCCCTTAATTGCTGAAACTCATAATAGTTTGATGTTATCGGTTTTTCTAAAATAACGTGTTTACCTGCTTCAAGCGCTTGTTTTGCAAAACTAAAATGCAGATGATTAGGCAGGGCAATGTATAAAGTATCTAAATCAGATTTCAACATCTCCGTATAATCAAAAAAACAATCAGAAATTTGATATTTTTGCGCCAGCTCCAACGTTTTTTCCTGATTTCGTCCATAAATCCCCCATTTTGCGATAGGAAGAAGCGAACGAATGTGCATTAAATCTTGCACAATCATACCCGTCCCCACAATTCCCAGTTTCATTATGTTCTCCTTTTAGACTATGGTTATCTCGGGTATGATAGACAAAATAGTTGCTAACATTAAAAATAAAAATTAACAAGCTTCTGCCTACTATACCAGCAATTCAGAAAAATATCCTTGTATCTCTAATTCAACAAAAGTACCTTTTTGCACAATCTGCCCTTGCTTCATTACCCAAATCTCATCACATTGCTCCAAGTCTTCAACGCGATGCGTAATCATCAATGTTGTTTGTTCTCGGCTTAAGTGATTTAATGCATTTAAAACTTGCTGCTCTGATTGAATATCCAAACTTGCTGTTGGTTCATCTAATAACAACAACTCATAATCTCTTAATAACGCTCGTGCAATAGCAATTCGTTGCGCTTGTCCACCCGAGATCCCGGCATTACCATCTTGAATTTGGTATTCAAGCCCTAATCGATAAACAAACTCATCTGCTTTAGAAAGTGCTAAAGCTTCTTTTAGTTCATCTTCCGAAGCATCTAGATTACCTAATAAAATATTTTCTTTTAATGAGCCTTTTACTAATTGTGGATTCTGCCCTACCCAAGCTAATTTTGCTCGCCATTGCGCAAGGTCTAATTCTCGCAATTCAATACCATTGATCAGCACCGAACCTTGATAAGGTAAAAAACCTAATAACATATTCATTAACGAGCTTTTCCCTGCGCCACTTTGTCCAACTAATGCAATGTGTTGATGTGCATTGAGCGTAAAATTAAGGGGTTGAGTCAAAGGTTTACCTTGTGCAGATAACACAACGCATGCTTTTGCTTCCACAACAAGCGGTTGATTTTTCATAGCTTTTTGCGAATTTTCAACCTCTGTCGTTTCTTCATTTAAAAAGGCTTCTATGCTATCTGCTGCCCCAATCGCAGCTGCTTTATCATGATAATAGACACCTAATTCACGGAGTGGTTGGTAAAATTCAGGCGCTAACATGAGGCAGAAAAATCCAACAAATAAACTAATTCCCGTACCGTAATAACCAAAGTCCAACTCGCCTAAGAAAGCAAAACCAAAATAAACCGCCATCACGGCAATTGAAATCGCCGTAAAAAATTCTAATACTGCAGAGGACAAAAATGCCATTTTTAAGACATCCATTGTGCTTATGCGGAAAGATTCTGTGCTTTGATGAATTTGCTCAAGCTGTTTATCTGATTGCCCAAATAAGCGAATCGTCTCTAATCCTTTTAACTTATCTAAGAATTGCCCACTCATTCGAGATAGTACGCCAATATTTCTCTGGTTCGCTTCCACTGCTTTAATGCCTGCCAATGCCATAAACAAAGGTAATAAAGGCAATGTTGCAAAAAGAATTACCCCGGCTGCCCAGTTAATCGGGAAAACAAAGCAAAGAATAATCAACGGAACAAGTAATGATAAAAACTGTTGAGGCAAATAACGAGCATAAAAATTATGTAAATTTTCTACTTGCTCTAGCATTAAAGTTGCCCAGCTTCCTGCCGGTTTTTGTTGGATAGAAATCGGACCTACACTTAATAGCTTATGAATCAACTGCGACCTTAAATGTATACGTAATACTTGCCCAGCTTTAAAGCCGACACGCTCCCTCAACCAAATCAGTAAAGCTCTGGCACAAAAACAACCAAATAGCAAACTAATTTCCATTAAAAATAAGGAAGGCGATTGGTGTTCAATGATCATTTTATGGAGAAGAGTAGCTAACAGCCACATTTGCGCGATCACAAAAAGGGCGCTGAATGCTCCCAACAACACGTTAAGATAAAGATACTTTTTGACTACTTTTTGTTGGCTTCTCAACCATTTCTGCAAAATTTTTTGACGTTCTTTTTTCATAAAATAAAAAATAGAACACAGCAATAATGCGTTATTTCTCATTATTTGCTGTGTTATCTAATAAAATGCCTAATCAAATTCAAAACGGTACATTAAATCAACCGCTTGGTTCACACTTGAGACCCACTGTAAATACAATTTGGGCGCTAAATTATAACGTAGTGTGAGTTCTGTCAATGGTGCAAAAATCCCTACACCATATTTTACCTTAAATTTAGGTGTTAAACTGGCACTCACCTCAACTTTCGTATTATCGCCAATACCTGCCGTTGTAACATTCAGATCATTAAGCCCAAAAGCACTACCGACTGCCCCAACTGTTTTACTACTTTTTGATAAGCTCATACTTAATAGTGCGGCTGCCATTGAATTACTTGACCCTGCATCGCCACTATTTTCTAATGAACGCCCAGTTAAAATATACGAGAGAGCCTCATTTTGAGAAAGCGAAGGCTCAGAGAAAATTTTAACTTCAGGACTATCCGCTAATCCGATAACCTTCACACCGGCTGTAACTGTGCTATCCTCCATCGCTTCCGGATTTCTAATTGCCTCAATGTTTAACGAAGGCTGAGAAGGTAAGCCTGCAAAGCTAATGAGTCCTTTTCGGATAATTAAGTCTTGACCGAATGAAGCATAACGTCCTTTTATCAAATTAACTTGCCCATAAAGTCCAAGCCCCTGTTTGCCTTGACGCACAGCAATCGTACCTTTTAGGTCTGACTTTAATCCATACGCATTTAAATTAACATCATCCCCAATATTAATTTTAATATCCGCTTTTATTGCCATACCACTTGAGGTATTTTGCGGAATTTGGCGTTGTGAAAGTGGTGTTTTTTGCTTCACAGAACCATCCATAATGACTTCATCACTACTTACGCTAACCGCTGATTCAGGTAATTCCTCCACCTCAATTCTCGCCCAAGGGATATCAATATTTCCCCCTAAAACTAATTCTTTCGGCGTCACTGTCACTTCAATGTCCGGCGTAAACTCAACTTTTGAGATATTCGGCACATTAACGCGGAAGCGGTTGGCTTGCGCACGAATATGGCTTCGCCACGCATCTAAACGCCGCCAATCCGCATCGCCCTCTAATCGAAGTTCGCTTTCCGTTGTTTGAATCCGACCGCTTAATGTAGAGGTAGCGCCATTAAAATTCATCGTTAAACCACCGCCGGTTACATCAAATGGCATAGAAACAGATTTAGCTTTTAGCCCCGTTAAATTTAATGCTCCATGTAATAAAGGCGAAGTGGCAGTTCCGCCCATCGTAAGACGGGCATTAATATTCCCATCAACAGCCTCTCCTCCACTTAATAATGGTTTAATCAATTTTAATGAGAGTTGGTCAAGATTGATATTGCCGGACAATCCTCTTTTCCCCGACACATCGTTCATGGTTAAATCTGTCGTAATTCGACCATTATTTTCAATCTGCAAATCTGTTTTTAGCTTCAGATTGTTATTTGCCAAATCCGCATTGATTTTCAAAGGTGTAATCCCGATTGGAAACGATTTTCCACCATCCATTTTTTGCACAAATTTGAGTGAAGGCGAATCTAATGCAACCGTTACTTCTGGCGATTTATTTTTAAACCATGCAGCTTCACCTTTTGCATTAACAATGCCAGAAATTTGGCTATTTTTATCTAAATAAGCCTGCACAGCCGCTAAATTAAATTGACGAATTTCAAAAGGAATTTTGCCTTCTTGCCCTGCATTAAAAGCCTGTGTAAAACAAAGATTAATTTTCGGATTTTGCCAACAGTGCGCTGAAATATTTGCATTTATTTGTTTGTTATTATAGGTAACATTAACCGGTTGGTTCGTTTGGAAACGACCAAATTCTTTACTATCAATCGCAATATTCGCAAGCTGTCCCGTCCAAACTTGCTGCAAGCGGTCAAATTTCCCTGAAACATGCAAACCTGCGCCAATCGGGTCGCCTTTAGCGGTTAATTTTAATGTATGATTCGCTTCATTTCCGCTCGCATTGACACTGGCATTATCAACCTTAATATCGCCATAAGCGAATTTTTGTAACGCAAGCTCAAGATTTCCCTGAATCACTTTTTCGGTGGTGACATTTCCTTTGGCGGATAAATGTTGTAATTTGATATCCTCATAACTTACTTGATTAGCATCAAGAGCTAAAGCCAAGTTAGGCTCATTAACCTTACCAGACAATTTTACATCGCCTTTAATGCCAGCTTTTAATTTAGGTACAAGGCCTTGTAAATTTGGAGCATTGATTTGTGCAGTAAAATCCGATTTATCGCCTAATACCCCATTCATTGCAATACGGTTCTCACCATAAATAAACGTTGTTTTATCAACCGCTAATAGGGTTTTCGCATTTGAGGTTAAGTTGCCTTGAAGCTGAAGAGGTTTCTGTAATAAATTGCCTTTTAAATCTATTTTCGATACATCAACATTCCAATCAGCTCCATCTTTCCCTCTCCCTGCATAACCTTTTGAACTTAAACCGCCCGATAATACCGCAGCCCAATCCGGGGCAAGCGATTTCGTATTGATGCCTGACAAAGAAAGCGAACTATTCCACTCAACCCCATCTGTCCAATCTACGCTACCATTTAAGAGCGCTTCGCCCTCCAATGCATTAAGTTTTAGTGTTTGAATATCAAAGCGAGTTACATCTCCTTTTCCTTTTAGCTCAACTTGACTTGTAGGTACGTTCATGCCTGTTGCTCGCCCCGAAACATTAAGTTGATAATCAAAAGGATCGCCTTTCAGGCTAAGATTTAACTTTTCTAATTTAAGTGGATTTACCCCCGTTTCAGGTGGAAATGGGTAAGTTATGTTCTCACTTGTTAAAACAAGATTAAGTGGATTTTTCTCCACCGCTAATGCAACATCGCCCTCAAGTTTTGCTTGAATAGCACCTTTTGTCTCAACATGAAGTTTCGTTTTATCGTAAAGTTCGCCGGAAATTTCTGCATTGATATGACTTACAGGGAGCGTTACTTTAACCTGAGAAGGCTCAGTGACTTGCAAATGAAAAGCGAGAGGATAATTATCCTGTAAAGTTAATTTTCCTTGTCCATTTAAATTCCCACGATCACTTTCTAATGATAATTGTGTTAAGTTCAGCGCTTGCTCATCAGCATTTGCCTTTAAGGTTGCTTTTGTTAAATTAAACAACGGGATTGGCTTAACTAAATTACCTTTTTCATCTTTTGCTTTTTGTGCCAAATTAACGTTTTCGATATCCAATTGTTCAATTGAAAAATCAAAAGGCAATTTTAATGGCACTTGTTTATCTAATAATGGTTTTTGTAGCTGCGCTTTAATAGTTTCCCAATCAATTTTTTCAGCATCATTTGAAGTTGTTTGAGATTTTTTTTGTAATTTCTGGATACGTTCAGCAACTTTTTCGCCTGTTTTCTCCATAGCGTTTTTCATTATCACGCCTGTAGCCGTTTTCACTTCTTCCTGTGAAATTTCGTTTTTTGCAATTTTTGCAGCATATTCAACCGCTTGCTGATCGCTTTCATCTAGCTTTAAAGCAAGCTGAAGATCTAAACCTCTCAACTTTGTTGGCGATAGAGTCAATAATCGCCCTTTCCCCGAAATACCCGAGTGAAAGTGCGTAAGATTGATATCCATATCATCAACATTGACATGAATATTATCCAACGCCACATTTTTGACCGAAACACCTAAAGGTAAATTCAGCTCTGTAAAAGGTTCTGAGGGCTGTTCTTCATTTGAAGGTGGTAATTTTGTTGTATCAACAATCACTTGTGTATCTTTAATTGCAATATTCTCAACACAAGCTTCACCTTTTAAAAGACAACCGAAATCAAGATGTAAATTGGCTTGCCCAACCTGAACATTAACCCCATCCATCACATATTGTGTATTAGATAATATCAATCCATTCTGAAGGCTCCCTTCAACTTGCCCAATAGAAAGTTGATCTAGCAATTTATCGGCTAATGTAAGAACACTTCTTTGCCCAACGCCTGTTGCGAGAAAACCGAGTGAAGAGAGAGAGAGAATAACACCTCCTCCCACAATACGTTTCCCCCAGCACTTTCCTTTTTTAGGCTTTACTACATCAGGCGATTTTTCTGCCTGAATTTCTTGCTGAATTTCGGTTGTTTTATCATTCATAATCAAATTTACAGTTCTGAGCCTAAACCAATATAAAATTGTACACCTGTATCATTATTTGGCGATCTAACAGGTGTTGCTATATCAAATTTAATCGAGCCAATTGGAGATGCCCAACGGACGCCTAATCCCGCTCCAGAATGGAGATCTTTTGCTTTAAATTTATCTGAAGCAAGCCCTGTATCGTAGAAAACAGCACCCCACCAATTTGGATAAACTTGATACTGATATTCTGCTGTTGCAGTTGCTAAATGAGAGCCACCCACTAATTTTCCACTTATCGGATCTCGTGGCGAAATATCTTTATAACCAAAGCCTCTTACGCTCATGTCGCCACCTGCAAAATAACGTAACGCAGGCGGAATACGATTAAATTCATTCGCATGGATATAACCTAACTCTCCACGAACCACAAAACGATGGTTATCAAAATAAGTTCTTACCCAAGTGCTTGATGCTTTCCAACTATAAAAATCTACATCGGAGCCAATGGCTTTTGTTCCCCAGTTTACCGTGAGTTTTTGACTATCTCCCCATAATGGAAAACGATTTCCATCTGAACGAGTCCGATTCAAAGAAGCTGTTGGATAAATTAACAATGTTTTCCCCGTAAAATCAGCTTGTGTAAAAGAATCGTAACGAGCCTTAATCCCTGCTGAAAATGACCACCCTGTTTCATGTGTCCAAAAACGTTGGAAACCTAATGTTGCTGCCGTTGATTTAGTATCATTTTGATCCTCATGTTCTAAACTACCAGAAATCTGATAGTAATAATGCAATGGATCTGATTTTAACGGAATGTTATAGCCAAATTCAGCGGTTTGCTCTTTTGATGACAAATAAGTGCGCGATTCAAAACTATGTCCACGGCTATTTAACCAAGGCTTTTTCCAATTAAATTGGAAGCGAGGACCATCATCTGTTGCAAAACCGATGCCGATTTCAACATCATTCTTTTTCTTTGGTTGGAATAGAACGTTAAGATCAACAATTTTTTGTTCTTCATTTAGAGAAGGTTCAACCATTACGGAAGAGAACCAGTTACTTGATGAGTAATCGGATGTCAAAACCGAAATATCATTAGCGTAATAAGGTTCGCCCGTCTTAATTTTCAAAATATTGCGCAAATATTCTTCTTTAATTTGACTGTTTGTAAAGCGAATTTCTCCATAACGGTATCGAATACCACTATCATACCCTAAGCGCCAATCTGCAGCATGATCTTTAGGGTAAATTTCTAAACGATGATAAAGCCAATTTCCATCAAAGTAACCTTTTTTAAAGGCTAATCCTTCTAAATTACTTTTGAAACTATCATAATTTTGATGTGACAGGTCTTCGCCTTTATGAGGAATATCTTTGAGTAATTTCTCAAAATCCTCATCTGTTTTTGCTTCACCTTGGAGCTGAATGTCCACTTCATCGATCTTCACTTTTTCTCGATCCAAATCGACATTAAGCAATAATAGGGACTTCTTTCCCTCCCGAGGAATAAGGGAAAAATGATATTGCGTATTGTAATAGCCTTTTGCTCTTAGCCCTTTATCAACCGCCGTTTGAACCAAATACTGATGACGTTCTGAACCGTCCGCATAATCATTCGCCACTTGTCCGAGATAAATTTTTACGTTGTTCCAAGCATCTTTATCTTCGATCCCTTTTACTTCGAGATCGACCTGTGCTTCTACTTTAGCATCGCTATTTTGTTCCGCTTCTGTTGATGTCGATTCTTCTATTTCATCACTTGGTGATTCAGAAGACGTGCTAGATTGCTCTGCTTGACTTATTTGTGTAAACGCCATCAAACAAAAAAGGGTTAAAAGTCTTAGTTTAAAATTCACAAAATATCCTTTTATTCTTTAGGAATACCGCGCAACAATGGCGAAACACGCTCAAAAGGCTGCACAGAAGTTGGGGCTGGTTCCATATCAAAAATGACAATAAGAGGTTTAGATAGTTCCACTTTTTCGTTTCGCCATAAACTCCCCATGCTTACAAGCTGAATATCAGCCGGTAATGTTTTTAACTCTTTTTCTAGAACATCAATACTGTTTTTACGTGGATGGCCAATTAAAATTGCCACACCATGCTTTCTTGCGTAAGCTTTCGCTTGTTGAAATTGGTGCATCACATCGTTATATTCATTGCTATCGTCAAGGAAAACATGACGCTCTAATGCGTTAATACCAAATTCCGCTGCCACTTTAGTCGCTACACTCGGACCGGTTTTACTATCTAAGAAAAACAATTTTTGTGCGGCTAGAGCTTGCATAAAATGGCGCATTGTTGCTTTATCTGCGGTAGCACCACTCCCCATGTGATTATTTAAACCTATCGCATAAGGCACATGCTGCCGAGCATTTTCTAACAAAGATTGTGCCTTTGCGAAATCATCGCCAACCAATAATGCTGGTTTTTCGATAGCTTGCTGCGCATTTTGAGGCTGCATAGGCAAATGAATTAAAATATCACGTTTTTGTGCAAATGCATTTTCTGCCCGAACCTTTGCATAAGGCGCAGAAGGAATAATCGCAACGCTAATTTCTTTCGGTAATTGATACACTCGCTGATCTTCACGAACCGAATAACCAATGTCATCAATCACGATGGCTAATTTAGCTGCTTGTGCAAGCGGTAAAATTCCCATGAACATTTGCAAAAAAAGGAAAAAAACGAACCGCTTATTGATATTATTTTTCATGATTTAAAACTATTTCACGACACTTAATGGGTTAACCGGATTACCTTTACGAGTAATGCCAAAATAAAGCGCATTACGATTTTGACCGCCCGTATTCCCTACACTCGCAATGACTTGTCCGGCTGAAACACGACTACCTTTACGTACTGCAACATTTTGGTTATAACCATATAAAGAAATATCACCATTACCATGGTCGATCGCAACCATATTGCCGTAGCCTTGCAACCAGTCCGCCATAATAACACGCCCAGAAGCAATCGCCCTGACCGGAGTACCCGCACTTGCTGCAATAACAATACCATTCCAACTACCGCCGAATTTTGTCACAATAGAGCCACTAATCGGCATAGCATATTTACCCGATTTTAAGCCACTCCCCGCTCGAACTTGCTGTTTTTCTTCTTCTGTTGCTTTACGATTTTCTTCTTTATTTTTCTTTTCTTCTAACTTAGCAATTTCTTGTTTTTCTTGTTGTTCTGATTCTTTTGCTGCATTCGCAATTTTTTGTTTTAACGTGGCAGCATTGGTTTTCAGGTCATCTAATCGGCTTTCGTCTTGTTCCAGTGTTTTATCAATAGAACGAAGGGTTGTTTCTCGCTCTCTTTGTACTTTTTTGAGGTCGTTTTCTTGTTTTTTCTGTTCGGTTAATTGAGTCTGCTGTCCTTTTTGCTGACCTTTTAATTCATCTCGTCTTTCTTTTAATTCTTGTTGTGTACGGCGTAATTCATGAATGGCATCAATACGAACTTGATTGATATGCTCATAATAAGCGGTCATTCTATCGGCATTTTTTGCATCTTCAGACATTAAACGCTCAATGACCGAAGGATGAATACCGGAGCGATACGCAGAATCTAATTGCTCTTTTAATTTTTCTTTCTGCTCTTTTTCTTGTTGCTCTAAGCGTTTAATTTCTTGCTCTGTTCGCTTAATTGCTGCACGAATATCCGCCAAAGAAGTTTCTGTTTCTTTTAATTTATTAAACACCTTTCCCATCTCAATTTCTTGATTTTTAAGCGTTGATTGCAATGCATTACGCTTTTGACGATTTTCATTAATTTTAGTAGTTTGTTGTTTAATTTTTTGCTGAATATCTGATAACTGATTTGCAGAAGATGTTGGAGTAACAAGATAAATACAACAAAATAATACAGCCAAACTCAAACGAGAAACTTTCACGGGAATCCCCTATAACGCCATTGAATAAAGATTAAATTATTTTAGTGAAATTTTTGAGGAAAATCAGCTTTTCTCTTGCTTTTTGCTTAGTTTTACAAATAGTTATTTAAAAACACGTAAAATTTTGTTATAAATATCCAGTTTTCAAAATCAACTTAAACAATAGGAGTCCTTATGGAAATCGTTTTTATCCGTCACGGTTTTAGTGAGTGGAATGCGAAAAACTTATTTACAGGCTGGCGTGATGTAAACTTAACAGAACGTGGTGTGGAAGAAGCAAAAGCGGCAGGTAAAAAATTACTTGATGCAGGTTATGAATTCGACATCGCTTTCACTTCTGTATTAACTCGTGCTATCAAAACTTGTAACATCGTGTTAGAAGAGTCTAACCAACTTTGGATTCCACAAGTGAAAAACTGGCGTTTAAACGAACGTCACTACGGTGCATTACAAGGTTTAGATAAAGCTGAAACAGCACAAAAATACGGTGATGAACAAGTTCACATCTGGCGTCGTTCTTATGACATCTCTCCACCGGATTTAGACCCGGCTGATCCAAATTCAGCGCACAATGACCGCCGTTATGCACATCTTCCAAAAGATGTTGTACCAAACGCTGAAAACTTAAAAATCACATTAGAACGTGTTTTACCTTTCTGGGAAGATCAAATCGCACCAGCATTATTATCAGGTAAACGTGTTCTTGTGACAGCACACGGTAACTCACTACGTGCTCTTGCAAAACACATTATTGGCATTTCTGATGAAGAAATCATGGACTTTGAAATTCCAACCGGTCAGCCATTAGTGTTAAAACTTGATGACAAATTAAACTTCGTTGAAAAATTCTACTTATAATTTTTCACTTAGATAAATAACAAAAGCCTAGAATGTTTAAATTCTAGGCTTTTTCCTTTTAAAAACCCAACAAAACCCTCAACTTTTCCGCTATAATGCACTTACATTTCTTGACGATATAATCGTTACACTTCCCACCTAATTCATGGAGGTTTTATGGTAGCTATTCGACACTCTCACGAACTCAATCCAGCCACATTTGAGCTTGCTGGTTGGGGTACATATCTGAATATGTCGCCAATAACCTTTGATAAAATTCAATCCACTTGGCGTTACGCCCAAGAAAAATTAGATACCGAACAGTATGAATTGATGTGGGATGGTATCGAAATGGTTGAAATTCTACATAGTCTTAATATGGATGATGACAGCCTGCTTGCCGCAATGATTTTCCCGCTCGTAAAAGGGAATATCATCGACCTTGCTCAAGTCAAAGAGGATTTTAGCAATCAGATCAAGAACTTAGTAAAAGGTGTTCTTGAAATGGAGAATATTCGCCAACTTTCTGCGAATTCAGCTTCAGATCTCCAAATCGATAACATCCGCCGTATGTTGCTGGCGATGGTGGACGATTTCCGTTGTGTTGTCATCAAATTGGCTGAGCGTATTACTTACTTGCGTGCGAAAGATCGCTATAAAGAAGAAGATATGGTTTTAGCCGCCAAAGAGTGTTCGCATATCTACGCACCTCTTGCCAATCGCTTAGGCATCGGACAATTAAAATGGGAGCTGGAAGATTACTGCTTCCGAGCCTTGCATCCTCAATGCTATCGCCAAATTGCAAAATTTAATTTAGGCGAACGTCGTCTTGACCGTGAAAAATATATTGCAGATTTTGTGGCTGATTTAACCGCTTGTTTAGGCGAAGAATTAGATGATGTGGAAATTTACGGTCGCCCTAAACATATTTATAGCATATGGAAAAAAATGCAGAAAAAACATCTGCGTTTTGAGCAACTCTTTGATATTCGAGCGGTTCGTATCATTGTCCCTAAATTAGAAGATTGCTATACCGCACTTAGTATTATCCATACAAAATATAAACACTTACCGGAACACTTTGACGATTATATTGCACAACCAAAGCCGAATGGCTATCAATCTATTCATACCGTTGTGTTAGGGAAAGAAAACAAAGCTATTGAAGTGCAAATTCGTACCCGACAAATGCACAATGATGCTGAATTAGGCGTTGCTGCACACTGGAAATATAAAGAAGGCGCAACTGCCGGTCGTTCTGGTTATGAAGAAAAAATCGTTTGGTTACGTAAACTCCTTGCATGGCAAAATGATATTGCTGATTCAGGCGATGTCGTGGCTGAAATGCGCTCTCAAGTATTTGATGATCGCGTCTATGTCTTTACACCTAAAGGCGAAGTGGTTGATCTGCCTAAAAATGCAACACCACTTGATTTTGCCTATGCGATCCATAGTGAAATCGGGCATCGTTGTATTGGGGCTAAGGTAGCCGGAAGAATTGTGCCTTTCACATACCATTTACAAATGGGTGATCAAGTTGAAATTATCACACAGAAACAACCAAATCCAAGTCGAGATTGGCTAAATCCTAATACCGGCTTTGTGAATACATCGAAAGCCCGTTCAAAGATTATCGCATGGTTTAAAAAATTAGATCGCGAAAAAAATATTCCACTCGGTAAAGAAGCGCTTGAAGTCGAAATGGGACGTTTGGGATTAACCTTAAAGCAAATTGAGCAATATGCTCTCCCTCGCTATAACCTAAAACATTTAGACGATCTCTATGCCGGTATTGGTGGTGGAGACATTAAACTTCATCAGTTAATGCACTATCTGCAAAGTCGCTTAATAAAACCAACAGCAGAGCAAGAAGATGAGGCGCTCCTTAAACAACTCAACAAACATAGCCATCATAAAGCGAAAAATGGACAAATCATCATTGAAGGGGTGGGTAACCTAATGCATTCTATTGCTCGTTGTTGCCAACCTATTTATGGTGATCCGATTGTTGGCTATATTACGCAAGGCCGAGGCATTTCCATTCATAAAAAAGATTGCGAACAACTATTTGAATTACAAAGCCTTAATCCTTCTCGTGTTGTTGAGGCACAATGGGGCGAACACATCGGTGCGGGATTGAGTTTAACTATTCGTGTTGTCGCCAATGATCGTAATGGTTTATTGCGTGATGTCAGCGCGATTATGGCAAACGAAAAAGTTAATGTATTGAGCGTTTCAAGCCGAACAGATATGAAACGAGGGCTGGCGATTATCAATATGGAAATCCAACTGACCAACGTGGATATGCTAAATAAGATCCTCTCTCGAGTAGCTCAATTAGAGGATGTAATTGAG
Source organism: Actinobacillus minor NM305 (assembly GCF_000175195.1). Taxonomy (GTDB): domain Bacteria; phylum Pseudomonadota; class Gammaproteobacteria; order Enterobacterales; family Pasteurellaceae; genus Haemophilus_A; species Haemophilus_A minor. The sequence goes on along the minus strand of NZ_ACQL01000090.1, from coordinate 696 downwards.
GCGAAAAGGGCAAATTAAAGTTAGCTTAAGCCCTAGCATTTTGCTAGGGCTTTTTACTATCTTATTTGTTCTTAAAAAATAAGCCTATTCCAGCCGCAACTGCCGCACCTAGTAATACACTCCCCATTGATGAAGGATTTTCGCTATTATCAGATTTACTTTTTATTGCTTGATTTAACTTCTGTTTAGGATCAATATATTCTTCACATTTTACACAAGAATAGATAACCGCTTCAGGATGCATTGCTTTTACTTTATTTTTTGCATCAATAATACTTGTTGCAATGATATTGCTTAAAAGTTGCTTACCACCTGTTTTAGTTAATTTAGCTAGAACATTGAAACGATATTGTTTCATACTACACCCCCAGACTCTTTAAAAAAGTATTTTTATTTTCTAGAACAAATTTTCTAAATTTATCACGAGAAATAACAAACCTTACTGGGGTAGGTAAAAGTTCATATACCTTATCAATATGAGGAATCAACTTTTCATCATCCTCTAATTTTAATATAAGATCATTTATTCCTAATTTATCGAATGCATCTCGAATACTATCTTCATGTCTATTTAAAAACTCTTCAAATTTAGATGGAGGTTCAGGCTCTCCTTCAAACGTAACGTTACTGAAATATGTATCGATAAGAAAGTTATCTATTTCATTATCATCTATCACTATATTTTGATTATTTGCT
>NZ_ACQL01000091.1 GCF_000175195.1 Actinobacillus minor NM305 | reverse complement strand
GATTGCATTTTAGGTTTTGTGCAACTGCTACATAATACCGAAAAAATCCGGATAAAGTTATTTGCTTTATCCGGATTTTAATATTATATAAAAAGATCTATTTATGTTGGAATTACCAACCTTTTACCACACCACCATTAAATAATTTTAATGCTTCCTGGTAAACTTCTTCTGTTTGGAATGATTTTAAGAAAGTTTGAAGACGTGGGTGGGTTTTATTATCTTCACGGCTTACTACTAAATTCACGTAAGGCGAATCTTTACTTTCTACGATAATACCGTCTTTATCTGGGCTTAAACCTGCTTGACCTGCGTAGGTGTTGTTAATTACCGCTAAATCAACATCATCTAACATACGTGTTAGCAATGCAGTATCGGCTTGAACAATTTTGATATTTCTTGGGTTTTCAATAATATCTTGTTCCGTTGAAAAGACGTTTTTAGGATCTTTAAGTTTAATTAAGCCATTTGCTTGAAGTAACAATAAAGCACGAGCGGTATTACTTGCGTTATTTGGGATTGCAATTGTTGCACCGTCTTTTAATTCAGAGATATTTTTGATTTTCTTTGAATATGCTGCAATTGGCCATACTAAAGTGTTGCCAATAACCGCTAATTTATAGCCACGATCTTTCATTTCTTGTTCTAAATATGGCACGGTTTGGAATGCGTTAGCATCTAAATCACCAGCTTGTAGTGCCGCATTTGGTTGTGTGTATTCCGTAAATTGGACTAACTCTACATCTAAACCATATTTTTCTTTTGCGATTTTTACCGCAACTTCGGTCATTTGCGCTTCAGGACCGGTCATTACGCCCATTTTTAATGGTTTAGCTGGCGCTGCAGTTGCTGCTTTTTCTTCTTTACAACCTGTTAAGGCTAATGCAGAAACAAGGGCGATGCCTAAAATTTTTTTTAAGTTCATATAAAATCCTCAAAATAGAAAGCGGTTAAAATTTCTCCCCCTCCGTTTACGAAGGGGGACAGGGGGAGGGATATATTTTGGCATCTTTCGTTACACATTTCCCCCTCCCTCAGCCTTCGGC
>NZ_ACQL01000092.1 GCF_000175195.1 Actinobacillus minor NM305 | reverse complement strand
AACAATGCCAAAGCCCACGCCAAAACGTTGATTGAAAAATTGGAAAGTTTGGTTTAATTTTAGGTTTAACAAGCACCGTTTTTAGAAATAAAAGCGGTGTTTTTT
>NZ_ACQL01000093.1 GCF_000175195.1 Actinobacillus minor NM305 | reverse complement strand
TATAGAGAAAAATGAAAACCTTGCAAGTCTTTTTTGTAAAAAATTTGAAAAAAATGATCGCTTGTTGAAAATAAATTCAAAATGAGTAATTTTCTAGCTTAATTTGTTTTTTAATTGTTCTTGCAACCCACTTTGTCTTTGAATATCAGATTTCACACCTTGCTTCCAAACTTTTTCATGGCTAAATAGCGTAAATTTTTCTTTTGCCCGAGTGATCGCTGTATAAATCAATTCCTTCGTTAAAACAGGCGAACTTGCTAACGGCATAACTAGAAAGACATGATTAAACTCTGAGCCTTGTGATTTATGCACCGTCATCACATAAGCCGATTCATATTCGGGAACACGGCTTAATGATAAATTTAAATACTCTCCTTCAATAATCGTATCAAAATAAATACGAAGCATCCCTTGTTCATCGGGTAAAACAATACCAATATCGCCACTATATACATGATTTTGTGGTGCATTTTCTGTAATTAAAATCGGCTTACCACAATAATTTTCCCGATGTTGATTAAACTTCACCAAATTCGCTTGTTTTAATGCTTCAGCAATTGTTTGATTTAAGCGCTCAACCCCCAATTCACCGACTCGCAATGCAGATAAAAATCGGACTTGCTGGAATGCTTCAAAAATCCTACCAACTGAAACCGATTTCGGATCATTTTCACGCTGTTTGACTAACTCAAGATAATCTCTATAAACTTCCACCGCTCGGCGAACGACAAGGGCAACACAATACTGTAGCCATTGTCTTTTTTCTGAAAAATTCGTTGCTGGTGGATATGAAATATATTCCAACTCTTCATGGGCTGAACTTGAAATGACTTGCCAAGATTTAGCACTGTGTTTTTCATTAACCTCTTTTGCTAACAACCCGATTCCAGAATCTGCATCAAAGCGATAACTTTGACGTAAATGACATAGTGAATCACAAATTGGCAATGCCTTCGTCTGCCCTGTTAATTTGTAACCCGTAACAACTTCTAAATAGTTGCAATGCTCTTGGCTGTACCCTAAACGAATAAATTGCCCAAGCTCCCCCATAATCGATCCCACTTCAACAGAGGCTAATTGATCTTTATCGCCAAGTAAAATAACACGAGTACTTGGCTTAACCGCATTCAATAATTTTTCCATCAAAGAAAGATCGATCATAGAAGCCTCATCAACCACTAATAAATCCAAATGAAGAGGATTTGTTTTATGATATTTAGGCTTATCACTTTGAGGCTGCATCCCTAATAATCGATGAATCGTAGAGGCTTGAGTAGGTAATACGCCTTTCAATTTTTCGGGCATTTCTATGCTCGCAAGATTCTGTACGATCGATTCCTTTAAACGGGCTGCGGCTTTTCCTGTTGGCGCAATAAGGGCAACTTTCAGAAAATCAGCACCTTGTTCAAACTGTTTCCATTGCAATGCCGCCAATAAACGAGCAACTGTTCTTGTCTTTCCTGTCCCTGGGCCGCCGGAAATCACACAAAAACGTTTCCGCAATGCCGTTGCTACCGCAATTTTTTGCCAATCTATTTGTTCTCCAGCCTGACCAAAAAGCTGATCTAAAATTTTCTTATCTTGCTCAAGATTGGCATTTTCTTCAAAAGATCCAACCGCTTGCTGTAAGTAGTTCGCTACCTGATGTTCAGCTTGCCAATAACGATAAAAATAGAGCAATCCGTATTGAAATAGCATTGGTGCTGCTTTCTCTGGCGATACACTAAAAGCAATATGATTTGCAAGTAATGCTTGCCATTCAAGCGGTGAAATATATTCAATTTTTTGCAAAATTTCATTGGCAAAATCCATTTGTAGCTCATATTCTTTTTTTAAAGACAAACCAAATGGATCGGTTGCCGAATCTGAATTCAAGCTAAGAGCACTATGCCCTTTCATCGTATGAAATGAAAGCAATGCTGCAACCAATACAGCCAAGTTTTGTTGTTGTACCGTATAGCCAAAACCTTGCTGTTTACGATCAATCATTTTGGCAAATTGATAATTCAATTCAGAAATCACATTTTCAGATTTCAATTTTTCAAGCAGCTTTAACATAACACCATCTCAATAAGAAAAAACTAACGAAATTATCCGATTTTCATCTTCTCTTGTCCATTTTTTCGAATCGGGCGTATAATAAAAGCCTTTTTTAACCACCTAATAATTTTATGAAACCTGCAACAGCCACAATTAGCCAAGAGGCTCTCCGTCATAACATTCAACTGATTAAAACCTTTGCGCCGAAGCAAAAATTACTGGCGATGATTAAAGCCAATGCCTACGGACAAGGTCTGCTACCTGCTGCCGGAACACTTTCCGATCTCGTTGAAGGCTTTGGTGTTGCAAGGCTAAGAGAAGCCCTTGAAATCCAAGAAACAGGCTATACAGGTAAAATTGTATTAGTGGAAGGCTTTTTTGATCGTGAGGAATTACTCAAAACCCTATCACGCCGTTTCGATACCGTCATTCACTGTTTAGAACAACTAGAGCTACTTGAACAAGTCGCTAAAGAGTGGGATGCAGAACAACGCAAAGGCTTCTGGAAACGTAAGGCAAAAATTTATTTCCCCGTGCATATTTGGTTAAAAATTGATACCGGTATGCACCGTTTAGGCGTGCATCCTGAGCAAGTGGAAATGTTCTATCAACGCCTTAAAGCCTGTTCGCTAGTGGCAAGTATCAGTTTTGTGAGCCACTTTAGCCGTGCCGATGAATTAGATTGTGGTTATACCGAAAAACAAATTGCCACCTTTGAAGCTGCAACGAAACCTTACCCGGAACACGAGCGTAGCATTTCTGCCTCAAGTGGTATTTTATATTGGCAACAAGCGCACTATGATTGGGTTCGCCCCGGCATCATTATGCACGGTATATCTCCTCATTATGAACCAATCACATCGCTCGGCTTTAAACCCGTGATGACACTCTCTTCTTCGCTCATTGCGGTACGAACACACAAAGCCGGTGAACCTGTTGGTTATGGAGGCGCTTGGGTAAGCCCGAAGGATACTAAATTGGGCGTGATTGCTATGGGATACGGCGATGGCTATCCTCGCAACGCGCCAGAAGGAACACCTGTTTTAGTCAATGGGCGAAAAGTGCCAATTGTGGGAAGAGTATCGATGGATATGCTTACCGTTGATCTAGGCGCAGATAGCCAAGATAAAGTCGGCGATGAAGTTATCTTTTGGGGCAAAGATTTACAGATTGAAGACGTGGCTAAACACATTGGTGTAATTAGCTATGAACTGATTACAAAATTAACCCCTCGAGTTATTTTTGAATACAAGTAGTTTCCTAAACTATCTAAACAAAAGCGGTCAAATTCTTGCAAACTTTTGCAGAAATTTGACCGCTAACATCCTTATATGCTTAATAGATTAAGCTCAACTTATTTTGCACAACCGCAAGTTTTTACTTTATCTTCAAAACGGCGGGCTGCTTCGTCCCAGTTTACAACATTCCAGAACGCTTTGATGTAGTCTGGACGGCGGTTCTGGTAATTTAAGTAGTAAGCGTGTTCCCACACATCTAAACCTAAAATTGGATAACCTGAAACGCCTGCTACGTCTTTGCCCATTAGTGGAGAATCTTGGTTAGCGGTTGAAACAACAGCTAATTTACCCTCTTCTAATACTAACCACGCCCAACCTGAACCGAAACGAGTAGCCGCTGCTTGTTCAAATTGTGCCTGGAATGCTTCAACAGAGCCAAAATCACGCACGATTGCATCTTTTAATGCACCTTGTAAAGTCGTGCCTGTTTTTAAACCTTTCCAGAATAACGTATGGTTTACATGACCGCCCACATTGTTACGTACTGCAACACGTTTTTCTGCCGGAACTTGTTCAAGATTTGAAATCAATTTACCCGGGCATTGTTCAAGTAATTCAGGATATGATTCTAATGCCGCATTTGCGTTATTGATATACGCTTGATGGTGCTTAGTGTGGTGGATTTCCATTGTTTTTGCATCGAAATGCGGCTCTAACGCATCATAAGCGTAGCCTAATTCAGGTAATGTATATGCCATTTTTCTGTTCCTCAAAAAAATAATAGGTAAGATTTGAGCTAAAACTCATCGTTATTCTATCAAAGAATAAAAATGAATACATCATTTTTTGATCTAAAACAAACATGTTTATAAAAAAGCCTTGAAAAAAGGGCTAATTCCGATATTTACTGAAATCAGCCCTTTATTTCATTATCTAACGTTTTAGCATTAGATTATCTCGATTACCATGCGTAACCTACGCCAACTGTACCGATGAGATCACCGCGAGAGTTCGCGCTACCTGATAATTTCAATTTAATTTTACTATTATCAGAAAGACGTGAGTAACCTACCGCAATCGCATTTTCGCCTTTATAGGTACTTGCTGCTGCTGCAACCATTGATTTACCTGCTAAGTGAATTTCAGGTAAACCTGCGATTGCTGCTGCACCAGCCACACCAGCACGTAAGCCTCTCGTTACTTTACCGATACGGTTATGCACATCACCAAGCTTCTGATTCATATCATTTTTCAATGTATATAATTGGCTACCATTCACCGCATCTTTTGACGTTGCGTTGATTGCACCATTTGCTACGTTAGTGATTTGATTTCCACCAACACTTAACGCTGGAACTGCAGTATTATCAATCTTCTGACCAGCAGAGTTATAATTTCCGCCTGCTACTGTCGTTAATGCCGTTGTACCTGCAGCACCTTGAACATTCACTGTATTCGCGTTAACTGTTGGTGCAGTGACAGATTTTTCAATCTTCACATCTGGCGCCATATTATAGACAACATCGTTGTTATCTTTAGATTTTGAAATCTTAATATTGCCATCGGTGTTTTTCATATCCACCGTTTCACCAGGGCTTACTAATGAACCATTTTCACCTTGAGCCGTTAACGTAAAGCCAGATTTGTTGATTGCATTTACCACATTTTCAACGGTTGCCACTTTGTTTTGTACTTTCGCAATAGCTTTTTCAGCATCATAAACTGCGGCTTTCGCTGCATTTTTAACGCTTTCAGGAGCATTATCACCTAACGCTTCTACCGCTGCTAATGCTTTTTGAGCATCTGCAAGGTTATTTTGTAAGGTTTGTGCTTCTTCTGCAGAAATACCCACCACTGAACCATCTGCATTTGGCGTGATCGCGCCTTTATCCACATCGTAGCTCACAGAAACATTATCTTTGCCATTTGTACCAGTAGAAACTGTTACATTTGCAACAGTACCATTACCGTTCACATAGTTCACAGCTTCACCTGGGTTAACGACTACATTTTCAGTTGCACCCGTTGTTGCATTTACTGCTGTTGTCATCCAACCAGAGTTATTGATCGCATTGGCTACATCTGTTGCAGTTGCAATCTTATTACCTGCATTGGCAAGCTCATTTTGAGCAGCCGTTAGTGCATCTTGAGCTGCTTTTTGCTCTTCTGCGGTTGCAGTTTTTGGATCTAATGCATCAAGCGCATCTTGTGCTGCATCAACTGCTTTTTGTAGTGTCTCTGCTGGTGTTACTACAGTGCCGTTTGCATTGTTGGTTAAGCCAACGGTATCTACATCTACTTTCACGACAGTTTTCGTTGAAACTTCACCGTTTGGATCGATGGTTTTCACCGTACCTGTGCTCACTGTTGTGCCTTTACCGTCTGCAAAACGAAGCTCATCGTTCGGGTTCACTTTCTCATCTGAGTTATTGAAATCAACACCTGATGTATCGGTTTCTTTACCCACAGTGAAGCCGGATTCTTGGATCGCTTTCGCAACGGTATGACCATCAACTAACTTGTTACCGTTATTGACAACGTTCTCACCATTGTTACCCACAACGTCATTGCCAAGTGCGGTTGTACCCTCTTTCGGTTTACCTGTTGTCGGATCAATATCTTCTTTCTTGAAGTATTCGTCCCCAACTTTAACCACATCAGTGTCTTTACCGTCAATCTTAACAGTACCTTCGTTAGCGCCAATTACCTCACCTTTTTCAAGAGAAACGGTAATCTCACGAACGCCGTCTGCTGTTGTTTTACCGGTTACAGAAATACCGTTTTCACCTTTGAAATCTACTTTATTCGCATTTTTCACTGTGTCGGTATAACCATTATCACTTGCAGATACAACCCAGCCCATGTTCGCAATATCGCCTACAGTGACTGCTGAAGATTCCCATTTCGCTTTTTCAGCCGCGTCTGTTGGTGCAGTTAAGTCCACAAGCTTATCTTTGCCTGTTTGTTTATCCGCAACAGGTTTGCCGTCTTTATCTACCGTTAATGGTTTCGTTGCCACTTCTTTCGTGTCTAACGCTGACGCAATGCCGTTAATTTGTGAGTTCTCGCCTAAACTGTCTTTCACGCTTAACGCACTTGGCGCATCTTTATCAGATTTGTCACCAGCAATATTAGTATGACTTGTACCTACACCTTTGCCTGATGTTAATTTAACAGGTACAGTATCTGATTTTTCTCTGTCTACTGTTGCTGTTGGTACGTTCTCTAGGTTCTTAGTACCATCACCTTTTTCAGGTGCCGCATTGTAGGCATCTTTCTTATAGAAGTTGTCGCCAACTTTCACTAACTCATCACCGTCTTTATCTTTATAAGTCGGTTCTGCTTTACCTACTTCAACACTGTTAAAGTTCACGTCATCTTTCGTTGCGTAAGTCACTTTACCGTTCGCTTCTTGTTTCACGGTTAAGTTTTTACCTGCAACCATTTCAACAGTATCACCCGGGTTGATTAACTCATCATCACCTGAAAGTTTCGTGCCTGTATCTACCGCACTTGATTTCAAGGTAAAGCCACTGTTTTTCAACGCACTTGCTACGTCTTCTACTGTCGCCACTTTGTTCAACACTTTCGCTTTATCAGCTTCCGCTTTCGCCAATGCAACTTCTGCGTCCTTAATCGCTTGCGCATTCGGATCGGTTGGATTTGCCGCTTTCGCATCATCTAACGCTTTTGTTGCGTCCGCAATCGCTCTATCTAAAGCGGTTAAATTCGTTGGTGTTACTGCGCCTGTTGTGGTGTTCACATTGATTGAACCTTTATCCACATCAACCTGAATAACACTGGTCGCTCCGTCTGAAGTCGCTTTCACCAACGTACCCACGCCGTCCACAAAGTTCACGGTGTCATAAGGTTTCACAAAATCAACCGCACTTCCGTTGCCTTGTAAGTTCCAGCCTGCATTCAATACATCGCCTACTGTCGCTGCATTGTTGTTGATTTTCGCTGCGTTAGTTGGGGCTTTCTCTGCTTTAGTCGGTGTTTGACCTGCGGTCGTTGTGCCGTCTTTGTTAATCAACGTATCGCCTGATGTGGTTGGCGTTAAGTTGCTGCCCACGTTGCTAAGCGTAGTCGGTTTGGTTACGTTATCACCGTTGTTCATTGACGCAATAATGTCGTCTTTTGCAATCGGTTGAACTTCTGCGACCGCTTGTCCGTTTGCATCAACAATGCTACCGTCCGCTTGTTTCACAGAACCTTTCGGATAACGTTTACCGTCAATCACTACGCTGTCCGCCGGATAGAAGTTACCATCGTCTGCTTTAGTAACCTTGTTACCGTTCGCATCGGTATACACCACCGGTGTTTGTGCACTTTCAACCGTATTTTGAGCGTTCACATCAACGGTAATGGTGCGAATACCTGTAGTTGCATTGGTTTCGCCTTTCACCGTTGCTAAGCCTGTGCCGACAAAGTCTACTTGGTTCGCATTTTTCACAGCGTCTTTATAGCCGTTGCCCGTTGCTGACACTACCCAGCCCATATTGGCTAAGTCGCCTACCGTTGCTGCGGCATTTTTGTTAATCGGTGCAGTATTTGTGCCGACTAAATCAACCAAGTCGATATTTTCTGTCGTGCCGCTGCTGCCTGTCGGTGAAGTCGGAACTGCTTTCGTGTTCAAGCTCGAACCCACGCCTGTAATTTGCGTTGGTTTGCCGTCTGCCGACGTGATATTTAATGCCGTGCTTGGTTGGTTGTTACCGTTATTGGTTGCCGGTTTCGCCGCCTCCGCTGTCATATTCACTGCCGGTTTAGTCGCTTTCACAACATCGCCTGCTGCAACTTCTTGACCGTCTGCCGTGTAGTATTTGTCACCCACTTTGTTCACCGGTGTGCCGTCTGCTTTTTGGTACGCCGGTTCTCCAACGGTTACGCTGTTAAATTCAGGGTTCGCCGAAGTTCTGAACGTGAAGTTTTGACCATCTTGCGCAATCTCAATGTTTTTACCTGCTTTTAAGCTCACGGTTTCGCTTGGTTTCACTAACTCTTTATTTGAGTCACTTACCACGCCGCCGTTGGCTTCGGCAATCACATTCCAGCCGCTGTTGTTAATCGCATTTGCCACGTCTTGCGCTGTCGCAATTTGGTTATTTGCTTTATCCAACGCTTTTTGAGCCGCTTGTACATCTTTCGCTGCTGCATCTTTCGCTGCTTCGTCTGTGCCGGCGTTCGCTTCGTCTAACGCTTTTTGCGCTGCATCTAACGCCTCTTGTGCCGCTTTTGTCGGATTTTCCACGCCGCCCCGCCCCTACAACCTATTACGCTAATTTCGATTCAGGTAATTTTTCAGCAATCCACATTTTTATTAACGCCTGTCTAGGCACACCTAAATGTTGGGCTTGTTTGTCCAAACTTTTTACCATCCAAAGCGGAAAATCAACATTAACCCGTTTGAATTGGTTAGGTCTTTGGGCGGTTGAGAGGTCGAAGTATTGCAATACATCTTCTTTCCCTTCATCAAATATGCGTTCAAGTTCTTCTGTGCTAATGGTATTTTTCATAATAGGAAACCTCTTTTTTGCGAGAGCGACGAACAGAGACTAAGCGTATATAATCCCCTCTTAATGTAAAAAATGCACTCCAGTGTTTGCCGTTCATTTTCCCAATTGTCATATAACGTAATTCAGGCTCGCTGCGTGATTCAAGCGTTACCCGATTTTCATCTTCCCAAATGCCTTTCGCTTGTTCAAAATCAATGCCATGTTTGATTAAGTTGCTAGCGCTTTTTTTGGGATCGTACTCAAATAAGGGCGGTGGCTGATATATAAAATTGATATACATAATATTCCTTTTTTATAGCTTATTCAACATTCTTTAATCATAAACAAGCCAATGGAATTTAGCGATAAGGAAAATCTCGTTTTGCGATTTGCTTCGAAAAAATAGTTATAAATCCTCCCATTCCCCTCGCAGGCTGAACTTGCTAACACACCATTTTGTTCAATAAATCATCTTTAAAACTTGCTCTTACAATATAAAAGCCCTATGCTCCGCGTAGCTGCTTAGTGGTGTTTCGCTGCCTCAATGCGAACTTTAAAAGAACAACAAAAGGGAGCATTATGCTCCCTAGATTGTTGACAAAGTATTTGATGAATTTTATCTCTCACTTCGTCTTTACTTCTGCCAAATCTCCCCTACCCCTCGAGGCTCAAAGAGGGCGATATTATGTAGCTGTAAAATGAATGCCAAGAAGAGTCAATTTAAAAAATAACCAAAAAAACCATTTGACAATCCGTTCATTTTAGAGGATTCTCTTATACGTTTTTCACGCTTTATTTAGAGAGAAGCTATGAACCGTTTTACAATGATGACGATTACCACCATTATTACCATTATGTGCCAACATAGTGCGGGTGTTCGTAGCTAAAAAACGGAATAAGATTAACCGAAACCCGCTTAAACAAGCGGGTTTTTTTGTAACAAAATTTGCAAACATTAAACAATTATCTTCAGGAGAAACCTATGCGAGTTCTAAAATTTGGAGGCACTTCTTTAGCCAATCCGGAACGCTTTTTACAAGCTGCCGACATCATCGAAAAGGCGCATTTAGCGGATCAAGCCGCAGGCGTACTATCCGCCCCTGCCAAAATCACGAATCATCTTGTCGCCATTGTCGATAAAGCCCAAGCCGGCGAATCTTACGAATCTCATCTCACAGAAGCCACCGATATTTTCAATAACATCATCAACGGATTATATGCCGTTAATAATCATTTCGACCGTGAAGGGTTAAGTGCCTTTATCAAAGCAGAACTAGACGACATCTGTAACATTGCAGCTGAAGCGGCTAAAAATAAATTCTGCCCGGATAATGTTAGCGCAACGGTGCATAGCCGTGGCGAAAAATTGTCAATTGCGATGATGAAAGCGTGGTTTGAATCAAAAGGCTATGAAGTTACTCGCGTTGATCCTGTCGAAAAATTATTAGCTCACGGGAGCTATTTAGAATCTTCTGTGGACATTGCTGAATCGACTAAACGTATTGAAGCCCTTTCGATTCCAAAGAAAAATGTGGTGTTAATGGCGGGCTTTACGGCAGGTAATGAGCAAGGCGAATTGGTGTTACTTGGTCGTAATGGTTCAGACTACTCTGCTGCCTGTTTAGCCGCTTGCTTAAAAGCAGACGTGTGCGAAATTTGGACGGATGTGGACGGCGTTTATACTTGCGATCCTCGTTTAGTGCCTGATGCGATCTGCTTAGAGTCTATGAGCTATCAAGAAGCGATGGAGCTTTCTTACTTCGGTGCGAAAGTGATCCACCCTCGCACTATTGGTCCGTTAGTGCCGTTAAACATTCCGTGCTTAATTAAAAATACCCATAATCCGGAAGCACCGGGCACAATCATTGACGGTAACGTAGTCAACGATAACTTAAAAGTGAAAGGGATCACGAACCTTGATAATGTGGCAATGTTCAATGTATCAGGCTCAGGTATGCAAGGTATGGTTGGTATGGCGGCTCGTGTGTTTACTGCGATGTCGCAAGCGGGTATTTCTGTGAACTTAATTACACAATCTTCTTCTGAATATAGTATTAGTTTCTGTGTGCCGGTCAAAGCGGTTGAGAAAGCGCTAACTGCGTTAAACAGCACCTTTGCTCAAGAGCTTAAAGAGGGTTTATTAGATCCTGTGGAAGTGATTAAAGACCTTTCTATCGTGTCGGTGGTCGGCGATGGCATGCGTACCGCCAAAGGGATTGCGGCTCGCTTCTTCTCTGCGCTTGCTCAAGCAAATATCAGCATTGTGGCAATTGCGCAAGGTTCATCAGAGCGTTCAATTTCTGCCGTTGTGCCATTAAATAAAGCCATTGAAGCGGTTAAAGCCACACATAAAGCGTTATTCAATAACAAAAAAGTGGTCGATGTCTTTTTAGTGGGTGTTGGCGGTGTGGGTGGCGAATTGATCGAACAGATCAAAACCCAGAAGGAATATCTTGCAAAGAAGGATATTGAGATCCGTGTTTGTGCATTAGCTAACTCAAATAAAATGTTGCTCAACGAAAATGGCTTAAGCCTTGATAACTGGCGTGCGGATTTAGAGTCGGCGACACAGCCATCTGACTTTGATGTGTTGCTTTCATTCATTAAATTGCATCACGTTGTTAATCCTGTTTTTGTCGATTGTACGACAGCACAATCGGTGGCAAATCTTTATGCTCGTGCATTAAAAGAAGGCTTCCACGTGATTACACCAAATAAGAAAGCGAATACCTCAAGCTATGCTTATTATCAGGAAATGCGTGAAAATGCTCGTCAAAGCCAACATAAATTCTTATATGAAACCAATGTGGGCGCAGGCTTGCCTGTAATTGAAAACCTACAAAACTTGCTGGCTGCAGGTGATGAAGTCGAGAAATTTGAAGGGATTTTATCCGGTTCACTCTCTTTCATTTTCGGTAAGTTAGAAGAAGGGGCTACGCTTTCCGAAGCAACGAACATTGCCAAAGAAAAAGGCTTTACTGAGCCAGACCCTCGCGATGATTTATCTGGGCAAGATGTGGCGCGTAAGTTATTGATTTTAGCGCGTGAATGCGGCTATCCGTTAGAGCTGGAAGATATTGAGGTGGAAGGCGTTTTACCAAAAGGTTTCTCTGAAGGCAAAACTGCAGCAGAATTTTTAGCGATGTTGCCGGAGCTTGATGCGGAATTTGCAAAACGTGTGGAAAAAGCGACCGCTTGTGGCAATGTGTTGCGTTATGTGGGCTCCATTGAAAACGGTAAATGCCGTGTCGCAATCAAAGAAGTAAACGGCGATGATCCGCTTTATAAAGTGAAAAACGGCGAAAATGCCCTTGCGTTCTATACACGCTACTACAGCCCAATTCCACTTTTATTACGTGGCTATGGTGCAGGTAATGATGTTACCGCTGCAGGTATTTTTGCGGATATTTTGCGTACATTGAAATAAGGAAAAACAATGACATTACGAATTTATGCCCCAGCTTCTAGTGCAAATTTAAGTGTTGGCTTTGACTCGCTTGGCACAGCCATTTCGCCGATTGATGGTTCACTGCTTGGCGATGTGGTACAAATTGAAGAGTGCGATCAACCTTTTGAGTTGGAAAGTGTCGGCTATTTTGTGCGTAAACTGCCGAAAGAACCGCAAAAAAATATCGTTTATCAAGCCTATGTGCTGTTTAGCGAACGTTTGAAATTGCGTGGTGGTTTGGTAAAAAATCTACGCCTTACCCTTGAGAAAAATATGCCGATTGGCTCTGGCTTAGGCTCAAGTGCTTGCTCAATTGTGGCTGCTCTCGTAGCACTGAATAAATTCCACGATGAACCGTTTTCCAAAATGGAATTGTTGGAAATGATGGGCGAATTGGAAGGCAGAATTTCAGGCTCAATTCACTACGACAACGTTGCCCCGTGCTATTTAGGCGGTCTGCAATTAATGACTCAATCACTCGGTAATATCTGCCAGCCGATTCCGTTTTTTGATGAGTGGTATTGGGTGTTAGCTTATCCGGGTATTGAAGTGTCCACCGCAGAAGCCCGTGCGATCTTGCCAAAAAGCTATACCCGTCAAGATATGATTGCGCAATCTCGTTATTTGGGTTCATTTATTCACGCTTGCCACACGCATCAAGATGTGTTGGCTGCAACGATGATGAAAGATTTAATTGCAGAGCCATATCGCGAGGCGTTGTTGCCAAACTTTGCCGAAGTTCGCCAAGGTTGTAAAGATTTAGGCGCATTAGCGGTGGGGATTTCGGGTTCCGGCCCAACAATGTTTGCAATTGCACCGGATTTGGAACATGCACAAAAACTCGTTGCTTACCTTGAAAAAGATTACCTGCAAAACAATGAAGGTTTTATTCACATTTGTAAGGTGGATAATCAAGGTGCAAGAGAATTGAAGTAACGCTTTAAGAGGCAGATTGCTGACAAAGCTTATTCATTCTATGTTTATGGGGGCTAATGTAACTAGCCCCTACAAAAATTAAAGGTTTGTGAAAGTGCCTCACAATATCTCATTTTCGCCCCAATGCCGATAAGATTTCGGGGCGAAATATCTTTCCCTCTCCTCTCGTTCTTATATTCCTTTCCGTTATATAAAATGATTTTTTGCCTCTAACACTCATAAAAAAAATGGCGTATGCTTAGCTCAACTTATTCATTCAAACCTCGTTGAAAACTAAGGAATTAGCTATGACAATTTATGCAGACAACTCATATACTATCGGTAACACTCCACTTGTTCGTTTAAAAAATTTCGGTAATAACGGTAATTTGGTTGTGAAAGTCGAATCTCGCAATCCAAGTTTTAGCGTGAAATGCCGTATCGGTGCAAATATGGTGTGGCAAGCAGAAAAAGACGGCATCTTAACTAAAGGAAAAGAGATCGTAGATGCAACCAGCGGAAATACAGGAATCGCACTTGCTTATGTCGCCGCTGCACGTGGTTATAAAATTACCTTAACCATGCCTGAAACCATGAGTACTGAGCGCAAACGCTTATTACGTGGCTTAGGCGTTAATTTAGTACTGACCGAAGGTGCTAAAGGTATGAAAGGGGCAATTGCTAAAGCAGAAGAGATTGTCGCAAGCGATCCGGATCGTTACGTTATCCTTAAACAGTTTGAAAATCCGGCAAACCCGGCAATTCACCAACAAACAACCGGCCCTGAAATTTGGGAAGCGACCGAGGGTAAAATTGATGTTCTTGTTGCGGGCGTAGGAACAGGCGGTACAATTACGGGGATCTCTCGCTATATCAAACAAGACCAAGGTAAACAAATTCTTTCTGTTGCCGTAGAACCAAGCGAAAGCCCTGTGATTACGCAAACATTAAACGGTGAAGAAGTCAAACCGGGCCCACACAAAATTCAAGGTATCGGTGCAGGTTTTATCCCGAAAAACTTAGACTTAAGCCTGATCGACCGTGTTGAACAAGTTTCTAGTGAAGAAGCAATCGCAACCGCTCGCCGTGTGATGGCAGAAGAAGGTATTTTAGTCGGAATTTCTTCAGGTGCCGCAGTAGCCGCTGCAGACCGCTTAGCCAAACTACCTGAATTTGCTGATAAGCTCATTGTGGCTGTGTTACCTTCTGCTTCAGAACGTTATTTAAGTACACTGTTATTTGAAGGCATTGAAGTTTAGTTAGAAAAAAATGCTAGCATATTCGCTAGCATTTTTAATAAATGTGGTACTAATACTATATTTACATTCCCAAAATATAAATTTTACTCAATTCCCACAATTTTATGTGTTTGAATACTTAACTGCCACTTAGGTTTATTTTTACGTTGATTCAGCAAACCAATCTGTGTAATGGTTTCAAGTAGGTTCATTTTCCCTTCAACCTCACAAGGAGAAAGATAATAACGCTCCGCATTAATTTGTGTTTCGATTTGCTCACAAAAAGCGATAACATTTTCATCTGCAACAATTCTCACTTCATGCGCAAAGGGAATACAACGGCGTTGATACTTTTTTGCATACAATCGCTTTGGACTCGTTGCGATATAATCAATTTGAGTTGGAATATCTTTTAGCCCGTTAGTTTCTATCGCTAAAAAATAACCTCGCTGCTTTAATTCATCAAGCAAAACTGTCAAATTAGGTTGGATAGTCGGCTCCCCCCCTGTAATAATAATGTTTTTTGCCTGATAGCCTTCCACTTTTTCCAAAATTTGAGTCAATGTCCAGCTATCAAATTGATGATAAGGTGTATCACACCATGAACAAGTTAAATTACATTTACCAAAGCGGATAAAAATACTCGGCATTCCCGTATTAAAACCCTCGCCTTGTAAACTCTCAAAAATTTCAACAATAGGATAGGTAATTGTACTAAAAATCATCACATATCCTTATCGGCTATATTCACAATAAGAGGTCGGCGTTTCCCATAAACGGATCAGACTAACGGGTAGCCCAACATTGGCGAGTTTTTCAAATATATACTTTGCCATTTCTTCCGCCGTTGTACGACTTGGAATACCATACACTTTGGAATCTAAATCCATCAGCAATTGTGCAACTTTGGTTTCTTTATCGCTCTGTAGATCGTAAATAAAAGCGTGATCCATAGGATCTAAAATATGTTGTTTAACCAGCGCTTTTAAATCCGAGTAATCCATGACCATTCCTCTTTTGGCCCCCTCAAGATGTAAATTACCCGTTACCTCAACTTGTAATTTATAGGTATGACCATGTAAATTTTGACATTTCCCATCATGCCCATCGAGCATATGCGCCATGTCAAAACTGAATTCTTTAGCAATTTTAAACATGCTTTTCTCCTCGCTCTGCAAGATATTCATTTAACCCTTTTTCACGTAATAGACAGCTTGGACAAGTATGACAGCCACCTTCAACGCCTAAATAACAAGTATGAGTATGCTGACGAATATAATCAAAAGCGCCAAGCTGATCCGCTAATCGCCATGTTTCTTTTTTTGTAAAATACATCAATGGCGTGCGAATGTTAAAATTGTAATCCATGGCTAAATTGAGCGTTACATTCATTGATTTAACAAAAACATCACGACAATCCGGATAACCACTAAAATCCGTTTCACATACGCCTGTAAAAATCGTTTGAATGCCTTGCCCTTTTGCGTAAATTGCAGCATAAAGTAAAAAAAGCGCATTACGACCATCTACAAACGTATTTGGCTTATCGCCTTGTTGCTCGATTTTTGCCTGATCATCCATCAATGCATTTGAAGTAATGGCTTTGATAAGTGAAGTATCAATGAGGGTTTGTTTTATGCCAAGATCTTGAGCTATCCATTGTGCTTTTTCGAGCTCAATCGCATGACGTTGCCCATATTGAAAAGTGATGACTTCCACATTTTCCTTACCAAATTCAGCAATGGCTTGAAAAAGGCAAGTAGTCGAATCCTGACCACCAGAGAAAATGACGATCGCTTTTTGAGGTTGTTGCATTTTGTATCCTTAGTTTTTTTGCGTGGGAGGTTTTCGAACCACGAGATGAAAAAATGAAGCGGTCTGATTTTTGCTGATTTTTACATATTAACTTTTGTCAATTTATCGCAAAATCTAACCGCTTAATAAACAATAGATTATAAACGACTTTTCGAAATTTGTCTTTGCAATACGGGGATTTCTTCGCTACTCACAAAATAACTACATAAGATTTTCCGATTTTTCTATACCGCAAACGTTTGCTTAATGATATAATCTCCCCGATTTTATTCAATATACTCTAACTTGAGGTTTTTACTGTGAGCAACACACAACTTAGCTATAAAGACGCTGGCGTTGATATCCATGCTGGTAATGAATTGGTCGAACGCATTAAAGGCGATGTAAAACGTACTCGCCGCCCTGAAGTTATGGGAGGCTTAGGCGGTTTTGGTGCATTATGCGCATTACCGACAAAATATAAAGAACCTATTTTAGTTTCAGGTACCGATGGTGTAGGAACGAAATTACGTTTAGCCATTGATCTGAATAAACACGATACGATCGGTCAAGATTTAGTTGCAATGTGCGTAAATGATTTAGTCGTACAGGGGGCGGAACCGCTCTTTTTCCTAGATTATTATGCGACAGGTAAATTAGAAGTTGATGTGGCAGCAGATGTGATTAAAGGCATCGCAGATGGTTGTGAAATGTCTGGCTGTGCATTAGTTGGTGGTGAAACTGCCGAAATGCCGGGAATGTATCACGAAGGCGATTACGATTTAGCAGGCTTCTGTGTTGGTGTTGTTGAAAAATCAGAAATCATTGATGGTTCAGCGGTAAAAGCCGGCGATGTGTTAGTCGCATTAGCTTCTAGTGGTCCTCATTCAAATGGTTATTCTTTAATTCGTAAAGTACTTGAGGTCAGCGGAGCTAAAGCCACAGATGACTTAGAGGGTAAACCACTGAGCGAACATCTATTAGCGCCAACTAAAATTTATGTGAAATCAGTCCTTCAATTAGTCAAACAGGTCGATGTTCATGCGATTGCTCACTTAACCGGCGGCGGTTTCTGGGAAAATATTCCTCGTGTATTACCGGCAAATACAAAAGCTGTTATTCAAGAAAAAAGTTGGGAATGGCCTGCGATCTTTAACTGGTTACAACAAAAAGGCAATATCAGCCGTTATGAAATGTACCGTACTTTCAACTGCGGTGTAGGCATGGTTATTGCGCTACCCGAAAAAGAAGCCGAAACAGCATTAGCCGTGTTAAATCAAGCAGGCGAAAAAGCATGGGTTATTGGTAAAATCGAAGCTTTAGGCGAAAGTACTGAACAAGTCGAAATTATCTAATTCGCAAAAAATAAAAGAAAATAGACCGCTTGTGTTAATATCATTTCACAAGCGGTTTTTTATTGAGGTTTTTATGCAATTCTTTTTTATTTGTTTTCTCGTGATCAATTTAGTGAGTTTTCTCCTCATGTATCGAGATAAACAAAAAGCCATTCAAGGAGAATGGCGTATTCCTGAATCTTACCTACTTTCCCTTTGTGTTGCTGGTGGATTTATTGGCACATTTTTAGCGATGAAATACATCAAGCATAAAACAAAACATTGGCAATTTCATACTGCCGTAGTGGTATCCGGGCTATTTTGGTCGCTTGGTTTACCTACGCTTTACTTTCTCCACCTGTCTCAATCATAAAAAAAACTAATCCGAATAGTGAGTTTATATCCCGTATAGCCTTCAAAAAATGTGATCTATATCACATTTTCTATTTTCTAAAATCGTTATGATCTCCCCCGATTTGATTACTTAAATTTTTTTGAGGTTTATATGAAAAACGTTCGTGTTGAAGTGGATTTATTAGGCAAAAGAGAAGTACCAAATGATGCGTACTGGGGGATTCATACATTAAGAGCGGTTGAAAACTTTAATATTTCTAAAAATACCATTTCTGATGTTCCTGAGTTTGTACGTGGTATGGTTATGGTAAAAAAAGCCACGGCACTTGCAAACGGTGAACTCGGTGCGATTCCGAAAAAAATCGCAAAAGCAATTGTTCAAGCGTGTGATGAAATCCTTATCAATAAACGTTGCATGGATCAATTCCCATCAGACGTTTATCAAGGCGGTGCTGGTACCTCAGTTAATATGAATACCAACGAAGTAGTCGCAAACCTTGCCCTTGAAATCCTTGGTCATGCAAAAGGTGAATACAAAATTGTGAATCCAATGGATCACGTTAATGCGAGCCAATCAACAAATGATGCATATCCAACGGGTTTTCGTATTGCCGTATATAACAGCATCATGCACTTAATTAAAAAAATCCGTTACTTACAAAAAGGTTTTGAAGCAAAAGCAGAAGAATTTGCCGATGTGTTAAAAATGGGACGTACACAGTTACAAGATGCTGTACCAATGACTGTAGGTCAAGAATTTAAAGCATTTGCGGTATTACTTGATGAAGAAGTTCGTAATTTAAAACGCACAGCGAAATTACTATTAGAAGTAAACTTAGGCGCAACAGCAATTGGTACAGGGTTAAATACACCAGAAGGCTATTCAGAGCTTGTTGTAAAACATCTTTCTGAAGTAACAGGTTTACCATGTGTATTATCTGAAAACTTGATTGAAGCAACATCAGACTGTGGTGCTTATGTAATGGTTCACGGTGCTTTAAAACGTACAGCAGTAAAACTTTCAAAAGTATGTAACGACTTACGTTTATTATCATCAGGTCCACGTGCAGGTTTAAATGAAATCAACTTACCTGAATTACAAGCAGGTTCTTCTATTATGCCGGCAAAAGTAAACCCTGTTGTACCGGAAGTAGTAAACCAAGTTTGCTTCAAAGTCATTGGTAACGATACAGCCATTACATTTGCGGCTGAAGCAGGACAACTACAATTAAACGTTATGGAACCGGTCATTGGTCAATCCATGTTTGAATCTATTGAAATTCTTGCCAATGCTTGTGTGAACTTACGTGATAAATGCATTGATGGCATTACCGTAAATCGTGAAATTTGCCAAAACTATGTGTTTAACTCTATCGGTATCGTGACTTATCTCAATCCATTTATTGGACACCACAATGGCGATATCGTTGGTAAAGTTTGTGCACAAACCGGTCGTGGAGTTCGTGAAGTAGTGTTAGAAATGGGTTTACTCACAGAAGCACAACTTGATGATATTTTATCTGTCGAAAACCTCATGAACCCGACTTATAAAGCTGCGAAATTTACGGAAGAAGAGTAACAACATATCATCTATACATTGCCAAAAAGCGGCACCCCATTTATATGGGGTGCCATTTTTTACTTAGTAATTCATTTCTTATTGATTATTTTTTGCTTTTTTTACCGATTTTTTTGTTGCTTTCTTTGCTTTTACTTCGGTCTTTTCATCATAAACAATGGTTTTTACACAAAGTTGAATGATTTTGTCTGCGCCTTCACGAATATATTGATCATCTCTTACTTTGCCCTTTTGTAAATCATGCATTGCATCATCCATAGCTTGAACCATACTTGGTTTATGCAATAATCCCCAGCAATTTTTATCTAAATAATCCACATTTTGTTTAAATGCAGCCGCAAACATGACACCGCTGTAATAAGCATATTCTTTATGATCCACCAAACGGTTTAAAGTCATGGCTTGAATTTGCTCAATAGGTAAAGAAATACGATTGTAGTACCAATCATCAACACCTTGTGTAAAAGCATTAATATCGTAGGTTGGTGTTACTCTATCTTTATAGGTTTGCCCAGTCACGCTATAAGCGATTGCGTAAGATTTATGATCAAGTTCCGATTCACTTAAACGGGTTGGAGTCTTATTACTTGAACATGCAGAAAGAATGGTTACACCACAAATTAACAGAAATTTCATTAAGGTTTTCATATCGTACTCCTTATTCACTTTTTGATAATTCCTAAAACTGTTACAATTCTACCTGAAATAAAAAGAAATTGCTTGAGGATTCAATGAAACAGTATTTAGATTTATGCCACCGTATCGTAAATGAAGGAAAATGGGTATCCAATGAACGCACTGGTAAGCGTTGTTTAACCGTAATTAATGCCGATTTAACCTATGATGTTGAAAAAGGCGAATTTCCCCTTGTTACAACTCGCCGTAGCTTTTGGAAAGCAGCTATTGCTGAATTATTAGGCTATATTCGTGGTTATAGTAGCGCAGCAGATTTTCGTACTTTAGGTACAAAATCGTGGGATGCCAATGCTAACGAAAATAGTGCTTGGTTAGCCAATCCACACCGCAAAGGCGAAGATGATATGGGGCTTGTTTATGGTGCTATTGGTCGAAATTTTCCTAAACCAAATGGCGGAAGTGTAGATTTACTTCGCCAAATTGTTGATGATTTAAGTCGTGGTATTGATAACCGTGGTGAAATTTATACCTTTTATCACCCCGGAGCCTTTGAATTAGGTTGTCTAAGACCATGTTTACACAGCCATCATTTTTCATTGTTAGACGGTAAACTTTACCTTAATAGCACTCAACGTTCAGCGGATGTCCCTTTAGGCTTAAACTGGAATATGATTCAATGCTATACATTTTTAGCATTAATGGCACAAATTACAGGACATGAAGCAGGCCAAGCGTTTCATAAAATTGTTAATGCGCATATTTATGAAGATCAACTTGAGCTGATGCGAGATGTTCAGTTAAAAAGAGAACCTTTATCTGCACCAAAACTTATCATTAATCCTAAAATTAAATCGTTAGAAGATTTAGAAACTTGGGTAACGCTTG
This sequence comes from Actinobacillus minor NM305, assembly GCF_000175195.1. Taxonomy (GTDB): domain Bacteria; phylum Pseudomonadota; class Gammaproteobacteria; order Enterobacterales; family Pasteurellaceae; genus Haemophilus_A; species Haemophilus_A minor. The sequence continues at coordinate 15,813 of NZ_ACQL01000093.1, read as the reverse complement.
ATGATTTTCGTGTAGAAGGTTATGAATATCATCCAAGTATCCAATATCCGTTTTCGGTCTAAGATCTCTTGATCTTTTCATACTCATAAAACTATTTTTTTGGTAAACTTGATACATTTTATACTCATTGAGAATTGATTATGTCGGAAAAGAAAAAAGGCTTTTGGTCGTGGCTTGGCTTTGGGAAAAAAGAAGAAGCGACTCAAGATACGCCTCAACAAGAAGAAACCCAGCAACCATCGTCAATGACAGAAAACTCTGTCCTTGAAGAAGCAGTCGAGCATTTAAAAGAGAAAGCACAACAGTTTGAAACTTTTGCAGAAAAGTTAGAAGAGGAAATCGAAGAAAAACTCGAAACATTAGAAGAAAAAATTGAGCAAAGTTTCGAAGAAGAAAAAGCTCGAAGTGTTACACTTGTTGATACTAATTCCACATCTCCAAAAGCGGAAGAGTCTCAGGAACAAGCGGTTAATTTTGCTGAAGAGTTTGCAAAAAACAGTGAAAATACGACCGCTTATACTCAAGAAGAACCACCTTCTATTAACCATCATCAACAGTTTGAAGCACAAATTGAAGAGATTGTTGAAGCAGAATTACATGCAGAAGAACACCATAAATCCGCTGCTGAAGAAGAATTTGAAGAGCTTGAGGAGCTTATTGAATTTGAAGGTGAAAGCGAAGCTCATGAAACTGTTTCAGATACACAACCTGTAAAAGAATCTGAGTCTAAAGCACAAGATGAGTATCAAGAAAAACCAAGTCAAGGTGGTTTTTTCAGTCGTTTAATTCAAGGTCTGATTAAAACAAAACAAAGTATTGGTTCGGGCTTTTTCAACTTTTTCCGTGGTAAGAAAATTGATGATGAACTCTTTGAGGAACTTGAAGAGCAACTGTTAATTGCCGACTTAGGTATGCCAACTACCACTAAAATTATTAACAATCTTTCTCAACATGCAACAAAACAACAACTTAAAGATGCCGATGCGCTTTATCAACTTCTCAAAGAAGAGTTAGCCGATGTTCTTAAACCGGTAGCTCGCCCATTAGAAATTGATACGAGTAAAAAACCTTATGTGATTTTAATGGTTGGCGTGAATGGTGTAGGTAAAACAACGACCATTGGTAAATTAGCACGCCAGTTCCAAAATGAAGGAAAATCTGTCATGTTAGCCGCCGGCGATACTTTCCGTGCAGCTGCAGTTGAACAGCTCCAAGTTTGGGGAGAACGCAATAACATTCCGGTTATTGCACAAACAAGTGGTTCAGATTCAGCCTCCGTCATTTTTGACGCCATGCAATCAGCTTCCGCAAAAAACATTGATGTATTAATTGCTGATACGGCAGGTCGTTTACAAAATAAAAACAACCTGATGGATGAGCTGAAAAAAATTGTACGTGTTATGCAAAAATACGATGAAACCGCTCCACATGAAATTATGCTCACGTTAGATGCAGGAACAGGACAAAATGCGATTAGCCAAGCAAAACTCTTTAATGAAGCAGTAGGCTTAACAGGCATTACCTTAACTAAACTTGATGGTACGGCAAAAGGTGGGGTCATTTTTGCGATTGCTGATCAATTTAATATTCCAATCCGTTTTATTGGTGTAGGTGAAAAAATTGAGGATCTGCGTCCTTTTAACGCAGAGGAATTTATTGAAGCATTATTTATTCATGACGAAAAAGATGCTTAACATGCTTGGGTGAGGAAATTGCTCACTTTTTCCTCATGCCATTTGATCAACTTCCCCTTAACGGTGGAAAATTAAGAAAAGACAAACACAATGATCAAATTTACTAATGTAAACAAAGCATATAAAGGCGGCAAACCTGCTTTACAAGGAATTAGCTTTCATCTTCCGCCTGGTGGAATGGCATATTTAACTGGGCATTCTGGTGCGGGCAAAAGTACGCTTTTAAAACTGATTATGGGCATTGAACGTGCAAATGGTGGGCAAATTGTTTTTAATGGTCACGATATTACACGCTTAGCCTCTCATGAACTTCCATTTTTACGCCGCCAAATCGGCATGGTACATCAAGATTATCGATTACTGACCGACCGAACAATTTTAGACAATGTCGCTTTACCTTTAATTATTCAAGGACTAAATCAGCAAATTGTAGAAAGGGAAGCACGTCTAGCTTTGGAGAGAGTAGGATTAGCGCATAAGGCAAACTACTTACCGCTTCATCTATCAGGAGGGGAGCAGCAACGAGTTGATATTGCTCGAGCGATAGTCCATCGCCCAACTGTATTACTGGCAGATGAGCCAACCGGTAACCTTGATGAAAAACTCTCTTTTGAAATCTTCCGTCTCTTTGAAGAGTTTAATCAACAAGGAACAACCGTCATCGTAGCAACACACGATACAAATATTATCGCCAAACGACCAAAACCTTGTTTGGTACTTGAGCAAGGACATTTAAAAAATTAAAGTAACAAGGAATAATTTATGGTTCGTTCATTTAATAGTCATTTCGGCGCACAAACACGCTATATATTAAGATCTGTTTGGCAAGATTTATTAAAACGTAAGTTTGGTACCTTTTTAACAATTCTTGTGATTGCTTCATCGCTAACGATTCCTACCGTGGGATATCTACTATGGAAAAATACACACCAAGCTGCAACAGAATTTTATCCGGAACCCGAATTAACTGTTTATCTGAATAAAAACTTATCAGATAATGAAGTCAATTTAGTCGTTGAAAAAATTCGCCAATTTGAGACAGATAAAATTGAATCACTTAATTTTATTTCTCGTCAGCAAAGTCTTGAGGAATTTCGCTCGTGGTCTGGTTTCGGCGAAGCATTAGATATTATTGAAGATAATCCTCTTCCTGCAGTGGTAATTTTAAAACCCAAAAAACAATTTAGCACGAATGATACAATGCTTGAGTTTCGTAATGGTTTGCAAAACATTAAAGGCGTGCAAGAAATTCGTCTAGACAATGGCTGGCTTGAGAAATTAACAGCCTTAACATGGCTCATTGCTCGCATTGCGATCGTTTGTACATTATTGATGCTTATTGCTGTTTTCCTTGTCATTGGTAATGCAGTTAGAACAGATGTCGCTAACAGTCGCTCCTCTATTGAAGTTCAACAACTTTTAGGTGCAACCGATCACTTTATCGCTCGTCCATTTCTTTATACGGGTATGATTTATGGCTTTTTAGGTAGCTTACTTGCTATTCTCTTTAGTAGCGTTGTCATTAGCTATTTAACCGGTGTGGTAAAATATGTGACCGATATGTTTACCGTAAAATTTGAACTTCACGGTTTAGGATTTAGCGAAATGCTCTTCCTTATCGTTGCATGTATTTTTATTGGCTGGCTTTCAGCAAAAATTGCAACAAGCAAACATATTATTCGGATAGGTTCAAAATACTAGGTAAATCAACATATACCTCAGTCTATTATTAAAAAGGGAGCCTAAGCTCCCTTTTTTATCTCCCATTAACTGTTTTTAATCACTAATTGATCATCTTGATAATCCACAACCACAGGTCTATTTGGTAATAATTTACCGCCTAGAATTTGCTGCGCTAATGGGTTTTCAAGCTCTTGTTGAATCGCTCGTTTAAGCGGACGAGCACCAAAGAGTGGGTCAAATCCGGCTTTACCGATATGGTCAATCGCTGCATCGGTAATAGTTACTTCATAACCTCGTTCTGCCATACGTTTGATTAAACGTTCTAATTGAATACGTGCAATCGAACGGATATGCTCTTGACCAAGTGAGTGGAAGACCACGGTTTCATCAATACGGTTAATGAACTCTGGGCGGAAATGTTGTGAAACCACTGACATTACCACTTCTTTCAACTCACCATAGCTTGCATTCGGCATTTCTTGAATTAAATGAGAACCCAAGTTAGAAGTCATAATCACAACCGTATTACGGAAATCAACCGTGCGGCCTTGTCCATCGGTTAAACGTCCATCATCTAATACTTGAAGAAGAATATTAAAGACATCTGGGTGTGCTTTTTCCACTTCATCAAGTAAAACTACCGAATATGGACGGCGACGAACCGCTTCTGTTAAATAACCGCCCTCTTCATAACCCACATAACCCGGAGGCGCACCTACTAAGCGAGAAACGCTGTGTTTTTCCATAAATTCTGACATATCGATACGCACCATCGCATCCGGATCGTCAAAGAGGAAATTCGCTAACGTTTTGCAAAGCTCTGTTTTACCTACCCCTGTTGGTCCTAAGAACAAGAAAGAACCAATCGGTTTGTTCGGATCTGAAAGCCCTGCTCGGCTACGGCGAATCGCATTTGCTACCGCTTCAACCGCTTCATTTTGACCAATCACACGAGTATGTAAAACATTTTCCATACGGAGTAATTTGTCTTTTTCGCCTTCTATCATTTTAGAAACCGGAATACCTGTTGCTTTTGAAAGCACTTCAGCAATTTCTTCATCGGTAACTTTGGTGCGAAGTAAATGGTTATCGCCACCTTCTTCTTCACGTTTTACTGCCTCTTGAAGTTGTTTTTCAAGGGCTGGAATTTTACCGTATTGAAGTTCGCCCATTTTTTCTAAATTGCTTTCTCGGCGAGCTTGTTCTAATGCAATACGAGCATTTTCTAACTCTGTTTTAATATGCTGCGTACCTAATAAAGCCGATTTTTCCGCTTTCCAAACTTCTTCTAATTCCGAATATTCACGCTCTTTAGCGGTCAATTCTTCATCTAATTTTGCAAGACGCTGGCGGCTTGCTTCATCTTCCTCTTTTTGTAACGCTTGGCGTTCTAATTTAAGTTGAATAATACGGCGCTCTAGTTTATCTAATGGCTCTGGTTTAGAGTCAATTTCCATACGTAAACTTGAAGCCGCTTCATCAATTAAATCAATCGCTTTGTCCGGTAATTGGCGATCTGAAATATAGCGATGTGAAAGGGTTGCTGCCGCCACAATCGCTGGGTCGGTAATTTGTACGTGATGATGAATTTCATAACGTTCTTTCAAACCACGTAAGATCGCAATCGTGTCTTCAACGGTTGGTTCATCAACCAATACTTTTTGGAAGCGGCGTTCAAGTGCCGCATCTTTTTCAATATATTGACGGTATTCATCTAAAGTTGTCGCACCCACACAGTGCAATTCGCCGCGAGCAAGGGAAGGTTTCAATAAGTTACCCGCATCCATTGCCCCATCGGTTTTGCCTGCACCGACCATTGTATGAATTTCATCAATAAAGAGGATCACTTGCCCTTCTTCTTTGGCTAATTCATTTAATACCGCTTTTAATCGTTCTTCAAATTCGCCACGATATTTTGCACCGGCAATTAATGCTCCCATATCGAGCGATAACACACGTTTATTTTTTAAACCTTCCGGCACTTCGCCATTTACGATACGTTGAGCTAAACCTTCAACAATAGCGGTTTTACCCACACCGGGTTCCCCAATAAGAACAGGGTTGTTTTTTGTACGGCGTTGTAACACTTGTACTGTACGGCGGATCTCTTCATCTCGCCCAATAACAGGATCTAATTTACCGGCACGCGCACGCTCTGTTAAATCAATCGTATATTTTTGTAGCGCTTGTCTGGTTTCTTCTGCGTTTTGATTATTCACTTTTTCTCCTCCTCGAATTTGGTTTATTGCTTGTGTCACTTTTTCTTTTGTTAAACCAAGTTTCTTAAATAATTTTCCTAAATCACCATTATCTTCCAAAGCTGCAAGCACAAAGAGTTCTGATGAAATAAAACTATCGCCAAATTGTTGTGCCAACTTATCAGATTGGTTTAGTAAACGAATAAGTTGTTGCGATGGCTGTGTATTTCCGCCTTGTACCTGAGGCAAGCGGTGTAAAATTGCCTCTAATTCGCTATTTAATTGTTGCGGTTGCACATTCAATGCCGTAAACAAAGGGGCAATCGAGCCATCTTGCTGTTTTAAAAGTGCATAAAGTAAGTGAGCCGGTTCAATATAAGGATTATCTTTGCCAACCGCTAAGGACTGTGCTTCTGCAATTGCTTCTTGTAATTTTGTTGTGAATTTTTCAAAGTTCATATCATTTCCTCTCATTTTTTAATCTGTACCGATTTTGCATTTTGCGCAAAACTTCAGTACGACAATAAATGGAGGTAACCTAAAAAATTTCAAGAGAAAATGTGAAGTAGATCACAAAAATAAAATAAATACCCCATTCGGAGTAGGTAAATGTTAAAAATTTGATCATTGTCAATAACATTCAATTCAAATTCTTTACACTGGCACAATCTACCTAGCCTTAGGTAGAGATAACTTAGAGGGATTTACTTATGAAAAAAACAGCATTAGCAATTATTTTAGGCGGTGCATTAGTTGCAAGTTCAGCAATGGCGCATCAAGCAGGAAGTGTAATTTTTAGAGCAGGTGCAGTTACCGTAGATGCAAACTCAAGTTCTAGTACTAAATCTTTTGATAAAACAAGAGCTGACATTGAGTTAAACGTAAAAAACAACACACAATTAGGTTTAACCGGAACTTATATGATTACCGATAATATCGGCGTTGAGTTACTCGGTGCAACACCATTCTCACATAAAATCAATGCTACATTAAATGGTTCTGCAAATCTAGGACGTGTGGCAATTGTTAAACAATTACCGCCAAGCCTATATGCGCAATATTATTTCTTTGATGCCGATTCTAAAGTGCGTCCATATGTTGGTGCAGGTCTAAACTATACTCGTTTCTACCACGCAAAATCTGTTCACACAGATGTTACTAACTTAGAAGTGAAAAAACACTCATTCGGGCCGGTTGCTAACTTAGGTGTAGATGTGAAATTAACCGACAATCTCTATTTTAATGCGGCAGCTTGGTATACTCATATCAAAACCACCGCTAAATTTAGAGCTTTAGAAGCAGATCACGAAGTGAAAATCAAACTTGATCCACTCGTTTACTTTGCAGGTTTTGGTGTTCGTTTCTAATAAGATTCTAAACACATGAAAAATAGGCTAATTTTTTGAAAAATTAGCCTATTTTTATTAGATACGATGATGATGCTCAACACGAATATTCGTTGTTTGATCTACTTGATTATCATAATCCGCTTTAAAGCCTTTCAATACAACATGTATATTATTTTCTTTAGCATAAATATTAGCAAAATCTTCTATTAACTCTAAAACATCACAAGCAATATAAGAAGTGTGTTGCGCATTAATAATTACCGTGGAATTTGGTTGAACATTTTTTAGTGTTTTCTTGATGGCAGCTTTATTTAAAAATGAGACTTCTTCAGCTAAATCCAAGGTAATTTGTGAAGCTTCCGCAAGTTCTTCACGGCTTAAATAGTAAGCGCGTTTCATATTACCGTGAAGAATAAAGAGAATACTGATAATTAAACCTAACCCAACCCCTTTTAATAAGTCAAATAACACCACGGCGATCATAGTTGCAATAAAAGGGATAAATTGGTAGATCCCTTTTTGCCAAAAATGTTGGAAAGTAGAAGGTCTTGCCAATTTATAACCGACTAAAATTAAGACTGCGGCCAAGGTAGCTAATGGGATCTCATTTAAAATAGAAGGGATCATTAACACGCAAACCAGTAATAAAATACCATGAATAATAGCGGATATTTTATGTGTCGCACCAGCATTTGCATTTGCTGATGAACGAACAATTACAGCCGTAATGGGAAGACCACCAATCAAGGAAGAAATAATGTTGCCCACACCTTGCGCCCGTAATTCTTGGTTAGAGTCAGTAATTCGGCGCTTAACATCCAGACGATCTGCCGCTTCAACAGACAATAATGTTTCAATAGATGCAACGGCAGCGATTGTCGCCCCTGTTACCCAAACAATACTATTAGTAAAACCGCTAAAATTAGGTAATACAATTAAATGTTTCATATCATCCCAAGAATGCGGCACAGGAAGCTGAACAAGCTGATTTTCAGGAATAGCTAAATAACTCCCAGATGAAATAAAAAGACGGTTAATAATAACACTGACCAGCACCGCAATAAGTGCTGAAGGAAGCCATTTTATTTTTTTTAATTTTGGCGAAGAGTCCCACCCCAACATAATGAAAATAGAGACCAAGGCAATAATTAACGAGCCAAGATGAATGTTGATAAATGAATTTGTGCTACTTAATGAAAATTCCTCTGTTCCCAAAGCATAAGGTAACTGTTTGAAAATAATCAGAATACCAATCCCGGCTAACATGCCTTCAATCACAGCCACAGGAATATAATTGGTAATACTCCCCGCTCGCATAAAGCCTAAACAAAGCTGAATCGCACCTGCAACTACGCCGGCACAGAGGAAAAGTTCAAACGAACCTAATTGGCTAATCGCAGCCACCACTATCGCAACTAACCCTGCCGCCGGGCCGGAAACACTAATATGTGAGGTACTTAACCAACCGATGACAATCCCCCCGACAATACCTGAAATAATACCCGATAGCGGTGGTGCATCTGATGCTAAAGCAATCCCTAAACAAAGCGGCAAGGCGACCAAAAAGACGACCAGACCGGATGCAAAATTTTGTTTTAGAAGGCGAGTTTTACTATTTTCCGACATATCAAATTACCAAGATAAAAACATTTATAGTGGATATTCTACGCCTGATTTTTCCTAAATTTTTTGCCATATATCAGATTTTGGCAAAAATTTAGTAAAATACGACCGCTATAAATGAATTTTTTTGCAAATTTATGTAGATTGGATTGCAAAATGGACGTTACCTCTTTAAACTTCCGAATAATTTTGTGTATTTTATATTAAGAGCTTAGCTATGACTGAATCAATTAATACTACGTCTCAACCAACTTTATCACTTGGACAGCAACTTAAAAGCGCACGTGAAGCATTAAATTTGTCTATTGAAGATGTGGCGCAAAAAACAACACTCAAAAAATCACACCTTGAATCATTAGAAAATGATATTTTTATCTTACAGAACGTAGCTCCCACTTTTGTGCGAGGCTATGTTAGTAGCTATGTTCGTTTTTTACGCTTGCCGGAAGAGTTAGTTTCAAGTGTAAATTATGGTGAAGTAACAATTCCTAAAGAAGTTATAAATAAAACATCATCAGGAAAAATAGTTCAAAAATCTCAATCTCGATGGGTTAAGTATTTAACATTTATTGTGCTATTAAGTGCTGTAGGCATGACCTTACTATGGTGGTGGCAAGATTATCAAACAGAGCAACAAAATCGCGATCAATTTGTGAATAATGCTATTCCTATTGAAGCAACACCTGCTCCAACTAATAACACAAATCAGGCAATGCAAATTGAACCTATTGTTCAACCGGCTACAACAAATACAGAAACAGCCGTTGCTAATACCGCTACACAGGCAAATGAACAACCTGCACCCATTGCAACAGAAGTAGCGCCTCAAATTGAGACTGCGAATGTGTTACAACAAACTCAAACCAATCCAGTGGAAACAGAGCAACAAACAGCAGTATCTAATGATGAATTACGTATTGAAATTACCGGTAAAGAAAGTTGGATTACCGTAAAAAATACGAAAAGCAAAAAAAGTTTGGCTGAAAAACTTTATACTAATGGCGAAGTTCTAACCTTTAATGGCAATGAGCAATATCGCTTAACGATTGGCGCTCCAGCAAATGTTAAACTCTATTATAAAGGTCAATTAGTACCGCTAAAAATTGATGGTCGTGTTGCTCGTATTAAATTACCTTTAGCTCAATAAGGATTGATTATGTCATTAAATCATTCACCAATTAAACGCCGTGAATCGAAAAAGATTTGGGTAGGTAATGTTGCAGTGGGAGGCGATGCGCCTATTACTGTTCAATCTATGACGAATACCCGAACAACCGATGTTGAAGCGACTGTAAATCAAATTAAAGCATTAGAGCGTGTCGGTGCGGATATTGTTCGTGTTTCAGTACCAACAATGGATGCGGCAGAAGCCTTTAAACTGATTAAACAGCAAGTTAATGTCCCACTTGTTGCCGATATTCATTTTGACTACCGCATTGCTTTAAAAGTTGCTGAATATGGCGTGGACTGTTTACGTATCAACCCGGGTAATATCGGTAATGAAGATCGTATTCGTGCCGTTGTTGATTGTGCAAAAGATAAAAACATTCCGATTCGAATTGGGGTAAATGCTGGTTCGCTAGAGCGAGATCTCCAAGAAAAATACGGCGAACCTACTCCAGAAGCATTATTAGAAAGTGCTTTACGCCACGTGGATATTTTAGATCGTTTCAATTTCGATCAATTTAAAGTAAGTGTAAAAGCCTCTGATGTTTTTCTAGCGGTCGAATCTTATCGATTACTTGCAAAACAAATTGAGCAACCGTTACATTTAGGCATTACAGAAGCTGGCGGTGCAAGAGCCGGCTCAGTGAAATCTGCGATTGGTTTAGGCTTATTACTTTCAGAAGGCATTGGCGATACTTTACGTATTTCATTGGCAGCCGATCCCGTAGAAGAAGTAAAAGTTGGCTTTGATATTTTAAAATCTCTCCGTATTCGTTCACGTGGGATTAACTTTATCGCTTGTCCAACTTGCTCTCGCCAAGAAATTGACGTGATTGCAACCGTTAATGCGCTGGAACAACGTTTAGAAGATATTTTAACGCCAATGGACGTTTCCATTATTGGTTGCGTTGTTAATGGACCGGGAGAGGCTCTCATTTCTGACTTAGGTGTTACCGGCAGCAATAAAATGAGCGGCTTCTACCTTGATGGTGTTCGTCAAAAAGAGCGTTTTGATAACGATAAACTGATTGATCAGCTCGAAGCTAAAATACGTGCGCGAGTTGCAGAACAATCGCAACGTATTATGATGACTAAGGCATAAAAAATAATTAAATGGCACGAGGGTTTCTCTCGTGCTGTTCACTTTTTTAAATGATCATCGAGATTAACTCGGTGTAAAAATAAGGACAATATTGTGGCAAAAACAATTCAAGCAATTCGTGGTATGAACGATTGTTCGCCAACCGAAACCCCTTTATGGCAATGGGTTGAAACTAAAGTACGTAATGTATTGGCAAGCTATGGCTATTCCGAAGTGCGTATGCCAATCGTAGAAAGCACACCGCTTTTTGCACGAGCAATTGGTGAAGTGACTGATGTAGTTTCAAAAGAAATGTACACATTTTGGGATAATGATGAACAACTAACCCTACGTCCGGAAGGCACTGCAGGTTGTGTACGTGCTGCTATCGAACGAGGTTGGATCTACAATAACGAACAACGCCTATGGTATATGGGGCCAATGTTCCGCCACGAGCGTCCACAAAAAGGGCGTTACCGCCAGTTCCACCAAGCTGGTGTGGAAGTGTTTGGGATCCCAAACCCGGAAATTGATGCTGAATTGATTATTTTAACGGCTCGTTTATGGAAAGCATTAGGCATTGATCAACACGTGTCATTACAACTAAATTCGATTGGTTCTTTAGAAGCACGTGCAAATTACCGCTCTGCTCTTGTTGCATTTTTAGAACAACATCAATCACTTATGAGCGATGAAGAAAAAGAACGTTTGGTTAAAAATCCATTACGTATTTTAGATACGAAAAATCAAGCCTTACAAGAAGTTCTAAATGATGCCCCTAAATTATTAGACTATCTTGATGAGGAAAGCCGTGAACACTTTGCTCAGCTTTGTTCACTGCTTGATGCAATGGGCATTCAATATGAAGTAAATCCTAAATTGGTTCGTGGTTTAGATTACTACAATAAAACCGTTTTCGAATGGGTTACTTCTGCATTAGGCGCACAAGGTACGGTTTGTGGTGGTGGCCGTTATGATGGTTTAGTGGAACAATTAGGCGGACACGCCACCCAAGGCGTTGGTTTTGCTATGGGCTTAGAGCGCTTAGTGTTATTAGTACAAGAAGTGAATAAAGATGTACCCGTAGCAAAAGCTGTTGATGTTTACATTGTTTATTCAGGCGAAGGCGCAACACTTAACGCATTCCAAATTGCAGAAACATTACGTTCAGAACTACCAACCTTGCGTGTTATGACACACTGCTCCGGTGGTAAATTCCAAAAACAATTTAAACGTGCTGATAAGCTAGAAGCGGAGTTTGCATTAGTGATCGGCGAAAGCGAAGTAGCTGAGAAAACCGTTGTGATCAAAGATCTTCTTAGCGGTACGGAACAAATTACGGTTCCGCAAACAGCATTAGTCGCTGAATTACAAAAACGTTTTTCATAATCTATCAATAAGGATCTAATATCAAATGAGTAGCGAATACCTTAATAAAACCGAAGAACAACAATTTGAAGAAGCTAAAAATTGGTTCAAAGCAAACAGTACGCCTATTTTATTAGCAATTTTTATCTGCGCTGCAGCCACCTTTGGCTGGAATTTTTGGAAAAAGCATCAAGTAGAATCAGCAATACAAGCTTCAACTTCTTACCAAAATACAATGGAAGCTTATTTGCAAGATCCGGCTAAAAATCAACCGCTTGTTGCAAAATTTCTAGAAGAAGCAAAAGGAACTAACTATGCGGTTTTTGCACAATTAGAAGAAGTTAAGCAAGCTGTTACTCAAGCAGATTATGCCAAAGCACAAACCTTACTTCAAAATACGCTTTCAGCAACAAACGATGCAACATTACAAGTTGTGATTCGCTTCCGTTTAGCTGAAATTGGCTACCAACTTAAACAATATGATGAAGCGCTTGCAGTTCTTGCACAAATTCAAGGAAGCGCATGGGAATCTCGTAAACAACTTTTAAGCGCAGATATTCTCGCAGCAAAAGGCGATAAAGCTGCAGCCAAAAGTGCTTATGAGCAATTAAAAGCGACAGCAACAAGCGAATCAGAAAAAGCATTAATTGATTTGAAAATCAATAATCTTTAAATCGCTGATCACTAACGTAAAAATTTAAATCCCCTTAGAGCATACCCTAAGGGGATTTTTCTTTATGGAGAAAAACTATTCCTTAATCTCCTCAAACTTTGCATCGAGTAACTTTGCTAAATCTTGTGGCGAAAGTTCAATATCTAACCCTCGTTTCCCTCCAGATACAAACATCGTTGCAAATTGCTCGGCTGATTTATCAATGACAGTGGTTAAACGCTTTTTCTGCCCTAATGGACTAATGCCACCTAATAAATAACCGGTTGTCTTTTGCGCAATATCTTTATCTGCCATTTCCACTTTTTTCACATTTAATGCGTGCGCTGCTCGTTTTAAATTGAGCGTACTGGAAACCGGCACAACCATCACGGCAAGTTTTTTCTGATCGCCATTTTCTGCAACTAATAAGGTCTTAAAAGTCTGATTAGCATCAATGCCTAATTTTTCAACCGCTTCTTGTCCAAAGTTTGTATTATTGGGATCGTGTTCATAAGGGTGTAGCGTGAAAGAAATTTTTTGCTTTTTGAGTAAGTTTACTGCGGGTGTCATCGTCCGTTCCTGTAAATTTAAGGTATAATCAGTTTTTAATAGCTAAAGAGGAAGATAAAATGTCCAATATTCATCTTGCCATTGCCGCTGATTTTACCTTAGCCGAGAAATTACTTGAAGCCTTAGAAAACAGCGATTTGACTTTAGATAAAGTTTCTGCCGTGGAACTTGAACCCTTCGGCGAAGAACAAAACTTACGTCTCGGCGCCAAAGCCGTTGAACAATTTGAATTAGATAATTTAGATTGGTCGCAATTTACACACGTTCTTTTTGCTGCGCCAATGGCACAAGCAGAAGTACTCGCCAAAGCCACCCAAGCCGGCTGTATCATTTTAGACTTATATGGTATTACTGCGCTAATCGGTAGCGTTCCTGTTGTTGTGCCAAGTGTAAATGATGAAGCATTAGCAAATTTACGTGAGCGAAATATCGTTGCTCTTGCTAATCCACAAATTTCACAATTAGCGTTAGCGTTAAAACCTTTATTAGATCAACCTTTACAACATATTTTTGTTACCTCTTTGCTCCCATCTGCTTATTTTGGCGATGAGAAAGTCAAAGAACTTGCCGGTCAAACAGCGCGTTTACTCAATGGCATTCCATTTGATGAAAATGCTGAACGTATTGCGTTTGACGTAGTGCCAGCCAACGTTCAAGGCGATGAGAAAAAACTACCTTTCTCTCGTGTATTTGAGTTGCAACTTGCAAAAGTGTTACCAAATTTAACCGCTTCAGTGCATTTCCATTCCGTGCAAGTACCGGTCTTTTACGGTGTATCCCAAATGATCTCAGTACAATCTGAGTATGCACTTGATGTTGAAGCAATGAGTGAAAGCTGGAAAGCGCAACCATGGCTACAATTTAACGAAGAAAACATCATTACCGCCGTAAAAAATGGCGAAGATGAAGAACAAAATGCCCTTCAAATTAGCCAGTTATTATCAAAATCAGAAAATAGCTTGCAATTCTGGTCAGTTGCCGATGAACAAAAATTCAGCTTAGCGTTTTTAGCGGTTGAACTTCTAACGCAAGTATTAGATTACTAAACATTTCAACGTTTGAGATTTAAAGAGAGAAATTATGTTGGAAAAACTCTTTCAGTTAAAAGAAAAAGGCAGTAATGCTAAAACCGAAATTATTGCCGGTATTACGACTTTCTTCACGATGGTTTACATCGTTTTTGTCAATCCTTCTATTCTCGGTGTCGCTGGAATGGATACACAAGTGGTCTTCGTGACCACCTGTTTAATTGCCGCATTCGGTACTATTGCGATGGGTTTATTCAGTAACCTACCTATTGCATTAGCGCCGGCAATGGGGCTAAATGCATTCTTTGCCTTTGTGGTTGTTCAAAAGCTTGGCTACTCTTGGCAAGTGGGAATGGGCGCGATTTTCCTCGGCTCGGTCGGATTATTTTTACTTACGGTTTTACAAATTCGCTACTGGTTTATGTCTGCTATTCCGCTTGGATTACGTGTTGGTATCGGGGCGGGTATTGGGCTATTTATTGCCTTAATCGGCTTTAAAAATATGGGGCTGGTTATTCCAAATGAAGCAACCCTTGTTGCCCTTGGCGATTTACACGATCCGAAAGTATTAATGGGTGTATTAGGCTTTTTCATTATCGTGATCTTAGCCGCTAAAGGCATTCACTCCGGCGTATTAGTTTCAATTGCGGTTGTTACCGCTTTAGCGTTAATTTTCGATCCTGCTGTTACCTTCAATGGCGTGATGTCTATGCCACCAAGTTTAGAAGCTGTCGTTGGACAAGTAGATATTGCCGGTGCTTTAGATGTTGGCCTACTCGGCATAATTTTCTCATTCCTGCTTGTCAATCTCTTTGACTCATCAGGTACTTTAATTGCCGTAACAACAAAAGCCGGCTTTGCAGATGAACAAGGTCGTTTCCCTCGCATGAAACAGGCGTTATTAGTCGATAGTAGTGCCGCAATGGTCGGTTCATTTATGGGAACTTCAGCTATCAGTACTTATATTGAAAGCGGCTCTGGTGTCTCGGTTGGCGGTCGTACCGGCTTAACAGCGGTAGTGGTCGGTCTGTTATTCCTTTTAACCATTTTCTTCTCCCCTCTCGCAGGATTAGTACCGGCTTATGCAACTGCTGGCGCCTTAGTTTTTGTGGGTATTTTAATGGCTTCCAGCCTTATTGAAGTGAAATGGGACGATTTAACCGAAGCAACGCCTGCTTTCATTACAACAGCAATGATGCCATTTACATACTCCATCACAGAAGGCATTGCTTTTGGTTTCATTAGCTACTGCGTGATGAAAGGTTGCACTGGTCGCTGGAAAGAAATTAACCCTTCTGTTGCCGTTGTATCTTTACTCTTTATTGCAAAATTTATCTGGGTTGGTTAATCAAAAAGAAGATGCAAAATAGCGTCTCAGATTACTGACAAACCTTTTTATT
>NZ_ACQL01000094.1 GCF_000175195.1 Actinobacillus minor NM305 | reverse complement strand
AATCCAATCGAAATCCCTTTATTTAAAAAACCGGCAACTACTTGTGTATCAACTAAAGGCGTTGGTAATTGTTTAAAGCGATATTCAAAAACTTCTAAATCTTCGCTACACGCATGTAAGACTTTAATGACATCGGGGTTAGCTAATAATGCAATAAAAGAGGAAAAATCTTCAATACTATTTGGATCAATCAAGCTGACTTGCTCGCCATCAAACAATTGAATTAAGCCTAATTGAGGGTAAAAAGAACGAATACGGATAAATTCAGTATCTAATGCAATCGCTTTTTTGTTGGCAGCTTTCTGGCAGACCTCGTCTAATTGTTGGCTAGTCGAAACCCAATGATAATGGATAGTTTGGTGCATTTTTAAACGTTCTCTTGATTTTCTTTAATTTTAAAAATAAATAATGTGAATTGGATCACATTCTGAAAATAAATTGGTTGTATTCCTCCAAAATTAAAGGAAAATAATAACCAAATGGAGCAAATAAAACAAAATAATAAGGAAAAAAAGATGACAGAAAATCGCATTCAAAACATTGGCACAATTTATCGCTTAATTGAGCAATTTGAATTGATTTCAAGAACCGATCTTGCCAAATTAGCCGGCTTAGCACCAGCCTCTATTACCAATATAACTAAAGCATTGATTGACAAACAATTCATTATTGAACGTACGGCTCAAGATTCTATTTCTCGTGGGAGACCTGCTGTCGGGCTTTCTGTTTCCCCATTTTTCTGGCGTTTACTCTGTTTAACCATCTCGTCAGAAAAAATTCATGTTTCTCTTTGTGAATTAAACGGAACGCCTCTTTATACTGAGAATTATACCGTTTCTTCCATAGATTATCCTAGCCTTGACACACTAATTATGGAAAATCTGCAAGATTTTCACCAAAAATATCCGCTTGCAAAAGAACAATTGTTGGCTATTTCTGTTTGTGTTGTTGGAAAAATAGATGCTGATAAACGAATGATTACCGAGCTAGAAGGGCAAAAATTACACTGCCCTCTAATGGAAAAACTAGAGTCTCATTTTACACACCCTATTTTACTGAATGAACATTTCCATCTTTGGCTACTGGCAGAATCAACAGTAGGGAGTTTAATTAGCGATGATAATGTTATTTTCTTACAACTGGATGAATCCATTAACTTAAGTGTTCTCATGCGTGGCGCACTGCTCTATCAACAATCAAAAATGAATGTGGATAAGATGTTAATGCCTAAATTCAGTCCATTAAGCGACCAAATTTTTCCTGAACTTGATGAAATCCAACGCTATCAACTTACCAATCAAGTCACATTCTCAGCGTTAATAAGATTAATCGATTTACATCTACCGAATACCTTGAAAACAAATCAGGAAAAAATTGACTTCCTTTGTGAACAAATTGAACAACAAAATGCGCAAGCATTACTTATTCTCAACCATATTAGTGATAATTTGGCGTATGTGTTAATGAATCTTATCAACATATTCTCTACACAAAAAGTACTGTTTGATTCTCCTTTATTAAAAGTTAAACAGATTTTATTTGAACAAATTACAGAGAAATTACAAAAAACCTTGCTTATTGATGACCTTAACATCCAGTTGGTAACAAGCCAATTTGAATGGAATAACGAAATAATCCCTTGTTCTGCAATAAAACAAGGAATTTATGAAGGAAGTTTGATCAAGGACATAAACTAGCTTGCGCTTTTTAGATAGACTTATGGCTATTTGGAATCTGACTTAATAAGGAAGGACAAATATGCCATCTCTCTTTATCACGGGAACAGATACCAATGTTGGAAAAACAATTGTTACCCGTGCATTGTTACAAACATTGGCACAATATGATGTTCCTGTTGTACCTTACAAACCGATTGCCTGTGGTGGCGCGGAAGAATTACCAACAGAATTACCTCAAGATGATTATGCAAGTGAAGACAATAGTGACGTTTTAACATTACTTAAAAGCACACTTCCTCAAGTACAATATCGAGAAATCAATAGCTATACTTTTACGCACTCTAGCACACCTGTTTTTGCAGCATTAGATGCAGTAAGGCATATTCATGTTGAAAAACTTAACTATGATTTAACGCGCTTACAGAAAAAATATCATAATATTCTTGTGGAAGGGACTTATGGTTGGCTAACACCAATCAATAAAGACTTCAGTTTTGCGGATTGGGTTCAGCAAAATAAAATGCCCGTTATCTTAGTAGTGGGAATTAAAGAAGGTTGCGCAAATCATGCGTTACTTACTGCACAAGCAATTAAAGCCAGCGGTGTTCCTCTACTTGGCTGGGTGGCGAATCGCATAAATCCTGGGCTTCGTCATTATGTGGAGTTAGTTGAAATGCTAACACAAAAAATTGACGCTCCATTATTAGGACAAATCCCTTATATTGGAAGACCTGAAGAAAAAGAACTGCATCAATTTATTCAGAACCCTAATCCTTTATTGCACTATTTTCATAAATAGAGATAAAAAACTCCCCTGCTAGGGGAGTTTTTTCATATCACTTCTTCGTTATCGCACCTAAAAGTCCACGCATAATCTGCTTAGTAAGATTATTTCTGAGATTGCGTCCAACTTGCTGTGCTACTTGGCTAACAACTTGTTCCGTGAAAGATTGATCTTTTTTCTTTTTCGTGCCAAAAATTGATGCGATGAGTCCGCCAACAAAATTCTCTTTGCCTTCCTGCTCTGCTTGTTTTTGCGCTTCAACTTGTTTTGCCTGATCGTTTAGCATTTCAAATGCAGAGACATTATCAACATATTGGCTATAATGGAGATAAAGGTCATTTTGTTTAACTAAGCTATCACGCTCTGCCGCTGTTAGTGGTGTCAATTGGCTTCTTGGTGGATAAATATAAGCCACCTCAACCGGCGTTGGCATACCTTTTTCATCTAATACAGAAATCAGTGCTTCTCCAACCCCGAGAGTCGTAATTGCTTCAACAACATCAACACCTTTATTCGCACGGAAGGTTTCTGCAGCAGATTTAACCGCCTTTTGATCTCTTGGCGTAAAAGCTCGTAAGGCATGCTGAATACGGTTGCCCAACTGTCCTAAAACACTGTCCGGTAAGTCTAGTGGATTTTGTGTGACAAAATAAACACCAACACCTTTAGAACGGATTAAGCGGACAACTTGCTCAATCTTATCAACCAATACGGTTGGTGCACCATCAAATAAGAGATGCGCTTCATCAAAGAACAGCACAAATTTAGGTTTATCCGGATCGCCGACTTCCGGTAATTTTTCAAAGAGTTCTGCCATAAACCAAAGCAAGAACGCACCATACATACGAGGCGAATTAATCAATTTTTCTGAATTTAGAACGTTGATGACACCTTTACCATTACGGGTTTGAATCCAATCAAATAAATCTAATGCTGGTTCGCCAAAAAGCTTTTCTGCGCCTTCATTTTCTAAAGCAAGTAGCGCACGCTGAATTGCTCCAACACTTGCCGCAGAAACATTGCCATATTCCACTTGGAATTGTTTAGCATTTTCTGCAACAAATTTTAACATTGCACGAAGATCTTTAAGATCGATAGGCAATAACCCTTGATCATCTGCGACACGGAAAACTAAATTGAGTAATCCCTCTTGGGTTTCATTCAAATTCAATAAACGAGCCAGTAACATTGGCCCCATTTCAGAAATGGTTGTCCGTAGCGGTATGCCCGTTTCGCCAAATACGTCCCAATAAGATACAGGGTAACCGTTTAGATAACTTTCGCCCCCTAAATTGAATTGCTCAATGCGCTCTGCAATTTTTCCACTAAATTGACCCGCTTGTGAAATTCCTGAAATATCGCCTTTCACATCAACAAGGAAAACCGGAACGCCGTGGTCACTAAAACTTTCCGCTAACTTACGTAATGTAACAGTTTTACCTGTCCCTGTTGCACCAGCAATTAGTCCATGGCGGTTAGCCATTTTTGCTGTTAATGAAATTACATTACCCTCTTTAGACTGGGCAATCGCATAATTTGTCATGTTTTCTCTCTCTATGATTTAATGCCAACTTGGAAACCTCGTTCCCAATTTTTTTGATAACCTAGCGGTCCTGAACCTTTACAATAGGCTACACGCTGTTGAAACATTACGTCTCTTTGGCTACGAAATGATTTACCAACACGAAATCCATCTAAATACCAGTCGTCAAGATCGTTACAGGCA
The DNA here is from genome assembly GCF_000175195.1 of Actinobacillus minor NM305. Taxonomy (GTDB): domain Bacteria; phylum Pseudomonadota; class Gammaproteobacteria; order Enterobacterales; family Pasteurellaceae; genus Haemophilus_A; species Haemophilus_A minor. The sequence goes on along the minus strand of NZ_ACQL01000094.1, from coordinate 44,020 downwards.
GTTGTATTAATACGACCATGAGCAATCTGTTGTGTTTTAGCAACTTTTTTTGTTGTGTGGGTATAATTACCTTTCGGTTCTGGATACCCCTTTGTAACACTAACAGCTTGCCTTGGTTTATTAGGTTCAAATGTTTTGCCCAAATCATCCCAAAACTCTTGTGTATCTGCTGTACATGCTGATAAGAATGCCGGTAATAAAAGGTAAATGATCTTATATTTCATATTCTATCGTTTCACATTCCGATTAAATCTTGGTGCTCTTTTTACTTTAGGCAAAGCCAATAGTGCTTGGCTATCATATTGACTAACCGGAATAGAATGCCCGATATATTCTTCAATTGCCGGTAAATTTACTGCATAACGCTCACAGGCAAAACTAATAGAATGTCCACTTTGCCCTGCTCGACCGGTTCGCCCAATACGGTGTACATAATCTTCACGATCATCAGGTAAGTCGTAATTAAAGACGTGAGTCACTTCAGGAATATGTAAACCACGTGCAGCAACATCTGTTGCAACTAAAATATCCAATTCTCCTTTCGTAAAGCTATCTAATAAAGCCAAACGTTTTTTCTGAGCAATATCACCTGTTAATAATCCCACTCGATGACCATCAGCAAGCAAGTATTGCCAAATTTCTTCACATTTTTGTTTAGTATTCGCGAAAATCATGCAACGCTCTGGCCATTCTTCCTCTAATAAAGTTAGAAGTAGCGCCATTTTATCTTCATTAGACGGATAGAAAAGTTCTTCTTTAATTCGATGCCCAGTACGTTGTAACGGTTCTATCTCGACATAAGAAGCATTATTCATATCTTCGTAAGCGAGTTCTCGTACTCGAGGAGATAATGTTGCGGAAAATAACATCGTTAAACGTTGTTCCGGTTTAGGACATTTGCGCATTAAATAGCGGATATCCTTAATAAACCCGAGATCGAACATACGATCCGCTTCATCTAATACAATAACCTGAATACAATCTAAGTTGATAATCCCTTGTTTTACGTAATCAATAACACGACCTGTGGTACCCACAAGAATATCAACCCCCTTTTCAATGGCTTCAACCTGCTTCTCATAACCATCGCCACCATAAGCTAAGGCTAATTTTAAATCCGAATGTTTAACTAACAACTCGGCATCAGAAGCAATTTGTACGGCTAATTCACGTGTAGGGGCTAAAATTAAAGCTCGTGGCTGATTTTTATTGCTTTGACATTCATTAGTCAGTAAATGATGAAATGTCGCAATTAAAAACGCCATCGTTTTTCCTGTACCTGTTTGCGCTTGTCCGGCAATATCATTTCCTTTTAACGTAATCGGTAATGTTTTTGCTTGAATCGGTGTACAGAATTCAAATCCTTTACTTTCTAGGGCGGCTAATACATTTTCGTGGATTGAAAAGTCAATAAACCGTTGTTCTGTTAAATGCTGGGACATTAAATCCTTCCTTCTTTTGTTATACAGGTAAATAATACCTTAAAATAAAAAAAGGAGGAAAAAAAATTCCTCCTTGTTTAGGGTCTGTTTATCTTTCAATAAAAGGCTGCGACGGAGCTTGTTTTTTGCCCAATCAAGGCGAAAAAACTGCCGTTTAGTTATTCTAAACAAAGTTTTTTTAACGCAGAGTGGGCAAAAAAGAAGCCCGTCCCTTCGGGTTGTGCCTAAAAAAGCCCTCGCCGTCGTTGTAAAACTTGTCAATAGTCCCGCTATTAACGGCGTTTTACGCCTAGCCGATGGCTTTTTTAGGCGACAACGCAGGCTTTTTGGAAAGATAAACAGACCCTATATATTTTTAACGTTCTACCCATTTTCCATCAAGATAATCTACAATCCATTTGGTTTTTTTGCCGTTTTTCTCTGACGTTACATATTGACGTTTCTCTTTACGACTAAAACTAATAATGGCTAGATTGCCTTCAGGGTCGGTTAATGGCGCATCGGCTAAATACTGTAATTTTTCCGGTAACCGATCACGATATTGTGCTAATTCCGATACTTTCGCAGGACGGCTTTCTCTCACTTTCGGGAAATTATGCGCTGACATAAACACACCAACCGCACTATCACGCAAAACAAAATAAGCATCCGCATTTTCGCATTTCAATTCAGGAAATGGAATTGGCTCTTCACGTGGCGGTGCAACTTCACCATTTTTCAGAATTTTACGGGTATTATCACAATTCGTGCAGCCCATATATTTGCCAAAACGTCCTAATTTTAAATGCATATCTGCGCCGCATTTATCACATTCGACAATTGGGCCATCATAACCTTTAATTTTAAAACTACCGGCTTCGATAATATAACCATCACAGTTTGGATTGTTACCGCAAACATGTAATTTTCTACTTGGGTCGATAACATAGCTATCCATCGCCGAATCACATTTCGGGCAACGCTTACGAGCCATTAACGCTTTCGTTTCTGTTTCATCGTCCAGCACATTGAGTAATTCAGCTTCCGGAATTAAATTCATTGTTGTTTTACAACGCTCTTTTGGTGGCAATGCGTAGCCGGTACAACCTAAGAATACCCCTGTCGAAGCGGTACGAATTGCCATTTTACGTCCGCAAGTCGGGCAATCAATATCCGTTGGCACGAGACTGTTTGGCTTCATTCCGCCTTCAAGCTCATCCAATTCCGCCTTAGTTAATTGTTCTGAAAAATCCTTAAAGAAGGTATCAAGCGCCGAAATCCAGTTTTTATTCCCTTCCGCAATTTGGTCTAAGGTTTCTTCCATATTAGCGGTAAAATCGTAGTTCATTAAATCCCCAAAGGATTCATTTAATCGATCTGTAACGATCTCACCCATTTTTTCAGCATAGAAACGGCGGTTTTCGGTACGAACATAACCACGCTCCTGAATAGTTGAAATAATCGCAGCATAGGTTGAAGGACGACCAATGCCACGCTTTTCCAACTCTTTTACGAGAGCCGCTTCAGAATAACGTGCCGGCGGTTTAGTAAAATGTTGGCTTGGAACGAGCTCATCGAGTGTCAGAACCTCATTTAATTCTACATTCGGTAATTCCTGATCTTCTGCCGTTTTCCCTTGGATAGGTAACGCTTTTGTCCAACCATCAAAACGTAAAACTCGGCCTTTCGCTTTGAACTCATAATCATTTGCCGTAACCGTTAAACTGGTTGAATCATATTGTGCCGGCGTCATTTGACAAGCTAAGAAACGGCGCCAAATTAAATCATATAAACGCTCCGCATCTTTATCCATACCTTTAAGATCGGACATCAACACATTTACATCAGAAGGACGGATTGCCTCGTGAGCCTCTTGAGCATTTTCTTTACTCGAATAAAAATTCGGTTTAGCCGGTAAATAGTCTTGCCCAAATTTTTTCTCAATATAACCCCGAGCCATTGTCAAAGCATCTTGGCTTAAATTGGTGGAGTCGGTACGCATATAAGTGATGTAACCAGCTTCATATAAACGCTGTGCCAACATCATTGTTTTCTTCACACCAAATCCCAAACGGGTGCTTGCGGTTTGCTGTAATGTCGATGTAATAAAAGGCGGACTGGCTTTTGAGCTTGTTGGTTTTTGATCAATTTCACTCACAATAAATGCAGATTGCTGCAAGTTTTTAACCGCTTGCATTGCTTCCGCTTCATTTCTTGCCTGCCATTTCTTACCTTGATAATTGGTTAATTCAAGCGGTAGTTTTTTACGTTTTGTTTGCGTATTCGCTAGAATTTCCCAATACTCTTCTGGTTGGAATGCCTTAATTTCTCGTTCACGCTCGACCAATAATTTAACGGCAACCGATTGTACTCGACCGGCAGAAAGCCCTCTTGCGACTTTCTTCCAGAGTAACGGAGAAACCATAAAGCCCACCACGCGATCTAAAAATCGGCGAGTTTGTTGAGCATTAACACGGTCTAAGTTTAATTGTTCCGGATGTTCAAATGCTTTTTGAATAGCATTTTTCGTGATCTCATTAAAAACTACACGGCTAAAGCGATTATCATCGCCACCAATCACTTCACGCAAATGCCATGCAATAGCTTCCCCTTCTCTATCCAAGTCGGTTGCAAGATAGATATGGTCTGCCTTTTTGGCTAACGATTTCAGTTCTGATACCACTTTTTGTTTATCCGGCATAATTTGATAATTAGCCTTCCAGCCGTGGTAAGGATCAATACCCATACGTTTTACCAACGCATTTTTTTCTTTTTCTGCCTTGAGTTTTGCTTTTTGTTCAGCTGTCAATCCTTTGGTTGATGTAGGTTTAGCTCGCTCCGCTTTTTCCTCGGTACCACTTTTTGGCAAATCACGAATATGACCCACACTTGATTTGACGACATAATCGCTACCCAAATATTTGTTAATGGTTTTTGCCTTAGCGGGCGACTCCACAATAACTAATGATTTTCCCATTATTCTTTCCCAATAAGCATTTTAAAATTTAAGTGAAATAACTTTTTTCATTGATTTTTTTACAGACTATTTTTACGATAGCAAGGCTACAAGAAAATTACAATATAAAGAAGAAGAAAATAAACGAAATGGATAAACTAAATGCAATTAGCCTATTTTGTAAAGTGATCGAAACGCAAAGTTTTACTCAAGCTGCTCAACAATTGGACATATCTTTGGCGATGGCAAGTAAGTTGGTCGCACAACTTGAAGAGCATCTTAATGTTCGCTTATTACACCGAACTACCAGAAAGATTACGCCAACGGAAGCAGGGTTACTTTACTATCAACGCTGCCAGCCTATTCTTAATGAACTCAAAGAAGCTGATGACAGCATCAATAACATCAGCGAGAATTTAACCGGCAAACTCTCCTTCTCTTTACCAATGGACTTCGGTTCACGCTTTGTTGCGCCTCATTTAGGGAAATTCCTTGAAGCCTATCCGTATATTGAATTACATCTCGAATTTAACGATAGACGAGTAGATGTCGTTTCAGAAGGTTTTGATTTAGTGCTCCGAGTTGGACGATTAGAAGATAGCAGTATTGTAGCTAAAAAAATTGCTGAATCACATCAAATCATTGTGGCTTCACCTGAATATCTCGCTATTCACGGTACGCCAAGAACGATTCAAGATCTTGACCAACACACTTGCTTACTCTATGAAAATCATCAAACGTGGGATTTTTCATTCGGCGAGGAAACATTAAGATATAAAGCGAAAGGCAGAATTTATAGTAATAATGGCTACTCTCTCGTCCAAATGGCAAAAGACCATCAAGGAATTATCAACATTCCGAAATGTTTAGTCACTAAAGAATTAAAAAATGGCGAACTTATTCCGATTTTAGAACATCTTGATCAAAGGAAATTGGATATTAGCTTGTTATATCCTAATCGCCGCTATTTATCGCCAAAAGTGAAGGTATTTATTGATTTTTTAGCAACGTTGATGAAAGAGCAAAAAGAAGCGTTAGTTAAGGGGTAAATGTAAATTTACCCCCAAATTTGACCGCTTGTTATTACACTAAATCCAACACCAAAATTTTCGACATTCGTTGGTAATTATAATGTTCACGCTTATAAGCAGGCAGATCTTCTGTACCTTTTAATTCAAAGCCGCGTTCTTGGAACCACTGTGTTGTACGTGTTGTTAAAACAAACAATTTCTCAACACCTAATTGCACGGCTCTACGCTTAATCGCATCAAGTAACACATCGCCACGAGATGAATCACGATAGTCTGGGTGTACCGCAACGCAAGCCATTTCTGCCATTTTTTCCTCTTCAAAATGGTTTAATGCCGCACAGGCAATCACAATACCATCTCGCTCAATAATGGTATAACGGCTAATTTCAACCTCAAGTTGTTCACGAGAACGTTTGACTAAAATGCCTTGCTCTTCTAAAGGTCGAATTAAATTCAGTAAACTTGGAATATCGTGAGACGTTGCAATGCGAATATGTTCCGAACTTTCTTGAGATAATTGCGTACCAATACCATCTCGAGAAAATAACTCTTGAAGCAATGAGCCATCTTCTTTATAGCTAAGTAAGTGCGCACGTTTAAGCCCAGCATTGCTTGCTTCCACAGCAGCTTGGAGAAAGCGAGCGGTTGAGTCGTGATATTTCCCCGCTTCAATCAAATTGGATAAATAGCGTTTGGCTTCACGAGGATGAATATCTGGGACTACTTCGCCGTGTTCATCTAATAAACCTTGCGTTTCACAAAAACCAATCAGTTTATCGGCTTTTAGCTTAATCGCAACTTGAGTAGCAATCTCTTCAAAAGGTAAATTAAACATCTCCCCTGTTACAGAAGGCGCAATCGGGCTAATCAAAACAATCGCATTTTGTTCTAATTGCTGTTCAATATGTTCGACATTGATACGGCGAATTTTGCCGCTTAGCCCATAATCCACGCCATCAATAACCCCTAAAGGTTGAGCTAAGATCGCATTGCTACTCACAACATTGATAACAGGCGAGTTTGGCAAACGTAAAGAAAGACGAGAGAAAATATCGTAATGTAGGCCTCCAACAGCTTGTTTGACATACTCTAGCGTTTCGAGATCTGTCACTCGAATGTGATGATGATATTGCGACAAGCGGTTATTTTTTGCTAATAATTCGTCAATTTGATAACGAGCGCCAAACACGAGTACCAATTTAATACCTAAACTATGTAACAAACTAATATCATTGGCGATGTTCACAAAATTGGGATGAGCAACCGCATTACCATCTAACATAATGACAAAGGTTTTCCCTCTATGCATATTCACATAAGGCGTGGATTGTCTGAACCATTGAACTAATTCTGTATTACGCATAATTTCCTCACTTTTTAATAGTGTAGTTATAACTCAAAATGAATAGATATGCAATAAAAATGAATTAAAAATCAAAATCTCTCATTCACTTTCGTCAATGAGAGATTTCTTTTTATTCCCTTACCGATAATTTTGCTAACTCATCAAAATAGGTTGGAAACGTTTTTGCCGTACATTTCGGATCTAAAATGGTTACCGGTGTATTGGATAATGCCACCAGTGAAAAACACATTGCCACACGATGATCATTGTAAGTTTCAATTTCTGCGTGCTGGAATTGATCCAATGCAAGCGGTTGAATTCGGATAAAATCTTCCCCTTCTTCAACTTCAGCGCCCACTTTACGTAACTCCGTTGCCATTGCTGTTAAACGGTCTGTTTCTTTCACGCGCCAGTTATAGATATTTCGGATAACGGTTTCGCCTTCGGCAAACAGTGCGGTAGTTGCAATTGTCATTGCTGCATCAGGGATATGGTTCATATCCATATCAATGCCTTTAAGCTCGCCTCGTTCTGCTTGAATAAAATCTTCGCCCCAAGTAATTTTAGCACCCATTTTTTCCAACACATCGGCAAACAAGCGGTCGCCTTGAATAGAATTTTTACCAATTCCGGTTACTTTCACATTCCCTTTAATCGCACCTGCAGCAAGGAAATAAGACGCCGATGATGCATCGCCTTCAACCATATATTTTTCTGGCGATACATAACTTTGCTGACCTTTAACAAAGAAAGTTTGGTAGTTCTGATGAGAAACAGTTACCCCAAAATCTTTCATCATCGCTAAGGTAATATCAATATAAGGTTTAGAAACAAGCTCACCAATAATTTCAATTTCCATATCGCCTTCTGCTAATGGCGCAGACATTAATAATGCCGTTAAAAATTGGCTAGAGATTGAACCATCAATTTTTACTTTGCCACCTGTTAGCCCTGTATTACGAATGGCAACGGGTGGATAGCCTTCATTTTCCAAATATTGAATTTGTGCGCCTACCTGACGTAATGCATCCACTAAATGTTTAATTGGGCGCTCTTTCATACGAGGTTCGCCGGTTAAAACAACCTCTGCTTCTTCTTTACCTTTTAAGCAAAGCGCAGCTGTGAGTGGCCGCATTGCCGTACCTGCATTTCCTAAAAATAGCGATAAGCCATTTTGCCATTGGAATGCACCGCCTACACCTTCGACTGTGCAAATCGTTTTATCCGCAGATAATTCATATTTAACGCCAAGCGCCTTTAATGCATTAAGCATATGACGAATATCATCACTATCGAGCAAGTTCGTTACTTGAGTTGTGCCTTGAGCTAAAGCTGCAAGCAATAATGCGCGATTTGATAAACTTTTTGAGCCGGGTAAGTTGATCTCGCCTTCAATGCGAGAAATCGGAGCAAGTGTTAATTTTTCCATTATAAAAATCCGTTGTGTTGCTAAAAATAAAAAATAATCATTATGCTGGGTTATCAATATCAATAAATTCAACGTCTAATTGATATTCTTGCGCAAGCCATTCGCCTAATGCTTTAATGCCATAACGCTCTGTAGCATGATGACCTGCGGCAAAATAATAAATGCCCTGCTCTCTGGCTGAATGGGTAGTCTGTTCAGAAATTTCTCCACTAATAAAGGCATCAATACCTTTGGCAGCCGCTAAATCAATATATCCCTGACCGCCTCCCGTGCAAATCGCAACAGTTTTAATCAATTTATGCGGGAATTCAGCTACAAATTCATCACACAAGATGACATTACGATTTAATCCATTTTCTAAACGCTGTGCCAATTCGGTTGCAGAGATCGCTGTTTCTAATTCACCATAAACAGGAATTGAATAAGGTTTATCTTCTAAACCGGTTAAATTCTTAACGCCTAACAATGTCGCTAATTGAGCGTTATTTCCTAATTCAGGGTGAATATCTAACGGTAAGTGGTAACCAAATAAATTAATGTCATTAACCAGTAACTGTTTGATACGTTTGCCTTTCATTCCTCGAATACAAGGATCTTCGCTTTTCCAAAAATAACCGTGATGAACTAAAATCGCATCTGCATTTTTCTCAATCGCTTTTTCAATTAGCGGTAGTGTTGCAGTTACACCGGTAATAATTTTACGGATTTCACGTTTGCCTTCAACTTGCAATCCATTCGGTGCATAATCACTAATTGCTTTCGCATTTAATTTTTCATTCAAAAGCTGTTCTAACGCTAAGTTTGTCAGCATAGGTTATCCTCTCTTTATTATTCTCGTAATTTTTCAATTTCTTTAATAAATTCTTCAATATCGCCAAAACTCAAATAAACTGAAGCAAAACGAATATATGCCACTTTATCTAAGCGTTTTAATGCATCCATCGCTAAATTACCGACAAGTTTGCTAGGCACTTCCCTTTCGCCTGTTGCTTGAAGCTGAATAATAATTTGATTAACCGCTTTCTCTAAATCGTCTGCGCTTACAGGGCGTTTTTCTAAAGCTTTAGCCAAACTCATCTTTAACTTACTTGCATCAAAAGGCTCTCGGTTACCATTGCTTTTTACAATATAAGGGACAAGAAGTTCTGCTGATTCAAACGTTGTAAAACGTTCTTTACACACCGTACACTCTCGGCGACGACGTATTTGGTAACCATCTGCGGCTAAACGGGAATCAATGACCTTCGTTTCTTCTGCGGCACAAAAAGGACAACGCATGCTCTTTTCTCCAGTTATATGCGAATTTTCTGATTGTCGATGTTTTTTATAAAAAAATCAATCTAATCACACTCATTAAAAATGTGTATGCATAAAAAAAGCCCCTTATTAGGGGCTACTCGGAAAGCAAATTTATGAATCCGGTTGTTGAACACAACACTTATTTTTGTTGCATGTAAGATTACGTTAATTTGTGAGCCTTTTCAAAGCTCAATTTTCAAATTTGTGATCGACTTCAAATTTTTCCGAGTGGTTCGCTTATTTTATAAACGGCGCGCCTGCCAAAATGTTTTTGACCAATATGGCGAATCTAAATCAGAATAGATAACCCCACCTTTTGTAGAGGCGTGGAGAAATTGCCCGTTTTTCACATAAACACCAACATGTTTGCCATTCGGTCCACGGCCTGTTTTGAAGAAAACTAAATCGCCTGTTTTAATTTCACTTTTAGACACGCGTCTGCCTTCATTAGCTTGTTCTGTTGTTGTACGAGGTAAATCAATACCAAAGAGATCACGAAATGTAATCTGCATAAAGCCTGAACAATCCACTCCACTTTTAGATGTTCCACCTAAGCGATAACGAGTCCCTTTCCATTCTTGCTGATGTTCACTTAAATTGGCTATAACCATAATCGGATCGCCCAAATTAGCTTGATTTGTGCGATAAATACCTGCTTTTGCCTTTATAGGACCTGATACATGAACATCATCTGAAGAAGAACAAGCGGTTAAAATTGCAGTTAAACTGACTAATGCCAATTTTGATATACGTTTCATTAAAATACCCTCTGTTTTACCCTAAATGGCAACCATTTAGGGTAAAACATTTTCAGATTTTTATTTCTTCACTTTTGCATGTTCTACACGATCACGCATTTTTTGTCCTGCTTTGAACACTACTACTCGACGAGCAGAAACCGCAACGCTTTCTCCCGTTTTTGGGTTTCTACCGGGACGTGCATTTTTTTCTCGAACAGAAAAATTACCAAATCCTGATAATTTTACCTCTTCTCCGGTTGTTAATGCTCTTTTAATTTCTTCGAAAAACTGATCAATAAATAATTTTGCCGTTCGCTTCTCAAAGCCACATTTTTCAACCAGAGCTTCTGCAAGTTCAATTTTAGTGAGAGCCATAAAATATCCTTACTAAACGAGTAATGATTAGTCACGTAATGTTGCATTAAAACGTTGCGATAAATCTGCTAATACAGCTTGAATCACCGCATTAATTTCATCTTCCTCTAACGTTTTTTCGGTGTCTTGTACCGTTAAACTAATCGCTAAACTTTTCTTACCTTCTGCAAGGTTTGTGCCACGATAAACATCAAACAGACTCACGCCCACTAATTTATCGCCACCCGATGAACGACAAGCATCTAACACTTCGCCTGCTGCAACATTCTCATCAACAACCACCGCAATATCACGATTATTTGCAGGGAATTTAGAGATCTCTTTTGCTACTGGAATTGGACGCTCTGCAATTGCTGAAGCCAAAACTTCACAAACAATTGGTTTGCCTTTAATGCCTAATTTCTGAACTAACGACGGGTGTAATGTTCCGATAAAGCCAATTTCTTTACCATCTAACATAATTGCTGCAGATTGCCCTGGGTGTAATGCTGGGAATGCTTTAGCGACAAATTTTAAATCGTTACGAACAACAGTTAATGAGAAAATACGTTCAATATCGCCTTTTAAATCAAAGAAATCAACAGATTCAGCTTTATGTTCCCAGTGAACCGGACGTTTATCGCCTACAATCGCTGCCCCAATAACAGACTCTTGACGAACACCTGACTCTGCATTTTCATCTGGAATGAAGCGTAAACCTGTTTCAACAATACGAACACGGTTTTGCTGACGATTTTGATTATATACGATTGTTTCTAATAACCCCGTTAAAAGCGACACACGCATTGCCGACATTTCGCTTGAAATTGGGTTTGGTAGCATTAACGCTTCTTGCTCTGGGTGTAACAAAGTTTGGATTTTTGGATCAACGAAGCTATAAGTTACTACTTCTTGATAATCGCTATCCACAAATGCTGCGCGTACACGAGCAATTTCCAATAATTTCTCTGGCGTACCTTTCATGGTTAAATGAGATAAAGGCGAGTTATTTGGAATATTATTATAGCCATAGATACGAGCGACTTCTTCAATGAGATCTTCTTCAATCTCAATATCAAAACGCCAACTTGGCGCTACTGCAGTCCAGGTATCATTTGCAAAAGTCACATTCAAGCCTAAGCGAGTTAAAATATCTGTTACCGTAGCATCTTCAATATGATAACCGATCACCGCATCTAATTTGCTACGGCGTAAACTTACCGTATTGCGTTTAGGTAAATGCGCTTCGCTAACGGCTTCAACGATTTCGCCTGCTTCGCCACCACAAATATCAAGAAGAAGGGCTGTTGCGCGTTCCATTGCTTGACGTGTTAATTCTGGATCAACACCACGCTCAAAACGATGTGAAGCATCAGTATGTAACCCATATTGACGCGCACGACCTGTAATCGCTAATGGGGCGAAAAATGCTGCTTCTAAAACAACATCTTTTGTTTCTTTGCTCACACCACTTGCTTCACCGCCAAAGATCCCTGCCATCGCTAAAGCACCTTTTTGGTCAGCAATCACTAAGGTATTCGCTTGTAATTTTGCAGTGGTTCCGTCTAATAAAACTAACTCTTCGCCCTCTTTTGCCATTCTCACTTGAATTGCGCCTTCAATTTTTGAAGCATCGAAAGCATGCATTGGCTGACCTAATTCAAGCAAGCTGAGGTTTGTAATATCTACGATAGGGTCAATAGAACGAATACCACAACGGCGGAGTTTCTCTTGTAGCCATAACGGAGATTGTGCATTAACATTCACATTCTTCACGACACGAGATAAATAACGTGGGCAAGCCTCCGGTGCTTGTAATTCAACAGCTACTTTATCTGAAATAGTTGCCGTTACAGCGGCAATTTCAGGTGCAGAAACTTCTGCTTGATTGATAACACTCACTTCACGTGCAATACCACGAATACTTAAACAATCCGCACGGTTCGGCGTTAAGCTAATTTCAATTGCTACATCATTTAAGTTTAGATATTCACGGAAATCAACACCTACCGGTGCATCTAATGGTAATTCAATGATACCGCTATGATCTTCTTTGATACCTAGTTCAGAATAAGAACATAACATTCCTTCTGATGGCTGACCACGCAGTTTGGTTTTCTTAATTTTAAAATCGCCCGGTAGCAATGCGCCTTCAACCGCACAAGCCACTTTTAAACCGGCACGGCAGTTAGGTGCGCCACAAACAATATCCAATAGACGGTCGCCACCGACATTTACTTTTGTTACACGTAATTTATCTGCATCAGGGTGTTGTTCTGCTGATACCACTTCACCAATTACTACACCGCTAAATTCACCGGCAACGGGATCAACACTATCAACTTCTAAGCCTAACATTGTAATTTGGTCGCATAATTGCTCTGTTGAAATGGCAGGATTTACCCACTCACGCAACCAAGATTCATTGAATTTCATTTATCTCTATCCTTTAATTTGCAAAATTTTCTAAAATTTGACCGCTTGTTATAAGCGTTATAACGGACACACTCAGTGTGCCCCTACAATGATAAAATTACTTAAATTGTTTTAAGAAACGTAAGTCATTTTCAAAGAATGAACGTAAATCCGTTACGTTATAACGTAACATTGTTAAACGCTCCACACCCATACCCACGGCAAAACCGCTATACTCTTCAGGATCGATTCCTACGTTACGTAATACATTCGGATGAACCATACCACAACCCAATACTTCTAACCATTTACCATTTTGGCGCATCACATCCACTTCTGCAGAAGGCTCTGTAAATGGGAAGAATGATGGACGGAAACGTACCTGTAAATCTTCTTCAAAGAATGCTTTTAAGAAATCGTGAATTAACCCTTTCAGCTCGGTAAAATTCGCTTTTTTATCCACGTATAATAATTCAATTTGGTGGAACATTGGTGTGTGAGTTTGGTCGTAATCATTACGATATACACGCCCTGGTGCAACAATACGTAAAGGTGGTTTCACATTCTCCATCGTACGAATTTGCACGCCCGAAGTTTGAGTACGTAACAAGCGTTGAGCATCAAACCAGAATGTATCGTGATCTGCTCGAGCCGGATGATGCGCTGGGATATTTAACGCATCAAAATTATAGTAATCTGTTTCAATTTCCGGACCGCTTGCCACGGTAAAACCTAATTCTGAGAAGAATTTAACCACACGTTCAATCGTAATCGAAACAGGGTGTAATCCACCTAATTCGGTTTTACGACCCGGCAAGCTCACATCAATACTTTCACTTGCTAATTTCGCGTTTAATGCCTCTTGCTCCCACGCTTCTTTTTTAGCATTTAAAATATCAAGTACTGCTTGTTTTGCTTCATTGATTTTTGCACCGATAGCCGGACGTTCTTCTGCCGCCACATTACGCAATTCTTGCATTAACTGGGTAAAATGCCCTTTTTTGCCAAAATATTCTACACGGAAATTTTCCAAAGCATCTAAGCCTTGATCTAACTTATCTAACGCTTCTCTAGCTTGAGCGGTTAATTCTTTTAGGTGTTGCATTACCTATCCTCTAATAACTAATAAAAATTGCTGTGATAATAATACTTTGCATAAAAAATGTAAACGTAAAAATCGGCTAACGTCTTGATTTTTAAGGTTTGAAGCGGTGGGATTTTGTGATTTTTTTGCGTATTATCAAAATAACGCCTGTCGAAGGTTCGCTTTATCAAAAAATAGGCGTAGAATGCCCTAAGTTTTTTAATGGAGAAATACAATGTTTAATATCACTAAATCGCAAGTTTTAGAGGCTTTCAATTATCGTGCAGCATGTCGTTATTACGACCCAACACGCAAAATCAGTAAAGAAGATATGGATTATATTCTTGAGCTTGCTCGCCTGTCGCCTAGTTCAGTAGGCTCTGAACCGTGGCAATTTCTCGTATTACAAAATCTGGCTATTCGCCAAAAAATTGCGCCTGTTGCTTGGGGAATTAAGCACCCAATTGAAGAAGCAAGTCATATTGTGGTGCTTCTTGCGAAAAAGAATGCTCGCTATGATTCGGAATTCTTTAAAACCTCTTTAGCAAAACGTGGTTTAACACCTGAACAAACCGAAGTAACCCTTGCTCGTTACAAGGATTTTCAAACCAATGATATGAAAATTGCGGACAACGAACGAGCGCTATTTGATTGGTGCTGTAAACAAACCTATATTGCATTAGGTAATATGATGACAGGCGCCGCGCTGATTGGGATTGATTCTTGCCCGATTGAAGGCTTTAATTATGACGAAGTTAATCGCATTTTGAGCGAATAAGGGTTATTTGATGCAAACGAATATGGTGTTTCTTGTATGGTCACTTTTGGCTATCGAGCAAAAGAAATTACCAAAAAATATCGTAAACCGACAGAAGAAGTAATCCATTGGATTGAATAATTGATAGAGAAAAATATGATTAACAAAGATACGCAACTCTGTATGTCGCTTTCTGGCAGACCAGGCAATACTGGTACTTATTTTCATAACTACCTTTATCAAAAACTCGGCTTAAATTTTATTTATAAAGCCTTTACCACTCAAGATATTGAACACGCCGTAAAAGGTGTACGAGCGTTAGGTATTCGAGGCTGTGCTGTTTCAATGCCATTTAAAGAGGCTTGTATGCCGTTTTTAGATGAAATTGATGCTTCCGCTCAAGCCATTGAGTCGGTCAATACAATCGTTAATACTGATGGTTATTTAAAAGCATACAACACCGACTATATCGCTATTGAAAAGCTCATTGCAAAATATCAACTAAAATCGACCGCTTCAGTTATTGTTCAAGGTAGCGGAGGTATGGCAAAAGCTGTTGTTGCCGCATTTAAACACGCTGGTTTTGAACAGCTGAAAGTCTATGCTCGTAACGCTGAAACAGGAACCTACCTTGCTAACCTCTACGGTTATGAATATATCAATAGCCTTGAAAATCAACAGGCTGATATTCTCGTAAATGTTACCCCGATTGGAATGAAGGGCGGAAAAGAAGAGTTTGATTTAGCATTCCCTGAAGCGATGATAAAACAAGCTACAAATGTGTTTGATGTGGTTGCAATGCCGGCAGAAACCCCGTTAATAAAATACGCTCAATCGCTAGGCAAACAAACCATTTCCGGTGCAGAAGTGATGACGTTGCAAGCGGTAGAACAATTTGTGCTTTATACGGGAATTCGCCCAAATGATGAATTGATTGCTGAAGCTGCGACATTTTCAAGAGCACCTCACTGACGCCTCTTCAAAACAAAACATTCCCAAAATCAGAAAATTTTCTTTTGGGAATGTCATTATTCAATTACTTTTTACCCATTACTGCAATATGTACGGTAATTTCTTCACGATCATGGTAGAGATGTTTTGCTTGAATTTTAAACCAGAAACCATTTTTCGCCAGTTCATCTTCAAGATAATTTAAACAAAGCTGAACTTCTTGATAACGTTTTTTCATCGGCAATTTCAAGTTAAAAATCATTTCTCGACACCAACCGTTTAACAACCATTTTGCCATGAGTTTACTAATTCGCATAGGCTGCTCCACCATATCACACACAAGCCAATCAATTTGCTTACGCTTAGGCGGTTGGAATTTAAAACCATCTTCAGGGCAATGCTCAATTCGCCCCGTCTCGTGCAAACTGGCTGCCATTTTCCCGTGATCGACTGCATACACAAATAAGCCACGTTTAACGAGCTGATAAGTCCAGCCCCCCGGACACGCACCAAGATCTACCCCTGTCATATTTTCCGTAAAACGTTTTTGCTCTTCTGCCGGCGGTATAAAGGTTAAGATCGCTTCTTCTAGTTTCAATGTTGAACGGCTAGGCGCATCTGCCGGGAATTTTAGGCGAGGAATGCCCATAAAAAATGGTGAACGGTTATGATTATAGGCATAGCCCACATAACATTTACCCGATCCTACAAACAAAATATGCAAACTCACACTATTTTTTGCTGTTTCTTTTGCGCCCAACCAACCTTGTTTCTTCAAGGCATTACGAAGTGGCACAGTAAATTTACGGCAAAATGTTAAAAGCTCTTTCGCTTCATTTGTATCAGGTGTTTCAACAAAAATCTCGCTACTATTTTTCGGATTGAGTGCTTGGTATTGCGCTAAAATCGGCGAAATACGATCACCTTCAGGCAAATCTTGTAACAAATCCCCAACGACAATCATTTGACGCACAAAAATAAGCTGATTAAACGCCAGTTCTTTGGCTAATCGGTCTGCTTCTCCGGCTTGATAACACTCAAAAATCACATACCCACTATTTTCTTTAACATTGGCAAAGCCAAAGATACCGAGTTGTGCTGCTTTATCGTTAATCTCTCCGGCAACTTCTTTCTCAAATCCGGCTCGACAATATAATGCTAACTTGTTCATTTTTCCTACAGTCATAATCTCAAAATAATGTAGAATAATAGCATTATTCTATCAACTTTTCTCTCGTAAAATTTCTCTCATCTGCGTACATTAAAAGTAAGCTGTGCGATTTCACAAAATTTTTGCATATGTTACTCTCCTATCCATACCGCCGTTTCAGAATCTCCGTTAAGCGATCAAATACAAGCAGTACACATGGAGAGGAGCGGTATAAATACAGTTGTAAAATGCAAAGCGAAAAAAGTCGCTATTATGACGTGTATACGTAAACTACTAACCATTATGAATTCATTGGTTAAACACAATGAAAAATGGGATACTACACGCTACTTATCCACAGCCTTTGCTCTTTGTCTATCTTTCCTTAACCAACACCGATGTCATACTAAGCGATCCTGCGATCAGTTCGTCATTAAACAAGGTAATCTCATCATTTTCATCACGTTGTGCCATCACATAAAGCAGTGGCAAATAATGGTCTGGCGTTGGCACGGAGAGCGCTGCACTTTCACCGAACTGTTCAAAATTGACTAATGCGTCATCATTATGTTCACGCATTGCTTGATTGATTTCATCTCTAAACTGATACGCCCAATCATAGCCTGCGCCCACTTGATCGATATGCTCCCAACTGATCGCTCTTAAATTATGCACAATATCGCCGCTGCCTAAAATCAACACGCCTTGTTCGCGTAACGGACGTAATTTTTTCGCCAAGTCATAATGCCATTGCGGCGATTTAGTGCGATCCAAACTAAGCTGAACCACGGGAATATCCGCCTCTGGGTAGAGATATTTCAACACCGCCCACGCCCCGTGATCGAAGCCTCGAGTTGGATTGATTTCCACGTGTTCAGGTGCTAGTACCCCTTGAATGTGTCGAGCAAATGCCGGATCGCCTTTCGCCGGATACACAATCTCGCTTAATTCCGGCGGAAAGCCGTAAAAATCGTAAATCATCGGTGGGTATTCCGCCCCCATCACTTGCAATTTTGAGCTATACCAATGGGCGGAAATACATAAAATCAACTTCGGTTTCTCAAAGGTAGAGGTGATTTGTTGAAATCCTTGATTAAAAATATTTTGCGGATCCAACGCATTCATCGGGTTGCCGTGTCCGACAAAAAGTGCGGGCATTTTTTTCATTGTTTTACTCCTTTTGCTATTTAATGTACAAACAGAATAAACCTATTCCGAACCAAAGAGAATTTAGTAAAACTAAAGAAAGAATTCAGTTGTATAATTGGCTTATCTGTCAATAAAAAGAGAACAAAAAATGTATGACTACAAAGCAATGAGCATTTTTGCTACAGTTATTGAACAAGGGTCAATGCAGGCTGCCGCTGAAAAATTATTTATGACCCCTTCTGCTGTGACTCAAGCCATTCAAAAATTGGAAGCGCATCTGAAGATCAAATTGCTTAATCGCACAACCCGAAAATTATCGCTGACCGAAGCAGGCGAAGTGTTCTATCAACATATTAGTAAAATGCAACAAAATGCCAGCGAAGCCATCAAAAGCATTGAGTTACTGCGTGAAGAACCAAGCGGTAAATTAACCATCGCCTGCGCAAGCGGTCTGATTGACAGCGGTTTAAGCCAAATTTTTAAACCGATTTTGACACAATATCCCGAGTTTACTTTAGATATTTTATTTGAAGATCGGGTGCTGGATTTGTTGGACAAGCGCATTGATATTGCCCTAAGAGCCGGCGAAGGTATTTTAGCCAACAATATGATTGCCCGCCATCTCTATGATTTTCATTGGAAAATTGTCGCCCACAGAGATTATGTTGCCGAAAAAGGTATACCGCAAAATTTGACTGAATTAGCGCAATTAGATTGGATAGGATTTTCAAATCCTCGCTTTGAAAACGTCACTTTCCAATGCAATAACGAGCAACAAATGATAACCCCCAATTACCGAGCGCAAGGGAATTCACTCTACGCCAGCCGTTGCTTAACCCTTGACGGTTTGGGCGTTTCGCTACAAATTGCCCCCGAAGTAGAAAAATGGATCAAGCAAGGCGATTTAGTCGAGTTGCTACCAGAATGGCAATTACCAACCGTACCACTCTATTTAGTCACGTTACAACGCATTCAATCAGAAAAAGTCCGCATCGCTTGTGATTTGATTATGAATTATTTTGAGCGGTTGAAGAGTTAAAATCGATAATGCTAAATTCCTTAGTTCTCTCTTTAGTTTAAATAAATAATCAGCGATGAATTTCTCTTTATAATAGCTAAATCGAAAACCAAGGAGTTCGAAAACAAAGGAGTGAAAGATGAACACGCAATTTATGCATTTACAAGATTATCTCGTGTCATCAATGGTTACCCAACTAAAGCGCCGACTTCACCGCCTATTTAACGCTTATTCGAGAGATTATGCACCACTGGCAAATACGGCAGAGAACATACCTGCGACCATTGCAATGGTGGTCATTAAAATCGGGCGGACGCCTTCTGAACCCGATTGAATTAAGGCTTGATGACGAGCCATTCCTTGTTGGCGTTTTTCGATTACAAAATCCACCAGCAAAATGGAGTTTTTGGTTACGATGCCCATTAACATCAAAATCCCGATAACAGAAGACATATCCAACGCCGCACCGTAGGCAAGCCTTGAAAAGCACGAATATCAAGCACAGTTAAAAGTAAAAACAACACAATAATCGGAATAGGATTACGAATTGCCCAAGATGAGATTTTGAAGTTCATTATTTTGCTCCTTTTCCATTACAACTTCAACCCGATCCCCTTCATTAATCAATGCTCCAGCCTTTTGCACCACTTATTCGCTGACTTCCAAACCTGATAGGATTTCGGCTATGCCTTGATTGACTTCGTCTAAGCTAATTGGGCGGCGTTCTATTTGTTTATTGTGATTGACCACCATCACAAAGGCGGTTCCATCGGCATTAAAATTGACCGCACTTAACGGTAAGGTGGTTTGGGCTTGCATTTCGGGCAGTTTGATTAAGGCTGTGGCGGGTGTGCTGAGCGTGAGTTGAGCTGAGGTTTGCAACTGAATACGCACTTTGCCTGTACGACTTGTCCGGTCGATTTGGGAAGAAAGCAAGCGAATTTGACCGCTTGTTGTTTGGTCAAGCACTTGAACTTCCGCCTGCAAACCCGTTTTGAGTAAAGACAATTCTTCCGCACTGGCTTCAATGGCCACCTCCAACTCACCATTTCGTGCAAGATGAAACAAGGCGTTGCTGTCCGTTAAATTGCCCACTTCGGCACTGCGTTGCGTGATAATGCCGTCTGCCGGGGCAAGCACTTCGGCTTTTTACGTTGATGACGGCTATCGCCAAGCTGTGCCTGCACCTGAGCGATTTCCGCATTCGCCGCCTGAACCGCCACACGAGCGGTACGCACTTTCGCCTGTTGTTGCTCCAATTCCTGACGGCTTATGGCATCGCTTTTCATCAAGGTTTGATAACGTTTCAGCGTGACCAAAACCTGCCCTTTTTTGACCACATCGCCCACTTCCACATTAACCGTTTGAATTTGTAGCCCAAGCAATGCCGTCCCAACAGCCACATCTTCTTTCGCCGTAATCGAGCCCGAAAGACGTAGCGTCTGTGTTAATGTCGCAGGTTGCACCTGAACCACATTCACTTTCATTAATGCTGTTTCGGTTGGTTCGTTGGATTGTTCATTGTTTTGCTCTTGGCAAGCGGTTAAAAATAAGCTTGGCAAAGCGAATAATAAAATCAATTTTTCACTTTAAAGTCTTAAAAGTTACCAGTTATGCGACATTGTTCGTTATTTTTAAGACTAAATAAAGTCATTTTTAAGACTGTTTTTTGGCTATTGGGATAATAGAGATGGTAGCCATCATAGGGACAAATCACATTTACCCCAAAAATCAAGCGGTCAATTTCTTGCAATAAATTGCAAAAAATTGACCGCTTACAATCAGCCGTTAATCACTTGTTTGGTGGCTGCGATTTTGCTATCGGCATAACGTACCACATCTTTAATCACCAGCTTTTGCACAGCAGAAATAAGGATTTCCATAAAGCTGTAATCGGGTTGTTGATTAGAGGTTGGAAGCTGGATATTTAGCTCGTCCGCATCTTTGGCATAAAAATTTCGTGAATAACTAAATTTCCCCGTATAAGATGATTTATGTATCGCCGAAGTCATGAAAATCGCCGCATATTTATTTAAATTTTCAGTATGAACTACAGCAATATGATCATCTCCGCCATAATCGTAATCGCGATATTTAGCAGAGCCAAACATATCAATTGTC
This sequence comes from Actinobacillus minor NM305, assembly GCF_000175195.1. Taxonomy (GTDB): domain Bacteria; phylum Pseudomonadota; class Gammaproteobacteria; order Enterobacterales; family Pasteurellaceae; genus Haemophilus_A; species Haemophilus_A minor. The sequence goes on along the minus strand of NZ_ACQL01000094.1, from coordinate 22,800 downwards.
GTTGTATTGGCTTTAAAAATTTCTACTTGATTACCGATAAATGCGGATACGCCTGTTTCGGCTTCTCCTGCGGTTACAAAAGGCAAATCTCCTGCTATTCTATCCGCACTTTTTAAGCGTTTGCCTCTTGTAGATTTACCAAATAATTTCTCAAGATTATATTCCCCCCAAACCACTTTACCATTTTCAAAATCGGCAAGAGCCTGTTGTTCAGCAGCGGTAAGCGTATAATCTTTTAAACCTGTAACCAATAAATACGCCTCGAGCTGCGAGAGGCGGAACGCCTCGAGCTGCGAGATGAAATTTTCCATAAAATCAAAGTCAATCTGGGCGAGTTTGTCCGAATTGGCATTGGGTTTTATGGGAAGAGATAATTTCACTTCTTTTGCTATTTTCCAATGTCGAGCATAGCCCAAATCGGGAATTTCTTTTTTCCAAGAAGAGATAATAAATAATAGTTGTCTTAAACTAACTCTTTGCAAAGGTTTTAAAACCTTTACATTGTCTAATATGGAAAAACTTTTAGTCGCAATATTAAAAGTTCGTGTATGGTCTCCAAAAACCACATAAAATTTTCTGCTTTCATCACAGATATATGTTGGCATATCTGTATAACCCACCACCCCATTATTATCCGAAGAATACACTGGATAATTACCTATTTCAGGCAGCTCACTTTTATTTTTTATCTTACTACCACTCACAACTTGAAACAATTCACTGCAACTATATTCCGCCCATTTAACCTGTTGCAATTCTTGCGTTAAATGGGCTTCTATTTTCCCAAATGTTCGTTACTTGGGGCTTGTTTTTTCAGGATATTTGCTACTTCCCACGCTAAATAGTCGCTCACGGTCTTTTTAAAGTCATCAAGTGTAGGCTTGGTGTCTATCGGTGCGGTTTGGTTCCAGTCTGCACCGTTTTTTGGGTCTATGGTATTTTCAAAATACTCTTTTTCGCTAAACAACCTCAATTTAGACTTGCCAAAACGCACCAAATTGACCACTTCGTCATAGCGTTCGCGGGCGTTGTCGGTATCTTTTAAGTTGTTGCTGGCTTTTCTGCGGTTGGTTCGGGTATAGCCATCGTTGCTAAAATCAATGAATTTTACCATTTCATCAGCGTGATGTTTTTCACCCACTTTAAACACATAAATATTGGTCTGTACGCTGGATTTACCGATAAATAAATCAATCGGCATCTTAATACTGGCAATTAAGGTATGTTTTTGCAAAATGCGTTGGTTGATTTCTTTTGCCTTACCGCTGCCTGCCGAATTTTGAATAATAATCGCCGCGTAGCCTTTGTTCATCATATTTAAAGCGGTTTCTACAAAGTTCATTCCGTTACCCACCGCTGAATAAGGCGGATTGAGAACAAAAGCGTCCGCAGGGAATTTGTCATCGGTATTGCCAAAACCATATTTGCCGTCAAAATCGGTCAGTGAGTTCTTGTTGATGATGTTTGAGCTACCATCGCCCATCATAATCATATTCAAAATAGCAAGCATATACACGCTAGAAAGCAACTCCAAGCCTAACAACTGTTTTGCTTTAATATGCGCTTCCTTTTGACGCAATTCTTCGGGCGAATGAATAGCCTCTTTGGCATCTTTGAGCATTTCGTTCATCGCAGCGACCAAAAGCCCAGCTGAGCCTGTTGCAAAGTCCCAAACATAGCTGTCTTTATTTACCCGAGCTAATTTAACCAGCAAAGTTGCCACATAAGACGGTGTTAAAACCACATCGTTAAGTTTGTCTTGAGTAAAACCCAACCAAGAATACATTTCATTAAATAGCTTGCCTGTAAAATCAGTCGTTAAACCGATTTTGTAATAAATACCTAAATCATCAACAATTTTGGTGAATACCCGCTTAAGCTGGCTTTCGCCATTTTGCGGTTTGTTAATGTTATCGGTTAAAAGCGTATTAGACAAAGTGCGGATAATTAAATCTTTTTTATCTTGCGGCAATTGTTTTTCATTAAAAAAGGCGTTGATTTTACGAATAATAATCTCGCCATCTCGATTGCCTTCTTCTTCAGAAGATTTTAAATCAGATTTTTCTAACGGTTTCACTTTGCCTGCCACGCCCAGTGTCGCAATAATAGAAGCGGCAACCAGATAAACACGGTCGTTTTCGCCCAAGCCTTTTTCATTTTGGTAAATATCATTGTTGAGTTTGGTTAGGCTGGTATCGATCTCTTTTTCACGCTTTTCTTTGAGTTTTTCTAATTCTTCAGGTGAAAGCGTTAGATGTTTGATTTGTGCAATAAAATCATCAAAATTTTCTTTGGCAAGGAAAGAAAAATCGCTAAATTCGCCAACTTTTTGCCCTACACCAAGATTGGATTTAGACACATAATAAACCCCGATTTGATGACGAATATTACCTTTCTCATCTTTTTCTCCCGTCATACCAATAGCGATAATGTCGGTATAACTGGTGTGATGGAGCAAGGCATTAGCATAATGCACCGCACCATTCACCGCATAGCCGTTGATGTGTTTAAAATTCGGTTCGTTTTTTGCTGTGCGATTATCTACATTGCCTTCGGCATCTAATTTGACCAACTTGTCGCCATAGCCTTTGTATTCAATCAAAATCGGGTAATATTCAGTATCGGTCGCCTGTAACAACAATTTGGCATCTGGACGATTTGCTCCCACACCACCATTTTTAGAGAAATAATCTTTCAACGCTTTATCAATTTCATCATTCAGCGTTTCTTGTTCTAATTTGTAGTCTAATTGGTATTTTTTCAGCCAGCCGTTCGCTAAATCTGCAATATTCGGTTCAATAGATTGTTGTTTTGCCATTTTCTTGCCTTTCTGAGTAATCAATTAAGTTCGGTATTATCTTAAATTTCAATGTATTGTGCGATGTTTTTTTGTGATTTTAAATAACAACCGCACCAGGAAACACATTTTTTCAATCGTATAGAGATATCCAATTATCAATAAAGCAAAATTACTCATATCAGAAAAAAACAATAAAGTAAATTTTAATACTAATATTTCTTGTTTTTTCTCTTTCTCACATCTAAAATAGCATTTATTTTAGTAAGTTTTAGGACTTTAATAATGAGTAACTTCGATAAATTAGGCCAGCAAATGAATGAAATGGATACCACGATGGACGCTTGGGTTAGCAAGTTAGGCTTAGGCTATAACCATTATGCGGTGTTGTATTCTTTGGCGGCAGCGGAAAATGGGCAGTGTACGCAAAAGCAGATTTGCGATGAATGGTGCTTGCCAAAACAGACGGTGTTTAATGTTTGCAAGGAATATAAGGAAAAAGGCTGGATTCAGTTTAGCGAAAGTGCGGTGGATAAACGGGAAAAAATGATGCGTTTAACCGCAGACGGCGAGGCGAAGGCGGAGCCCATTTGGGCGGCAACACATCAACTCAGTGATAAAGTTTTTGCTAAATTTGGTAAACGAAAAACCGAGCAGTTATTTGCCTTAATGGCAGAATTTTGTGTCGTTTGCCGTGAGCAAATTGATAAAACAGAGATAACCGATAAGGTAGCGTGATGTCTTTAGAAAACCTTGAAACAACCGTTGCATCTACCCTTGAGCCGACAATGCTCCGTTCGCTCAAAACCCTTGCTTTGCAACATAAAAAGCGGTTGTTTGCCACATTCGGCTTGGTGGCGACAGAAAATCTGCTGTTGTTGATTTACCCTTTGGTGGGCAGTTTTGCGGTAAATGCGGTGCTCAATGGGCAGCTGATTTCTGCGCTCGCTTACGCCTTGATTGTGCTGATTATTTGGGGTGTCGGGGCGGCTCGTCGCGCGGTGGACACCCGTGCATTCACTCGCATTTATACGGAACTTGCCGTGCCGGTGATTTTGAACCAGCGGATTAAAGGCATTGACACATCAACCACCACCGCACGTGTGGCGTTGTCCCGTGAGTTCGTGAATTTTTTTGAACATCATTTACCGACCCTGATCACCTCTGCCTTTTCAATTATCGGGGCAGTGGTGATGTTGCTGTTGATTGAATTTTGGTCGGGCGTGGTGGCGTTGTTGATTGTGGTGGGTTTTGGCTTGTTGCTGCCCCATTATGTGAAGGTTAATGACCGCTTGTATTTCAAGCTCAACAACCGCCTTGAAAAAGAAGTGGACTGTGTGGAACGTGCCAAAAACAGCGAACTGATTAAACATTATCGCTTGGTAGAACGCTTTCGTGTTCTGATTTCCAACCGAGAAGCGTTCAGTTTTTTGTGTATCGGTGTGGCAATGTGTCTGCTGTTTGGCGTAACACTCACGGTTTTAACCCTCAAACAAGGCATTACCGCAGGGCATATTTATGCGGTGATTACTTATCTGTGGACGTTCGCTATCAGTCTAGATGATGCACCAAGATTGGTAGAAGAGTTGTCGAAATTGAAGGATATTGGGAAACGGGTAGAAGTTTAAAAAACAAAACACCGTCTGAACTTCAAACCTTCAGACGGTGTTATTGTCTCATTTTATGACAATGTTGCTATTACGCTGAATACGCATTTAACATCCATAAACGTTTTTCGACATCAGCAACAAGATCAGAGAGTAACCCGTCTGTGCCTACATCATCGCCAACTTCTTCTAAGCCTTGACGGGCAATAGCTAAAATCGTTTCTAGCGAAGTTTTGAGATTTGCGATCATGTTAGTTTCCACCAACTCTGCTTTTGGTAATACCACAATTTTGTTAAGTGCTTGCACTTCTTCAACTGACAACAATGGCTCACTACCGATAATCAATAAACGTTCTGCCACTTCATCTTCTTGTTCAAAGCCCCAATCGTAAAGCTCTTCGAATGCGTTGTGTAGGTTATAGAAATTTTTACCTTTTACCATCCAATGATATTTTTGCATTTCAAAAGTAAATGTTTTGATTGTTGCGTGTAAAGTTTTAAGTGTGTTTACTGCTGACATAATCTATTCCTTTTTTATAAATTGAGATTGAATCAAACCGCCTTAAAAAGCGATATTTGTAAGCAAGTATAGACCTTTGGCAGAATTTGTCTAACTATTCATTCGATAGTTTTAGTCAATAAAAACAAAGAAATCAATTGTTTTATTCAAACAAAGTTATTCCCCTGCCCACGTTAGCAAGGGGATTTCTGTAAAATTGCAAAAATGTCCCAAAACCCCATCACTCTTTTCATACCAAACTACTTGCTCGCTACGGTAAAACGTTTAAACAAGTGTGCTTGTTGTTCCGCATCGTCAGCAATGGCGATGGCTAAATCCGCTACACTGATACCTGCCGGTGCTTCACCGTTCATCAACAATTCTTCGTTGCCTAAACGGTATTCGCCTTTTCGGTCTTCGCTGAAACCTGCGTCTGCACCTAATAAGGCTGGCGGAGAGATAAATGCCCAGTTTACATCACGGCGGTCACGCAAGTCGTTGAGCAGATTACGTGCGGCATTTGCCCCTGCAAAAATCTCTTTCGGGAAAGCATCTGTATCAATCAGTTGCACATTAGGTGCAACATACAAGCTGCCTGCGCCGCCCACAATCAATAAATAGGGTACTTGTGCGGCTTTTGCTGCTGCGGTAATCGCATTCGCCCCACGAGTGAAATCTTCAGCGATATTTGGATTTGTCCAGCCTGGGTTAAAAGCACTCACCACCGCATCAAACCCTTTTAACTGCTCGGCAAAATCCGCAGAATTCACATCAAAACTTACCGCTTGAATGTTGTCTGCTTTTGCTACTTTGTCGGTGTTACGCGCAAATGCGGTTACTTGATGACCACGACCGGCTAATTCCGCGACCACTGCACTACCTACATAACCTGTTGCACCGATGACTGCGATTTTTTTCATTTTGTTTTCCTTCTATTAAGTTGATTAAATTGTTGATGTGGCGTAGTATATGACACAAGCATACTTTATGTAAGTACTTACAAAAATGTAAGCATGAAAATATTTTATAACTCATTGAATTTATTGAAACTTTATTTCAAAAAAAGGACACTATTATGCCGCTCAACCATCTCAATCAACCCATCGGGGAAACATTAACGGATTATTCAGCAGGACAGCTCCCCCATATTCAACAGCTGATCGGGCGTTATACCATTGTTGAACCCATCAATCTTAAGCATTTTGAGGATGCCTACCGTTTTTATGGTGCGGAAAGCCCCGAAGCACAATGGACTTATTTGCCTATTGAAGCCTTTAAAAATCAGGCGGATTTTCGGGGTTATTTTGATAAAATGACCCAATCTCACGATCCCTATTATTTGGCGATTGTGGATAAAATCTCAGGCAAAACCATTGGAACATTTTCCTTAATGCGTATTGATACGGTCAATCGTGTCATCGAAATGGGCTGGGTGCTTTATGGCGATGAATTAAAGCAATCACGTTTAGCAACGGAAGCCCAGTTTTTAGTGATGCAATATGTGTTTGAAGTCTTACAATATCGCCGTTATGAATGGAAATGCGACAGCTTAAATGCGCCCTCTAACCGTGCAGCAAAACGCTTAGGTTTTCATTTTGAAGGCACCTTTCGCCGAGCACAAGTGTATAAAAATCGCACGCGAGATACCAATTGGTATTCAATGATTGAAGAAGAATATCAAGCGATGAAACCTAAATTTGAACGCTGGCTACAACCTGAAAATTTTGATGAAAACGGGCAACAACGTACAGCATTAAATAACGAATAAAAGATCAAGGAAATAAAAATGGAAAAATTTTCAAATTCAATTGAACGAGGTTATGTGTTATCAGCGCAATGCCCTTCTCGTGAAATTTTGCAACATCTGACGAACCGCTGGGGTGTGTTAGTGATGATTGTGTTGATGAAAGGCACAAAGCGATTTAGCGAAATCCGCCGTGAAATTGATGGCGTGAGCGAACGAATGCTGACCCAAACGCTGCAACAGTTGGAACAAGACGGTATGCTCAATCGTAAATCCTACAACACCGTACCACCGCACGTGGAATATTCACTGACGGATTACGGCAAAGAAGCTGGCAGTCGCCTTGTGAATTTGGTGGACTGGTTGGAAGAGAATTTGAGTGGGATCTTGAAAAGTCAAAGCAAATAGTGATTTACAAGCGGTGGAATTTCTGTTGAATTTTGCAACCGCAAAATTTTGTAAAAATCTGACCGCTCTTTTAAACGCATAAAAACAAAATGCCGCCCGAAGTTCAGTTCAGGTGGCATTATTGTCTTTACTTTAAATTAAAACATCCCACGTCCGCTTTCGGTTTTTTCAGGTACCGCTTGGATCACGTCCCAATGCTCTACGATTTTACCGTTTTCATCGAAGCGGAAAATATCCACCACCGCCTCACCACGATCTTCATCGTTTAATTTGCTATGAACGTGCAACATCACTAAATCGCCGTCTGCCACGACACGCTTAATTTCTGCACGCGATTTTGGGTTCGCTTTTAAAAACGGCGCAAAGGCATCCACGAAAGCTTGCCCACCGTCTGCCACTGTTGGGTTGTGTTGTAAATATTCTTTGCCGATATATTTATCGGTCGCCTCTTGCACTTTGTGCTGATTGAACGCCATTTCATAAAATGCCAACGCATTCGCTTTGTTTTGCTCCGGCGTAGTTTGTGCCATTGCAACGGTTGAAGAGAAAAGTGCGGTTAAAAGTAAAAGAGATTTTTTCATTGGGTTTTCCTTTTATTAATTCATATTTTCAGCAGTATCGCTGTTGATATGTGCATTATAAGTGAAACAAAAAATCGAGAAAATAGTGTTTTTTGAACATCACTATTTTAGATTTTGAAACAATCTCTCCACTAAAAAACTCTCAAGCGGTCGTTTTTGAAAAATTATAAAATATCAATAATTGAAAATTATTACAGATCCCTGTAAAATTACGCATAACACACTCGCCATGCCTCTTATCCTTGATAATGCACAAATCGGCGAGTTTTTTATATTGGGGATTAAAATGACAACTTTTAATAAACCAGAAAAAAGTAATTCAGAACTCATTGCTGAGTGGAAAAAGCGTAAATTACTCATTCCCGATGGACAACGAGCGCAACGCTATTTAGATTTTATCAGCTATTATCGCCTTTCTGCTTATTCTATTCCCTTTCAAATTTCAGCATCACACCAATTTCGAGCAAATACGAGTTTTGACGATATTTTAGATTTATATATTTTTGACCGAGAACTGCGTCTGCTAGTTATGGATGCGATTGAACGTATTGAGGTTGCGGTCAGAACACAAATCTGTAATGTCATTTCTCTTGCAAAAGATCAAAATAACAATACATTCGGTGCGTTTTGGTATCTTGACGGAAAACATTTTCTTCGTAAATTTCCACATTTCCGCTTTTTAGCCAATCTTGAAAAACAGTTATTAGAAGAAAAAGAAAGGCTTGAACGAGATATTCAGCATATATCCAAAAGAAAACAACTTTCGCAAGCTCAACAACAAGCTCTTATTTCAAATGCTAAAAAAGAAAATTTTTTGCGTCATTATTTATCCCAATACGATGAGCCAAGGCTTCCACCTTGCTGGATGATGATGGAAATGCTAACTTGGGGAGAATTAAGTCATTTATATGCCAATTTACAATCTTCCGCATTAAAAAAACAGATTGCGGTAAATTTAGGGCTAAATTCGGAAATTTTAGAATCTTGGTTAAAAGCATTTAACAGCATTCGTAACATTTGCGCTCATCATAGTCGCCTTTGGAATAGAGAGTTGGGTATCGCTATTAAAATCCCCCAATCATCACAAATTAAATGGCTTTCTACAACGCCACAACGCTCACAACTTAATAATGTCCAATTCGAGCGCCGTATTTATTCTATTCTCGTAGCATTGCAGACTGTGCTTTATACCGTCAGTCCAAAGTCCAGCTGGGCTAAACGACTAAAAGCATTAATGGACAAACACCCAAAAATCTCGCTCTTTAATATGGGAATGCCAACTATGTGGCATCAAGATAATTTTTGGCAACCTGCATTAAAATAAATCACATTACAAAGTGCGGTCAAAACCACCGCACTTTTTATTTTCCACAGCCATTTTTTAAAACAATATCCCCCCTACCAATTCACTCCCCTAAATCTCTCCACCAGAAAATCCACCAATGTGCGGATAGTTAAAGGCAGTTTGTGGCGAGAGGAATATAAGGCGTAAATTTGATAGGTTGGGAGTTGCCAGTCGGTTAAAATTGGCACTAATTGCTGGCTGGCCAGATGCTCGTTTAAGAGATATTTCGGCAACATTGCAATGCCGCCACTTGCGAGGGTAAGATTTAACAAGGCGCTGGTGTCATTGGTGGTAAATTGGCTGGTGAGTTCTAGGCTGATTTCACGCTCGTTTTGGTAGAACTTCCACTCTTTGCGATTGATATTGGCGTGCGCCAGATAGATATGCTCCGCCAAATCCTGTGGTGTTTGGGGCACGCCTTTTTGCGCCAAGTATTCAGGGCTGGCGACCAATAGCGAATGACAAGTCGCTAAAGGGCGAGCGATTAAATTCGGATCGGGCTGGTTGGTAAAGCGAATAGCCAAATCAATGCGTTCATCAATTAAATTGACCGACTGATCGCTTAATTGAAATTGAATGTTCAATTTGGGGTGGCGTTGCAAAAAATCTTTGATCGCCAGTAACAAATGGGTGCTGCCAAATGATGAATTTGAGGCTATCCGCAGTGAGCCTTGCAGCTCCCCTTGTTGGGCCAAGATGTCTTGTTCAATTTCAGCCGCTAAATCAACCATTTTTTGGCAATGTGTTACGGCTCGCTCTCCTGCGGAAGTCAGCGAAACTCGGCGTGTGGTACGTTGCAATAATCGTGCATTAAACCACTCTTCCACCAATGCTACCGCTCTGGTCACCATTGGGCGGGATAAATCCAACCGTTCTGCCGTTGCGGTAAAACTCCCCGTTTCAACCACCGTCAGAAAAATGTTCATCGCCTCAATACGATCCATATTAAACCCTTATTATTACAATTTTTTATTTCAATATAATGCAGCCACTCAATAAACCATATTATTCATTCAAGGAAAATAGATGAAACTATTTGCAAACTGCAAAAACTTCACAAAATCCCACCGCGCTTTGTTTATCTTTCTCCAAAAGGATTAAACAGCTTTACACCTGTGTGGGCAAAATCGGCGGTGTTGCGTGTCACTAAAACTAAATTGTGTTGAATGGCGCTGGCGGCAATCCACGCATCATTTTCGGGAGCGTGATCGGGAATGTGCAATTTGGCGCAAATTTGTGCGGTTTTTTCGTCAATTTTTAGAATTTTGCCGTGAAAAGTCGGCAGTACGACATTATCAAACCAACTGCGTAAAACCGCACCTTGAATAAAATCTTTCCGCTCTTTTGCCAAAATTCCACGCTCAATTTCCATTAGCACCATCGCATTGATAAAAATATCCTTTTCCGCAATGGTTGAAAACCATTCTACAAAGCGTGGATTGGCTTTACCTGTTTTGATTTTGCGGACTTCGCTAATCACATTGGTATCCAGTAAATACATTTATTCCCCTTAGTCATCTAAATCAACAGGTCGGCGTTGTGCTCGGCTACGTGGTTGTAACTCAAGCTCAACATCATCATTATCAATCGGCAACAATGCCTCCAATGCCGAACGAAACGGCTTGGCTTGTTGCACCTTTTCATATTCCGTATAGCTCATCAGCACAAAGGCTGGCGTGCCACGATTAGTGATAATCACAGGTTCTTCTAAGGCATATTTTTGTGCTTGGCTGGAACGTTGGTTAAATTCACGGCTGGTCATAATCGGCATATTGCACCTCCTAATGTAGATAAGTAGATACAAGTTTAGTGCGTTTTGTTATAAAGTAAAGCAAAACGCCAAAAAATAAAATTACAAGCGGTGATTTTTTCGAGCGAGATCGCAAAAATAAAATTTTTTTGGCTAACGTAGTCGCGTTTGCTAACGCACCATTTACAACTCGCAATAAAAAAGGTGCGTTCGCACGCACCTTAAAAATTCTATTTAAAACTTCTCAAATTATCACAAGCCTTTTGAACGCCACCATTACAAGCTTTTTCAACCCATTTCTTAGCTGTCTTTATATTCTTTTTAACACCGAGCCCATTATCATACATCACCCCTAAATTAAATTGAGCCTTGGAATATCCCTGTTCTGCAGCTTTTTGCCACCATTTAGTCGCTTGGCGATAATCTTGCGCTACGCCTTGCCCCCTAGCATACATCCCCCCTAAATTAAATTGAGCCTCGGAATATCCCTGCTCTGCGGCCTTTTGATACCATTTTGCCGCTTGGCGATAATCTTGCGCCACTCCTCGCCCCTTCTCATACATCAGCCCTAAATCATATTGAGCAGTGGCATATCCCCGTTCGGCATAATCTTTAACAATTCGGGCCGCCTCTTGATAGTTACCTTGCTCATACAATTTAACTGCATCATCAAAAGTGCTCGCCAATGCCGTTGATGATAATCCTAGCATTGCCGTTGTAATTAACATTGTAGCTTTTAATGTTTTTTTAAGTGTCAATTTCATTGTTTGTACCTTTTTTACTATTTTAATGATATAAAACGGTTATTTTCTTGCCTAACCTGATAGAAAATCATTGTGTTGTGCTAATGCTTAGCCATTCAACTCATCAATAATCTCAACAAGATCTTGTAACGTAGCTCGATCAGCCTCTAAATCAGAGAATTTATCTTGCGCTTTCTCAAACGCTAATTTCCATTCGTCTAACCGTTCCATATCGTCTGCATTCGGTTCTTGCCCTTCGCACTCTAATTCATCAATTTTATCTTCACATTCATCAAGATAACCTTGTAGCTCGTTAAAAATCATCTCGAACTGTTCTAATTCATATGAGCTTAATATAATTGCCTCATCTTCTTTATTTCGAATAAATTCCTCAAATTTTTTATTTACATCCGAAATCTGTCCTTCTAAATGATAAATTGGCATAGTGGTTACTCCTCTAAATTGATATAGCTATTTCCTGTTTCCCGAAGAGACAAGAAGGAAAGTAATAACACTTTTTTAAGTTTCATACGAACTCCTGTTTAGTTGAAAAAACAGGCTTAATTGTACAAAAAAAAAACAAATGCAATCAAGATTTAATCGATTGCATTTTGTTTGATTGCTAAAAAAATGAGCGGCCGTTTTCGCAAAATCTTTTACAAAATGACCATTAAACCCAAAAAGTTTCAATTATGCTTGAAACTTTTATGAAAAATATCAAAACTTCCAATTATAAAATACCCCCTACCAATTCGCTCCCCTAAACCTCTCCACCAGAAAATCCACCAATGTGCGGATAGTTAAAGGCAGTTTGTGGCGAGAGGAATATAGGGCGTAAATTTGATAGGTTGGGAGTTGCCAGTCGGTTAAGATTGGCACTAATTGTTGGCCGGCTAGATGCTCGTTTAAGAGATATTTCGGCAGCATTGCAATTGCAAAAGCTCTTGCAAAAACGACCGCACTTAAAGTGACGCACTAAGGCGTATCAAAACCTTCTCCGACCGTTAGTCCTTTGCCAATACGGTAAAATTGACCGCCAGCAATATAATGCAAAGTTCGCCATTCATCGCCCATTTCGTCAAACTTCCAACGACCATTATCAAAAATGCGGCTGTCTGCCCATACTGATAGCACTTCGCCGATAAATAAGTCGTGATTTTGCTGGTTATCAAGATTTGGGATAAGTTTACAGATTATCCAGCCCGCACAGCCTGCCACAAGTGGCACATCGTAATTATCTTGATAAAATAGCGGTATGCCATCTAATTTGTTGGGTTCATCTTTTTTGCTTACACCGCCCAATTTCATCACCAAATCCACCTGTTTTACGATGGGGATTTGCACCGCAAATAGACCGCTTTGCTCAACAAGCGTGCGAGTATAAGCCGACTTGTCTAGCACCACCGTTAATTTGGCTTTGGGCAAATAATCCAAAGCACACACCCAAGCTGCACTCATCACATTTTCTATGCCATTGTGCTTGGCACTGATGAGCGTAGTCGCACCGTGATTGATGAGACGATAAAATTTATCTAGAGGAACGGGTTTTATCATTATTAAATACCTATGTTAAATTGATCAATGCTTGATAATATCCCAAACCAGCCCGACTGCCAATCACACAAAAATTACCGCAAACAAACGGTTTAAACACAGCAATCTACGGCAATATTTTGGGCAGTAGATTTACCCACAAATTTACTTTTTAAAATCACAAATCCATAGGCTTGCCCTACCCCCGGCGGTAGCCACGAGCTGCCTTTGATGCACATTTCCCATAGCATATCAGGAATACCGTAGTGATCCGCTTGTGTTGGGTTGAGTTCGCTGACAATCTCATCTACTCTGCCTTCGGCTAATAATGTGCCGATGGTTGGATTAAGCATAACCGTTTTACCAAGGGCGATAAACTCTGCCCAGCCTGTGTTATAAGCATTTAAAATCTGCTCGGCAGTGAGTAAATTGCCTACGCCAATCAACGGTAATTTTCCGCCAATACGTTCGTGAACTAATTGCATACGAGTAATATTCGTGTCTGCGCCACGGCGTGCTTGTTTGTAGAAATCCCATAATGAGATATGCAAATATTGCAATGGTTTTTCCACTAGGGCATCAATTAACGCAAAAGTATCCGCCATTGTTAAGCCATTTTCACCAGGTTCTTCCGGCGAGAAACGGTAACCGATAATAAAATCCGGGCGGTTATGTCGTTGGCGTACCGCCGTGACTTTGTCGATCACCGCCATTGGGAACGCCATACGTTTTTCTTGGCTGCCACCCCACGCATCAGTACGGCGGTTAGTTTGTGCGGAATAGAATTGTTGGAGCAAATAACCGTTCGCACCGTGAATTTCCACGCCGTCAAAACCGGCACGAAGTGCCAAATCTGCGGCATTGCCAAAGGCATCAATCAACGCAAAAATCTCATCTTCCGTTAAAGATCTTGCCCCCACCTCGGCATTTTCGCTTGGTGCGACCATATCTTTACCGTTTAGCAACGCTGGAATAGATTTTTCGCCACCGTGATGAATTTGTAAAATCGCTTTTGCGCCTTGTGCTTTAAGCAAATTTGCCGTGCGTGTAAGGCTGTCTAACTGGCTTTCGTGGATCGCCTCAGGTTGCCCGACAAAGGCTTTCCCGCCGTCTGCCACCAGCGTTGCGGCCGTAATAAACAAACCGATATTTTCCGCTCTATTGCTTAAAAAGCGTTGTTCTTGCTCGCTCAACGTCCCGTCTGGATTTGAAGCAAAATGGGTCATCGGTGCCACCGCAAGACGGTTCGGGATTTCCACACCGTTATTTAAGGTGTAAGGTTGAAAAAGTGCGGTCAATTTTTCTTTCATATTTTTTTCCTTTTCTAAAATTTAGAACTGAGTTTGACGATGTGTCTTAATAAACACATAACCGAAAAAGAGGGCAAATAAAAAATCGCCTGTGCCATAAATCGCGAAGAAAATAGCTAAAAATAGGTTTTCACCCCAGAGATTTGCCAACGTATCGCCATTATTCATCAGCCAATATGCCCACGCCGCTACATACACCCATTTTTCGATAAAAAACACCAAAATCAGTTTGGGTACTTGATGGTAACGAGTAGAAACAGATAAATACGCCAGCCCCCATAAAATAATCCCCACTTGCCCTAACCAAGAGAATACCACGGGGTCAATAGCGGCAATGGTTTGATCCGTAAAGCATTTTGTCGGTACTAAAATACCCGTTAAGTTATAAAGTCCGGCGAGTAAGAAACCGAATGTGATTTTTTTAGATACTAAATTTTGCATTGCGTTACTCTCATTATGAAATAATGAGTTAGACCGCTGACAAACCCTATACGAGCCGTATAGGGTTACTTAATCTGAGCCGCTCTGCGGCTCTTCCTTTCAGCCCCAGCGGGGCTGGGTTTAACGAACCTAGCACGGCTCGTGCTAGGTGATTTCCCAAAGATGAGCTTTGTCAGCAATCTGTCTCATTACGAAATAATGCGTCATTGTAGCCCGATTATTATCTTGATAAAATCACTAATAAAGACATTCTCTATCTCAAAAAATGGAATAATATGAATAAACTGGATGCGTTACGTTACTTTTGTGTGGCAAGTGAAACGCTAAATTTTCGTGAAACAGCAGTGCGTTTGTCCGTCTCGCCACAAGTGATTAGCCGAACCATAGCAGAATTGGAAAATACCTTGGGCGAGCCACTATTCAAACGCAATACCCGTAACGTTCAGCTTACCGAGTTCGGTCAGCAATTTTTAGTAGAGGCACGACAATTTTTAAATGAAGAAGCGCGTTTATTCAGCTTTGCCAAAACCAACCAACAAGCTATTCAAGGCACGGTGCGGATTACCCTGCCACCACTGCCACATCACACACAGATTTTAGCGGACTTATTGCAAGCCATTGCGCCCTATCCGAACTTAACCATTGATTGGCGAGTGGATTTAACCGCATTAAAAACGGTGGATAATCAAATTGATATGGGTATTCGCATTTGTCAAAAGCCCGAACCGGACTGGATTACGCATCATTTAGCCACCGTAGAAGAAAAAATTGTTGTCTCGCCAACCTTGATCGAAAAATTGGGAATGCCGGCAGATCTCACCGATTTGGCTAAACGTTATCCTCTGGCGGCGATGTTTAATGCATTGCAAGGGCGTATTTGGCAATGGCAAATCAATGCCGAGCAGACCATCACACCCCTTAACCCCAAATTTATCAGTAACGATATGGCAAGCGAACTGCAAGCCACCCTATCAGGGCAAGTTTGTTCACAATTATTAGATATGTTTTGCCAACCTTATTTAGACAGCGGAGAACTCGTAGAACTTTTCCCCGACATTCCTAAACAACCGTGGCAAATCTACCTTTACCGCCCATATCAAACCGTTACCCCTTTACGAATTGTGAAAGTGTTTGAACTGTTAAGAGAAATTTTGAGTAAGCGGTTGGATTTTCAGCGAGGTTAGGAATAAAAATACAAGCGGTGGAATTTTCTAAAATTTTTGCAGATCGCAAAATTTCGTAAAAAATCCCACCGCGCTTTATCAAAGAACCCAACAATTAAACACCGTCTGAACCCAAATTCAAACGGCTTTTTCATCAAAATTTCGTCAAAACATACTCTGCCAATTCCTGCAACACTTCATCAGCAGGGCGATTGGTCGGTTTTAAGTTTAATGCCAAATGCGACAGCCCTTTTTCCTGTTCTTGTGCCCAAAATTCCGCCAAGCCTTTTGCACCGCCACGCAAATAAATATTATTGAACAATCGTGCAGGTTCATTTGGATTGTCCGTTACTTCTACAAACTGAGCATAGCCAAACGCAGTCGGCGTGTCTTTTTGGCATAAATCGGCAAGGGTTTTGATAATGTTTGCTGTATCATAGGGGTTCACGCCGTGCCAAATCCACGCATCAGGCACATTGGCAAGCCATTCCAGCTCCTGCCTTGCTCGCCCAATCGCTACAATCGGCAAAGGATAATCAGGTTTGGGCAATAAATCCAAATCACCCGATAAATTTCCATAATGCTTGCCGTTAAATTGGGGGAAATGTTGTTCGGTCAAGGTTTTAATCAGCTCAATGCTTTCACGAAACGCTTCGGCACGCCTTGCAAAATCTGCCCCAAGATGGTGGTTTGGAGCAATCAGATTGTTTGTATGTTTGGATTACAGGACAAGAAAACTCATTTGTATTGCCTACCGAAGCAAAAGGCGGTTCAGAATTTTTTGTTGAGCTTAATCGGCGTGGCTTATTTCCTGATGAGTTGATGAAACAAGCATCTTTTTCAACCGATGGCGGATTGTATTGTTATCCAAGTTTGGAGCAAAAGTAGGGTTTCAGGCAACCTGCACATATTTTGCAAAACTCCCAAACAAAAACACCGCTTTATCAAAAGCGGTGTTTTTGAGGTCGTTTTGTCATTGGAAGAAGCCTGCGGGGCTGTGGTCTACAACTTGCTTTTGCGCAGCCGCAGTGCGTTGCCGACCACGGATGCCGAGCTTAGGCTCATCGCCAGTGCGGCAATCATCGGCGAGAGCAGCCAGCCGGTAAAGGGGTACAGCACGCCGGCGGCAACGGGAACCCCCAGGCCGTTGTATAAGAAGGCAAATAACAGGTTTTCCTTCATATTGCGCACGGTGGACTCAGACAATTTGCGTGCGGTGGCAATACCCCGCAAATCGCCTTTGACCAGCGTGATTTGCGCACTGCTCATTGCCACATCGGTGCCGGTACCCATTGCGATGCCGACATCGGCTTTGGCCAGTGCGGGGGCATCGTTGATGCCGTCGCCTGCCATTGCGACCACCCGCCCTTCGTTCTGAAGCCGCTCGATCAGTGCCAGTTTGTCGGCGGGCTTGACTTCGCCGTGCACTTCGTCGATGCCCAGTTTTGCGCCCACGGCGTTTGCCGTGGTCAATCCGTCGCCGGTTGCCATAATGATGCGCAGGCCGGCTGCTTTGAGCGAGGCCAATGCTTCGGGGGTGCTGTCTTTTACAGGATCGGAGACGGCAAGCAGTCCCGCAAGATGTCCGTCCGCAGCCAGATATATCACGCTGGCACCTTCACTGCGCAGGGATTCGGCCTGCTCGATCAGTGGTTCGACGCTAAGCCCGTTCTGCTGCATAAACGCCGTGTTGCCCAGTGCCAGCGCACGCCCTTCAACCACGCCGCTCACGCCGATGCCGCTGCCTGAATCAAACTGTTCGGGTTTGCTCAGCTTCAGCTGTTGTGCCCGTGCGGCCTGCACAATGGCGTCGGCCAGCGGGTGTTCGCTGCCCTGATCCAAGCTGGCGGCCAAACGCAGCACTTCTTCGGCGGAAAAGCCTGCTGCCGCAACGGCACGGTCAAAGGCGGGTCGGCCTTCGGTGAGTGTGCCGGTTTTATCAATCACCAAAGTGTCTACTCGCCGCAAGTTTTCGATAGCGGCGGCATCACGGAACAATATACCCCTGCCTGCCCCGCGTCCTGTGGCGACCATCACCGACATCGGCGTGGCCAGTCCCAGTGCACAGGGGCAGGCGATAATCAAGACCGCAACGGCGTTGATCAACCCGAACACCCAAGACGGTTGCGGGCCGAACACGCCCCAGACAAAGAAAGTGGCAACGGCGACGGCGACAACCGCCAGTACGAAATAGCCTGCCACCCCGTCAGCCATACGCTGCATCGGTGCTTTGGAGCGCTGCGCCTGGGCCACCATCTGGACAATCTGCGAAAGCACGGTTTCCGAACCGATGCGCTCGGAGCGGATGACGAGCGCACCGCCGGTGTTGAGCGTGGCGCCGATGACTTTGTCGCCGGTGGCTTTGCGCACCGGCAGCGGCTCGCCGGTCAGCATCGATTCATCTACCGAGCTTGCGCCTTCAACCACCACGCCATCGACAGGCACTTTTTCGCCGGGGCGCACACGCAGAAGGTCGCCGATGTGGATGTGGCTGAGCGGCACATCTTCTTCAGCACCGCCCGGGCCGATACGCCGTGCGGTTTTGGGCGCCAGTCCGAGCAGGGTCTTGATTGCCGCCGAAGTCTGCGACCGGGCTTTGAGTTCGAGCATCTGGCCGAGCAAGGTCAGCGAGATGATGACGGCCGCCGCCTCAAAATACACGCCGACCCGCCCCATCGATACAAACGATGCCGGAAAGATGCCGGGTGCAGCGGTGGCAACAACGCTGTAAACGAAGGCTGCACCCGTTCCCAGTGCAATCAGCGTCCACATATTGGGACTACGGTTTGCCAGCGACTGCCAACCCCGTGAGAAAAACGGCAGCCCCGCCCACAGCACGATCGGCAGCGACAGCACCAGCTCTACCCAGGTCTGGGTCTTCATGTCGAACCAGCCGAGGCGGTGGCCGAACATGGCCAGGATGGTGACCACCACGGTCAGCGGCAGCGTCCACCAGAAGCGCCGCTGAAAATCCTTCAACTCGCTGTTGTCCTCTTCATCCAGCGGAATGATCGGCTCCAGCGTCATTCCGCATTTGGGACAGTTGCCGGGATGATCCTGCTGCACTTCGGGGTGCATGGGGCAGGTGTAGATGGTGCCGGCCGGCTCGGGCGCGGTGTCCTCGGGTGCAGTAGATACAAGGTATTGCAGTGGGTTCGCTGCGAACTTGCCTTGGCACTTGGCGCTACAGAAATAGTAGGGCCGCCCTTCGTGCGTCAATTTGTGTTCAGACTGCTCCGTAACGGTCATGCCGCACACCGGATCCTTTAGATCCTTTGGCGAGGCTGGCTCGGCAGGGGGGTGACTGCCGTGATGGTGGTGTGAATGTATGTCCATTGCTTACTCCTTGTTGTTGTTGGTGCGCCGTGGCGGCTGCGCATGGTTGCCGTGCCCACCATGGCCGCCGTGGCCGTGCATCAGGTGCATTAGCGGACAGGCGAGCAGCAGCAGGTAGGGCCAATAACCCAGAACATGGCCCCAGTGCTCTCGCAGCAGATAAAAACCAGCGATCACGGCAGCCGTTGCCAGCGCCAGCACTGCCGCCGTCAGGGGCAGCGTGTACCAAAAGCGTCGGGAAAAATTACGCAGCTCCGGATTGTCGTCGTCCAATTCAGGCATCAGCGGCTCCAATGCCATACCGCAAAGAGGGCAGTTGCCGGGGCGGTCTTGCCGGATTTCCGGATGCATCGGGCAGGTGTAGCCCAAAGCAGCCGCTGCATCGGATGGTGTCTGCACAGGGCGGTGCTGTCCGTGTCCGTGTCGGCACTCGTGGTGTTTGGGCGGTTTGTGTGTTTCTTGCTTCATCACAATTTCTCCTGTTGGGTTCATAGGGTCATCACCGGTCGTTTACCGAAAAAGTAGGTACGGATTGGGCCGGTCAGAATGACGGTTTTTTCAGGCTGCCTGCAAATACCGATGCCGTCTGAAAAAGCAGAAGGTTCAGAACATCGCTTGCCGATGTGTCCGACAAGTCGGCATCATCATTTCCTTGGGGCTTGTTTTAAAGGCTGCCTGAAAACTCCAAATGCCGTCTGAAAAAGCCTTAAACCTGTTTTCAGACGACCTCAAAAACACCGCTTTATCAAAAACGGTGTTTTTGCCTTATTGCCCCTACTGTTTTAGCCAGTCTTGCATCAGCTTGATTTCAGGTTCTTGGGCTTTGATGATGTCTTGAGCGAGCTTTTTCATTGTCTCGTCTTTGCCGTATTGCAGCTCGATTTTCGCCATCTTGACCGCCCCTTGATGATGCGGAATCATTGCTTTGGCAAAGGCAATATCAGGGTTTGGCTCATTGATTGCCGCCATCATCGCCTCGTGCTGCGCCTTGCCTGCGGCATAGGCCTTGGCGTGCGGGGCTTGCGGGTTTTGGGTTGCGGTGTCTTTACCCGCCAGCCAAGCGTTCATCAGTTCGATTTCACTTTGTTGCCCATCAATAATCGCTTGGGCAAGTTTTCTCATTGTTTCGTCTTTGCCAAATTCAAGCTGCACTTTTGCCATCTCAACTGCTCCGATATGGTGCGGAATCATACCTTTGGCAAAAGCGGTATCAGCATCGGCAAGATTACCCGCTTTGCTCATCTCATCGCCCATCTTGTTCATCATTGCAAGATAGGCTTGGGTATGGGGCGGAGCATTTTGAGTGTCCATCGCCATAGCAGAGTGGTTCATATTGGCGTGGTTCATCTCTGCGTGCCCGTTTTGGTTATTTGAGCAGTCGTGGGTGGTTTGGGTGTAGTTATTGTCGCACGCCATCGAGTGCGTCGGCACTTCGTTTTTGCCGTCGGCAAAAGCGGTTGAAGTCGCCAAAACAACAGCGGCAGCGACAAGATGTACGGCACGGTTTTTGATGAATGTCATTGGATTCTCCTTGTCAAAATGGGCATTGATAACATTGGGCAAATGACAGATTCGCTCAATGTCCATTTCACTATTTGGTTTTACGATTCACACGCACAGCCGTTGCAAGTGCAGTCATCACAAATGCAGGGCTTGCCGTTTTGGCATTGGCAGTCCGGATGGCAGTTTTGCCCCGTGCAAGACTGGCAGCCGCAATGGGCGTGTCGGTTTTGAACAAAATCAGCGTTCATAACAGTTTCTCCGAATGTTAAGTTAAAGTGGATTATCAAAACAAAGTGCTTTTAAGCGATTAAAAGCATTGCTTTTTTGTTTTGATGAGCGCATCATAAAGCCTAACCTTATGTTAGGGTCAAGGATTATTTTTACGGATTGACAATTTTTTACAAACGCCAAAACAAGGAGCAACAATGAACATCGGTCAAGCGTCCAAAGCCACAGGGCTATCCATCAAGCAAATCCGTGATTATGAAAAGTTGGGTTTGTTATCAAACACTTCACGCACATCATCAGGCTATCGCATTTATGATAATGAGACACTAATCCGCCTAAAATTCATCGCCAAAGCAAGGGGCGTGGGCTTTTCGCTTGCCCAAATTGGCGAGCTTTTGGCACTGCAAGACAATCCATACCGCAAAAGCTGTGAAGTCAAAGCGTTGGCAAATACGCACATTGAATTTTTATCAAATAAAATCAAGGAATTAGAAGAAATGAAAACTGCTCTTGGGGCGTGGTGTGATGCCTGTCGTGGCGATGATATGCCAGAATGTCCGATTTTACAGGGGCTTGGGGGATAGGTTTTTTTCAGGCAGCCTGAAAGTTATTTTGCAAAATTTAAAAATAAAAACACCGCTTGAACATCAATCCAAACGGTGTTTTAAATTAGCTGACTTTTAATTCCGCCCAAGCCCTTTTGATGATTTCTTGGCTGGCTTGTAATGCTAAAAATGCCAAAATAAACGCCACAATTAAATCAGGATATTTTGATTGAAAAAAATAAACTGCTATACCAGCCAAAATTACCGCCACATTACCAATCGCATCATTGCGAGAACATAGCCATACACTTCGGACATTACTGTCGCCATCACGGAATTTTAATAATATCAACACCGCTGACACATTCACCAATAACGCCAAAAATCCTACAATACTCATTTCGCTATAACTGGGAATTTCCCCATAAAACGCACGATAAATGGTTGTAATTAAAATAAATAAGCCAAAAACGCCCATCGTTATCCCCTTAACCATAGATGCTTTGGCTCGGTAACTTAATGCCATTGGCAAAACAATCAAACTTATCAAATAATTAGCACTATCACCCAAGAAATCCAAACTGTCTGACAATAGTGAAGTTGAACCTGATTTAACCCCCATTACAATTTCCACAAAGAACATTGATAAATTTAATATCAAGACAATCCACAAGGCTTTTTTGTACTTGGGTGATTGATGAATGGGCTGATTTGAACTGCAAAAACTTTGGCACGCCATAATAAACTCCTAAAGATGATTGAAATTTGCTATAATATAAACTCCGTAGTCATTACAGGGTCAAGTACAATGTCAAAAATTTTTCAAATTAAACAAGCCAGTGAACAAACAGGCGTGCATTTAGAAACCATTCGTTATTATGAAAAACAAGGTTTAATCAAGCCAACTTTTCAAGCTAATGGCTACCGAGTTTTTGATGAAAATCAGCTAGAACAATTACGCTTTATTAAAACTTGTCGCAATATCGGTTTTTCTTTAAAAGACATTCAGGTCTTATTGACATTCCAAACAACTCCCAATCATCAATGTGATGATATTGATGAATTAACCCAAAAACATTTATCGCATATCAACGAACAAATTAAGCAATTACAAGAAGTTAAATCATTTTTGGAACAAATTATTGGTTGTCAAAATAAAAAAATTGAAAATTGTCAAATCATTAAAAGTATTAAAGATAGAGGATAATGTTTCAGCCAGCCTGAATATATTTTGTCAATAAAAAACACCGCTTTTATTTCTAAAAAC
>NZ_ACQL01000095.1 GCF_000175195.1 Actinobacillus minor NM305 | reverse complement strand
TTGGCTGTTTGGATACCGCCAGTTCGGGCATTTGCCGAATTGATGGTAAAGAAACACAAAAAATGAGTTCTGATGAATTATCCGATCTGCGCCAGAGAAAATTCGGTTTTATTTTCCAACGCTACAACCTACTTTCTGCCCTCAATGCAAATGAAAATGTGGCATTACCTGCCATTTATGCTGGTATGAACAGTGCATCTCGTAAAGACCGAGCTAATCAATTATTGACGAAATTAGGACTTTCGGATAAAACCGAGAATCGCCCTAATCAACTTTCAGGCGGACAACAACAACGCGTTAGTATTGCTCGAGCCTTAATGAATGGTGGAGAAATTATCCTTGCCGATGAACCAACCGGCGCATTGGATTCGAAAAGTGGTGAAACGGTGTTGCAAATTTTGCAAGATTTGCACAAAGAAGGACATACCATTGTAATGGTTACACACGATCCGAATATTGCCGCTACTGCTAGCCGTATAATTGAAGTTAAAGATGGGCGAATTATTCGAGATGAGCGGCAAAAGCCCTATTCTGAAGAACTCAAACTAACCAAGCAACCCCATAAAAACCCCCGTTTTTTCGATCAACTTACCGAATCTTTTAAAATGGCAATCAGTGCTATTTTTGCGCACAAGTTGCGAGCTTTATTAACGATGTTAGGTATCGTTATCGGTATTACATCGGTTATTTCCGTAGTTGCTTTAGGACGTGGTTCGCAAGAGCAAATTTTGGCTAATATCAATAGCTTAGGCACGAATACAATGACGATTATGAATGGTACGGGTTTTGGTGACAGACGTGCAAATTTAACGAAAAATCTGACTATCAGTGATGCTGCAATGCTCGCCAAACAACCTTATGTGGATAGCACAACGCCATCAAGCAATTTAAGTGCTACGGTGATTTATGGCAATACAAATGTAACCGGTTCGGTAAATGGCGTGGGCGAACAATATCTTAATGTTAAAGGAATGAAAATGATCTCCGGTCGCTTTTTTTCGGCAGATGAGGTTACAAATGCTGCGCAAGTTATCGTGATAGACCAAAATACTCGCAAAGATTTAGGTTTGGCAATGCCGGTGGAAGGAAAAATTTTATTGGTTGACAAAAAACCGTTACAGATTATAGGTTTAGCTGAAGAGTCAAACAATATGAATCAAACCAGTTTGAAATTATGGACACCTTACACAACTCTAATGCAACGGATTTCCGGCGAAAAATCCATTGATTCGCTTACCGTAAAAGTAAAAGATGATGTTGAAAGTCAAACTGCGGAAAAAAGTATCACTGAGCTTCTAACCGCTAAACACGGCAAAAAAGATTTCTTTATTATGAACTCGGATACGATTAAACAGACCATTACCAGCACCACCAATACAATGACGTTGCTTATCTCGTCTATTGCCTTGATTTCACTAGTGGTAGGAGGTATTGGTGTAATGAATATTATGCTGGTCTCGGTTACGGAGCGCACTAAAGAAATTGGGGTGCGAATGGCGATTGGAGCGAAGCAAAATAATATTTTGCAGCAATTTTTGATTGAAGCGATTTTAATTTGTCTACTTGGTGGTGTAATCGGTATTTTATTTGCCGTTGGAATCATCATTGCGTTCAATACCATTGGTGCTGACTTTAAAATGGTGCTGGCACCGGAAT
Organism: Actinobacillus minor NM305; assembly: GCF_000175195.1. Taxonomy (GTDB): domain Bacteria; phylum Pseudomonadota; class Gammaproteobacteria; order Enterobacterales; family Pasteurellaceae; genus Haemophilus_A; species Haemophilus_A minor. The sequence goes on along the minus strand of NZ_ACQL01000095.1, from coordinate 9,730 downwards.
CGGTAGTTTTGGCGGTACTCTGCTCTACCCTTATCGGTGTGATTTTTGGTTATATGCCGGCAAAAAATGCCTCCAAATTGAATCCAATAACCGCATTAGCGCAAGAATAGTGAAAAAATGGACGAAGGTTGCTTCGTCCATTTTGCTTTATTTTGCCGTTTGCCAATATTGATAGCATTTATTGCTGATAGTTGCTGTCGTTGTCGCTAAAACTAACGGCATCAATAAATCAGCAGATCCTCTAGTAAGTTCTAGCGAAAAAATGACCGCTGTTAGTGGCATTTTAAGTGAAACCCCAAGAAATGCACAAGCCCCGACAATGGCAATCGTTTCTAATGAAACGGCCGGGAAATAACAATTCCACACAAATGCTAAGTAATAGGCGATAGTGCTACCCAGCATCATTGATGGTGTAATCAGCCCACCATAAGCGCCAGCAGCTAACGCCAATAATACTGTAAGCCATTTTAATACAAAAAGCTGTAAACTCTCTTGCCCACTTAACATCATGTGGAAAACCAGCTGATTTCCGGCTTTGCCATTGCCCAAGATATCCGGTTGATAAAGTGAAATCAGTCCAATAATAGCAAAAGCAATAACTGAGAGTAGGATTAAGCGTTTATCTGTTCTCTTAAATACAGGAAAAGACTTGGTGCTGGCTTGAAAAAGATTGGCAAGAATACCGATAAGTACACCAAGAATAAGTGAGAAGCTTAACGCACTTTGGTTGATTTCAGCTTTAGGTAAAGTCGCATATTGGACTAAATCGCCTAAAAAATAACGGGCTAGCAGTGTAGCAGTTGAAACACATAATAAAGCAGCTGCTAAAGCCCGTTTGCTAAAAGCAAGCCACATTGTTTCTAAAATAAAAATGGTTGCCGCAAATGGAACATTGTAAACAGCTGTTAATCCTGCCCCTGACGCACACGCAAGTAGCAATTTTGCATCTTCAACTGTCAAGCGGATTTTTTTAAGCCATAGCGAGGCAAAAGCAACTGACATCTCTCGAGGTGCAACTTCTCTTCCTAATGGAGAACCTAAACCAACGGTAATAATTTGCAATAATGCGTGAGAGAACGTGGAAAAAAATGGTGTACCTTGTTGTGGATTATCTAGAGCTTGCTTAATGCTAACCAATTTACCATAACGGTGTAACGCATGCCAGCCTAAACCACCAATAAGCCCTGCCAGTGTCAATGCAATCATTCGTTGTTGATAAGAGCTTTGCTCTACGCCTTCTCGGAATGACATTTCAACACCATTCATACCGTAACTGAAAGCAAGGTGCTGAATATGATGTAATAGATAAGTTAAAAAAACACCAACCAAACCGGCAATTAAGCCAATTATAAGAATAGAAAAATAAAAACGGAAAATAGAGTTCATAATTTCAAAAAATAAAAAAGCGTATTCAAGTTTTAACTTGAATACGTTAATAAAAAACAATATATGTTATTAATTAGTCTCACTTAGCTAATCTTCAGACATTCGTGTGATATCGTGATATGACACTAAACGACGAATAGTTCGGGAGCGACCTCGGATTAGAAGCGTTTCGGTGGAGATAATATCACCTTTGCGATGTACGCCTTTCAATAAATCACCATCGGTAATACCTGTCGCTGCAAAAAGAACATTATCATCTCGAACAATCTCTTCTAATTTTAACACTTGATTTACCGGAACGTTCATTTCAGCACAACGCGCTAACTCTTTTTCAGCTGCTAAAATATTCTCTGGCGTATTGCCTTTAACTTGATTACGAGGAATAAGCTTACCTTGAATATCGCCACCTAAAGCATGAACAGCCGCAGCTGCAACAACACCTTCCGGCGCACCACCTATACCATACACAAGATCAAAATCACTTTCCGGCAAGCAACACTGAACGGCTGCGGCAACATCACCATCAGGGAATGCGACAACACGAACACCTAATGCTTGCACGCTTTTAATAATCTCATCGTGGCGAGGTTTCGCTAAAATGGCTACCGTCATTTGCGAAAGGAGTTTTCCTTTCTTGGAAGCCACGCGGCGAATGTTTTGTTCTAAAGGTAGATTTAAATCAATCATGCCTTTGGCAGAACTATCCACAACCAATTTTTCCATATACATATCAGGGGCTTTTAGAAAAGTATTTTTACCTCCAGCTGCTAACACTGCTACAGCTCCGGCTTGTCCCATTGCGGTCATTCGAGTGCCATCAATCGGATCAACAGCGATATCAACTTCTTCATCCATTGCATTAGCCTGACCAACCTTTTCACCGATATATAGCATTGGTGCTTCATCAATTTCCCCTTCGCCAATGACGATTTCACCTCGAATTTCCATTTTATTTAATAATGCTCGCATGGCTTTTACAGCGGCATCATCAGCCGCATTTTTATTGCCTCTACCAATCCAATCATAAGCAGCAAGTGCCGCTGCTTCTGTCACACGGGAAAATTCAAAAGCTATTGCACGTTTCATTTGGGTATCCTTATATAACCATTAAAATAGACAGGCTATTTTATCAAGTTGCAAACGTTTGCGAATTAAAATTTCATTAAAATTTGATCAAATAAATAAAATTCTGAATTCTTACGAACTTTTCAATGAAATCAACGTCTTAATGTTGTATAATCAATGCAAATTATCCCATTATAAAATTAGAGGTGAATACTATGTCATTATCCGTTCTTGATGAATTAGAAAGCAAAATTAAACAAGCTGTTGAAACAATCCAATTACTTCAATTAGAAGTTGAAGAGTTAAAAGAAAAAAATGCTGAAATTGAAAGTGCAAAAGCTACGTTAAATCAGGAATATGAGCAATTAAAAGCCGAACAACAAAGCTTCCAAGAGCGTTTACGTTCGCTTTTAGGTCAAATTGATAACGTATAATTTCTTTTATGTGACATGAACGGCTAATTTAATTAGCCGTTTTTATTTGAATTTTTTGAATATGGCAAAACTTTATTTCTACTACTCTTCTATGAATGCAGGAAAATCAACAACCCTGCTACAATCTTCTTACAACTATCAAGAACGAGGTATGAACACCTTGGTTTATACCGCTGCAATTGATGATCGCTATGGGCTAGGTAAAGTTACTTCTCGAATCGGGATTTCCCAACAGGCTAATCTCTTTAGCGAGACCACAAATTTATTTGATGAAATTAAATCGGCATCTGAACAAAATCCATTACATTGCATTTTAGTTGATGAAGCCCAGTTCTTAACAAAACAACAGGTTTACCAACTTACCGATGTTGTCGATCATCTCAAAATCCCTGTTTTATGTTATGGATTGCGTACTGATTTCCAAGCTGAACTTTTCGAGGGCAGCCAATATCTCTTAGCATGGGCTGATGAATTAGAAGAATTAAAAACAATCTGTCATTGCGGTAAAAAAGCGCATTTTGTTATTCGTATGAATGAGAAAGGAGAAGCCGTTTGTGATGGCGATCAAATTCAGATCGGAGGAAATGATACTTATCTTTCTGTATGCCGTAAACATTACAAAGAGAAGCTAGGAAAATAGTTCAAAAGGACGCCACGGCGTCCTTTTTTATATCTATTGTTTATGAGGTAACTTTTGCCATGTTACTTCATTTCGTAAGTACACAGGCTCAATGTCTAATGCGGTTTGAGTGTTGCCTACTGCAATCGCATCTTTAGCAAGCGAAAGCATATATTTTGCTGAAGGTAATATGATTTCACTCACAACAAGCGGTAGATTTTTTTCAGAAAATAGCGAATATGCTGCCCAACCAGTTCCAACAATAATAGGATTTTCCGTGACATTGTCGCTTAATTGGAATTGTGCAAGTGCTTTTTCAGGAGAACAGACTTGTTCTTTTACTACCTCAACCCAACCATTTTCTTCACGAGATAATTGTGAAAAATAGACCTCATTCATTCGGGCATCAATCAATGCAATCACTTTCGTTGCACCTAATTCTTGATAAGCTTGCTCCGCCATCGTGGTTAAATTGGAAATAGCAACAACAGGGAGATTTGCTCCCATTGCTAATCCTTGTGCTACTCCAACCCCAACACGCACCCCCGTAAAGCTCCCCGGTCCACGTCCAAAGGCTAAATAATCAACCTCTCGAATGGAGATATTCGCTGCATTTAATAGCTCATCGATCATCGGCAAAATACGTTGCGTATGGGTTCGAGGGCTTAATTCATCTAAAAAAGTCGTTTGCTCATGATGTAACAAAGCCACCGAACAAGCTTCAGTGGCAGTATCTAGAGCAAGAATGGTTTTTTTCATATATTCTTACACTAATATGCTCAATAATATGAGCGAAATTATTTCTCTGAACGGTTATTACGGCGAGTTTCAACAGCTTCAGCTAGAGCAAATAATGCTTTTTCACTGTCTTCCCAACCGATACAACCATCTGTAATACTTTGTCCGTAAACTAAATCTTCAAGTTTCTGACCTGTCTTCAAATCTTGGCGACCTTCCACTAAATGACTTTCGATCATCACGCCTGAGATCAGTTCTGAACCGCCAGCAATTTGCTTGCAAACATCTTCACAAACATCCATTTGGCGTTTAAATTGTTTACTGCTATTTGCGTGACTAAAATCCACCATAACATGAGGACGGCGACCTGATTTCTCGATTTCAGCACAAACAGCCGCAACAGATTCTGCATCATAGTTAGTGCCTTTATCTCCACCTCGTAAAATGATGTGGCAATCCGGGTTACCTGCGGTAGAAACAATCGCTGAATGACCAAATTTAGTTACCGAAAGGAAATGGTGTTGTGCTTCTGCTGAAGCAATCGCATCTAATGCAATTTTCACGCCACCATTAGTTCCATTTTTAAAACCAACAGCACAAGATAGTCCCGAAGCTAATTCACGATGTACTTGTGATTCTGTAGTACGAGCACCAATTGCACCCCAGCTCATAAAATCAGCCATATACTGTGGCGTAATCATATCTAAAAACTCACCCGCAGCAGGTACAGTTAAATCATTAATATCTGAAAGCACTTTACGACCTAAACGTAACCCATCATTTAATGCATAAGTTTCATTTAAATATGGATCGTTAATTAAGCCTTTCCAACCAACTGTTGTACGTGGTTTTTCAAAGTAAACACGCATAACCACTTCAAGGTTTTTGTTAATTTTAGGGTTTTCACGCATCGCTTTGATTTTACGCGCATACTCTAATGCTGCCTTAGGATCGTGGATTGAACAAGGCCCAATCACAACCAATAAACGGTCATCTGCACCATGAATTATGTTATGGACTGCCTTACGCGTTTTTGCTACGGTATCCGCTGCGATATCGCTTGCTGGGAAACGTTCTAACAAAGCAACTGGCGGTAATAATTCTTCAATTTTCTTAATACGAACATCATCATTTTTATAAGACATTGTGTTTCTCTCTTAAAGTAATTTAAATAGTTTGTCTAAAGTAGTTCAATCTACTTGAAATGTCAAATGGTGTATTAACGTAACACTTCACGTTTTCCGCCTTTACCCGGTTCAGAGATAATCCCTTGGGCTTCAAGCTGATCAATAATTCGTCCTGCACGGTTAAAACCTAATGAAAAACGCCGTTGAATACCACTAATTGAGGTAATACCACTTTCAACCACAAATTCAACAACTTCATCAAATAGTGGGTCTAAGTCGCCTAATGCACCTCGGTTAGTTGTATCCACTTCTTCCAAAGATTCTACAATGCTATCTAAGTATTGAGGCTTGCCTCGAGCCCGCCAGTTATCCGCAATACGAGAGACTTCATCATCTTCCATAAATGCGCCATGTACTCGAATAATATCAGGGCTGCCTGCGCCTGAATATAACATGTCGCCTCGTCCTAATAAGGCTTCGGCACCGCCTGCATCAAGAATCGTCCGAGAATCAATTTGGCTTGCAACGGTAAATGCAATTCGACTAGGGATATTTGCCTTAATAACCCCTGTAATCACATCTGTGGACGGTCTTTGTGTCGCAAGAATTAGATGGATACCCACAGCACGTGCTTTTTGCGCAATACGCATAATATACTCTTCGACTTCTTTACCGGCACTCATCATTAAATCGGCAAATTCATCAACGATTAACACGATATAACTTAACTTCGTTAATGGTGGAGGTAAAGCATCCATAGAATCTCTTGGGCGCCAAGTTGGATCAGGAATTGGCATTTGCATATCAGCTGCCTGATCAATTTTAGCATTATACCCTTCAATATTGCGAACTTGCAAATGACTAACCAATAAATAACGGCGTTCCATCTCTTCTACTGCCCAACGCAATGCATTTGCCGCCTTTTTCATATCTGTTACAACCGGCGTCAGAAGATGTGGAATATCATTATAAATAGATAGTTCAACCACCTTAGGATCAATCATAATAAAGCGAACTTGTTCTGGTGTCAGTTTAAAGAGTAAACTCAAAATCATCGTATTTACACCGACTGATTTTCCACCGCCCGTTTGTCCTGCAACTAGTAAATGTGGCATTTTTGCCATATCAACAACAACAGGGTTACCGCTAATATCTTTCCCCAACGCCATCGGTAGTGTTGCTTTAGTATTCACAAATTCATCACTACTTAAGACATCACGTAACCAAACCGTTTCTCGATGCTGATTAGGCGTTTCAATCCCCATATAAGGTTTACCCGGTACAACTTCTGTAATACGAATAGCTTTAAACATCAATTCTCGGGCTAAATCACTGGCAAGAGAGGTCACCTTTGCCGCTTTCACACCTGCAGCCGGTTTGATTTCATAACGTGTTACGACTGGGCCAACCAAAACATCTTCTACAGTCGCTTTTACACCATAATTTGCTAGTGCTGTTTCGATACGGCGAGAAGTCTCAAGAATTTCCTCTTCGGTAATTTGTCTTGTACTTTGTTTATGCTCAGCCAATAAATCTAATGTTGGTAACGGTGTTGTTGGTTTTTCCAAGACCTTATTTTTTTGCAACAGCGGGTGAATGAGCGTATCGCCATAACCTTTAGGATAAACTGCGCTCTCAGAGACTGTTGCTTTAATTGGTGTGCTAAATTCTGAAGGCGTTGGTTCGGTACGAATTTTGACTTGTGCCGTTAAATCTGTACTGAAATCGGTTGAACCTTCTGTAATTTTATGAAAAGTTTGCTCTAACCCTGCTGCCTTCGCACGTGCTTCTACTTCAGCTAACCTTGCACGCTCCATTTCGGCAAAGGCCTTTGCTCTCTCAGACTCAAAATCATCTTCCGTTTGGGTTTCCTCAACCTCTTCAAAAGGTGTTAGCTTTATGATAGGCTTCGCCATAGGTTGGAATTCTTGCATAAATGCTGGAGGTTGAACATCATCCTCACTAATTTCAACTACTCTTTCTTCTTCATTCTCATCTTCATGTTCCCATTCTTCAGCTGTTTCGTCTGATAATGTATTTTCAGGGAGTTTAACTTTAAATTGCGCTGGATTCACAAAATCTGAATTTGTAAATTCATGAGAAATATCAGCCGCTTGCATTTGAGGATGTTCTTCTGCCTGCGGATTTAATCTTACTTTAGGTAGGTCGATGTGTAGAACTTCTTCCTCTGTTTTTTCAGGTGCGATAACGTCATCTTGAGGATTAAATCCCTGCACATTTACACTTGGTAAAGTAAGGCCCGAATCGACCTTAAACATTGCGCCACCATTTTCTTCATGCTTTTGTTCAATGTGTACAATCTCATCTTCTGATGGTGTTGTTGGACGTAACCCATGAATATTAGGGCGTTTAAAATGCGCTGGGTCTGTGAACTGATTCTCAACATTTTGCATTTCTTCCGCTTGTCCTACAGTTTCTTCACTTAAATCAGATACCACTCTTTCCGCTTCTGATGAAACACCAACTTCTTCTGCTTTTTTCTCATCTTTTGCAGTAACCCAATCATAAAATTGCGTAAACAGTGGGATGAGAGATTGTCCGGAGCAAAAATAGAAACCCACCGCCACACATAGCATCGAAACGAACAAGGTCCCAAATTGCCCAATGGTTGAATCTAAAAAAGCATGTAACATACTTCCAATAAAACCACCAGAAAGATAATAAGCTGAGTTACTTAGAACAGAAGTTGCAATACCTGATAACCCTAACATCAGGAGTAAAAAACTCCCTACCCAAAGCAGAAACTGTTTGAGAGTCAGTTCTTCAGCTATACGCATAATAAGCGCATAAGCGGAAGCCCCTGTGATTGAAAATGGAACAAGAAAACTTAATTTCCCGAAAAAGGCATAGAGTAAATCAATCATCCATGCCCCTAAACTACCTGTTTTATTAAGGATTTGATTTTCCGTAGCAGAACTCGCGACACTCCAAGCGTTATCTAAAGGACTATAACTTGCCCACGCTAAAATAAGATAGATACCCAATAACCCGACTATCGCAATCGCAAAGTTAATGAGATTTTCCTTTCCTCTAAGTCGTTTAATCACATTTTATCCTTATTTTAATAGTAGGTAGTTGGTTTGTTTGACTTCTTCCATAACCACATAGGTTCGAGTATCATTTACTCCCGGTAAACGTAACAAGGTGGTACCCAGTAACTTACGATAGGCAGCCATATCTGCTACTCGAGTTTTGAGAAGATAATCAAAATCCCCTGATACCAAATGACATTCTTGAATTTCGTCTAACTGTTGTACTGCCTGGTTGAACTCTTCAAAAACATCCGGTTTACCTCTTACTAACGTAATCTCGACAATAACTAAAAGAGGCGCTTCGAGTAATTCCGGGTTAAGCAACGCTCGATATCCCATAATCACATTTTGTTTTTCCAAGCGTTTAACCCGTTCTAAACAAGGCGTTGGTGAAAGCCCTACACGTTTAGAAAGTTCAATATTTGAGATTTTTCCGTTACGTTGTAGTTCATTGAGAATTTTAAGATCTATCGCATCAAGCGCTCTTGCTAATTTTTTATTTTCCATTTGATTATCCTATTCGTTGGCTGATTTAAATTATACCGAATATCCGATCAGTGATCTAATACTTGTGCAATGCGTTTTCCATACACTGTTCGCCAACCCGTTAATAATTCAGGCATTTTATCTGTTGGCTTACCTTTCAAATGCCATTTGAATAATTGATTTAATTGACGTTTACTCGCCAATAATTCAGGAGCAAGATCAAGCGGTTGAATTTCTTGCATTTTTTGCTGCATCGCTTTAAGAGCATATTTATACCCTTTTTCATCCACTAGACGTACTATTTTTTCAGGATAATGTTCGGGTGACACTGCCATGCCCTGTTCAACTAAACGTAAGATTTTTTTCCCGTGAATTCTGACTTCATTCGGGTGCATAAATTCCAAGAGTTGTGATGTATGTTTAGGCAATTGACGAGCAATTTCATATAAACTTTGTTCTTTAATCACAAAATTGAGTGCTAAGTCTCTTTTTTGCGCTTCTTCCCATCGCCATTTTGTGAGAAGTTGTAATACAGCAAGTTGAGCAGATTCTAATCTCCATGCGTTAGCAATCTGCTTATACATTTGATCCGGATTTTCATCTTTCAGCTTTCTATTTAAGAATTTTTGACACTCTTCCTCAACGGCTTTTTGCCAACGGTTTTCAGAAAGCTCTTTTTGCATTTTTTGATAAACCGGCAACAAATAAAACACATCGGCGGCGGCGTATTGACACTGTATTTCACTTAAAGGACGAGCCAACCAATCTGTTCTAGAAGCCCCTTTGTCTAATTCGATATGAAGATAATGCTCTACGAGTTTA
>NZ_ACQL01000096.1 GCF_000175195.1 Actinobacillus minor NM305 | reverse complement strand
CTTTTTTTTTTAGAAAATTCAACCGCTTGTAAATAGCCCTCGAACAAAAAACGCTGGACTTGTATCCGCTATAATCGCAGTTAATTAGCCGTAGGTATTAAGCGGATACAAGTCCAGCGTTTCGAATAGTCTGTTTTTTATACGGGAAATTACAAAATGAAATTGATCGAAATAGAGAAATTAAACAAATATTTTGGTGAAGGTGAAAACCAAGCTCATATTTTAAAAGATATTGACTTGAGCATAGCACAAGGCGATTTTGTAGCAATTATCGGCACATCAGGCTCAGGAAAATCAAC